>NZ_JBIUAW010000011.1:0-235460 GCF_044593195.1 Streptomyces sp. NPDC052396
ACCGCCGCGATCTGGCACAACGACCAAGCCGGACAGCCCGTCATGCGCTCCCTCACCGCGTACGACCACTGAACCCCTTGGCATCAGTCATCTAGTCGCCCCTGCCGCCGGTATGTCTAATGGGGCCATGGCCCATATCAATCGCCCAGGTATCCGGCAAGTAGCCGGATCGCCTTTCGCTGTCCGTGCGGGTGCCGCGGAGTCGCGGCTGTGACGGTGCCCGGCCCGCCGACCGCCCCGCACCTGGGGAGGCTGTCCCGCCAAGAGGCGCTCAGCCTGCTGAAGAGCGTGCCGATCGGGCGGCTGATCTTCAGCCATCAGGCCCTGCCCGCGGTGCGTCCGGTCAACCATGTACTCCTGGACGACCTGATCATCATCCGCGCCCACGGCGGTGCCGCGCTGCTCGGCCCGGCCCGCGACGGCGCCGTGGTGGCCTACGAGGCCGATGCCTTCGACACCGAGCGGCGCACCGGCTGGAGCGTGGTGGTCACCGGCGAGGCCCACCTGGTGAACGACCCGGATCTGCAGCGGCGTTACCGGGACGCCGTCGAACCATGGGTCGGCGGCGAGATGGCGCACACCGTCAGCATCAGCCTCGGCATGGTGTCGGGGTATCGCATCAACAGGGAGTCCGTGTGACCACTGACCGCAGCGAAGGGCCGTTTGCCGGCGGCGAACCGGTGAGCGTGTTCCTGCTCGATGACCACGAGGTGGTCCGCCGCGGTATCCGCGACCTGCTGGAGGCCGAGGACGGCCTGGCCGTGGTGGGCGAGGCCGGCACCGTCGAGCAGGCCCTGGTGCGTATCCCGGCCCTGCGCCCCCGGGTCGCGGTGCTGGATGTGCGGCTGCCGGACGGCGACGGGGTGAGCGTCTGCCGTGAACTGCGTTCCCGGATGCCGGACCTGGCCTGTCTGATGCTCACCTCCTTCGACGACGAGGAGGCGCTGCTCGACGCGGTCATGGCCGGAGCCGCCGGCTATGTCCTCAAGCAGATCAGCGGCACCGACCTGGTCACCGCCGTCCGCACCGTCGCCGGCGGCCAGTCCATGCTCGACCCCGGCGCCACCACCCGTCTGATGGCCAGGCTGCGCGGACAGCCGGAGGAGGAACAACTACCGCCGGCCCTGGCCTCGCTGACCGAGCGCGAACGCCAGATCCTCGACCTCATCGGGGATGGACTCACCAACCGTGAGATCGGCCGGAAGCTGTACCTCGCCGAGAAGACGGTGAAGAACCATATCTCCCGGATGCTGGCCAAACTCGGTGTGGAGCGGAGGGTACAGGCGGCGGTGATCGCCGCCGAAGCGCGCAATCAGCAGCCGTAGCCCGGCTGTTCGCCCACGGCGGGCCGGTCCGCCGGGCCGGTCGGTGGACGGGCACCAAGGCGACCTCCTGTCGCGGGGCCGGACGTCCGGCGAGCGCATACCGCGAGCCCGCCGCCGCCCGGACGGAGTGGGGCCGTCCCATGGCGCATGGCGCTCGGTCAGTCCATGGCGGGCGGGTTCGCCGGGCTCGCGGCCCCGGCCGCCTCCTCCCGCCCCGTATCGCCGGAGCGCCGGCGCAGCGTTGCGGTGGCGATGTCCAGGAACTCCGGTACGGGGCCCGCGCAGCCGCTCTCCAGTACCGCCAGGCAAGTCTCGACGGGCGGGGCGTCGGTAACCGGCCGGTAGACGAGGTCAGGGCGGGAGTACGAGCCCGCGACGCTGACCGGGACGAGCGCGATGCCCTGGCCGGCGGCGATGAGTTCGAACTTCTCCTCCAGTGTGGACGGCCGCCGCGTCCTGCCGTCAAGGATCGGCTCACCGTCGAGATCGGCCGAGGTGAGGGCGCGGCAGCCGGCCAGCGGATGTGTCACGGGCAGGCATGCGACCTTGGCCTCGCTGCCGACGGGAATGGTGCGCAGGCCCGAGTCGTCGAAGGGGCGGCGGAGGTATCCCACATGCGCCCGGCCATCGCGGAGCGGAGCGTCCCGTTCCCACCAGCGCAGCGGAAAGACATCGATCTCGACCGTCGGATGGCGCACGCTGAACGCCCGGATCGCGTCCGACACATGGAGGCCGGGCGAGAAGCCGACGACCAGCCGCTGCTCGCCCCGCTGGGCCTCGTGCACCCGCCGCAGCGCCACCTCCACCACGGTGGTGATTCTTGACGCCTCGTCATACAGCTGCTTTCCCGCGGCGGTCAGCTCAACGCTGCGCGTGGACCGCGAGAACAGTGGGCATCCCAGCTCCTGTTCGAACGCGCGGATCTGCCGGCTGAGAACCGGCTGGGCGATAAACAGCGCCTGTGCCGCCCGGCCGAAGTGCCGATGCTCGGCCACCGCGACGAAATAGCGGAGCTTTCGCAGATCCAGATCCATGCCATGACGGTATCAACGCGGTCCAAAGGGTATTGGACGCCCGGCCGGGCCACTCGGAGACTTACCGGCATGATCGCCGCAATCACCCGCTGCCAGAGGGCAGTTGTGAACGGCGCTTCGCGACAGACCCGACGCCCTGACCATCGAAGGAACCATATGAAGGACACCCGCAAGACCGCCGTTGTCATCGGGGCCTCACGCGCCCTGGGTCTTGGGCTCGCCGCCGAATACCTGCGCCGCGACTGGAATGTCATAGGCACGGTCCGGGGCAGCCGGCGCACCGGCCTTCATCAACTGGCCGAAGCATCCGGCGGGCGGCTGACCATCGAGTCACTGGAGATGACCGAGCCGGATCAGGTCTCGGCACTGCGCGACCGACTGGCAGGGCACACTCTCGACCTGCTCTTTGTCAACGCCGCGGTAACACGCGGCGATATCCCGATCGGCGAAGTCCCTACGGACATGTTCACCGAAGTCATGGTCACCAACGCGCTCAGCCCGATGCGTGTGGTGGAGACCCTCGGCCCGCTGGTCGCGCCGGCCGGGACCATTGGCGTCATGTCCTCCGATCAGGGCAGCATCGCTCTGAACACCGAAGGCGGGCAGGACCTCTACCGGGCCAGCAAGTCCGCGCTGAATCAGTTGATGCGCTGCTATGCCGTCCGCCACGCCGAGGACACCCGGACGCTGCTGCTGATGGACCCGGGCTGGGTCCGCACCGAACTCGGCGGGCCCGACGCCGATCTCAGCGTGGAGGAGAGCATTCCGGGGGTGGCGGCGACGATGGAGCGCCACCAGGGGAAGTCCGGCCTCCACTTCGTGGATTACCAGGGGCAGGTCGTGCCCTGGTAGGTCCGGGGTCCGCTGCGGCCGCACCTCGCCGCCGGACCCGGGGCCAAGTGGCCCCGAATTGACGGCCGTTCCCGTCCACGCCCGTCGGCGGGCAGTTGCACCATGAGCCTCCGGCCCGCCGCCCGGATGGCACAGGCGAAGGTCACCGGCAGCCCGGCGCACCGGACCGCCCGGGCACCGCAGGGAAGCGGCCGGCCGTCATGGTTCACGCTCTTTATGAGGCCGAACCCAGCTGCCGAGGGCAGCATGGATCCTGGATCGAAAGGGCATGCCCCATGGGGCCGTTGGTCCTGTTGCCGAGGACACCGGCAGGGCCATTGTCCCCGTCCGGTGACGGGGTGACCGTCCCCGGCCGCCGGGGGACGGACCCAGGCGGCCGGGCGGCCGTGAACGGTCGGACCGCGGCGGGCCGCCCGCGCGGATGGGGAGGCCAGGAACATCCGGGCGGAGCAGCACGCGGCGTGGAGCGGGTTTTCCCGACCGGCCATGACCAGTGTGCCGTGGGGCGCCGGGCCGCGACATCGGCCGAGCGGACCTCGCCGGGGACCACTTGGCCCTGCCCAGGGATGGACGCCACCTGTTACACCAGCGTTGGCCCGTAAAGGCACGGACCCCTACGAGGTCTTTGGCCCCGACCTGTGGCACGCCGAAGCCACCGCATAGCCGAGCCCTTCGCGGGTCAGCGGTGGCCCGGTGCGTGGTCGCCCGGGGGAACGCGACCCCGCTCGGGGCCGTCTATGACTGTGGTCAAGCTGTCGCTCCGCACCGTAGGGAATCCACCGTGGCCCTCTCCCGCCTCCGCCGCCCGTCGCTCGCGCTTCCGCTGGTGGCCGTCCTGGTGCTGCTGGGGCTCGCGGGCTGGTATGTGCTCTCGGGCCGTGGCGCGGGGTATCTGCCGCAGAGCAGTTGGGGGCCGTGGCAGGAGAAGCGGGACAAGGAGGGCTGGTCGGTGTGGGTGAGAGTCAACTCATGGAGCGACGCCGCCGAAGCGGATGTCCATATGGGCAAGGCGGAGGGCTTCACTATAAAGGCGTATGGCAAGGCGGCCCGAGCCACGACGGTCATGGACGGTACCCGTTTCACCCTGACCCCCGGCGGTAGGGTCACCGCGCGGGCGGCAGGGGACACCGGGCCGTAGCGGGCGCCGCGGTCCGCCGGCTCAGGGCAGGAACCTCACCTCCGGGAAGGCCCGGGACGGGCCGTCGAGCAGGTGCTCCCGGTGGTGCCGCAGCTGCAGGTCGAAGAAGGCGAGCGGATAGGCCTGCTGGATCCGAACCGCCCGGGCCGGATCGAGGGTGCCGATCCAGTCCCGGAGCTGCTCGTCGCTCATTCCGACCGCCTTCGCCACCTGAGGGATCAGCGCCTGGGTGTCGCCGTACGACGGATGGATGGCACCCTCGGCCTGTACGTTGAGCCGCCAACCGCGCAGATGTGACCAGAACTCGGCGACACCGGGCTCCTGGGCCCGGGTGAACTCGGCGGTCATCATCATGAACGGCCGGTCCAGGTCGGCGGTGATCGCCGGCAGCATCGGGCCGTCCAGGCTCAGCCCGGCCCGGACGCGCCGGTCCTCGAGCATGACCCGGGCGGTCGCCGTGCCGCCCTTCGACCAGCCGAACACCCCGATGCGGTGCGGGTCGAGCCCACCGGGCAGGCCGGCCGGCAGCGGCCGGTGTCCGGCATCCGGGTTGTGCCCGGCACCGAGCCGCTCGACGCAGTCGAGGACGAACCGGATGTCCGCGGCGAAGTCCGCCGGTCCCAACGCGTACTTGCGGTCTCTGAGGGGGACGACGACCCGTCCGTCCGGGAACTCGCTGAACCCGTCGTAGGTGTGGTCCACGGTGACCACCACATACCCATGGCTGGCGAGTTCCTGGACCATGATGGTGTGGTCGGCACGGTGGCTGCGCGCACCGTGCGAGTACACCAGGACCGGCAACCGGTGGCCCGTCCGCCGCACCGGAGCGCCCTCATGGCCGGCCGTGAGCGGCGCCGCGATGGCGCCGGCCTGGAACCCCGCGGAGGTGAGGAGCGCCCGCAGCGGACCGGCGGTCATCCAGGGCGCCCGCGGATACCGCCCAACGTTCCGGGCGGGGTACCAGACGCCGGCCATCAGCTCACGGTGATGCCCCGGGCCGGCCACCGGATCCGGCCGCGAGGCGTCGATGAGATGCAGTGCCACCATGCCCACCGGGTACGGCCCGGTGGGCATGGGCAGGGTGGGCCGCAGCGGGCCCGGTGCGGCCGGAGACGCCCAGGCCGGCCCCGCGACACCGGCCGGCACGGCGGCCCCAACTGCCAGCGCCGCCCCCAGCATGCGACGGCGGGTCATGCCAACTCGGCCTGCGGACGGCCTGGTTGTCGTGGTCTCCATGGGGCGAACGCTGCCATGCGTGGTGCGCGAGCACATCCAACCACCGGTATACACCCGCGGTATGACACGGCGGAGCCGGGTTGATCCTGGTACGGTCCGGCGACCGCGGACCTACACCTCGATATGCGAGCCCATGATGACCGTGCGGTCGCGGGGGAGGCCGAAGTACTCGGCGGCGTCGGCCGCGATATAGGAGGTGGCGATGAACAGCCGCTTGCGCCAGGGCGCCATCGTCGGCGCCTTCCCGCGCCGGAGGTCGATCTTCGACAGGAAGTAGGACGCCTGGCCGATCCGCAGCCGCCCCTCGGTCCGGTCCGGGGCGAGCATCCCCAGTGCGCCGGGCACATCCGGAGTCTCCATATAGCCGAACCGGGCGGTGACATGGATGATCCCGTCATCGGCGTAGCCAAGACCGTCGACCAGGATCCGCCGGTCGGCCGGAACCCGGGGCACCGGCTCGGTCTCGATGGAAAGGATCACGACCTGGTCGTGCCGTACCTGGTTGTGCTCGACATTGGCCCGCATGGCCAGCGGAGTGGTCTCCTTGCCCCGGTTGAGGAAGACGGCCGTGCCGGGGACCCGGAGCGTCGGCGTCTTCCCGCTGCGCAGGTCGTCGATGAACTCGCTCAGCGAGCCCTCGTGCCGTGCCCGTTCCGCGGTGACGAGTTCGCGACCGCGCTGCCAGGTCGTCATGACGGTGAACGCGGTGAGGCCGATCAGCAACGGCAGCCAAGCGCCGTGCACCAGCTTGGTCAGGTTGGCCGCCACAAACAGCAGGTCCACCAGGATCAGCGCGGTCGCCCCGATGGTGACCAGCCACACGGGTGCCCGCCACTTCGCATGGGCGACATAGAAGTACAGCAGGGTGGTGATGGTGATGGTGCCGGTGACCGCCATGCCGAAGGCGAAGGCCAGGGCCGTGGAGCTGCGGAAGGCCAGGACCAGGGTGAGCACCGAGACCATCAGCAGCCAGTTGATCCAGGGCACATAGATCTGGCCCATGGTGGACTCGGAGGTGTAGGCGATCCGCAGCCTCGGCAGATAGCCGAGCTGGGCGGCCTGGGAAGCGACCGAGTACGCGCCGGTGATCACCGCCTGGGATGCGATCACCGTGGCGGCCGTGGCCAGCAGGACCATCGGCAGCCGTCCCCAGTCGGGCGTGAGCAGGAAGAACGGACTGCTGACATTGCCGGGACCGGCGAGGATCAGCGCGCCCTGGCCCAGATAGCTCAGTACACAGGCGGGAAAGACCAGAAACAGCCAGCCACGGGTGATCGACCGGCGGCCGAAGTGCCCCATGTCCGCGTAGAGCGCCTCGGCACCGGTGACCGCGAGCACCACCGCGGCCAGGGCGAAGAAGGCGGTGCCGAAATGGCCGGACAGAAAGCCCAGAGCGTAGGCGGGCGACAGAGCCCTGAGGATCTGGGGGTGACCGGCGATGCCGGCCACCCCGCACGCGCCGATGGCCGCGAACCAGACGATCATCACTGGCCCGAACACCCGGCCCACCGCCGCGGTCCCCCTGCGCTGCACCAGGAACAGCACGACGATGATCAGCGCGGTGACCGGCACCACCGCGCTCGCCAGCGATGACTCGACGACCTTGAGCCCTTCGACCGCGGACAGTACCGAGATGGCCGGAGTGATCATGCTGTCGCCGAGGAACAGCGAGGCGCCGAAGATGCCCAGGGCGGCCAGTACGGCGGTGGTCCGCGGGCTGCGCTGGGCGCCCGACCGGCGCAGCAGGGTGATCAGCGCCATGATGCCGCCCTCGCCGTCATTGTCGGCGTGCATCGCCAGCAGCACATAGGTGACCAGGACGATGACCACCACCGACCAGAAGACGAGTGACACCACGCCGTACACATTCTGTACGGTGACCGGGACCGGGTGCGGATCGCTCGGGTTGAAGACGGTCTGGAGGGTGTAGATCGGGCTGGTCCCGATGTCACCGAAGACCACGCCAAGAGCGCCGATCACCAGTGCGAGACGTACCGAGTCGTGCTCACCCGGGTGGTGGGCCTCGGCCATGTGCCTCTCCTCCGCTCCGGCTGCTGTGCTTCTCCGGGTGCCTGTTGCAATTGCGGCGGACGATACCGACCACATGGCGCGACCGCCGGTAGGCGTGCGCACTCCGGCGCGGTCACCGCGCGGTTGGCCAATCCCGGACGCTTGCCGGGACCCGCATCGGGGGAACTTCTCCGCATACGCCGTGGCTCTGTCCACGAGGGCAGTCGCACCGCGGCTTTCCCCTGGGGGAGGGGCTGAGATGACGGATTCCGAATGGGGCCGCTTCGCGGGGGCGGTTCTCTGGTTCTGCTGGGGGCTCTTCTTGGCGGTGTGGGTGCTGGGCGCGCTGTACAACGCCCGGCGGGCACCCGGGGTGCGTACGCGAGGCGGGTTTCTGCAGCGGTGGCGGATTGCCATCGGGATCACCGTGGTGATTGTGGTGAACCTCCTGCTGCCCAAGGGGACATGGGATCCGCTCACCGTGCACCAGGAGTGGCTGCGGGCCGTCGGGGCCGTGGTCCTGATCGCGGGCACGGCCTTCGCCCTCTGGGCGCGGCGGGCACTCGGGCTGATGTGGACCTCGGCCCCGGCCGCCAAGGAAGGGCATGAGCTGCGCACCGACGGTCCATATGCGATCGTCCGGCACCCCATCTACACCGCGATCCTCGCCATGTTCATCGGCACCGCGCTCCTCAATCAGCTGGGTGGCTGGCTGGTCGCCCTGGTCATCGCCGTGGTGCTGGTGCAGTGGAAGATCGCCGCCGAGGAGCGGCTGATGACCGCGGAGTTCCCCGGAGCTTATGAGGAGTACAAGCGGCGGGTGCCCCAACTGATCCCCCGGCTGCGGAAGTTGGACCGTAGCTAGCGCAGCGGGGCGCGGGAGGGCCCGCCGCTCGCACCGCACTGGTCGAGGATGCGCCGAAGCCAGCGGGTCCGGGCGTCGCGGGCGTCCTGGCTGAGCGCCGCCCAGGGCGCGAAGGTGTCGAAGCCATGGCAGGCTCCGGGCCAGACATGCAGTTCGGCTCGGCCGCCTGCTTGCCAGATCGCCTGGGCGTAGGCCACACCCTCGTCCCTGAAGGTCTCGGCGGATCCGACCTCGATATAGGCCGCGGGCAGCCCGGACAGGTCCGTGGCGCGGGCGGGAGCCGCGTACGGCGGCAGGTCCGCGGCGCCGTACCGGTCGCCCAGCAGCGCCTGCCATGCGGTGGCGTTGGAGGTCCGGTCCCAGGTGTCGACGCCGGCCATCTGGTGACTGGAGACCGTGTCGCCGCGGTCATCGAGCATGGGGCACATAAGGAGTTGCCCGATCGGTATGGGCCCGCCCCGGTCGCGGGTGAGCAGGGCGAGGGCCGCGGCGAGTCCGCCGCCGGCGCTCTTTCCGCCGATGATGATCCGGTCCGGGTCGATGCCCAGCCGGGCCGCGTGCCCGGCCGCCCAGACAAACCCGGCGTAACAGTCCTCCAGGGGGCCGGGGTACCGCGCCTGCGGCGCCAGCCGGTACTCGACGGAGACAACGGCCAACTCCAGTGGCAGGGCCCATTCGCGGAGCAGCCGTGGCAGTACGGACCATGCGTTGCCCGTGATCATTCCGCCGCCGTGCATGTAGTACAGCAGCGGCAGCGGCCCGGCGATCCCGGCGGGCCGGGCGCTCACCAGGGTGACGTCCTGCCCGCCGGACGCCCCCGGCACGCGCAGCTCCGCCACCTCGAAGCGACCGTCGGACCGAAGCTCCCGGAGCGTCGGCCTGGGCCGGGCCACGGCATCCCGCCGCTGCCGGTCCGCGAGGTTCTCCGGAGTGAGGGGCGCTATCGCCTCGTCCCCCAAGGCGGCCAGTGCGGAGCCGAGTTCGGGGTCGAGCGGGGGAGCGGCCCAACTCATCGGGGCAGCGTCGGACTCCGGCGGCATGCCACCGGCACTCATGACGGGCCGCCCTGTCGCGCGAGATTCATGCGGCCTAGTCAATCACCTGGCGGGAGGAGCCCGGGGGCGCGAAGTGCCGGTCCTCGTCCACCGATTCGGGCTCGCCGTCCGAGCTCCACGAGTGGGACCCCTCCCCGGAATGCCAGGGCGCGGCGGCCGACTGGCAGGCTAGAGTGTTCGAGCCGGTCCCCCCACGATCTGACGGCGTCAGCGGCCAACTGTCCCTATTGATCGTGGAGTCCGCTCTTGCCCGCCTCTGTCAAGCCCCGCCCCGCTTTCCGCCACCGCATGGTCGCCACGTGCGGATTCGTGCTCGCGGCAGTGCTCGCCATTGCCGGCTGCACCGGTGATGACCAGACGTCGAAGAGTGCGACCGCCTCGCCCTCCCTATCGAAGCCGGCGCCCACGCCGAGCCGGACGGCTCGGGCGACCGGGAACAGGACGACCGCTCCGGCGGACAAGCCCTCGACCGAGCCGGCCACCACACCTTCTGCGGATCGAGGCACCGGGGGAAGTTCCGCCGGGGAGTCGCCCTGCGAGATCCGTTCCAACACCGGCAATTGCTACCAGGCCGGACAGTTCTGCCGTAAAGCCGACATCGGTGCCAGCACCCATGACGCGCACGGACGGCTCATCACCTGCGGCGACGAAGGAGGCCGTGCGCGCTGGCACTACTGAACGCGCGGGTATGAACTGGGCGGACCGGCATGGATCCCGTCAAGTCGTATGCGCGGCAACGGAGTTGGAGCGTGCGCTGTCCCTGATGCGAGCCGGGGCGGCCTGCGGAACACGCGAGGGGGTTCGCTACCGTCCGTATGCCGGTGAATGCTCTGCGGGAAGCGGACATGACCGAACGGGCCGGACGGTCCTATGGTTTCCCGCGTCGCCGCAGGTCCGCAAGGGGGCCCCGGGGCAACGCCCGGTGGGCCGTGCGTATCGGGCCGACATGCCAACAGCCCTGTACGAGCCGGGAATATGCGGAGTATCGTCGTTTATGTCTGGATGTGCGACTCGCATCCTCGCGGGGCGCACATAGACCCGCACAAGAGTTGGATTGGGTCGACATCATGACACGTAAATCAGGTACGGATTCCCCGAAGTGGACTCGCCGGCGCCGTGTCACGACCTTGCTGGTGGCCGCCACCACTGCCGCGAGTGTCTCCGCGGTAGGCGCATGGTGCGGTGGCGGACATGACGGACACGGTCGGCATGGCGGCGAGCATGGGTACTTCAGAGGGCCCGCCGCGGTCGCGATGGCACCCGCTTCCACCGCGGCCTCCATGGGCTCGATGACTCCCATGGCCCCTGCGGCTCCCATGGCCCCTGCGACTCCTATGGCCCCTGCGGCCCCCACGACTCCGAGCGCACCGGCGGCGGCCAACCGTGTGACGATCGCCGGCTTCGCGTTCTCGCCGTCCACCTTGACCGTCAGCAAGGGCACCACGGTGACCTGGACCAACAACGATTCGGCTCCGCACACCGTGACCGGCTCGGGGCTGAACTCGCCGACGCTCAGCCGTGGCGCTACCTACAGCTTCAAGTTCAACTCCACTGGCACGTTCAGCTACATCTGCACGATCCACCCGTCTATGCACGGCACAGTCGTAGTGAAGTAGTGAAGTGAGGTGAAACGCGGCAGTCGGCCCCTGCGGCCAAGGCTTGCTGACCGCCGGGGCCGATGATGTCGCGGACTGATATGTGGCTGCTACGGCTGCTGACCGCGGCGGGGCTGGCTGTTGATGCCTATGTCCACGCCGATCTCGCCGAGGCATATGACCCCGTACGGGGAGGCATCAGCCAGGGGACGCTGTTCCGCATCGAGGCGGCGGCCGCCGCGCTCGCCGCGCTGCTGGTGCTGGTGGGCGGACGGAACCGCGTGGTGTGGGCGTTCGCCTTCCTGGTGGCCGCGTCGGCACTCGGCGCGGTGCTGCTGTACCGGTATGTGGACGTGGGCGCCCTGGGCCCGCTGCCCCATATGCATGAGCCGGCGTGGTACCCGAAGAAGACGGTGTCCGCCGTGGCCGAGGCCGTGGCGGCGGTGGCCGCGGCCGTCGGCCTTGGCGCCGTCAGCGGCTATCGCATGCCTGGCCGGCGGGGGTGATGGCGCTGCTCGCGGGCGTGGCGGTTCCGGATGGCGGCCCGGCCGGGGGTTAGGGTCGGCCCGTTTCCGAACGCACCACTTCGCATGGCGATTGGGTCACCATCATGGCTCGGACAGAGACACGTATCTGGACACGCAGACGCCGTATCACCGCAGTGCTGGTGGCCGCCGCCACCGTCGCCGGGACAGTCGCTCTGGGCGGATGTTCCGGTGGCGGTGGTGGCGGCCACGGGGCTTCCGGAAAGCCTTCCGCGACGGCCGCGTCCTCGGCTTCGTCAGCGGCCCCGGCGTCCTCGGCCTCGTCCTCCAAGGCCGCACCCGCCAGCTCGAAGCCCGCTCCCTCGGCGTCCAAGGTGGCCATCGTCAACTTCGCCTACGCGCCCTCGCCGCTGAACATCAGCAAGGGCACCACGGTGACCTGGACCAACCAGGACTCGGCTCCGCACACGGTGACCAGCGACAACGGCGCGGGCCCGCTGCATTCCGCGACGCTCAACCGTGGCGGTACCTACAGCTATACGTTCAACTCCGCCGGGACGTTCAGCTACTACTGCACGATCCACCCGTATATGCATGGCACGGTCGTGGTGAAGTGAGGGTGCGCCAGCGGACGGCCTGGGCCGTCCGCTAGCCGGGCAGCCACGCGACCGAGGATGCCCCGGCCGCTCCGTCCCCGCGCAGTTCGACACAGCGTGAGCCGGGCTGCGGATTCGCCCACCCCCTCGGTCATCACCGAGGACGGCCCCTCAACCACCCGGCGGTGAAAGGGAGTCGCCATGACCGCCGAGTGCCTTACCAGCCGTGCCGGAGCTGACACAAGAGCGACATATATTCGCGCTGGTGTGCGCGGGCGAGTCTTTATGTCGTCATAGGATTCGGGCCCGCCGGAGCGGCCACCGCCCGGCTGCTGGCCGAACAGGGCCATTCGGTACGGGTCATTACCAAGTCGGGCCGCAGCGCCGAGCCTGGTATCGAGCACCTGGCGCCGGACGCGCCGGACGGCGGCCGGCTGACCGAGGCCGTGCGGGGTGCGGCTGCGATCCACAGCTGTGCCGCGCCGCCCTACCACCGCTGGGCGAGTGACTGGCCGCCGCCGGCCTCGGCCACAGAAGGCCACCGCCGACAGGTGCATCACCAGGATCGCCGGGTTGCCGACACCCAGAAAGCTGCCGCCTCCCATGGCGACGGCACCCATGGTGAAGGTGAGGCACTGGAGCACCAGGGTGATGACCAGGGTGCGATAGGCGTTGTCCCGCCGGCTGCGCCTGACTTGGCACAGCCGGTAGGCGAGCGCGGCATACGACGAGAGCGCCGCAATCACGAAGCAGAGGGTTTTGGTGTGTTCACGGTCTGATTCCCCGCCGGTGCCGCGCGGCGGCGGATGGTTAGTCGGTGTGCTCGTCCAGGGGAACCATGAGCCCGACGCCTTCGGCCGCCACGGCGATGGCGTAGTCGAAGAACGCGGCCTCGTCCCGGACGCTGTCATGGGTACGGCTGAAGACCTGGAACACCAGGAGCCCGATCAGGTTGCTCCACAGCACGATGCCGCGCTCGATGACATCCGAGAACGGAGCCTCGGGCAGGCCGCCGAAGAGCTCCACGGCCTCCGGCCGGAGCAGCGGCGGACCGGCCAACACCCGCCGGGGCGGGGTGAGTTCACCGGCCTCCAGCGCGGAGCGGATGATGCCGGCCAGCACCGCGGGGGTGCGCGAGGCGGGCGGGACGGTGTCCTGCGGGGCGTGGTACTCCGGAACGGGCGAGCCATAAATCAGCGTGAACTCACCGGGGTTGTCGAAGGACCACTGCCGCAGCGCCCGGGTGGCCGCCAGCAGCCGCGCGCCCGCCGGGGCGTTGGCCTCCCGGGCGGCCTGCTCGGCCTGCTCCATGGCGGCGCCGGACTCGTTGTAGACATCGATGAGCAGCGCGGTCAGCAGGTCGTCACGGTGCGGGAAGACCGCTTCCACCTCGGCGACGGCAAGGCCGCTGCCCTCGGCGACGGCAGCCAGGGAAAGCCCCCCGGCGCCCAGTTTCACCAGGAGTTGGCGCGCGGCGGTCTTGATGACCTCCGGCAGTCCGGCATTCTCGTCGGTGGTGCTTGTTCCGGAAACACGCATGACCAAACCGTACCTGTCGGCTACGACAGCTGTGCGGCCGGTAGCCCCGGCACCATGGGCGCGCGCTGTGATCCCGGACACACCTTGAACGGCTGCGGAGCGAGAGGGTGTGACCGCGCTGCGTGGTTGTGGCGCGTTTCGCTCAACCGGCAGCCCCCGGTCCGAGTCTCTGTACTCAAGTAGGCTTCCCGGGGTGCGCCCACATCGGCGCACGCCGGGAAACAGGTCATGATCCGGGGAGGAACCGGCGTTGCACATCCAGCATTGGCTCGAATCGGTGCCGGCGATCGCCGTCTACCTGATGGTGGGCGGGGTCATCGGTCTGGAGAGCCTGGGCATCCCGCTTCCCGGTGAGATCGTCCTGGTGAGTGCCACGCTGATGGCGTCCTCCCAGGACCACATCAACCCTTATGTGCTGGGCGCCTGCGCGGTGGGCGGAGCGATCATCGGTGACTCCATCGGCTATCTGATCGGCCGCAAGGGCGGCAAGCCGCTGCTGGAGTGGCTGGGCCGCAAGTTCCCCAAGCACTTCGGGCCGCACCATGTGGCCACCGCCGAGAAGGCGTTCACCAAGTGGGGCATGTGGGCCGTCTTCATCGGCCGCTTTATCGCCCTGCTGCGGATCTTCGCCGGGCCGCTGGCGGGCGTGCTGAAGATGCCGTACTGGAAGTTCCTGATCGCCAATGTGCTGGGCGGCATCTGCTGGGCGGGCGGCACGGTCGCGCTGGTCTACACCGTGGGCAAGGCGGCCGAGAAGTGGATGGGCCAGATCTCCTACATCGGTCTGGCCGTCGCCGCGCTGTTCGGGGTGGGGTCGTTCGTGGTGATGCGGATCAAGGCCAAGAAGGCCGCGGCCGAGGCCGAGCAGCAGCAGGCAGAGTCGGCGCCCGCGACGGTCGCCGAGTAGGACAGGACGGAACGGATCCGGGGCTCGTCGGCGGTGTGCCGACGGGCCCCGGCCGTTTGTGCCGGGGGCGGGGCTTACCGGGCGGCCACCTCCTCCGCGGAGGCATCCCGCAGTGCCCCGTCCATCAGCAGCCAGCGGGTGACCCCGATGGACCGCAGGAACCGCAGGTCATGGCTGGCCACCAGGAGCGTGCCCCGGTAGGACTCCAGGGCCGTGGTCAGCTGGCGGACGCTCGCCAGGTCCAGGTTGTTGGTCGGCTCGTCGAGCATCAGCAGCTGAGGGGCGGGCTCGGCGAGCATCAGGGCGGCCAGAGTGGCCCGGAAGCGCTCGCCGCCGGAGAGGGTCGAGGTGAGCTGCTCGGCCCGGGCTCCCCGGAACAGGAAGCGGGCCAGCCGGGCCCGGATCTGGTTGTCCGTGCTGCCGGGGGCGAAGGCGGCCACATTCTCGGCGATGGTCAGCTCCTCGTCCAGGACGTCCAGCCGTTGGGGCAGGAACCGCAGCGGCACATGGGCGGTCACCGTCCCGGAGAGCGCGGTCAGCTCACCGGCGATGGTGCGCAGCAGTGTGGTCTTGCCCGAGCCGTTCCGGCCGATCAGCGCGATCCGCTCCGGTCCGCGCAGCTCCAACTCGCCCTCCACCCGGGCCCCGTAGGGGAGGCGGAGGTCGCGCAGGGTGAGCACCGAGCGGCCCGGGGGCACCTCGGTGTACGGCAGGTCGACGCGGATCTCGTCGTCATCACGTACCGCCTCCACCGCCTCGTCCAGCCGTTCCCTGGCCCCGGCCAGTTTCTCCTCGTGCATGATGCGGTGCTTGCCCGCGGAGACCTGGGCCTGCCGTTTGCGTTCGCCCATGACAACCTTGGGCTCGCGCTTGCTGTCCCACATCTTCTGGCCGTACCGCTTGCGGCGGGCCAGCTTGATCTGGGCGTCGGCCAGTTCGCGTTTCTGTTTGCGCAGGTCGGCCTCGGCCACCCGGACCAGGCGCTCGGCCGTCTCCTGCTCGGCGGCCAGCGCCTCCCGGTACGCGGAGAAGCCGCCGCCGTACCAGGTGACCTCGCCGGAGCGCAGATCGGCGATCTGGTCCACCCGTTCCAGGAGTTCGGGGTCATGGCTGACCACCACCATCACCCCGGACCAGCCCTCGACGGCTGTGTACAGGCGCCGCCGGGCGTGCAGGTCCAGGTTGTTGGTGGGTTCGTCGAGCAGCAGCACATCGGGCCGGCGCAGCAGCAGCGCGGCCAGCCGCAGCAGGACCGTCTCGCCGCCGGACAGTTCGCCCGTGGTGCGGTCCAGGCCGATATGGCCCAGGCCCAGTTGGTCCAGGGCGGCCAGGGCGCGCTCCTCCACGTCCCAGTCGTCACCGACCGCGCTGAAGTGCTCCTCGCGCACATCGCCCGCCTCGATGGCGTGCAGGGCGGCACGGGCACCGGCGATGCCCAGAGCCTGGTCCACCCGGAGGGTGGTGTCCAAGGTGGCGTTCTGCGGCAGCCAGCCGATCTCGCCGGCCACCTGGACACTGCCCCCGGTCGGGGTGAGCCGGCCGGTGATCAGCTTGACCAGGGTTGACTTTCCGGACCCGTTGACGCCCACCAGGCCGGACCGGCCCGGCCCGAAAGCCAGTTGGAGACCGTCGAAGACGCTGGTGCCGTCCGGCCAGGTGTAGGAGAGCGAGTTGCAGGTGATGAAGGAAGGGGAAATAGACATGCGGGCCTCAAGAGGTTGCTGAGCAGGGGCTGGGGCAACATGGAGGGACACCGCAGGGCGACCATGGCCGTGTGCTGAGGGGATGCCGTTGAGAAACGGCGAAAAGCCCCGTACCGGCGGGAGGACGGCTCAAAGCGTCGAGGTCGCACAGCAGAACGCACGCAGTATCGGCACTGCGTGGCGCGGTGTCTCAAGACCTCAGACGAGCAACGTCCTTCTCCAATCGACGGCAACAGGAACGTTGTACACCGTAGGAGGCGGGCCGGTGATGTGTCAACCGCGTATGTTGACCTGACCAGTTAAGACAGCGAGGAGTGCGTATGTCCCTCTATGACGTGGAGATCGGTGCCCTGCGGGGCGGCCCGGCCGACCTGGCGCAGTACCGCGGCAAGGCCGTACTGATCGTCAATGTCGCTTCCAAGTGCGGGCTCACCCCGCAGTACGCGGCCCTGGAGCAGCTCCATGAGCGCTATGCCGGGCGCGGTTTCACCGTGCTCGGCGTGCCCTGCAACCAGTTCATGGGGCAGGAGCCCGGCAGCGCCGAGGAGATCGCCGAGTTCTGCTCGGCCACCTATGGCGTCACCTTCCCTCTGACCGAGAAGACCGAGGTCAATGGGGAGCGGCGGCACCCGCTGTACACGGGGCTGGTGGGCACCGCGGATGCCGAGGGGCACACCGGTGATATCCGCTGGAACTTCGAGAAGTTCCTGATCGCTCCCGATGGCACGGTGGCGGCGCGCTTCAGCCCCCGCACCGAGCCCGATGCCGCCGAGGTCGTCTCGGCGATCGAGGGGCTGCTGCCCGCTTAGGGATGGACATACCGGCTGACCGCCCCGCTCCGGCCGGGCGGTCAGCCCAGCGCCTCCCGGTGCGCCCGGGCCAGCTCGACATACATCACCGCATTGATCTTGATGTGCTCGCGCTCCTCGGCGGTCAGCTCCCGCCGGACCCTGGCGGGCACCCCCGCCACCAGCGAGCCGGGCGGCACCACCATGCCCTGGGGGACCAGGGCCTGGGCCGCGATCAGCGAACCGGCCCCGATCCGGGCCCCGTTGAGCACCGTCGCCCCCATACCGACCAGGACGTCGTCCTCGACCGTGCAGCCGTGCAGTACCGCGTTATGGCCCACGGTCACCCGCTCGCCGACGGTCACCGGGAAGCCGGGGTCCACATGGGCGGTGCAGTTGTCCTGGATATTGCTGTCCGCCCCGATGGTGATCGGCCCGCAGTCCGCCCGCAGCACCGCGTGATACCACACGCTGGCGCCCGCCGCCAGGGTGACCTCGCCCAGCACCACCGCGGTCGGTGCGGTGAACGCCCCTGGATCCAGCCGTGGTTGACGGCCGCCCACCCCGGAAATCAACGCCTTGTCGGCCACTGTGCTCTCCTCCCTCTCCCCGGGCACGGTAGGCGACCGGACGGCGGCTCGCCGCGCCATGGGTCGAAGATCACAGGGGACCGCCGGGATCCGTCCGGCGGGGGCTGAGTACGGTGAGCGCGTGCCGAAGAATCGAAACACGTTCTCGTCCCAAGCCGCTTCGGCGCTCCTGGCCTGGCGCCGGCGGACCGTCTCGCGCGCCGTGCACCGGGGCTGGCGCTGGGTGCGGGAGGCCGGTGCGGTGACCGCCGAGCGCCCCGGCCCGTACCGGTTCCGCCGTATCGGCGCCGGCACCCGGCTGGCCTTCCCGGTGGGCACCGTCTTCGGCGAAGCCTGGATCGAACTGGGCGAGTGCTGCATCATCGGCGAACAGGTCACCCTCACCGCCGGCATGGTGCCGGGCCAGGACCTGGGGCCGGAGGCGGTGCTGCGGCTGGGCAACGGCGTGGTGCTCGGCCGGGGCAGTCATGTGATCGCCTCGCTGCAGCCGGTCACCTTCGGCGACGATGTGTTCTGCGGCCCCTATGTCTATGTCACCAGCGACAACCACTCCTATGACGACCCCGCCCAGCCCATCGGCCGGCAGTGGCCGCGCAGCGCGCCGGTCACCATAGGCTCCGGCAGCTGGCTGGGCGCCGGAGCGGTGATCCTGCCCGGCGCCCGGCTGGGACGGAATGTGGTGGTCGCGGCCGGGGCGGTGGTACGCGGCGAGGTCCCCGACCACGCGGTGGTGGCCGGCGTCCCCGCCAAGGTGGTGCGGCGCTGGGACGCGGCCGAGGGATGGGTGCCGCCGCTGCGGGCCCCCTCCCCTTCCTGACCGGTCAGCCGCTGGCCAGCAGGACCGAGCCGACCAGGGCCAGTCCGGCCCCGGACGCCTGGATGGTGCGCAGGCGCTCGCTGAGCAGGCCGCGCGCGGCCAGTGCGGTGACCACCGGGTAGAGCGAGGCCAGCACGGCCGCGACGGTCACCGGTCCGCTGTTCGCGGCCAGGTTGTAGGTGCCGTTGGCGGCCACATCCGCCAGTCCCACAAAGACCAGCGCCGGCAGGGCGGCACGGATGTCCTGCCAGCCGCCCTCGGGCAGCGCGGGGCTGCCGCGCCGGACCGAGGCGTACAGCGCGGCGCCGCCGACCAGGACATTGCACAGCCGCTGGACGAACAGCGCCAGGAACAGCCCCAGAAGGGTGTGCGAGGCCTCGGCGATCAGGGCCATCACGGTGCCGAAGCCAAAGGCCGCGATCAGGGTGAGCGACAGCGCCTGGCGCTGGACCGGCGCGCCGCCCATCCCCGGCCCGCTGGCCAGCACCACTCCGGCCACGGCCACCGCGATGCCGGCCAGCTGGAGCAGGCCCGGGCGCTCGCCCAGCGCCAGGCCCAGCCCCACCGGCACGGCCACTCCGCCCAGGGCCCCCAGCGGAGCCACCACCCCCATCGGCCCCAGGGCCAGGGCCCGGTAGAAGCAGAGCATGGCCGCCGGGCCCACCACACCCGCCGCCGCGGCGAACCACAGCTGCGGCCCGGCCTCGGACCAGGCTCCGGTGCTCACCACGATGGTGCCCAGTGCCGCCACCGCCAGTAGCTGGGAGACCAGCACCACCGTCAGGGCGGGCATGCGCCGGGTCAGCAGCCCCCCGCCGAAGTCGGCCAGCCCCCACAGCAGGCTGGTGGTCAGGGCGTAGAGCGGTGTCATGCGGTGAACCTCGCAGTACAGTGTGGTGAATGGTGGAGCGCACCACACTGTAGTGCAGTCTGTTTGACTTCTTCATTGAATATATTGGACGGAATGTGACGGACCTCGACGAGCTCACCCAGTCCCTCGCCCGTAACCTCAAACACTGGCGGAGCGAGCGGCACTTCACCCTGGACGCCCTGGCGACGCGCTCCGGGGTCAGCCGGGGCATGATCATCCAGATTGAGCAGGCCCGTACCAACCCCAGCGTGGGCACCACCGTGAAGCTCGCCGACGCGCTGGGCGTCAGCATCACCACCCTGCTCGACTATGAGCGGGAGGCCAGGGTGCGGGTGGTGTCCGAGGAGCAAGCGGTACGGATGTGGTCGACCGAGGCGGGCAGCCATACCGCGCTGCTGGTGGGCGCCGAGACGCCGGGTCCGCTGGAGCTGTGGGACTGGCGGATCGAGCCGGGGGAGGAGAGCGCCTCCGACCCGCACCCCGCCGGCACCATGGAGCTGCTCCGGGTCACCGAGGGTGAGCTGACCCTGGTGGTGGAGGGCGAGAGCCATCGGGTGCCCGCCGGCTCGGCGGCGACCTTTGAGGCCAATGTGCCGCATATCTACCGCAATGAGGGTGCCGAGCCGGTGCGGATGACCATGGCGGTGGCGGTGCCGCCGGTGCGATGACGGCGGACGCGCCGCTTGGTCAGCGGGAGACGTCCAGGGACAGCGCCAGCGAGTGCTCGGTGAACCCCAGAGCGCGGTAGAGCCCCTCCGCCTCCTTGGTCGCATGGAGATCGACCCGGGTGACGCCCTGGGCGGCGAACCAGCCCAGCAGCGCCTCGGTGGTGGCCCGCGCATAGCCACGACCCCGGTAGCGGGTGTCGGTGCAGACATTGAAGACAAAGCCGAACCGCCCGGTGGGATGGCCGGGCGCCGGCAGCCGCTGCTCCAGGCGCCCCACCGCACAGGCCGCCAGATGCGGCCCGCTCGCCGGGTCGTCGCCGTCCACCACGAACGCGCCGAGTTCCGCGCCCAGTTGCCGCCGGGCGACCTCCTCCGCGGTGCGCTCCCAAGTGCCCGGCCTGTCCTGGCCGTTCATATCGGCGAACATCAGCCGGCGCAGCCGGACTATCTCGGGGGCGTCCTCCGGGCGGGCCGGGCGTGTGGTGATCATGCGCAGACGTTAACGCGCCTCGCTCACCGGCCGTGCGGCTGCCCGGTCCAGCCGCGGTATCTCGATCGCCGGACAGCGGTCCATCACCATCAACCGCCCGGCGGTACGCACCCGTTCATAGGCGCCCTCGTCGATCACACCCAGCTGGAACCAGACCGCCCCGGCCCCGATCTCCACCGCCTGGTCGGCGACCGCGCCCGCCAGTTCCGATCTGACGAAGACATCCACCACATCCACGGGGAAGGGCACCTCGGCCAGCGAGGCATACCCCCGCTCGCCGTGCACCGTCTCCGCCCTGGGGTGGACGGGCACGATCCGCTTGCCGTAGCGCTGAAGTGTCCGGGCGACGCCAAAGGCGGGGCGGCGCTCATTGGCCGACAGGCCCACCACTGCCCAGGTGTCGCCGGTCTCCTCGATGATCTTCCGGATGATCCCCGGTTCCGCGTACATGCCCGCTCAACGGCCGGGCCCGCCGGACCATTCCCGCCGGGTTGTGCACTCACTCAAAGGGCTGGCGTTCTGCGATTAGGCTTGCGGGGTGAAGGACGAGTACCGCACGGTCGCGCACGAGGGCGTGCATGAGATCGAGATCAATAAGTCGCGCTTCATCTGCGCGCTGGCGCCCGCCGCGACCGAGGAGGAGGCCCAGTCCTTCATCGCCCGCGTCCGCCGGGAGCACCCCACCGCGCGGCACCACTGCTTCGCCTATGTGCTGGGCGCCGACGGCGCGGTGCAGCGGGCCAGTGACGACGGCGAGCCGGGCGGTACCGCCGGGGTGCCCATGCTCCAGATGCTGGTGCGCCGGGAGATGCGCTATGTGGTGGCCGTGGTCACCCGCTACTTCGGCGGGATCAAGCTCGGCGCCGGCGGGCTGATCCGCGCCTACGGCGGGGCGGTGGGCGAGGCGCTGGACGTCCTGGGCACCATCACCCGCCGCCGCTACCGGCTGGGCACGGTCACCATCGACCACCAGCGGGCCGGAAAGCTGGAGAACGAACTGCGGGCGACCGGCCGCACGGTGCGCGAGGTGAGCTACGGGGACCGGGTGCGCATCGAGATCGGGCTGCCGGACGCCGAACTGGACGCCTTCCGGGCCTGGCTGGCCGATGTCACCGCGGGCGCCGCGGAGTTCGAGCCGGGCGGCGAGGCGTACGGCGAGATCTGAGCGAATGTGATGCGCATCACCTCATCCGGAGCCGGTGTGACGGCCGTTGCCGGTGATGGATAGCGTGCTGTGCGCAATGGGCGTGCACACCGAGCGGCGAGAGGCGGAGAACATGCGGGACGGTGCCCTCCGGTGAGACTGCTGCACACCTCCGACTGGCATCTGGGCCGGTCCTTCCACCGGGTGAGCCTGCTGGACGCCCAGCGCGCCTTCCTCGACCACCTGGTGCACACCGTGCGCGAGCATCGCGTGGACGCCGTCCTGGTCGCCGGGGACATCTATGACCGCGCCGTGCCGCCGCTGTCCGCCGTCGAGCTGTTCGACCGGACCCTGCACCGGTTGGCCGGACTCGGTGTGCCCACCGTGATGATCTCCGGCAACCATGACTCCGCCCGCCGGCTGGGCGTGGGCGCCGGCCTGATCGACCGGGCCGGCATACACCTGCGCACCGACCCCGCGGGCTGCGCGCTGCCCGTCCTGCTCTCCGACGCCCATGGCCAGGTCGCCTGCTATGGCCTGCCCTACCTCGAACCCGCCCTGGTACGCGAGGAGTTGGGCGCCCACGGCACCGGCCATGCCGCCGTGCTGGCCGCCGCCATGGACCGGGTACGGGCCGACCTGGCCCAACGGCCGCCCGGCACCCGCGCCGTGGTCCTCGCCCATGCCTTTGTGGCCGGCGGCACGCCCAGCGACAGCGAACGCGACATCGCGGTCGGCGGCGTCGCCGCCGTCCCCCCGGAGACCTTCGAGGGGGCGCACTACACCGCGCTGGGACATCTGCACGGCTGCCAGACGGTCAACGAGCGGGTGCGCTACTCCGGTTCACCGCTCGCCTACTCCTTCTCGGAGACCCACCACCGCAAGACCATGTGGCTGGTCGACCTGGCCGCCGACGGCTCGGTCACCGCCGAACGCCTGGACTGCCCGGTGCCCCGCCCGCTCGCCCGGCTGCGCGGCCGCCTGGAGGACCTGCTGACCGTACCGGAGCACGACCGGCACACCGGCTCCTGGATCGAGGCCACCCTCACCGACCCGGTCCGCCCGGCGGAACCCATGGCCCGGCTCACCCGCCGCTTCCCGCACATACTCAGCCTGGTCTTCGATCCCGAGCGCGCGCCCGAGGACCGTACGGCCTCCTACGCCGGACGGCTGCGCGGCCGCACCGACCAGCAGATCACCGAGGACTTCGTGGCCCATGTACGCGCCGGCCGCGGCCCGGACCAGGACGAACGGACCGTGCTGGCCGCCGCCCTGGAGCGGGTACGGATCGGCGAGGAGGCGGACCGATGAGGCTGCACCGGCTGGAGATCACCGCCTTCGGACCCTTCGGCGGCACCCAGCGCATCGACTTCGGACAGCTCTCCGCCGCCGGGCTCTTCCTGCTGCACGGACCCACCGGCGCCGGCAAGACCTCGGTACTGGACGCCGTCTGCTACGCCCTCTACGGCGATGTGCCCGGCGCCCGCCAGGGCAACGGCCCGGCCCTGCGCAGCGACCACGCCGCACCGGACACCCGCACCCAGGTCGTCCTCGAACTCACCCTGGCCGGGCGGCACCTGGAGATCACCCGGCGTCCCGAACAGCTCCGGCCCAAACGGCGCGGCGGCGGATTCACCAGGGAACGGGCGCACAGCGAGCTGCGTGAGCGAGCTCTGGACGGCCAGTGGCGCGGGCTCAGCCGCTCCCACCAGGAGATCGGCGAGGAGATCCGGCAGCTGCTGGGCATGAGCCGGGAGCAGTTCTGCCAGGTGGTGCTGCTGCCGCAGGGCGACTTCGCCCGGTTCCTGCGTGCCGCGGACACCGCCCGGGGCGAACTGCTCGGCAAGCTCTTCGGCACCGGGCGGTTCGCCGCGGTGGAGGCCCGGCTGGCCGAGCTGCGCCGCACCGGCGAGGCCCGGGTGCGCACCGGCGACGAAGGGCTGCTGGCGCTCGGCCACCGGATGCGGCAGGCCGCCGCCGACCCGGCGCTGCCCGGGATCGGTGTGCCCGAGCCCGCCACCGCGGACGGCGCCCGCGAGCCGCTGGCCCCCGGCGACCCCGGCCTGGCCGAGGCGGTGCTCCAGTGGGCGGCCCTGGCCCGCAGCGGCGCCCGGGAACGCCGGGACATCGCCCGCGCCGAGGTGCGCGCGGCCGAGCGGCGCCAGGACGCGGCCCGGCGGACCGCCGAGGCCGCGGGGGAACTGGCCCGTCTCCAGCGCCGGCACGCCATGGCCGAGCGACGCGCCGAGGCGCTGCGCGACCGGCGCGAGGAGCGGGAGCGGACGAGCCGGCTGCTGGCGGTGGCCCGGGCCGCCGACTCGGTGGCCCCCGCGCTGGAACTCCACCAGGAGGCCGAACGGGCCCACCACACGGCGGCCGAGGAGGAACGCCGGCTGCGCGCGGCACTCCCGCCGGAGCACCGGGAGGCCGGCGGCGAACAACTCGCCGCCCTGGAACGGGCGTCGCGCGAGGAACTGGGCTCGCTGTCGGCCGCCCGCCGGGCCGAG
Organism: Streptomyces sp. NPDC052396; assembly: GCF_044593195.1. Taxonomy (NCBI): domain Bacteria; kingdom Bacillati; phylum Actinomycetota; class Actinomycetes; order Kitasatosporales; family Streptomycetaceae; genus Streptomyces; species Streptomyces sp. NPDC052396. Next base: position 24,216 of record NZ_JBIUAW010000011.1, read on the forward strand.
GAACGGGCCCTGGGGCTCACCGCCGAGATCGCCGCACTGGAGCGCGAGGCGGAGGCCGACGAGGACATCCTCACCGAACACACCGAGTGGCTGCGCGGCTGGGAGGAGGAGCGACGCACCCGGCAGCGGCGGGTGGAGCAGGCCCAGGAGGCCGCCGCGCCGGCCGAACGGCTCGGCGCACAGGCCGAGACGGCACAGCGGCAGCTGACCGCCGCCCGGCAGCGCGACACCCTCACCGTACGGGCCGAAGCGGCCGAGGCCGAGTCGCTGCGGGCCCGGGAGGAGGCGGCGGCCGCCCGGGAACACTGGCTGGAGCTCAAGGACCTCCGGCTGCGCGACATCGCCGCCGAACTGGCCGCCGATCTGGCGCCGGGCGAGCCGTGCCCGGTGTGCGGCGGCATCGAACACCCCGGGAAGGCCCGGGCCGGGGACGGCCGGGTGGACCGTGCGGCCGAGGAGGCCGCGCTGGCCGCCTATGAGCGCGCCGACGCGCTGCGCGAGGAGGCGGCCCGGCGGCTGACCCCGGTACGCGAGGAACTCGCCGCCGCCACCGCGAGCGCGGGCACCGCCCCGGTCGCCGAACTGGCCGCGCGGGCCGCCGAGTTGGCGGATGCGCTGGACCGGGCCCGGCAGGCCGCCGCCGGACTGCACCCGGCCCGGGAGGCGCTGGCCGCCGCCGAGCGGGAGTACGAGCGGCGGCGCGCGGACGAGCAGCAGGCCCGGCTGCGCGTTGCCGCCCGCACCTCACGGCGGGAGAACCTGGAGAGCGAGCGCCGCGCGCTGGAGGCCGAGGTGGCGCGGGCCCGCGGCGGGGCCGCCTCGGTGGCGGCCCGGGCGGAGCTGCTGGAGCGGCGGGCGGCCCTGCTGAGCCGGGCCGCAGAGGCGGTACGCACCGCGCAGACGACGGCCGACCGGCTCAAGACCGCCGACGCCCGGCTGGCCGAAGCGGCCTACCGGGCCGGATTCGACACCCCCGAGTCGGCCGCGCGGGCCCTGCTGGGCGCCGACCGGCAGCGGGAACTGCGGGAACGGCTGGACGCCTGGGGCAGCGAGGAGGCCGCGGTGGCCGCCGAACTGGCCGAGGCGGCGGTGGCCGAGGCGGCCGGGCGCCCGGCCGCCGACCCGGAAGCCGCCCGGGCGGCGGCCGACACCGCGGACCGGGCACTGCGCGCGGCCACCACCCGCCAGGCCGCCGCCGAAACCCGCTGTGCGGAACTGGACCGGCTGTCCGCCGAGGCCCTCGCCGACGCCCGCCGGCTCGCCCCGCTGCGTGCCGAGCACCACCGGGTGGCCGCGCTGGCCGCGCTGGCCGCCGGCACCTCGGCGCACAACGAGCGGAAGATGCGCCTGGAGTCCTATGTGCTGGCCGCCCGGCTGGAGCAGGTGGCCGCCGCGGCCGGCGCCCGGCTGCAGCGGATGTCCTCCGGCCGCTACACCCTGGTGCACTCCGACGCCCGCACCGGCGGGCGCGGACGCTCCGGACTGGGCCTGCATGTGATCGACGCCTGGACCGGCCGGGAACGCGACACCGCCACGCTCTCCGGCGGGGAGACCTTCTTCGCCTCGCTCGCCCTGGCCCTGGGGCTGGCCGATGTGGTCACCGACGAGGCCGGCGGAATGCGGCTGGACACCCTCTTCATCGACGAGGGCTTCGGCAGCCTGGACGAGGAGACCCTGGACGAGGTGCTGGACGTGCTGGACTCGCTGCGGGAACGGGACCGGGCGGTGGGCATCGTCAGCCATGTGGCCGACCTGCGCCGCCGCATCCCGGCCCGGCTCCAGGTGGTCAAGGAGCGTTCCGGCTCGGTGGTACGGCAGCGGACGGCGGGCACGGACAGCTGAGCGCCCGGCGCGGCAGCGGCGAGGAGTACACCACGCTGGTGGTCACCGAGCCCAGCGCCCCGAACCGGCCTGCCACCTCCTCGAGATGGCGCATCGAACCGGCCGTGACCTTGATGACAAAGCAGTCGTCGCCGGTGACATGGTGCGCCTCCAGGGCCTCCGGCGTCTGCCCCAGCAGGTCGTGGAAGGGCTTGTAGTTGCCATTGGGGTAGCGCAGCCGGATGAAGGCGAGCACCGGCATGCCCAGCTTCTCCGGGTCCACCACCGCGGAGTAGCCGCTGATGACGCCCGCCTCCTCCAGCCTGCGCACCCGCTCGGTCACCGCGCTCGCGGACATGTTCACCATCCGGGCCAACTCGGCGTAGCCCGCACGGCCGTTGCTCTGCAGGGCCTCGAGTATCCGCCAGTCGGTGGCGTCAGGGGAATGAGCGGTCATAAACGATGTCTAGCAGGGGATTCCCCGGTGCCACAAGATGTTTACCCGGGATTTCCCGTTCCCTGCCGGGCCGGTGGCACATAGGTTTTCCGTTATGACAGCACACACCGCCACCGTTCCTTCCGGCGTTCTCGCCGTGGCCCCCGCCGAACCCGCCGAGGCCGCCGCCTACTTCGCGGCGCGGTTGGCCTTCCATACCGATGTCTCCGATGTGCACGCCGCGCTGGCCGCCGGCCGGCCGGGCTTCGCGGTGGTGGACTCACGCTCCACCCAGGGCTGGGACCAGGGCCATGTGCCCGGCGCGGTGCACCTGCCCACCGCCCTGATCCCCGAGCAGGCCGGCCAGTTGCTGGACCCGGCGGTGCCGGTGGTCGTCTACTGCTGGGGCCCCGGCTGTGACGGGGCGACCAGAGCGGCCCTGGCGCTGGCGCGGCTCGGCTACCGGGTCAAGGAGATGCTGGGCGGCATCGAGTACTGGATCCGCGAGGGGTTCACGGTGGAAACCTGGGAGGGTGAGCGGCGGCTGCCGGTGGACGTGCTGACGGCGCCGGCGGAAGGGGACTGCGGCTGCTGACCAACTCCGCGACAGCCGACGGCCGTTTCACCCCCGGCCGTCACCCGGCCCCGGCGAGGGCGCCCAGCAGCGCCCCCGGATCCACTCCCCGTGGCAGATCGCTGACCTGCCCGTCACCGACCTCCACCACACGCCATGCGCCGTCCTCGCGCAGCGCCAGATCTGTGGTGACAAAACGGCACCCCAGGGCGGCCACGGCCCGGCCCACCTCGGCCAACGAAGGCTCGGCGGGCAGCAGTCCGGGGCTGTCTGGGTGCGCGGTGGTCAGGACCGGCACCCCGTCCACCCACCACACCCGGGCTTCCCCGGACGGGCGGAAGCGCTCAAAGGCCCGTATCACCACACCGCCCGTCAGGAACTCCTCCTGCAACTCCACAAACCTTCCGACCACCGCCGAAAGCCGGGCGGTATCAGACAGAGACGGGACATAACAGGCTGTATCCCACTCGTGTTTGCGGGACTTCACATAGTCCTTGACGATCGCCGGGCCCGCACCCAGCCCGGCCGCCGCGGCGGCCAGCGTCCCGCCGGCCGGGGCCGTGCCCGGCTCGGCGGGCAGCCAGACACTGCGCGGGGTGAGCTCGGCGAAGGTCCCATACCAGCCGGGCAGTTCATGGGCCCGGCGGTAGGACTCCGGCGAGGTCAGCAAGGACACCCCGAGGGCGGCCAGCGCCCCGGCCAGCTCGGCATAGCGCCCGGCGGGCACCATCCAGCCCCGGTACCAGGCCGCCCCCGCGTCCGGTGGCACCGCCGATACCGCGGCCGCCGCCCGCCCGGCGAGCAGCGCGTCATGGTCCAGCAGCGCCACCCGCAGCCCGGCCTGCCGCGCGGCCCGGGCCTCCTCGGCGAAGTGCCCGTCGGCGCGCCGGGAGTTGAGCGGATCCCGGCAGAAGATGACCAGCGGAGTGTCCATGTGCTGATGCCCCCGTACCGGACTCAGAGCGCCGAGAGCTCGGCCACCAGGTCGTCCAGACCCAGTGCGCCCTGGGAGAGCGCCGCCATGTGCCATGCCTTGAGGTCGAAGTCCTCGCCCCGGGCCCGGCGGGCCGCCTCCCGGCCGGTCAGCCAGGCGCGCTCGCCCAGCTTGTAGCCGATCGCCTGGCCCGGCATGCTCAGATAGCGCACCAGCTCGCTCTCCACGAAGTCGGCCTGGCGGCTGCTGTGCAGCCCGAAGAACTCCTGGGCCAGCGCCGGGGTCCAGCGCTCGCCCGGGTGGAAGGGCGAGTCCTGGGGGATCTCCAGCTCCAGGTGCATTCCGATGTCGATGATCACCCGCACCGAACGCATCATCTGGGCGTCCAGATAGCCCAGCCGCCGCTCCGGATCGGAGAGGAAGCCCAGTTCGTCCATCAGCCGTTCCGCATATAGCGCCCAGCCCTCGGCATTGGCGCTGACCATGCCCACCGTGGCCTGGTAACGGGAGAGACGGTCGGCGACATGGGTCCACTGGGCCAGTTGCAGATGGTGGCCGGGCACCCCCTCGTGGTACCAGGTGGAGACCAGGTCGTACTCCGGGAAGCGGGTCTGCCCGCCCACGATGGGCAGCCAGGTGCGGCCGGGCCGGGAGAAGTCCTCCGAGGGCGCGGTGTAGTAGGGGGCGGCGGCGCTGCCGGGCGGGGCGATCCTGGACTCCACCCGCTTGAGCCGCTCGGCCAGTTCGAAGTGGGTGCCGTCCAGCGCCTTGATGGCCTCGTCCATCAGCCCCTGCAGCCAGTCGCGGACCTCCTCCACGCCCTCGATGTGCCGGCCGTGGACATCCAGATGGGCCAGCGCCTCCCAGGGAGTGCGGGCGCCCGGCAGGACCTTCTCGGCCTCCTGGCGCATCTCGCCCAGGATGCGGTGGAACTCGGCCCAGCCATAGGCGTATGCCTCTTCCAGATCGAGGTCGGTGCCGTTCCAGTAGCGGGCCCAGCGGGCGTACCGCTCCCGGCCCACGACCTCCGGGGCGCCGGCCACGGCCGGGGTGTAGACATCCCGCAGCCAGTCGCGCACCGTGACCAGGGCGCCGGTGGCCAGGGCGGCGGCCCCGGCCAGCTCGGTGCGCAGCTCCTCGGGGCCCTCGGCGGCGAAGTCGGCGAACCAGCCTCCGCCGGTGCCGATCCACTCCGCCAACTGCTCCAGCACCGTGGCCACTTGGCGCGGACCGCCGAGCAGGCCCCGCTCCAGCCCCAGCGCCAGCGAGGACCGCCAGCCCTCCAGGGCCGCCGGAACCGCCCGCAGCCGGGCGGCGACCGCCGACCAGTCCTCGGTGGTGGCGGTGGGCGTGATGGTGAAGACCTCACGCACCGCGTGCAGCGGCGAGTGCATATTGCCGATCGCCCGCAGCGGCTCGTCCGCCTCGTGCACCGCCAGCTCCGCGGTCAGCCGCTCGCGCAGCAGCCGGGCGCAGCGCCGCTCGATGCCGCTGTCCGCGCCGGCTCTGCCCTCGGCCTCGGCCAGCCGCCGCAGGGCGTCGCGCGCCAGCTCGGTGAGGGCCTCCTGGCCGGCCGGCGAGAAGTCCGGCAGGCGGGGTGAACTGGCGGCCACGCCCAGGTAGGTGCCGGTGATGGGGTCGAGTTCGATCAGCGCGTCGACATAGGAGTCGGCGACCTGGCGGGGCAGCGGGGCACTGGTGGTGTTCGGCATGCGCTCATCCTCGTATGCCGGAGGCCGTTCCGTCATCGGGATCCAGCCCCTAGTTGTCCCGGGCGTGCGCCCCCGAGGTGACCCGGGCGCCCGCGAGCCGGGCGGTGACCACCAGGGTGCCCTCCTCGATCTGGTAGTCCAGGGGCAGGTCCAGGGCGCGCATGGCCGCCACCATGCCGGTGTTGGAGGCCCGGGTGACCGCGTAGACGCTCTCGCAGCCCGCTTCCCGCGCCATGCCCACCAGCCGGGCCAGCAGTTCGCCGCCCACCCCGCGCCGCTGCCAGGCGTCCTCCACCAGCAGCGCCACCTCGGTCTCCTCGCCGTCCCACAGCAGGTGGCCCAGCCCGACCAGCCGGCCGGAGGCCGTGTAGGCGGCCAGGGTGCGGCCGAAGCGCGGGCTGAGCAGGTGCCGCAGATAGCGGTCGGCGGCCTGGGTGTCCTGCACCGGTCCGTGGTAGCGCAGCGCCAGGGTGGCCCGGGAGCAGCGCTGGTGCATCCGGCGGGCCGCCTCCAGGTCACCGGTGTCCGCGCGCCGGACGGTGATCTCATTGCCCTCCGGCAGGGTGAGCACATCGCTGCGCCGGGGCATCCGGGGCCCCAGCCGGGCGTCCAGCTCCACCAGGGCCCGGGCGCGGGCGAACTCGGCCGGGGTGAACGGCAGATACGCCCGCTCGATGGTGATGGAGCCGCCGGAGGGGTCGCGCAGCCGCAGCACGGTGTCCTCCCACACGCCCTCCGCCGGGACCTCCCGCTCCGGGGCAGGGGTCGAACGGATGGTGCAGCGGCCCAGCAACTGGCGCAGGGCCAGCGGGAGTTCGGCGGCGTCCAGGGCGGCCCGGGTGGCCAGGGACAGGGCGCGGGTGGGGGCGTCCACCAGGTCATGGGCGTCCGCCCGCTCCAGCCAGGTCTCGCTGCCGCCGCCCTCGGTGGCGGCCAGGGCCAGCTCGGCGGGGCTCAGCGCGCCGGGGGCGCGCAGCAGCAGTTCGTCCACGGTGCCCTGGGCGAGCGGATGAGTCTGCAGGGCGAGGATGTCCACGCCCCGGGCGGCCAGCGCCAGGCAGAGCTCGGCCAGGCTGCCCGGTTCATCGCGCACGGTGGTGCGCATCCGCCACAGTGCGGTGGCGGAGGGGCCGGTGCCGGACGGGGCCGGCGGCAGATCGGCGGCCGGGGGGCCGGTGCGCCGGCGCCGGGCCCACCAGGTGTGGAAGGCGGTGGTGGCGAGCAGGGCCGCCGCCGAGCCGGTCAGCAGCAGCGGGCCGTCGGGACCGTGGCCCACCGCGTTGGCCACGCAGTCGGCGGTGGCCACGGCGGTGAACAGGGCGGCCAGTTCCGTCAGATCATGTCGCCAGTGGTGCGGGCGCCGGGAGCTCTTCGCCGGGGTCTCGTCGGTCATATGGACCACCCTGGCCAAAGGGTGTTGCGTGATCACGAACGTTCTGTGTCCGACGGGTAAAGGCCGCTTTCGCGTCCTTCCGGCCGGCTCAGCCCAGGTCGCGCAGGGCGTCCTCCACGCCCCGGTGGAAGGTGGGATAGGCGTAGATCATATGGCGCAGGGACTCGACCGGCACCTCCGCCTGCACCGCCACCGCCAGGCCGTAGAGCACCTCGCCGCCCGCCGGCCCCACGGCGGTCGCCCCCAGCAGCACGCCCCGGTCCTCGTCCGCCACCAGCTTGTACAGGCCCTCGTTGCCCGCCTTGTGGATCCAGCCGCGTGCCGAGGCGGGCAGCCGGGACAGGCCGGTGCGCACCCGCAGCCCCTTCTCCCGGGCCTGCCGCTCGGTCAGGCCCACCGCGCCCACCTCCGGGTCGGTGAAGGTCACCCGGGGCAGCGCCCGGTAGTCGGCGGGCGGGCCCGGCTCGCCCAGCACCGCCCGGCAGACGATCTCCGCCTCGTACATGGCGACATGGGTGAACGCTCCATGCCCGGTCACATCGCCCACCGCCCACAGGCCGGGGGCGACCAGCAGGTGGCCGTCGGTGGGCAGGGTGCGTGCCGCCGGGTCCAGCCCCACGGTCTCCAGGCCGAGGCCGGCCAGATGGGCGCGGCGGCCGGTGGCCACCAGGAGCCGCTGGGCGATCAGTTCCTCGCCGTTCTCCAGTGTCAGGCCGAACTCATCACCGTCGTGCCGGACTTGGACGGCCCTCGCCCCGGTGCGCAGGGCGAGGCCCTCCCGTCCCAGCACCTCGGCCAGCAGCGCGCCGGCCTCCGGCTCCTCGGCGGGCAGCAGGCCGTCCATTGCCTCCACCACGGTGATCTGGGTGCCGAACCGGGCGTAGACCTGGGCGAGTTCCACTCCGACCGCGCCGCCGCCGAGCACCAGCAGCGAGCGCGGGGGTTCCTTGGCGGCGATGGCGTCCCGGTTGGTCCAGTACGGCACCTCGGCCAGGCCCGGCACCGGGGGGATCTGCGGCCGGCTGCCGGTGGCGATCACCACCCCGTGCCGGGCCTCGAAGGTCTGCTCGCCGACCGCCACCCGGGACGGGCCGTCCAGCCGGCCCAGGCCGCGGACCAGGCGGCCGCCTTTGCCGGTGAAACGGTCCGCGGCGACCCGGTCGTTCCAGTCGTCGGTGGCATCGTCCCGGATACGGGCCGCGACCGGTGCCCAGTCGGCGGTGACCTGGGCGGTGCCGGCCATGCCGGGCACGCGGCGGGCCTCGGCCAGCAGGTTTCCGGCCCGGATCATCATCTTGCTGGGCACACAGGCCCAGTACGGGCACTCGCCGCCGACCAGTTCGGCTTCCACGGCGACCACGTTCAGGCCGGCTTCGGCGAGGCGGCCGGCCACTTGTTCGCCGCCGGGGCCCATGCCGATGACGACGACGTCCACCTGTTCGGTCATGACAGTGCACCTCTGTCTCTCGGGGGATCTGCTCCACCCTGCCAGGGCGTGTGGGGTTGCGGCAGTGCGACGCGCGTCCGCCGGTGGGTGGGCACGCACCTTCGGGGCGCAGGGATCCCACCCGCCCACGGGGAACGTCAGGGGCGGGTGGCCCGGCGCAGCAGGTGGAGGGAGTCCATGAGGCGGGCGGGCGGCAGGTGTGCGTAGCCCAGCACCAGGTGCACCCCGCCGTCGCCGGGCACCGCCGCCCCATAGTCGGACAGGGGGCGGAGCGCGATGCGGTGCGCGGTGGCCCGGGCCAGGAAGCGGGGCTGGGGGCCGTAGCGGCGCGGCAGGCGGACCACCGCGTGCAGGCCGGCCGCCACCCCGGTCACCTCGGCGCCGGGGAACTCCCGGTCCAGTGCGGCCAGCAGGGCGTCCCGCCGCTCTCGGTAGGCGCGCTGGCAGCGGCGCAGCTGGCGGTCGAGGTCGCCGCGGGCGGTGAATTCGGCCAGCAGGGCCTGGTCGAGCACCGGATGGCCCATGTCCATGGTGCGCTTGCGGGCCACCACTTCCCCGGCGTACGACTCCGGCGGCACCAGCCAGCCCAGCCGCAGGGCGGGGGCGAGCGACTTGCTCACCGAGCCGGTGTAGGCGACGTGCTCCGGGTCCAGGCCCTGGAGGGCGCCGATGGGCTGCCGGTCGTAGCGGAAGTCGCCGTCGTAGTCGTCCTCGACGAGCAGGGCGCCGGTGGTGCGGGCCCAGTGGAGCAGAGCGGCCCGGCGGTGTGCGGAGTAGGCGATTCCGGTGGGGAACTGGTGGGCCGGGGTGAGGACGGCGGCCCGGGCTCCGGAGGCCGCCAGGGCGGCGGGGTCCATGCCCTCCGCGTCCACCGGCACCCGCCGCACGGCGCACCCGATGGAGGTGAACAGCGGCTCGTGTTCCGGACTGCCGGGATTCTCCACCGCGATCAGCGGGCGGCCGCGTTGGCGGCCGGCCAGCACCAGGCCCAGCAGGGTCAGCGCCTGGGCCACACCGGAACACACCACGATCCGCCCGGGGTCGACGGCCACGCCCCGCCGCCGGGCCAGCAACGCGGCCAGTTCCGCGCGCAGTTCGGGCAGGCCGCGGGGGTCCGGGTAGCCCAGGGCGTGGTGGGGCAGCCGGGTCAGCGCCCGCCGCTGGGCCGCCGACCAGGCGGTGCGGGGAAAGAGCGCCAGGTCGGGGGTGCCGGGCCGGAAGTCGGCCAGGAGGTGATCCGGCGCCGGATTCTCCGGTGCGGCAGGCGCCGGTGCCTGGATCGCGCCGCCCACCCAAGTGCCCGCACCCCGCGTGGACTTGAGATAGCCCTCGGCGGTGAGCTGTTCATAGGCCGAGGTGATCAGGCCCCTGGACACCCCCAGATCGCGGGCCAGTTCCCGGCTGGGCGGGAGCCGGGTGCCCGGTGCCAGCCGCCCGGACCGCACCGCCACCCGCAGCGCCGCGCACAGGGTGTGCCCCCGGCGGCGCGCCGGCGCGCCTGCGGCGGGCAGCAGCAGCTCCCAGGCGGCGGTCCAGCCATGGCCCGGCGGCGGATTGGTCCTCGTATCACCCATGGGATTGGACCCTAAGGGGGACCGCCCGCGCTCCTAGGGTCGGCCCCGTGAAACGTTCTTCCATCGCCGTCCCCGGCATCCCGCCCGCCGCCCTGGCCTGTGTCCTGGTCGGCGGGTCCTTCACCGTCAACTCGCTGCTGGCCGGCTACCCGTTCGCGGGCGGCCAGGCGCTGCGCTACGCCCTGGCCGGACTGCTGCTGCTCCCCTCGGCGGGGCGGCCGGGGGTCCGGGCGCTGCGGGCGCTGGGCGCGGACCAGTGGGTGCGCATCGGGGTGCTGGCCGCGCTGGGCATGGTGGGGTTCAACTTCGCGGTGCTGTCCGCGGAACGCACCGCCGAACCCGCCGTGCCCGGGGTGCTGGTGGGCTGTGCGCCGGTGGTGGTGGCGGTGCTGATGCCGGTGCTGCGCGGCCGGCGGCCCGCGCCGGCGGCGGTGGCCGGGTCGGCGCTGGTGGCGCTGGGCGCCGGGGTGGTGCAGGGCTGGGGGCGGACGGACGCCGCCGGGCTGCTGTGGTCGGCGGGGGCGCTGGCCGGCGAGGTCGGCTTCGCGGTGCTGGCCGGCCCGGTGCTGCGGCCGCTGGGACCAAAGGTGTTGACGGTCGCGGTGTGTGGGGCGGCGGCGGTGGAGGCGCTGGTGCTGGGCTGGGTGCTGGACGGCACCGGGGCGCTGCGCACCCCCACCGCCGTGGAGGCCGCCGCGCTGGTCTGGCAGGCGGCGGTGGTCACCGCGGTGGGATTTGTGCTGTGGTACCGGGGGATGGCCCGGGCCGGCACCGAGCGGGTGACGCTCTGTTCCGGTCTGATCCCGGTCGCCGCCGCGGTGACCGCCCCGCTCGCTGGGGCGGGCGGGCTGGGGCTCGCCCAGGCGGCCGGTGCGCTGCTGGTGGCGGCGGGAGTGACGGCCGGCTGCCGGTCAGCGCGAGGTGTCCAGGATGACCCGGGCCACCAGCGCCGGATCGTCGTTCATCGGGACATGGCCGCAGCCGGGCAGTCTGACCAGGCGGGCGCCCGGGATCACCTGCTTGGCGCGGATGCCCTGGCGGCGCAGCAGCACCCGGTCCCGGCTGCCCCAGGCGATGGTGACGGGCAGTTCGGTGATGTCGTGCATAAAGAGCACCGACCGGCCGGCGCCGATGACGGACTCAAAGCCGGTGGCCTCGCGCATCGCCCGGGTCTCGGCGACCACCGCCTCGGCTGAACGGCGCCCGGGCCGGGCGTAGATGGCGCCGGAGAGCGCCGTCCGCCCGGCGGCGGACCGGGCGATCCGGTCCACGGCCCGGGGCGGCAGGGTGCGGGCGCCGACGCGGAGCCCGCGCAGCACGGTGAACGCGTAGCGGCGCTCCGCCTCGGTCCAGAAGCCGGCCGGAGACAGCGCGGTGACCGACCGCACCAGCTTCTCGTGCCCCAACTGCAGGGCCAGCAGCCCGCCGAGCGAGTTGCCCGCCACATGCGGACGGTCCAGGCCCAGGGCCTCGAACAGGGAGCGCAGGGCCGCGGCGGTGCCCGGCAGGTCGTAGGCCGTCCCCTCGGGCAGCGCGGGGGAGCGGCCGAAGCCGGGCAGGTCGATGGCGATCACCTCGCGCTCGGCGGCGAGGAGGCCGGCCACCGGGTCCCAGGCCTGGAGGTGGTGGCCGATGCCGTGCAGCAGCACCAATGGCTCGCCCGAGCCCCGCCGTTGGCAGACCACCTCGGCGGTGCGGGGCCCGGAGCGGGTGTCGATGGGGAAGGAAATGTTCTGGGCCTGGGCCATGGGCACTCCCGGTCATCCGCGTACGGCTTATTGAGACAGGATGTCAGCAACGGTTACCGATAGGTAGACCCGCTGCGCGACCGCTCCGGACCGCCCGGCTCACCTGGACAAACGGCCTGGCGGTCGGCTGGGATGGGCGGGTGACAAGCGGACCTGACCTTCTGGAGACCTTCGAGGAGCAGCGCTCCACCCTGACCGGTGTGGCCTACCGGATGCTGGGGCGGGTCGCGGACGCGGAGGACGTGGTCCAGGAGGCATGGCTGCGCTGGTCCGGAGCCGACCGGACGGAAGTCCGCGACGCCCGTGGCTATCTGGTGCGCATCACCACCCGCCTGGCCATCGACCGGCTGCGCCAGTTGCAGACGCGGCGCGAGTCCTATGTCGGGCCATGGCTGCCGGAGCCGGTGCTCACCGACTTCGGGCCCGGGGCGCCGGACACCGAGCAGCGGGCCGTGCTGGCCGACACGGTCTCGGTGGCGGTGCTGGTGGTCCTGGAGTCGCTCTCGCCGCTGGAGCGCGCGGTGTTTGTGCTCCGGGAGGCGTTCGGCTTCCCGTACCAGGAGATCGCCGCCACCCTGGGGCGTTCGGAGGCGGCCGTGCGGCAGCTCGCGGGACGGGCCCGCCGGCATGTCGAGGAGCGCAGAAGGCGTTTCGATGTGGAACCGGGCCAACGGCGCGCGCTGACCGAGCGGTTCCTGGCCGCGGCCACCGGCGGCAGCCTGGAGGATCTGCTGGAACTGCTGGCGCCCGATGTGCGGTTGGTCAGCGACGGCGGCGGCAAGGTCAGGGCGGCCCTGCGGCCCGTGGAGAGCGCGGACAAGGTGGCCCGCTTCGTCCTGGGGGTCGCCGGGCAGACGGCGGCGGCCGAGATCCGCCCGGCGGAGGTCAACGCGGGCCCCGCGCTGCTGGTGTTGCTGGACGGGCGGCTGGACTCCGTGGTCACCCTGGAGGTCCGCGACGGCCGGGTGGCCGAAATCTCTGTGGTGCGCAATCCGGACAAGGTTCGCAACATCCTGCCGTAACCGGACGAAAACCACCGGCTGTTGGGGTGTTGTACAGAACGCCCCCCCACAACCCCGTCACCATGCGCCCGCATTGGTCTTGACCAAGTGGGCACACCGTCCTATGGTCACAGGCATACTGCAACAACCTTTAATAAAGAAGCACGCGAAAAGCCTTTGCGGAGGGTGAGGGTGGGGACCACGCAGCTGGAAACGGCGCCGGAACCGAAGTACTGGCACCTGAAGACCGTGCTCAGCGACGCGCTCGACTCCGAGTTCGCGGTCGGCGAGATCCTGCCCAACGAGCGTGAGCTCGCGGCGCGTTTCGGCGTGGCCCGGGCCACCCTGCGCCAGGCCCTGGAGCAACTGGAGCTGGAGGGCCGCCTCCAGCGGCGCCGTGGCGTCGGTACCACCGTGGCCCCGCCCCGGATGGGCGTCGCGGTCGGTGAGTCCGAACACGGCCGCCCCGGTACCGCGGCCGACGGCTGGCAGCCGGTGGACGCCGACGAGGCCCTCCCGCCCGCTGCCGTGGCCCGGCTGCTGGGCACCGCTCCCGGCGAGACCGTGCAGGTGGTGCGCCGCATCCGCAAGTCCCACGGCCAGCCGGTGGCCGCCGAGTTGCTCTATGTCCCCGCCGGGAGCGTGCCCGCGCTCGCCGGCTCCGAGACGCTCCCCGGAGCCGCCCGCGCCCGGCTGGTGCTGCGCGAGCTGGAGGACCTCCACCCGGACGGCCAGGACCAGGCGGTGGAGCTGGGCTCGGCCCGGGCCGACGACGCCAAGCAGCTGGACCGGCTGCCGGGTGCGCCCGTACTCCTGGTCACCACCCGGTACTTCGCGGCCGGGCGTACCGCGGCGGTGGCGGTGGCCACATATCGGGCGGACACCTGTCGGCTCACTTTTGGTGACACCGGGGCCGAAGCGGTGCCGGTGCTGGCGGGCTGACGGCCTTTGGGCCGCGCCATCGGCGGTCCGGGGTGCTTCTGTTGGCGTTTCCGGTGCGGGTTGTCGGTGGCTGGTCGCGCCCACGCGGCGGAGCCGCATGACACAGCTGCCCCGCGCCCCTTACGGGGTGCTCACCGTGCCGTCGACCGCGAAGATTTCCTCTTCCAGGTGGTCCAGGGCCAGTCGCAGCGCGCCGGTGGCCACCGCGGAGTCGCCCAGCAGTGACTGGACCACCCGCGGTGGCCGCAGGCAGTAGCGGGCCAGTTCGGTGCGCAGGGGGTGCAGCAGTCCGGGCAGGCCCGCCGCCCAGCCGCCGACCACCACCAGTTCCGGGTCCAGCGCCAGCACCAGCGCCGCCACATCGTGCACCAGCCGCCGGAGATAGCGCCGCACCGCGGCCGTGGCCCGCTCGTCACCCGCCCCGGCCCGGGTGAAGACCCGCGCCACCTGTGCCTCGTCCAGCGGGTGCAGTGGTTCACCGGTGGTGGACAGCACCTCCTCCGGGGTGGCCTCCCGGCCCAGCAGGTGCAGGGCGCCGATCTCGCCCGCCGCCCCGCCGGAGCCCCGGTGCAGCCGGCCGCCGATCAGCGAACCGGCCCCCGGGCTCAGCCCGGCCAGTACAAAGACCACATCCTCGGAGCCGGTGGCCGCGCCCTTCCAATGCTCGGCCACGGCGGCCGCGTTGGCGTCGTTCTCCACCAGTACCGGGCAGCGGAAGGCGGAGCGCAGCCGCTCGCCCAGCGGCAGTCCGGTCCAGCCCGGTAGCGCGGTGCCCAGCCGTACCGTGCCGTCCGCCTCCACGATGCCGGGGGTGGCCACCCCGACCGCGCGCAGCGAACCGCAGGCCACCCCGGCGCGTTCCAGCAGGGTGGTGACGGCGCTGTGGACCTGCTCCAGCCGCTGTTCGGCCGGGGCCGACTCGGCGACCTCGGCCGACTCGGCGCCCAGGATCCGGCCGCTGAGGTCGGCCAGCAGCACCGCGATGCGGTGCGGCCCGATCTCGATGCCCAGCAGATGGCCTGCCTCCACCCGGAAGCGGAACCTCCGCGCAGGACGGCCCTGGCGCCGGGTGGCGCCCTCGTCCACGGTCGCCTCGGCCACCAGACCGCCGGCGATCAGACCCTCGACCACGCCCTCCACGGTGGGCCGGGACAGGCCGGTCGCCCTGACCAGTTCGCTGAGCGTGGGAGACGCGGAGGCGCGCAGTGCGTGCAGCACCACGGCCGAGTTTATTCGCCGCAGCAGGGAGGGGTCCCCGCCGGTGAGCCGCCCCAAGGCCGCCTCCTCGCTTTGCGTGCGCTTTGCCTACCGGATGGTAGCGGGTGGCCGGGAGTTTGACTGCGGCCCGGGGGACTCTGACCGCGGACCGCAGGGACTCTGACCAAGGCTCGGGCCGGAACCGTTCAGTCCGCCTCGGCGGCGGCCCGTAGCCGCCCGAACTCCTCTGCCATGGTCTGAAGCGTCCAATGGGCGTTGAGCCCGCTGGGGTTGGGCAGCACCCAGACCCGGGTGCCGTCGATGGTCCGCCGCTGCGGCCCGATCTTCGCCTGCCGGTCCTCGAAGGCGACCCGGTAGGCGGTGACCCCGACCACCGCCAGCCAGCGCGGGCGCAGCAGCCGCACCTTCTCGGTGAGAACGCGCCCGCCCTCGCGGAACTCCACCGCGCTCAGCTCATCGGCCCGCGCCGAGGCCCGGGCGACCACATTGGTGATGCCCAGCCCGTACTCCAGCAACTCCCGTTCCTCGGCCGGCTCCAGCCGCCGGGGAGTGAAACCGGAAGCGTGCAGGGCGGGCCAGAACCGGTTGCCCGGCCGGGCGAAGTGGTGCCCGGTGGCGGCGGACATCAGCCCCGGATTGATGCCGCAGAACAGCACCTTGAGACCGTCCGCGACCACATCCGGAACCAGCCGGTCGCGGGCGGCCTCCAGCTCCTCGGGTGTCAGAGGATCGCTCCAGGGGTGTAACCGGCCGCCTCCGGGTGGCGCTTGGTGATCTCCTCGATACGGGCCACCACCGTGGCCACCTGGCCGGCCGCGGCGCCGGTGAAGGAGAGCTTGTCCGCCATCAGCGCGTCCAGCGCCGCCCGGTCCAGCGGAATGCGCTCGTCGGCGGCCAGCTTGTCCAGCAACTCATTGCGCTCCGCGCCCTGTTCGCGCATGGCCAGCGCGGAGGCCACCGCGTGCTCCTTGATGACCTCATGGGCGACCTCCCGGCCCACCCCGGCCCGCACCGCGCCCATCAGCACCTTGGTGGTGGCCAGGAACGGCAGGTAGCGGTCCAGCTCACGGGCGACCACGGCCGGGAAGGCGCCGAACTCGTCGAGCACCGTCAGGAAGGTCTCCAGCAAGCCGTCCAGCGCGAAGAACGCGTCCGGCAGCGCCACCCGGCGCACCACCGAGCAGGAGACATCGCCCTCGTTCCACTGGTCGCCCGCCAGCTCGCCGGTCATCGAGGCATAGCCGCGCAGGATCACCATCAGGCCGTTGACGCGCTCACAGGAGCGGGTGTTCATCTTGTGCGGCATCGCCGAGGAGCCGACCTGGCCCGGCTTGAAGCCCTCGGTCACCAGCTCGATCCCGGCCATCAGCCGGATGGTCTTGGCCAGCGAGGACGGCGCGGCGGCCAGCTGCACCAGCGCGGTGACCACGTCGTAGTCCAGCGAGCGCGGGTAGACCTGGCCCACCGAGGTGAAGGTCTGGCCGAAGCCCAGGTGGCCGGCGATGCGCTGCTCCAGCTCCGTCAGCCTGGCCGTTCCCTCGGGCCCGCCGCCCAGCAGGTCCAGCATGTCCTGGGCGGTGCCCACCGGGCCCTTGATGCCGCGCAGCGGATAGCGGGCGATCAGCTCCTCCAACCGCCCGAAGGCGACCAGGAGTTCATCGGCCGTGGTGGCGAAGCGCTTGCCCAGCGTGGTGGCCTGGGCGGCCACATTGTGCGAGCGGCCCGCCATGACCAGCTCGCCGTGGTCGGCGGCCAGCCGGCCCAGCCGGGCCAGCACGGCCACCGAACGGTCGCGCACCAGCTCCAGGGAGAGGCGGATCTGCAACTGCTCGACGTTCTCGGTCAGGTCACGGGAGGTCATGCCCTTGTGCACCTGCTCATGCCCGGCGAGCGCGTTGAACTCCTCGATCCGCGCCTTCACATCGTGCCGGGTGACCTTCTCGCGCTCGGCGATGGAGGCCAGGTCCACCTGGTCCAGCACTCGCTCGTAGTCGGCGAGTGCCGCCTCGGGCACCTCGATCCCCAGATCCTTCTGGGCGCGCAGCACGGCGAGCCACAGCCGCCGCTCCAGCGTCACCTTGTACTCGGGGGACCACAGGACGGCGAGCTCGGGGGAGGCGTAGCGGCCGGCCAGGACGTTGGGGATACGGGGCTTTGCAGTCACGTGGCGAAAGTCTACTGGCGGTTTGTGCGGCCGGGCTCCCCGCCCTGGTTTGTGGGTTGCTACGAGAGGCGGCGCCCCGCCGGGAACGAGGTCAGGGCGGCACGTCCGCTCAGGCCGCCCGCTGCCAGGTGGCGACCGGCCCGATCCCCCCGGATCCGGCCAGGGCGGGGGAGACCCAGTACGCCCTGCCCAGGGCCGCGTCGAAGTGCGCCCCCGACCGGCCGTCCCCGGAGGACCGCCCGGTGAGCCGCCGGCCGATCCAGGGCACCAGGTGCTCCCGCGCGAAGCGCAGGTCGGCGCCGCGCCGACGGGCCCAGCCGGCCGGTGCGGACGGCGGCAGCGGGGCCCGCCAGTCGGACTCGGGGGCGTGGCCCAGCGCCTGCCAGACCGCCTCCGCCACCCGCCGGTGCCCCTCGGCGTTGAGATGCAGCCGGTCCTCGGCCCACAGCCGGGCATCGCCCAGTGCCTCGCTCGAGAACAGGTCCACCACCAGCGCGTCATGCCGCTCGGCCAGCTCATCGATGAAGTCGAACAGGTGCTCCATCCGGGGCCGGAACCGTTCCAGCACCGGACCGCGCCGGCCCGGGCTGCGCATCAGCACCAGTCGGCCGCAGCTGTCCGCCAGCCGCGCCGCGGTCTGCTCCAGCCGTGCGCACACCAGGTCCACATCGCACTTGGGCCGCAGCACATCGTTGAGGCCGCCCACCAGCGTTACCACATCGGCGCCCAGCGCGGCGGCGGCCGCGGTCTGCTCCTCGGCGATCTGACCGATCAGCTTGCCGCGCACCGCCAGGTTGGCGTAGCGGAAGCCGGGGTGGCGGGCCGCCAGCCGCATGGCGAGCAGGTCCGCCCAGCCGCGGTAGGAGCCGTCGGGCAGCGCGTCGGACATCCCCTCGGTGAAGGAGTCCCCGACCGCGACAAAACTGGTGTACGTGGCATTCATCTCCATGACGCGGGGATCCTACGCCCGTCGGCCGCAGTCCCGCCCGCCGCCCGGCCACCACCCCTCAAGGAGCGCTTACGCGCCCCTCCTTCACGGGCGCCGGCGCACCAGCTCGCGCAGGACGTCCTCCAGGGTCACCAGCCCGGCCAGCTTCTCGCCCTCGCCGGTCACCGCGGCCAGGTGGGCACCGGTGCGGCTCATCGCGGTGATCACGTCGTCCAGCGGGGTGTCGGCCCGTACCCGGGCGATGGGGCGCATGCTCTCCCGGGGGAACGGCTCATCGCGCGGGGTGGCGTCCAGGGCGTCCTTGACATGCAGATAGCCCAGGATGCGGTCGGCGGAGTCGACCACCGGGAAGCGGGAGAAGCCGGACCGGGCGGCCAGCCGCTCCAGGTCCTCGGGCGTCACCCCCAGGCGGGCGGTGACCACCCGGTCCAGGGCCATCACCACATCCGCCACCGGGCGCTTGCCCAGCTCCAGGGCGTCGCGCAGCCGCTCGGTGGCCCGGGCGTCCAGCAGTCCGGCCTCGCTGGAGACGGCCACCATCCGGGCCAGCTGATCGTCCGAGAAGACGGCCGCCACCTCGCTCTTGGGCTCCACCCGCAGCAGCTTGAGCAGGCCGTTGGCCAGCTGGTTGATGGCGAAGACCACCGGGCGCAGGGCCCGGGCCAGGGTCACCAGCGGCGGTCCCAGCAGCAGCGCGGTGCGCACCGGCTCGGCCAGCGCGATGTTCTTGGGCACCATCTCGCCGAACAGCATGTGCAGATAGGTGGCCGCCGCCAGTGCCAGGGCGAAGGAGACCACATGGATCAGCCCGGACGGCATCCCCACCGTCTCGAACAGCGGGTGCAGCAGGGCGGCGATGGCGGGCTCGGCGACCACACCCAGCACCAGGGTGCACAGGGTGATGCCCAGCTGGGCCGCCGCCATCAGCGCCGATACATGCCGGAGCCCCCACAGCACGCTGCGGGCCCGCCGGTCGCCCTGCTGGGCGGCCGGCTCGATCTGGCCGCGCCGCACCGACACCAGGGCGAACTCGGCGCCCACGAAGAAGGCGTTGACGACGATCGTCGCCAGCCCGATGAGCAGCTGGACCGCGGTCACCGGCCCTCCTCCCCGCTGGAGCCGGCGGGCGCGGGGCCGGTCAGCCGGACGCGGGCGGCGCGCCGCCCGGAGGCGTCGGTGACCTCCAGGCGCCAGCCCGCCACCTCCAGGACGTCGCCCGGCACCGGGATCCGGCCCAGCTCGCTGGCGACCAGGCCGGCCAGGGTCTCGTACGGGCCCTCGGGCACCCGCAGCCCGATCGCCTCCAATTCGTCATCGGTACGGGCCGAGCCGTCCGCGTCATAGACCGGGCGGCCCCGGTCGTCCGGACCGGCCGGCACCAGGCCGGGCAGCTCATCCGGGTCGTGCTCGTCGCGGACCTCGCCGACCACCTCCTCCACGATGTCCTCGAAGGTGACCACGCCGGCCGTGCCGCCGTACTCGTCGATCACCACCGCCATGCTGCGCTTGGCGGAAAGCCGGTCCAGCAGCCGGTCCACGGTCAGCGAGGCGGGCACCAGCAGCGGTTCGCGCAGAAAGCCGGCGACCGGGCGCTGCGGGCGCTCCTCGGCGGGTATGGCCAGGACGTCCTTGATATGGGCGATGCCCACCACGGTGTCCAGGCTGCCCTGGTAGACGGGGAAGCGGGACAGCCCGGTGGCCCGGGTGGCGTTGGCCACGTCCTCGGCGTTGGTGCGCGCGTCCAGGGCGGTGACCTGCACCCGGGGGGTCATCACATTCTCCGCGGTGAGATCGGCCAGGTTGAGGGTGCGGACGAACAGCTCGGCGGTGTCCGCCGGCAGGACGCCCTCCTTCGCCGAGTGGCGGGCCAGCGCCATCAGCTCATGGGGGCCACGGGCGGTGGCCAGCTCCTCGGCGGGCTCCACCCCGATCCGGCGCAGGGTGCGGTTGGCCGTACTGTCCAGGTGCCGGATCAGCGGGCGGAAGGCCGCGGTGAAGATCCGCTGCGGACCGGCCACCGCACGGGCCACCGGCAGCGGCCGGGAGATCGCCCAGTTCTTGGGCACCAGCTCGCCGATGACCATCAGTACCACCGTGGAGATCACGGTGCCCAGGGCCAGCGCAAGGGAGTTCGCCAGTGAGGCGGACAGGCCCACGGCCTTGAGGGGGCCGGTGAGCAGGGCGGCGATGGAGGGCTTGGAGACCATACCGATGACCAGGCCGCTGACGGTGATGCCGAGCTGGGCGCCGGACAGCTGGAAGGTCAGGCTTCGTACGGCCTTCAGTGCGCCGAGCGCACGCCGGTCGCCGGCCTCGGCGGCCCGCTCCAGCTCACCGCGTTCAACGGTGGTGAGCGAGAACTCGGCCGCGACGAAGACGGCGCAGGCGATGGTCAGCAGCAGGGCCAGTGCCACCAGGAGCACTTCGGTCATGGGTTCACCTCCGTCCCATGATCGGACAGGGGCTGTGCCGGGGGCTACCGGGGGGTTCTCCCATGACGGGATGTTCACGCACCTTCGTTGAGCGGACGCTGCCCGTCCATGGTAAAGGACGGGCAAAGTGTCCGGTGGTGCCCGGGTGCCCGGGTGCCTTGTCGGTGCTCAGCCCCCTCGCAGTTCCTCGATCACCGGGGCGAAGGCGTCCGCGAATGCCTCCAGCACCGTGAAGTAGCTGAAGCCATAGCGCTCCCGGTGGGCCCGCAGCTGTTCGGCCATCTCCCTGGCCGAGCCGGTCAAGAGGGCCGGGTGCTCCAGGAGTTCGTCCTCGGTCAGGTCAAGGTGCTCGGTCAGCTCCCGGGCCCTGGCCCGCCGGTCGCCGGCCGGCATCACCATCTGCACCAGGTAGTTGAGCTCCGCCGGGGTATCCCGCCCGGCCGCGAACTCCCGGTAGCGCGCCAGGCGTTCGTCCAGCGCGGACGGGGTGATCAGGGAGAGCTTGCCCTCGGCATCGGCGGTGGCGCCGGTGAACGCGGCGACGCCGGCATGGCGGGCGGTCAGCCGCAGCACCCGGTCGCCGTTTCCGCCCAGCAGCAGCGGCGGGACCCCGGGCAGCAGCCGGCGCAGTTCCCGCACGGTGCGTGCCAGGTGGTCCACCCGCTCGCGGGGGGAGCCGAAGGGCAGCCCGGCGCTGTGGTGTTCCGCCTTCACATAGCCGGTGCCCAGGCCCAACTCCAGGCGGTCTCCGGTGAGTCGCCGGGTGGTGTCCACCTCGCGTGCCAGCAGGGCCGGATTCCAGAAACCGGAGTTGAGCACAAAGGTCCCCACCCGCGGCCGCTCGGTCGCCTCGGCGGCGGCCACCAGGGAGGGGAACGGGGCCGGAAAACCCAGGTGGTCGGGGACCAGTAGGACGTCATAGCCCTGGGCCTCGGCCTTGCGGCACTTCTGGCGCCACTCGGCGGCGCCGGCGGGGGCCATAAAATTCACCCCGAAGCGGAACGGGCGGTTCGAGATCCGTTCGATGTGGCTCACCGCCGGTCCACTCACCGTTTGTCCGTCTCCAACGGCCGTACGGCCGCGCCCAGTACGCAGGGCGAGGTCGGCATCGGCAGCCCGCGCTCCGGGATCCGCAGCCGGCGGCACTCGCCCAGGGTGAACCCGGCCGCGCCGATGGCCGCCACCGCGTCCCGCGCGGTGTGACAGCCGCCGAACAGCAGCGGCCACACCGAGCGGTCCAGGGCGCGCTGAACGGCCGCCGGAGTCCGGCCCCGGGCCACCACATGCTCAAAGAAGCGCAGCTCACCGCCGGGGCGCAGCACCCGGCGCAGTTCCGCCAGCGCGCGCCGCTCATCCCGTACCGAGCACAGGACCAGCGACAGCACCGCGCCGTCGAACGCCTCGCTCTTCACCGGCAGCGCCTCCGCCACGCCGGGCACCACATCCACCGGCACTCCGGCCCGCACCGCCGCCTCCCGGGCCATCCGACGCAGCCGGGGCTCCGGTTCGATGGCCACCACCTCGGAGACGGTGGCCGGGTAATGGGCGAAGTTCAGCCCGTTTCCGGCCCCGATCTCGATCACCCGCCCGGACAGCCCGGCCAGCAACTCCCGGCGGTGCGCGGCCAGTCCGGCCCGCTCGTCCAGGACGGGGCTCATGACGGCGTAGAACCGGGCGAAGAGGGGATGGTGGACGGCCTGGTGCGGTGTTCTGGCGCTGCGCTGCGGCATGGCGCACCTCTTTCCGGCTTCCGGGGAGGACGGCTACCGCGATTCTTCCCCGGGCGGGGCGGGGTTCACCGGGCGGGAACCTGGTGCGGCCGCGCCGTTGCCGGGTGCGGGGCGTCTGTGGCTGGTCGCGCCCACGCGGCGGAGCCGCCGACGATTTCAGCCCCGCGCCCCTGATGGGGCGCCCCGCACGGACTAGCCCAGGGCCGCGCCGAACTCGGCCGCGTTCCAGGAGCCGCCCAGCTCCGGGGACAGCCAGCCGGCGGCCTCGGTCCGGAATGTGGCGGGGGGCAGGGATCCCGCGTGCCGGGGCACCGCGCCCAGCAGCGGGGCGCCCGCCATCTCCGGGAACTCCGCCACATTGCAGCGCATCGCCAGATCCGGCTGGGTGGGCCAGCTGCCGATGACCACGCCCGCACAGCGCACCCCGCGGGCGGTCAGTGCCTCGGCCGTCAGCTGGGTGATGTTCAGGGTGCCGAGGTTGGGCTGGGCCACCACCAGGACCGGGGCGTCGAGCAGGGCGGCCGCGTCGGCCAGGGTCCCGCCCTCCCCGTCGAGGCGGACCAGCAGCCCGCCCGCGCCCTCCACCAGCACCAGGTCGTGCTCCGCCGCCAGTTCCTCGGCGGCGGCCGCGACCTCCTTGGGGCGCACCGGTGTCATCCCGGCCCGCCGGGCGGCCGTGGCGGGGGCCAAGGGCTCGGGAAAACGGGCGAGTTCCCGGCCCGTCACCGGGCCCGCCAGCCGGGTCACCTCGGCCACATCGCCCGGCTCGCCCATCCCCACGCCCGTCTGGGCGGGCTTGAGCACCGCCACCGAGCGGCCGGCGGCCAGCGCCACCGCGGCGATGGCGGCGGTGGTCACCGTCTTGCCGATCTCGGTGTTGGTCCCCGAGATCATCAGTACCGACATCCTGCCCTCCCTCAGCCCGCGGCCGCCGCGGCGCACACCGCGCCACAGATCCGCGCCAGATCGGCGTCATTGGTCACATAGGGCGGCATGGTGTAGACGAGGTCGCGGAACGGCCGCAGCCACACCCCGGCCCGCACCGCGGCCTCGGTGGCCGCCGCCATGTCCACCTCGTGGTCGAGCTGGACGACACCGATGGCGCCCAGCACCCGCACCTCGCGGACGCCCGGCAGCGCGGCCGCCGGGGCCAGCCCCGCCCGCAGGCCGGACTCGATGCGCTTGACCTCCGACTGCCAGTCCTGGCCCAGCAGCAGGTCCAGGGAGGCACAGGCCACCGCCGCGGCCAGCGGATTGCCCATAAAGGTCGGGCCATGGGCCAGCACCGGCACCTCGCCGCTGGAGATCCCCTCGGCCACCCGCGAAGTGCACAGCGCCGCGGCCATGGTCAGATAGCCGCCGGTCAACGCCTTGCCCACACACAGCACATCGGGCGTGACCCCGGCCTGGTCACAGGCGAACAGCGTGCCGGTGCGGCCGAATCCGGTGGCGATCTCATCGACCACCAGCAGCACCTGGTGCTCGTCGCAGAGCCGGCGCAGCAGCCGCAGGTACTCGGGGGAGTGGAAGCGCATCCCGCCGGCGTTCTGCACCACCGGCTCCACGATCATCGCGGCCAGTTCATGCGCATGGCGCTCGAACAGCCCGGTCAGATGCGCCTCATAGGCCGGGTCCACCCCGGCGTCATAGCCGGCCGGCGGTGCGTCCGCGAACACCTGCCGGGGCAGCGCTCCGGACCACAGCGTGTGCATCCCGCCGTCCGGATCGCAGACCGACATCGGCTGCCAGGTGTCCCCGTGGTAGCCGCCGCGCCAAGTCATCAGCCGGTGCTTGGCCGGCTGCCCGACGGAACGCCAGTACTGCAGGCACATCTTGATGGCCACCTCGACCGACACCGAACCGGAGTCGGCGAGGAAGACATGCTCCAGGCCCTCGGGGGTGATCTCCACCAGGCGGGCGGCCAGCCGCACGGCGGGCTCATGGGTGAGCCCGCCGAACATCACATGGCTCATCCGCCCCAGCTGCTCGTGTGCGGCCGCATTGAGCACCGGGTGGTTGTAGCCGTGCAGGGCCGACCACCAGGACGCCATACCGTCCACCAACTCCCGGTGCCCGTACGCCTCTTCGGCCAGCCGCAGGCGGACTCCGGAGGCGGACTCCACCAGCAGCGGCTGCCGGCGGCCGGGCATCGGGCCGTAGGGGTGCCAGACGTGCTGCCGGTCCAGTTCCAGCAACTCGGCGGGGGTCAGGGGCTCACGCATTGGGCGGCAGATCCGTTCCGGCGCCACGCAGGCGGACCGCGACCAGGTCGGTACGGGCCTCAACCGGCTTGCCCTGCCCGTCGGTTGCCTCCTGGACCGGCTCCTGGGCCGCCTCCTGCGGCTCGCCGCAGGGTGCGCAGCCGCCACCGCCGCAGCCCGTCTCCTGCCGCCGGTGCTCGGGCAGGGTCGCGGTGTCCGCGCCCTCCACCTCGAAGCCCGCGTCGGTGATCATCTCCAGGTCCTTCTTGCCCTCCTGGCCCTCGGTGGTGAGGTAGTCGCCCAGGAAGATCGAGTTGGCCAGGTGCAGCGCCAGCGGCTGGAGGGTGCGCAGATGGATCTCCCGGCCGCCCGCCAGTCGCACCTCGACGTCCGGGTGGACAAAGCGGACCATCGCCAGGATGCGCAGCGCCCGCTGCGGGGTGAGGTTCCACTCGCCGGCCAGCGGAGTGCCCTCGACCGGGATCAGGAAGTTGACCGGCACCGAGTCCACGTTCAGTTCACGCAGCGCGAGAACCACGTCCACCAGGTCCTCGTCGCTCTCGCCCATGCCGGAGATCAGCCCGGAGCAGGCGGACATCCCGGCGGCCTGGGTCTTGCGCACCGTGTCCACCCGGTCCGCATAGGTGTGGGTGGTGGTGATGTCGCCGTAGGTGGCCTCGGAGGTGTTGAGGTTGTTGCTGTAGGCGTAGACACCGGCCTCGCGCAGCCGCTCCGCCTGGCCCTCGGAGAGCAGACCGAGGCAGGCGCACACCTCGACCTCCTGGTTCTGCTCCTTGATCGCCTCAATGGTCTTGGAGACCCGGTCGATGTCCCGGTCCGTCGGTCCGCGGCCGCTGGCCACCAGGCACACCCGCTTGGCACCGCCGGCCACCCCGGCGGCCGCCGCCCTGGAGGCGTCCTCCGGCTTCAGCCAGGTGTACTTGAGGATCCCGGTCTCCGAACCGAGCCGCTGCGAGCAGTAGGAGCAGTCCTCCGGGCAGAGCCCCGACTTGAGGTTGACCAGGTAGTTGAGCTTCACCCGCCGCCCGAACCACCTACGGCGCACCTTGCCCGCCGCGGCCACCACATCGAGCAGTTCGTCGTCCGAGGTCGCCAGCACCGCGAGCGCCTCTTCACGGGTCGGCGACTGACGTCGCAACCCCTTGTCCACCAGCGTGTTGAGCAGGTCCATGGCGGTGATCCTCGCCTACCGCACACCTTCTGGCCAAGGTAGGAACCAAACAAGAGGGGCTGTTTGAGGTGTGTGGATCGCCACACCGTGACCAGCCGCTATGACGGCTAAGTTGGGAAGTCCCTCCCTCTATGGCAGCGGGGGGCTTTATATGAACCCCACAGATTCCGAGGGCACACCATGGTCAAGGCCCCTGTGTTCGACTGGCTCGACGAGCAGTATGAGCGCCGGCTGGCGGCCGGACTGGTACGCACTCTGCGGCCACGGCCGGCCGATGGCGCGCCGGTCGATCTGGCGGGCAACGACTACCTGGGCCTGGCCCGTCACCCCGAGGTGACCGCGGCCGCCGCCGAGGCGGCGCGGTGCTGGGGCGCCGGGTCCACCGGCTCCCGTCTGGTGACCGGCAGCACCGAACTGCACGCCCGTCTGGAGCGGGAGCTCGCCGAGTTCTGCGGCTTCGAGGCGGCCCTGGTCTTCTCCTCCGGCTACACCGCCAACCTGGCGGCGGTGACCGCGCTCTCGGCGGCTCCGGGGGGCGACTCCCTGCTGGTCTCGGACGAGGGCAACCATGCCTCGCTGATCGACGGCTGCCGGCTGTCCCGGGCGGCCCGGGCCGTGGTGCCGCACGCCGACCCGGAGGCGGTCCGCAAGGAACTGGCCGGGCACCGGGGACACGCCCTGGTGATCACCGACTCGGTGTTCTCGGTGGACGGCGACGCCGCCCCGCTGGCCGAACTCGCCCGGGTGTGCCGGGCCGAGGGCGCGGCCCTGCTGGTGGACGACGCCCATGGCCTGGGCCTGCTGGGCGAGGGCGGCCGGGGCGCGCTGCACGGCGCCGGACTGGCGGGGGCCGGGGACATGGTGGCCACGGTCACCCTCTCCAAGTCGCTGGGCAGCCAGGGCGGGGCGGTGCTGGGCCCGGCCCGGGTGATCCGGCACCTGGTCAGCAACGCCCGGACCTTTATCTTCGACACCGGGCTGGTCCCGGCGGCGGCCGGCGCCGCACTGGCCGCCCTGCAACTGCTGCGCGCCGAGCCCTGGCGGGCGGAGCGCACCCGGGAGGTGGCCCGGGAACTCCACCGGCGGCTGACCGGGGCCGGGCTGCGGGCCACCCGCCCCGACGCCGCGGTGGTCTCGGTACGGGCCCCCTCACCGGAGGCGGCGGTGCGCTGGGCGGCGGACTGCCGGACGGCCGGGCTGGCGGTGGGCTGCTTCCGGCCCCCGTCGGTGCCCGACGGCATCTCCCGGCTGCGGCTGACGGCCCGTGCCGACCTGACCGACGCCCAGGTGGCGGCCGCCGTCGACACCATCCTGCGGACCGCGCCCGCCACTGCCTGACCTGGCCGTCGCCCGCCACCGGCTGACCGTCTCCTGCCACCGGCCGGTCAGCGGGCGCCGCTCACCGCTCTGACGAACGGGGTCCACACGGCGGGGGAGAGCAGCAGCACCGGGCCGGCCGGCCGCTTGGAGTCCCGGACACCGATGGTCCCGGCCGAAATCCGGGCGGTCTCCACACAGTTGTTCATTCCGGTGCTGTAACTGCTGTGCCGCCAAAGGGCGTCGAACCGGGCCGGTACGGTCGCTGCCGCCGGCACTGCCGGTGCTGCGGACATGGCGCCTCCCTGCGGGTACGGGCCGATGCGGGTGTCCACCAACGCGCGTTCACCAGCCGTTGGTGAGACCGGCGATGTAGTCGAGCGAGTTCTCATGGGAGAGGGCGTGCGCCCGGAGCATGCCGAACGCGGCGTCATACGCCCGGAGGTCTTCTTTCCGCTCCAGATAGAGGCTACTCGTCAAGTGGTCGAGAACAACCACGTCCAGATCGGCAATACGCGGAAAGGAGAAAATGACGAAAGGCCCGGTGATACCAATGTGATTGGCGCGGGAAAAAGGCAGCACATAAAGCCGCACATGCGGCAGTGAACCCGTGGCCACCAGATGGCTCAGCTGCCTCGCCATCACCTCCGGACCGCCCACCTCATGCCGCAGCACCGCTTCGTCCAGCACCGCGCACAACCGCAGCGGCCGCTCCCGGCGCAGCACCGACTGGCGTGCCATCCGCACCCGCACCAGCTCCTCGACCTGCCGCTCGGGCGGATCGCCCAGCGCGGCCCGGGTGACCGCACCGGCGTACTCGGGGGTCTGCAACAGGCCCGGCACCACGGTGGTTTCCAGGGTGCGCGAGCGGCAGGCCTCCGACTCCAGGCTGATGAAGTCCAGATAGGCCGGCGGCAGCAGATCGCGGTAGGCGTACCACCAGCCGCGCCGGGAACCGGCGTTGGGACCGGAGTCCGCGCCGCACAGCGCCCCCAGCAGGGCGCGCAGTTCGGGGTCCGACACTCGGTAGACATCCAGCAGCCGGGCCACGTCGGAAGGCTTGGCCCCGCTGCTGCCGGTCTCGATCCGGCTCACCTTCGACTGGTGCCAGCCGACCGCGGCGGCCGCCTCCCGGCTGGTCATCCCGGTCAGCTCGCGCTGACGGCGCAGCTCCGAGCCCAGCTTGCGACGGCGCACCGCCGGTCCGTACCGCATCCCCGGCCTCTCCCCTCTCCCGGCTTCTCCCGTTCCCTCGGGGTGGCAAATCCACCCGTCAGAGTCGATAGACCAGTTTGGCCGCCAAATCCGGTCGCTCCTCGCAGAGTTCACCGCATCGAGCGACAGATATATGCATATCTCGGTGGATCGCTCCCATCACGGTCGTTATCAATGGCACTCTGTCGCGAAGAGCCGCCCCAGGGTCGGCGGGAAAGGGACAGTGCCATGGCAGATCACCAGGAAGCGTCCGTCACTCTGCCGAGTGCTCCCACCTCGGTCGCCACGGCCCGGCGCTATGTCGCCCAGGTGCTCGCGGACTGGGGGCTGCCGCATGGCGCGGAGGCCGCCCATGCGATCCGGCTGATCGTCTCCGAGCTGGCGACCAATGCCGTGCTGCACACCCGGGGACAGTCGCCGACCTTCACCGTGGACCTGCGGCTGGAGCGGGACGAACATCTGCGCATCGGTGTCACCGACGACCATGCCCGCTACCCCCGCCGGCTGCCGGCGGCGGTCCAGCAGGACAATGGCCGGGGCCTGGTCATCGTGCGCTGTCTGACCGCGGAACGCGGGGGCAGCTTCGCCGTCACCCCGACC
This sequence comes from Streptomyces sp. NPDC052396, assembly GCF_044593195.1. Taxonomy (NCBI): domain Bacteria; kingdom Bacillati; phylum Actinomycetota; class Actinomycetes; order Kitasatosporales; family Streptomycetaceae; genus Streptomyces; species Streptomyces sp. NPDC052396. The sequence goes on from NZ_JBIUAW010000011.1 coordinate 52,816, forward strand.
GCCGGGGGCGGTAAGACGGTGTGGATCCGCCTGCCGTGGACGGCGCCCGTACGCTGACGCCTGTGCTGCCCGTGCCCATGGCGCGGTATGCGCTGGTTCCCCGTACTCGCCCGGGCCGGGCGGCGGTTGGCGGCCTGGTCGCGGCCATGCCTCCACCACCCGGCAGACGCGCTCGTGGCGCGTTCGCGGGAGGGCCGGTCGTGCCGGCCTGATCCTCGTACTACGGGGCGTACGGCGGCGTCAGTCGGTGACCCGGCCGTACCAGACGCTATTGGTCCAGATCCGCTCGAAGCGCACCACCGAGCCGGTCTTCGGCGCATGGAGGATCTTGCCGTTCCCGGCGTATATCCCCACGTGGTACACGCCCCGCCCGGAGTGGAAGAACACCAGGTCGCCCATCTGACGGGCGGAACGGGGAATATGGCGGGTGCGGTTGTACTGGGCCTGTGCGGTGCGCGGCAGTTGCTTGCCGGCCCGTTTGAAGGAGTAGAGGGTCAGCCCCGAGCAGTCGAAGCGGTAGGGGCCGGTGGCTCCCCACTGATAGGGAGCGCCCATTTTGGAGGCCGCGATCTGCAACGCCCTGGTGGGGATGGAAGAGGCTTCGGCCTTGGACGTGCCGCCCGGCGCCAGCACCGTGGCGCCGACGGCGGCGAGGGTCAGGGCCGAGGCGGCCCTGGCCTTGGACAGCCGTGCTGGACGTTTGTGCTTGCCCATGCGCAAACCCTTCGTCAGTCGCCTGTGAAGGGTGACCTGTCGGGTTCGGGCAGGCGAAGAATGCCCGGCCGCCACAGGCGGCTTCACCCCAAGGAACGGCCCTGTCGAGGGCGGCCGTCCCGCCGTGCTCGGGTCCTCCACCCCTGCCGGTGCACTCCCGTCGACCCGTCGCCCTGGGCGGCGGCAGGGTTCGGCGTCCGCCCGGACCGCCCCGCCGTGTGGCGGGGTCTTGTCGTCCCGAGGATCTTGACCCAGCCACGGCGCCGATTCCGAGCGGAACCAGCGGTATGTGAGCCTCGTCACCTGTGGGCAATTCAGGTGGACACACGGGCATTTGGGAGTCATCGGCGGAGGCGGCTGAGTCCACGACCTGCGTGGCGAGCGGATCACTCAAGCGCGGAGTGCGCGTCGCGCCCGGAGTGATCACCGCGCGATGTCTACGGCTGCCTCCGGCGTCTGAAGGAGACTTCCTGAAAAGGGTTTCGCTTCTCAACTGGCCGATGGCGGCGGCAACATCACCCGGCCGGCCCGCCGCTCGCCGTCCAGGACGCGCATCGCCTGCGCCAAGGTGCTCGCGTACACCTCCCGTTCACCTCGCTCGTACATCAGCGTCAGTGCCTCGCGCAGCCCGGTGGCCGCGACCACCAGCGCCTGCGCCGCTCGTAGCCCCCGGTACGTGTCCCGGCCGCGGGCCGGGTTGATCCGGCCCAGCAGATCCAGTACCTCCAGATAGCGGTCCACCAGCTCCCCCTCCGCCCGCGTCAGCCCCGGCAGCGGCGGCGGCTCCGGCGGCCACCCGCTCATCGGGCATCCCACTTGCGGCTCTCCACCACCCGGTCGGCCAGCCCATAGGTCACCGCCGCGGCCGCGTCGAACACCGTGTCCCGCTCGGTGTCCGCCTCGATCCGCGCCCGGTCCTGCCCGGTGTGCCGGGCCAGCAGCTCGGTCTGGCCGTCCCGGACGCGCAGCAACTCCCCGGCCCGCAGGGCCAGATCGGACGGCTGCCCCTGCACCGGCTCCGCCAGATACGGCTGGTGGATCAGCACCCGGGCGTGCGGCAGCACCGCCCGCTTCCCCGGTGTCCCGGCCGCCAGCAGCACCGCGGCGGCCGAGGCGGCCTGGCCCAGGCAGACCGTCTCGATGTCGCAGCTGATGAAGCGCATGGTGTCGTAGACGGCGCACATGGCGGAGAAGGAGCCGCCGGGGGAGTTGATGTAGAGCGAGATGTCCCGCTCGGGCGCGGCGTGCTCCAGATGAATCAGCTGCGCCATCACATCGCAGGCCGCGGTGTCGTCCAAGGGTGTCCCCAGCATGACGATCCGCTCGGCGAGCAGCTTGGAGTACGGGTCCAGGGTCCGCACCCCGGCGCTGGTGCGCTCGGTGAACTCGGGGAGGACGTGGCGGGCGGTGACACGGGTCATGCGGGCACCTCGCTCTGATGAGTCGTCTATAAAAAATGTACAGGACGTACGTTGCGTGATCATGGTGCACCGCTGATGGCAAGTCAATGGCCCTGTCCGGCCGGTGGCTCAGCCTGTCGGCAGCCGGGCGAACGAGCGGGAGATCTCGGCGAGTTGGGCGGCCGCCGCGGCGGTCCCGGTGGTGGCCGCCAGGACGACCCGGCCGGGCGGGGAGCCGGCCGGCCGGGGCGGTGCGGACAGGGCGGAGCGGATATGTGCGGCGATGACGGCCGCGGTGTCCGTTTCCGTCCGGACCGGTCCGGGCAGGCGCGGCCGGAGCAGCAGCAGACCGTCGTGGATCTCGATCACCCGTCGGTAGAGGGCGAAGTGCACTCCGCGACGGGCCGGTTGGGGCAGGGCGATCTGGGGGAAGGTCCGGTGCAGTGCGGACCACAGCGGGGCCAGAGCCCGGTAGGTGCGGTACGACCACCACCAGTGGCGCAGCCGGGGCCAGGCCGCCGTGCTCCCGCCGGCCACGGCCAGGGCGGCGCAGAACAGCCCCAGGGTCATGGAGAGGGTGTCGTCGCCGTCGCTCTGGCGGCCGGTGGTCAGGGCGAGGCGGACATCGTCCAGGCCCCAGGCCGTCCAGGCCAGTCCGAGCAGGGTGGCGGCATGGAGCAGGCGCAGGCCCCACCGGGGCGCGCCCGGCCGGGCGCGCCGGGAGCGGTCCCGGAGCGCCCGGCGCAGGGCCGTCAACTGCCGCGCCGGATAGAGGATGAGCAGCAGGTCGTAGCCGGCCAGCACCGGGCGGTGGCGGGTGTCGACGAAGAGTTCGCCGGCCGAGTGGTGCAGGCGGGCGGAGACAAAGAGGACGGCCAGGGCAAGCAGGGTCAGGCCGGCCGCCAGGGCCTGACGGCGCGGGGAGCGGGCGGCCAGCAGGCCCAGGCAGCAAACCGCCAGGGTGCGCAGCAGATCGCCGAGGAGCATGGGAAGGCCGGGCAGGGTGATGGCACTCTCCACGGCCCGGGCCGTGGCCGGAGCGAGGACCAGCAGCGCGGCGCCCAGGCAGAAGGCGAAGCGGTGGGTATGGCGCTGGGCACTGTCGGGGCGGGTGCCGCGCAGCACCGTCCAGCGGTAGACGCCGAACGCCAGCAGGGCCGGTCCGCTGAGATAGGGGAGGGGGTCAGTCATGGCCGTCCCGGCGGGGCGCCGGGTCGAAGAAGGGGTCCGTGGCCGGGGCGGGGCGGGACCAGAGGGCGCGGTGGAGCATGAGCGAGGCGAGTAACTCGGCCTCCTGCTCCTGGGGTTCGGAGTAGACCGTCCGTCCCAGCACCCGGCCCACCAGCTGTGGTGAGAGGTGCGGCAGCAGCCCGGTGGAGGGTCTGCCCCGGTGTTCGCACAGCAGATGGGCCAGTTCATGGGCCAGGATGTGCTGCCGGTGCAGGGGCGGGGTGTCGGCCGCGTAGACGATGTAGTCGGCCTGGTCGGCGGTGACCAGCAGGCCGCAGGGCAGGCCGGGTTGCCAGGGGGTGGGTATCAGTTCGATCGGCCGGCGGCGCCGGTCGGCGACGCGGACGGCCAGCTCGGCGGCGTCGAAGGGGACCGGGAGGTCCAGCGAGCCGGCGAGGGCCCGGCAGCGGCGCAGCAGCCGGCGGCGGGCCCAACGGCCTGGGGTCATCGGCCGGTTGAGCCGCGCCGCTCGGCTTCCCGGCGGGCGATGGAGTCGATCAGGTCGCGCACCGTCCCCAGCCCGTCGGGGGAGAGGTTCACCGCGCGCAGGGCGACATCGCGTACCCCCGCGTCGCGCATCGCGGCGAGCAGGGTGATCTCCTCGGCGATGCGGGCGCTCTCCGTGTCGTCGAAGAAGTACGCCACCGGCACCTGGAAGAAGGCGGCCAGCGCCTCAAGATGGCGTTTGGTGGGATTGTTCCGGCGGCCGGTGCGCAGCTGCCACAGATAGGTGGCGGAGAAGGTCTCGCCGCTGGACTCGCGGCACGCTCTGGCCACTTCCTCATTGCTGTAGGCGGAGCGGTCCGGGCGGCGGACCGTCCGGAAGAGAGCCTCTATCCGCTCCGCCAGTGACTGGGTCCCGGCTTCCGACACGGCCCCACCTCCGTTCGCACCGGCATGGTATCCGACCCGCCCCGGACGGGAACGGGCGCGGTGGCAGACCGAGGTGGCCTGCTTCCACCTCATCGGCGACCAGCCCGTCACCTACTGGGCCACCGGCAATGCCGTTACCGGCAACGGCACTTCGTCCGCCCTGTGCGGCTCTCCGCGCTCCTGGGCCACCAGGACCATCCGCGAGGTGGTCGTGGGCGTGGCCGGCCGGCAGGGCCGGCTGGTCGGCTATGGCAACAAGTGCGTGGACATCCGCCATGGCCGCACCACGGCCGCCACCCCCGTGCAGATCTATAACTGCAATGGCACCGGCGCCCAGCCTGACCGGCAAGTGCCTGGACGACCTCGGCTTCAGCACCGAGAACAGCACCCAGCCGGGCATCTGGGACTGCAATGGGCTGCCCGATCAGAAGTGGGTGCTGACCCCCTGAGCCGCCCCGGGCCATGCCTCCCGGCCCAGGTGGTGCGGAGGGGGCGCCCTCTATGCTGGGTGCATGGCCTATGAGATTCCGGTGACGCAGGCCCGGGCCGAGCTGGCGGAGCTGATCAACCGTGTGGTGTACGGCGGCGAGCGGGTGGTTGTCACCCGCCATGGCAAGCCGCTGGTCGCCCTGGTGTCCGCCGCCGACCTGCGGCGGCTGGAGGAGGGCCCGGAGGCCGGCGAGGAGCAGGTGATCAGCACCGTCTCCACGGTGCGGTCCCTGTCCTCCGCCCCCGGCGAGCCCGGCCGGTTCGGCATCGCCGCCCAGCACCGTGACCCCGGCGGCCCCACCGGTCACTGAGCGACCATCACCCGGCTCCGGCACCGGCTCCAACCCCCTGCCATGGCCTGGCAAAGCGTCAGTTAACGCGTTGGAAAAGCTTCCGCACTAACGTGCAATCACCTCTTCCCGGCGGCGGGAACCAAGGTCAACATCGTGTTGGCCCCGGGTGGAACGCCGCCGAACTCGGACGACAGGTGAGGTGGGACGCGTGCAACTGACCCCGCATGAGCAGGAACGCCTGCTTATCCATGTGGCCGCCGATGTCGCCGGGAAGCGCCGTGAACGAGGGCTGCTGCTCAACCACCCGGAGGCGGTGGCCCTGATCACCGCGCACATCCTGGAAGGCGCCCGGGACGGCCGCACCGTCGCCGAGCTGATGTCCTCCGGGCGCAAGGTGCTCACCCGCGACGAGGTGATGTCCGGCATTCCGGAAATGATCAGCGATGTCCAGGTGGAGGCCACCTTCCCGGACGGCACCAAACTGGTCACCGTCCACCAGCCCATAGCCTGAGGGGGCCACGGTGATTCCCGGAGAGATCCTGTACGCCGGCACACCGGTGCGGCTCAACGAGGGCCTGCACCGCACCCGGCTGACCGTGCTCAACACCGCCGACCGGCCCGTCCAGGTCGGCTCCCACTACCACTTCGCCGAGGCCAACCCGGGCCTGGACTTCGACCGTCCGGCCGCCCACGGCAAACGCCTGGACATCGCGGCCGGCACCGCGGTGCGCTTCGAGCCGGGCATCCCGGCCGAGGTGACGCTGGTGCCCATCGCCGGCAAGCGGATCGTCGGGGGACTGCGCGGGCAGTGCGGGGGCCCGCTCGATGCCTGAGCTCGACCGGGCCGCGTACGCCGACCTCTACGGCCCCACGGCCGGTGACCGCGTCCGGCTGGCCGACACCGATCTGCTGATCGAGATCGAGGAGGACCGCTGCGGCGGCCCCGGCCACGCCGGGGACGAGGCGGTCTTCGGCGGCGGCAAGGTCATCCGGGAGTCCATGGGCCAGTCCCGGGTCACCCGGGCCGCCGGCGCCCCGGACACCGTGATCACCGGTGCCGTGGTGCTGGACCACTGGGGCATCGTCAAGGCCGACGTCGGCATCCGCGACGGCCGGATCACCGGCATCGGCAAGGCGGGCAACCCCGACACCATGGACGGGGTGCACCCGGACCTGGTGATCGGCCCGGAGACCGAGGTCATCTCCGGCAACGGCCGCATCCTCACGGCCGGCGCCATCGACGCCCATGTCCACCTCATCTGCCCGCAGGCCGCCGAGACCGCTCTCGCCTCCGGCGTCACCACCCTGGTCGGCGGCGGCACCGGACCCGCCGAGGGCAGCAAGGCCACCACCATCACCCCCGGCTCCTGGCACCTTGCCCGGATGTTCGAGGCCATGGAGGCATACCCGGTCAACCTCGGCCTGCTGGGCAAGGGCAACACCGTCTCCCATGACGCCATGCGGGCCCAACTGCGCGGCGGCGCCGTGGGGTTCAAGATCCACGAGGACTGGGGTGCCACCCCGGCCGTGATCGACGCCTGTCTGGCCGTCTGCGAGGAGAGCGGCGCCCAGCTCGCCATCCACACCGACACCCTCAACGAGGCCGGCTTCGTGGGCGACACCCTGGCCGCCATCGCCGGGCGCTCCATTCACGCGTACCACACCGAGGGCGCCGGCGGCGGCCACGCACCGGACATCATCACCGTGGTCTCCGAGCCCAATATCCTGCCCAGTTCCACCAACCCCACCCGGCCGCACACCGTCAACACCGTTGAGGAACACCTCGACATGCTGATGGTCTGCCACCACCTCAACCCCACCGTGCCCGAGGACCTCGCCTTCGCCGAGTCCAGAATCCGGCCGGGCACCATCGCCGCCGAGGATGTCCTGCACGACCTGGGCGCCATCTCCATCATCTCCTCCGACTCCCAGGCCATGGGCCGCATCGGGGAGACCGTGCTGCGCACCTGGCAGACCGCCCATGTGATGAAGCGGCGACGTGGCGCGCTGCCCGGCGACGGGGCCGCGGACAACCTCCGGGCCCGGCGCTATGTCGCCAAATACACCATCAACCCCGCGGTGGCCCAAGGGCTCGACGGCGAGATCGGCTCGGTGGCCGAGGGCAAACTGGCCGACCTGGTGCTCTGGGAACCGGCGTTCTTCGGGGTGAAGCCACTGCTGGTGATCAAGGGCGGGCAGATCGCCCTTGCCCAGATGGGCGACGCCAACGCCTCCATACCCACGCCCCAGCCCGTGCTGCCCAGGCCGATGTTCGGCGCGGTGGGACGGGCACCGGCCGCCAACTCCCTGAACTTCACCACCCAGTGGGCCCTGGACGACGGACTGCCCGAGCGGCTGGGACTGGACAAACGCTTTGTACCCATCCGGGACACCCGCGGGGTGAGCAAGGCGGACATGCGCAACAACGACGCACGGCCCCGGGTGCAGGTCGATCCGGACACCTTCACCGTGACCATCGACGGCGATCCGGTCGAACCCGCACCCGCCCGCGAACTGCCCATGACCCAGCGGTACTTCCTCTTCTGATGGCCACCTTCTGATGGCCACTCAGCTGGCAGCCCTGCTGGTCCTGGCCGACGGACGCTTCCCGGCCGGCGGCCATGCGCACTCCGGCGGCGTGGAAGCGGCGGTACGCGCCGGACGGGTCCATGACGCCGCCACCCTCGGCGCGTTCTGCCAGGGACGGCTGCACACCGCCGGACTCACCGCGGCCGGACTGGCCGCCGCGGCCGCCGCCGGATGCGACCCGCTGGAACTCGACACCGCCGCCGACGCCCGCACCCCCTCACCGGCGCTACGCGCCACCGCCCGGCGGCTGGGCCGCCAACTGCTGCGCGCCGCCCGGGCCGCCTGGCCCGCCCCCGAACTGGATGCCCTCGCCGCCGCCCGGCCGCGCGGCGCGCACCAGCCGGTGGTCCTGGGACTGGCCGCCCGCGCCGCCGGACTGGGGCCGGCCGAGGCGGCATACGCGGCCGGGTACGAGTCGGTGAGCGGCCCGGCCACGGCGGCGGTCCGGCTGCTGAGCCTGGACCCCTTCGAGGCCACCGCCGCACTGGCCCACTTGGCACCGGAAGTGGACCGCGTCGCGGAGCGGGCCGCCGCGGCCGGCCAACAGGCCCGGTACCAAGGGACGGACGCCCTGCCCGCGGCCGCCGGACCGCTGCTGGACATCACCGCGGAGCAGCACGCCGCCTGGCCGGTACGGCTGTTCGCCTCCTGACCCGCCTGTCTGCCACCCGGCCCTCCCGGGCCGCCCGACACCTCACGGAGGGGCCATGCACCTGGACCACGACCACCACACCTTCCCCGAGCGGCACACCTGGAGCGCACCCGGCCGGCGTGACCGCGCCCTGCGCATCGGGCTCGGCGGCCCGGTGGGATCCGGCAAGACCGCCACCGTCGCCGCCCTGTGCCGGTCCCTGCGCGAGGAACTGTCCATCGCCGTGGTGACCAATGACATCTACACCCGCGAGGACGCCGAATTCCTGCTGCGCAACGCGGTGTTGCCCGCCGAGCGGATCACCGCCGTGGAGACCGGCGCCTGCCCGCACACCGCCATCCGCGACGACATCTCCGCCAACCTGGAAGCGGTGGAGGAACTGGAGGACGGCGTCGGCCCGCTGGACCTGGTACTGGTGGAGTCCGGAGGCGACAACCTCACCGCCACCTTCTCCCGCGGCCTGGTGGACGCCCAGATCTTCGTCATCGACGTGGCCGGCGGCGATGACATCCCGCGCAAGGGCGGACCGGGCATCACCACCGCCGACCTGCTGGTGGTCAACAAGACCGATCTCGCGCCCCATGTCGGGGTGGACCTGGCCGGCATGGCCCGGGACGCCAAGGCCCAACGCGGCGACCTGCCCGTCGCCTTCACCTCGCTGACCGCCGAGGATGGCATCGCCCCGGTCCGTACCTGGGTCCGCGAGCGACTGGCCGAGTGGCGCGCCACCGCCCGATGACCAACGCCACCGCCCCGCATGTCACCGCCCTGCGCGCCGCCGCCCGGATCGCCGCCGCCCCCGACGGCCGGGGCGGCACCGCGCTGCCGGTGCTGGAGAGCGCCGGCCCGTTCGCACTGCGCCGGCTGCGCCCCCACGGCCGCCAGGCGCGCGTCTGCCTGGTCGGCGCCATGAGCGCACCCCTGGGTGGTGACCTGCTGAGCCTGACCGCCGACCTCGAGGACGGCGCCGAACTGCGCTTCACCACCACGGCCGCCACCCTCGCCCTGCCCGGCCGTACCGGCGAACCCGCCGTCTATGACACCCGGATCAGTGTTGGCGAGGGTGCCACCCTGCACTGGCTGCCGGAACCCCTGATCTCCGCCCGGGGCAGCGATCTGCGTATGACCACCCGGATCGAACTGGCCCCCACCGCCCGGCTGGTGCTGCGCGAGGAACAGGTGCTGGGCCGGGCCGGCGAACAACCCGGGCGGCTCACCACCCGGCTGACCGTGCGCCGCGCCGGGCGGCCGCTGTACGACCAGGAGCTCGGCTACGGTCCCGGTGCCCCCGGCTGGGACGGCGGCGCGGTCCTCGGCGGACACCGGGCGGTCGGCCAACTCCTGGTGGTCGACCCGGAATTCAACGCCACCCCACCCTTGCCCGACGCACCCGGACCGACCGCTGCCGTCATTCCGCTGGCCGGGCCGGCCGTGGTGGTCAGCGCGGTGGCGGGGGACGCGCTGACCTTGCGCGGCCTGCTGAACCCGGAGCGATTTGCGAAGGATGGGGCGATATGGGCGCAATGAAGCGGCTGGGTCGGGCGGGGCGTCCCATGCCCCATCTGATGTGCCGTCATTCTTACGGATTGGTAAAGAAACACTCGGACGGTATGTCCATCGTGACAGTGGAGAAGGAAGGATCCTCCTCAGCAGCTCTGTGATCATCGCCGCCGTGCGCGGCGCACCCAGCAGGGGGATTCCTACGTGAGACCAAAAGCGATATTCGGCGCGGCCGGCACGGTGATGACCGGCGCGCTCGTCGCCGGATTCCTGGCCGCCCCGACGGCCGGCGCCGCCGACCAGGTGCCCGGTGGTGCCGCCGAGGCCAAGGGTGTGGCCGTCGCCGCCGCCAAGGCGGCCAAGAAGGGCATCAAGTGGCAGGACTGCCCGGCCGCTTGGGGACTGGAGAAGCCCATCCAGTGTGGCTTTGTCACGGTTCCGGTGGACTACACCAAGCCCAACGGTCCCACCATCCAGATCGCCGTCGACCGGGTGCGCGCCACCGGCACCGCCCATGAGCACCAGGGTTCCCTGGTCTACAACCCGGGCGGCCCCGGCGGCTCGGGCCTGAAGTTCCCGCGCAAGGTCACGACCAAGAACCCCATCTACACGAAGATCGCCAAGGCGTATGACTTCGTCGGGTTCGACCCGCGCGGTGTGGGCAAGTCCGCCCCGATCTCCTGTGTGGACCCCCAGGAGTTCGTCAAGGCCCCCAAGGCCGACCCGGTGCCCGGCAGCGAGGCCGACAAGCTCGCCCAGCGCAAGCTGGCCAAGCAGTACGCGGACGGCTGCGCCAAGCGCAGCGGCAAGATGCTGCCGTACATGACCACCATGAACACCGCCCGTGACGTGGACGTGGTGCGTGCCGCCCTCGGCGAGAAGAAGCTCAACTACCTGGGCGTCTCCTACGGCACCTACCTCGGCGCCGTCTACGGCACCCTCTTCCCGTCCCATGTCCGCCGCCTGATCGTGGACAGCGTGGTCAACCCGGCCCAGAGCAACATCTGGTACCAGGCCAACCTCGAGCAGGACATCGCCTTCGAGGGCCGCTTCAAGGACTGGGAGGGCTGGGTCGCCAAGTACGACTCCTTCTTCCACATCGGCAACACCCAGGCCAAGGTGCACCAGGAGTGGCTGAAGCTGCGCGCCCAGGCCAAGAAGAAGCCGATCGGCGGGCTGGTCGGCCCGGCCGAGCTGATCAACTTCTTCCAGAGCGCCGCCTACTACGACTCCTCCTGGATCCCGGTCGCCACCACCTGGCAGAAGTTCCGCGCCGGTGACACCAAGGCCCTGGTGGACGCCGCCGGTCCGGACCAGGCCGGTGCCGCCACCGCCGAGAACGGCAACGCGGTCTACACCGCCGTGGAGTGCGCCGACGCCAAGTGGCCCACCAGCTGGAAGAAGTGGGACCAGGACAACACCCGGCTGAACAAGAAGTACCCGTTCATGACCTGGTCCAACGCCTGGATGAACCTGCCCTGCGCCACCTGGAAGGGTCCGCAGCTCAACCCCCTGGATGTCAAGACCCACAAGGGCCTGCCGCAGACCCTGATCATCCAGTCCACCCGTGACGCCGCCACCCCGTACGCCGGCGCCGTCGAGCTGCACAAGCGCTTCCAGGGCTCCCGCCTGATCACCGAGAAGGGCGCCGGTTCGCACGGCGTCACCGGCCTGGTCAACCCCTGCATCAACGACCGCGTGGACAGCTACCTGCTGACCGGCAAGGTCGACGCCAAGGACGTGGTGTGCACGCCGCACGCCACGCCGATGCCGAAGGTTGCCAGCTGACGCTTAGTCAGTGATTGCCGTCAGTGCCCCGGGGCTATTGCTCCGGGGCACTGTGGCGTGTAGTGGCTGCTGCCGACGGGCCCGGCCGATCGCGGCGGTCGTCGGCACCCGCTACGACCGCCGCCCAGCCCCGATTTCCTCGCCCAGCAGCCGTGCGACCTCCTCATAGCCCTGCCCGAAGAACAGGTACATCGCCGGCACGAAGCACACGACCAACCGCGCCGGCAACAGCCGACTGCGTCGCCCGGCCCGCCCGCTTTCGGCGACCACCCAAACTGCCTTTACCAGGCGGGGGACGTCAGTGGTTCAGGTGATGCGGGTCAGACTACTTCGGGCAGTTGATGATGCCCGAGGCGATGCCCGTGACCGCACCCAGGAGCATCCCGCCGGCTGCTGCCTCGGGACCGCCCCAGAGGCCCTTGAGGGCTCCGCCGGCGATGCCGGTGCCGATGTGCTTGGCCATGCACTTGTCGTGGGCATCGCTGCTCGTGGAAGTGGGCGATGCCTTGAAGGACGCCGTCATCAGCATCTTGACCGTCTTCTTCACGGCGGCCGGGGAGGCGGCAGCAGTGGTACCCAGGGAGAAGGTCGGGGGCGAGATGGTGCCGGTGACGGTCTCGCCGGTGACGCCTTCGATGGTTTGGGTGACGGTGGTGCCGTTGACCGCAAGGTCGACCTTGTGGGCCGTACCGTTCGTGTCCGTGACAGTGCCGGGCTGCACGGTGGCGATGGTGGCGCCGTCCGCGTCACTGACCCGGATGCCGCCCTGTACGGTGGCCAGCTTTGCCCCTGCCGGAAGGTCCACGGTGCCCGAAGCGGTCTTCGCCAGGGCAGCAGGCTTCACGTCCGGGCTGGTGGTGTCGCTGCCCGGCGGGTTGGTGCTGGTGTGGGTGACATACATCGTCGAGCCGGCCGACGAGTTGATGACGGGGACGGTGACGGTGGCGTCTGTTGTCCACGGCTGGTTGTCGTTGTCGAAGGTCCAGGTGCCGGTGACCTTCTTGCCGACGGCTGCGAAGTCGACCCAGGCGTAATTCTTGGGTGGGACGTCGACTGCGATCCCGTTGATCGTCGACTCGTCCGAGATGTACGTCTGCGTCGCGGTCAGTTGGCTGCTGATCATGGCCTGGACCGGGGTGGAGACACCGACCGACGATGCCAGTCCCACCGAGTAGGACTGGGCCCAGCCGGAGTGGTAGATCGTGGTGAAAATCTGTTTCATCGTGGTGCTGGTGTCGTTGTACCAGACCGACGAGGCGGGCTGGCGGGGCAGTACCTCGGGCTGGCCCTCGGACTTCTGCGTCCACGAGCAGGTGGAGGTCTTCTTGGAACACAGGTCGCTGTAGTAGTCGAGCGCGAGACTCCTGGCCTCGGCCGCCTTCGAGGCGGGGATCGTCCATTCCTGGCTCGCGCTGCCGTCACACCCGTTGGGCTGGGCGAGGATGCCCCACAGATGGAGGCCACCCCGGTTGTCCATGCAGTACTCTGTGCCGCTGCTGTCGTCGCGGCGGACGATGCCGAAGGTGTTGGGCTTGCCGTCGACGGGGCGGAAGTGCCATTGCTCGCCGTCCTGGCCGCAGGACTGCTGTATGGCGGGCTGGGAGGCGTAGATGCACTTCCCGGAAGAGGTGCTGGCGATGTTGAACGTGCCGGGGGCACCGAGCTTGATCAAGCGCCAGTTTGTGTAGTTGGTGCCGTCGGGGGTGACGGAGATCTGGTTTCCGTCGCCGTTGCCCGTCGCGTTGAGGGTGCCGTCCGGGTTGGTGAAGGTATAGGCGTCGGTCGTCGCGGCGCTTGCCGGGGTGGCGGTGAGGAAGGGCGCTAAGAGAGCCAGGGCAACAGCCGGCGTGGTGAGGAGTTTCGCGGCTTTCTTCATATGTCTCTTCATGATCACTTCCTGAGGTGTCAGGTGTACTTCCTGGGCGCAAGTCATCGCCTGGGCTGCAGTGGCCGGCTCCGACGAGCCGTGGACGAGCCAGCGGCTCGGTACGACGGTCACCCCAGGGGAAATGGCCCCTTGCACTGGCGCGTCTTGACACCGGGGCGGAGCACCGGGACGGCCTTCGCAGACATAAGCGGATCCGTCGGGGAGGAACAACGACAGGATCCCCAAGTTGGCCCGCAGGCCGATGGCAACTTCGGTCGGGCCGCCAGCGTGGGTGTGGACCGGGCCCCGGACGACGGTCCGGGTGCCACGGCTGGGATCACCCTGTCCTGTGCTCGTTTATGAGCTGGCAACCGATCCTCCGGCCATTGAACCGTTGGCTCTGCCCCATGGCCGAGCACCTTCGGTACTCAGTCACGCATGCGCGGGCTGCGCGGCGAACCCGGAACGATCCGGGGTGACGCTGCGGCCAACTCCTCGGCCTCCCGAGCTCGGTCGCGTGTGGGGAAGCCGGTGCCTTGCTCGCGGCATATGGGCCGTGACCCTGATGAGCGGGTTCTCCCCTCGGACTGATCTTCGGTTCGGTGGACCGTCCTGCGTGACGTGTGCGCAACTGACCGATGTGGAGCGGGAGTTCACCGAGCCGTCCCCGATCCGTACCGGCCGGTCGGCGAGTATGGCCCGTACTCCGAGCGGTTGCGCCGGCAGTTCGAGGGCGCGGTCCGGCGGTGTCCCATCGTTTCCGCCAGCGGCGTGACGCTGGTCGGTATCGGCTCACCGGCGCCGGACGTGTCGCGGGCGTCACCCGCGCGCCTTCGGCGATCTGGATCCTGCGCGCTCTGAGCGGCAGCTGCATTCCCGGATGCCGGGATTTCGGTGGCCCGCTGCCGCCCGGGAAGTGGGGATCGTGCGCCACCTGCGCGGTGTCGGCCCGCGGGCTCAGGCGAGGGCGGCGGCCAGCAGGGCGAAGGCGGCGATGATGACGGCGACGCGGATGTAGTGGAAGCGGTCCCAGCGGTTCATCTGCTCCTTCCAGTCCTCGGGCCGGTTCTCGGGGGTCCATGTCTTGCCCCGGTTGTTGATCGGGACGAGCAGCAGGATCGACATGATCACGCTGAGGATCAGCAGCGCGCCGGCGGTGACGACGAGGCCGGTGCCGTGGTGGTGCCATCCGGCGATGGCCCAGACCGCGACGAGGACGAGCGAGGTGATGTACCAGACCGGCATCACGGCGCCGAGCATCCGGCCCCCGTGGGCGCGGCCGAGTTGGCCACTGTCTCCGGGGAGTGCGTCGAGGATCCGGTTGATGACGAAGGCGACGGAGAACTCCACCCCCACCATCACGCCGACGACCACGGTGGTGAACACCTCGAGTGCGTTGAGCATGATGACCTCTCCTGAGAACTAGCGCCGCTAGCAGATGAGGCAACGCTAGTACTGCCGCTGCTCGATTATCTAGCAATGCTAGGATCGATTCATGTCGGTACAGGAACGCAAGCAGCGCGAACGGGCGGAGCGGGAACGCCTCATCGTGGCGACGGCCCGCGAACTCGCCGAGCAGCAGGGCTGGGACGCGGTCACCACCCGCCGGCTCGCCGAGCGCATCGAATACAGCCAGCCCGTCCTCTACAGCCATTTCCGCGGCAAGCGCGAGATCATCGGCGCCGTCGCCCTCGAGGGTGCCGCCGAGATGGCTGCGGCGCTGCGGGCCGCGACCTCCGCCGTGGACGGTCCTCGCGCCCGGGTCACCGCCCTAGCCCGCACCTACCTCGACTTCGCCGAGCGCAACCCGGCGGTCTATGACGCCATGTTCGAGCTCGACGGCGGCCTGGCGTTCGCGAAGGAGGACACCCCCGAGCCGCTGAAGGATGCCTTCGCCGCCCTGCTGGAGAGCCTCGGCGAGGTCGCCGGGGATGGCGTCCACCCGGGGCTGTTCACCGAGGTGTTCTGGGCGGCCCTGCACGGGCTGGCCACCCTGACCCGGGCGGGACGACTGCCGCTGGGGGACGCCGAGCCAAGGGTGGAGCTGCTGGTGAGCCGGCTCGCCATGGTCTGACACACCATCCCCGCGGGCACCCGGCCGGGGCCCTCGGGCCCCGCCGCTGCCGGCCTGCGACAGCACTTGCGGTCACTCACGCGCACCCGGCGCAGCCGCAGATAGCCGGGCCCCGTACCCCAGGCGGACACCCGCCCCGCAAGCCGCGATGCTCATTGATCACGGCCCGGTACGCGCCCTAGGCGGTGGAGGGGAGTCCGAGCCCGGCCCGCTTCATTTCGGCTGCCGTCAGGGGTGGCTCGGCCGGCGGATCCAGCCGTGGGCCGCGCAGCACTCCGATGGCCACTGTGGGCGCCAGCAGGCGGGAGATCGGAGCGGAGAGCGTCATCGTGTCCAGGAGAGCGTGGCAAGTGGCCGCTCTGCCGGTAGCAGTACGCATAAGCCGGTCCATATAGCCGCGCAGCAGGCGTGCCGCGACGGGAGGTTGTGGGCCGACGGCTCCGGGATAGAGGATGTCCTGGCCGGTCGCCAACTCCCAGGGGCCTTTGACCAGGCGGCCGATGGCCTTCTGTATGACACGGGCCAGATTCCTGTCTCCCAAGCCACGCGAGCGCACCGCGTCTCGCAGGGCGGCCGCGCTCTGTGCGGCGACGGACATGCCCTGCCCGTAGATGGGGTTGTAGGTTGCCACGGCATCGCCCAGGACGATGAACCCGGCAGGCCATGAGCCGAGTTGTTCGAAGTGTCGCCGGCGGTTGACGGTGCTGTGTGTCACCTGGACATCGGTGAGTGGCTCGGCGGCGGCGATAAGATCGGCGACGATGGGGTGCCGCACTTCACTTCTCGCGAATTGCTCGAACTGTGCGTTGTCTTTGGGCGGGTTGCCGCCCCTGGTGCCGGAGAGTGTGACCAGCCATCTACCATTTTCAATGGGGACCAGAGTGGCTGTTCTGCCGGGTACCGGCTGACGGGCATCGGCCTGGACGTTGACAACAGGGAAGTTATCGGTGCCCACAGGCGCGCGGAAGACTCTGGTGGCATAGGTCAGGCCGGAGTCCACCGTCTTCTCGTGCGGGGCCGGAATCCCAAGACCGGCAAGCCACTTGGGAGCGGCCGATCCACGGCCGCCGGCGTCTACGACCAGATCCGCGTCCAGGTCCTCCAACTGGCCGGTCGCTACGTTCCGGATGCGTACTCCGGTGACGTTGCGAGGGCTCCCGATGAGCCCGACTGCCTCCACGCCATCCCGAGCCGTGATGTCCAGATGCAGGATCTGCTCCCGGACGACGGAGTCCAGCAGGTCCCTGGAGCAGGCAATGAGGTATTGCATCTCGGGCCAGCGCCGGAGCCACCCCTGGGCGGAGAGACTGACCAGGCCGGTGGGCAGGGGGATACGGCGCGCTCCTGCCCTGATCCAATGCTCGGTTATGCCGGGCAGAATTCCTTCGATGGCACGGACGCCGCCGGACCACAGAAGGTGCGCATGCCGGGCTTGCGGAAGGCCCTTGCGGGGTGCCGGGGCCTCGGGTAGCCGGTCCCGCTCCAGGAGGGTGACCTGGGCATGGTCAGCGAGGGCGGCGGCGGTGAGCATGCCGGCCAGTCCGCTGCCGATCACTACGGCTCGGCGGTCTGGGGCTCGGTGCGCGGGACGGGTCAGCATGGGCGTGCCTTCTCTGTCTGGCGGGTGAGGTGTCGGCGTGCCGCCGCGGCCATGGGCGCGGGACGCTGTGGTGAGGGAGCCCAAGTCAGCGCTACGCGGCCGCAACTTGGGCATTTGGGACCGGCTCGGTGGTGGCTTCCAAGATGAAACCGTGGCGGGTCAGGGCCGTGAGGTACCTGGACAGTGTCCGGTGTTGGCTGCCGGCTCGGCGGGCGCCCTCAGGGTTGTCCGAGCGCCAGAATCCTTCGGCGAGGTAGTCGCCGACGACCCGGTGGGCGGCCCTCGCATGTTCGATCATGCGCGGTGATGGGTCGATACCCACGACGGAGGCGCCGCGCGCGGCCACTGTGCGGGCGATGATGCTTTCGGCGCAGCCGAGATCGAGAACGCGCCGACCGCCGGGTCCCTCGGGGAGGTGCTCAAGCAGGACGTCACGATTGAAGTCGTGTATTGCGGAGCCGGCCCGCAGCAGTCTCGCGTACCAATCGGCGATGGTGTCCCAGGAGTCAGTCATCAAAGCCTGGACGCTACTCGCTGCTTCAGGACACCGCCACGGGCTTTCCGCCTTCCCCAGCCCTTGGAATCAGTCATCTAGTGATGGCGCCGCCCCACCTGGAGGATTCTCGCCTGGATGTGCTGTGCCGGTTCACCGGAATCCAGGGCAAGTTGGGGTCTGGTACGCCGGCTGAGGTTGGCACCGTGGCGACGGCCATCAGTCTTGTCTGGCTGATGATCACGGGTTAGGGTCCCCCGGTCATGTATCGGGGGATCAGGCCAGGTGGGGGAATGGCGGACGATATCGGCGCGCCCGGAAAGGGCGCGGGCGCGTGGGGACAGGCCGTCGCGGCTGTGGCGGTGATAGGGGCGCTCTGCGTTGGGCTGTGGGCGTTCGGGAAGACATCGTCTTCGGACAGTGACCCGCGGCCTGCCAGATGCTCGGGCGGGGAGTCCGAGAAGGCGTCAGGAGAACCCGGGAAGGCGTCCCGGCGGGTCTCCGGGGCGCAACTGTGCGAGGCGCTGAACCGACCCGACCTCGCTGAACTGCTGGGCATGCCGGGGGAGACCGCGAAGACCGCCGCCGGCAGCGGCGGCTCCGTCAAGCTGGCCAACGGCGAGGAGATCGCCACGCCTTCGGCCCAGGTCGAGTTCGGGACCTACACCGTGGCGCTGTCGGCCTCCTACGACCGTCTTCCCGTGGCCGGGTCCACCGCGCTGCTGAGAGAGGGCACGCGGCAGCAGACGGTTCTGGGCCGCCCGGCGGTCTTCTACTCGGACCGCACCATCAGCATCAGGTTCCGCCTCGACGGGAGCGATACCAGCAGTGGTCCCGGCGTCCCGGCCCGCGGCCTCACCGTGGCCCGGGACACAAAGGACAGCGGCGGCTCCTTCGAGGTGGCCCTGTGGCGCGCGGACGGCGGGGTGCCGGACGACGCGGTGCTGCTCCGCGTCGCCGAGAGGGTACTGCCGACGGTCCCGGGGTGGGACGCCGCCAGCGGGTGATGGCCTCCGGTAGCCCCGGCATCCGGCGCGCTCGCCGGGCCAGGGCCATGGGCTGCCGGTCGCCTTCCTCCACCGTCTGAGAAGCGCTGAACCCCTTTTCCGCCGGGGCGCGTTGCGGCAGCCACGATCACGGCGACGGCGATGGGCAGGCCCGGGATGTCGGTGGCGATGCCCCGCATATTCAATGGGACATGGGTGGATATGGGGAGGACGCGGATCAGCGTTGCGAGCCCCGGCAGGCATTGCGGCCGGCCGGGCCCACCGCGTGCGGGTCGTAGCGGTAGCGACGGGCCGCAGCAGCGCTGAAGTCCTGGCCAGTGCCGGGTCCACTCGCGGCCGGCCTTCAGGCCGCGTGTCACGGGGGCAGGACCGGCACGGTTGCCGATCAGCCGCAGGTCCTCACCGAGCCATTCCTCGATGCGCGTCGTCTCCGTCACCCAAGACCCGGAACCAAGGCGGACCCGCGCCCAGCGCGCCTGCACATGGCGGGCACCCGGTGTCGTCAGGAGGGTGTTTTCCCGGCCGCAGCACAGCCGGTCCACCATGTGAGCAGGGCGAGTATCGCGCTGTCGGCCCCGGGCGGACCAGCGGAAGCATCAGCCGCTCGGTGATCCTGTTTGACACCTGTTGAAGCCGGGCATGCGGACGGCCTCACTTCCGTCCACGCCATGACAGGACGCCCCAGGCACCGGCGAATTGACTCGTTCCACCCCCGGCATGGCCGGTTCGGCGCCAGCCACCGAAGCCTCGAACAGGTAAAGGTGCCCGGCCGGCCGCCCGGGCCGGGCACGCGGGGTGAGCGGCTCGGCCGGGAGCTGCGCAACCCGACCGTCGCTCCCGGCAGTTGACGTCCCGCCTGTGCCATTCCCATACTCGGGCGCATGCCGCCGCTCCCGGAGCGGCGCGTACTCCCCTTCCCTGTATGCGCATTGCGAGGTGTGGCCATGTCTTCTCCGCTGCTGGACAGAGTGAACGGTGACGATACGCTCGCGGATCTCCCCCTGGAGAACGCGGAGACCGCCCTGCACCAAACGGCGTCGGTGCCGGTGCTGTCGAGCCAGGCGCAGGTCGCCTATGTGGCTGCCCTTGTCGCCGCGACCGCGTCGGCCGGGGTGCCGATCCACTACTGACGACAGCGGTATACCGCGTGCCGGTGTGCGAGGCGATGCGCACCGGCACGCGGCTTCGTCCGAGGAACCGTTCAGGAAGCGACGAGGAACGAGGAGTCCCTACGCCCATGCGCCGACCGATACGCGCCCGACACCGACCGTTCGCAGCGGTGTTGGGCAGGGCGCAGGCGGTGACCGCGATGGAGCGGATCAGTGCCGTGACGCAGCTGATCGCGAGCCTGGAGTACCTCACGCGGGAATCGGACCGCGGGCCAGGCGGGGTCAACCACTGGGCCACCACACGGAATGTGTTCGTCCGGATGCCCACCGGGGTGCGGCGCGTGCTCGATGTGGTCAGTGCGCCGGGTGTGACACGGGCACTGCACATCGGGCGGGCCACGGCCGCGGCCGCGCTATGGCTGCCGTTGCCGCGGCGGACGCGGGCGGTGGCCGACGCGGCGTTGGCGGGGACGCAGGTGCTGCTGTACCCCCGGCAGCTCTTCGGCACCGATGGCGCCGATCAAGTCTCCTTTCTGGTCCAGTCCTTGTCGGCGGTGGCCAGGGCCGGTGAGCGGCGGCCCCGGGTGGTGGACGCCTGTCTATGGGCGGTGGCGCTTCAGTCGGTGATGTCATACACCGTCTCGGGGTTCGCCAAGTTCCCCAGCCGGACCTGGCGCAGCGGCGAAGCGCTGCCGGGTGTGACCCGCACGCTGACCTACGGCGACCGGGGGACCTGGGCGTTCCTCACCCGGCACCCGCGGCTCAGCCGGGCATTGGCACATGGTGTGCTGGCCCTGGAGGCCGGGTTTCCCGCGGTCTTCCTCCGAGGCGGTCGCCTGGCGCCCTGGCTGTGCGGCTCCATGGGCGCGTTCCACTTGGTCAACGCCCGGGTCATGGGGCTGGGGCGGTTCTTCTGGGCGTTCTCCTCGACCTATCCGGCCGTACTCTATGCGACCGGGCCGAGGACCCGGTCGGTGCGGGGCGGGCCGGCCGAGCGGCGCAGCGATGCGGTTCCGGTGGCCTTCGGCGCCCTTGCCGTCGCCGGTTTCGGGGCCGCGCAGGTGCGTCGCCGGCGTGGCGAGCGCCTGGTGGACCGGGGGCTGGGCGGGGAGCGGCGGCTGGTCACATCGTCGGGCGGCACCCTGGTCTACCGGTGGGCGGGGACGGCGGTCCCGGCGGGCAACCGGGACGAGCCGGTGCTGGTGCTGGAGAACGGGCTCGGTACCTCGTCGGCGCACTGGGCCTGGCTGGTCCGGGAGTTGGGTTGGCAGGGTGGTGTGGTCACCTACCAACGTGCGGGGTACGGGCCGAGCCGGGCGCGGCACGGCGCGGAGTTCAGCCCGGGTGGCGCGGCCGCCGACCTCGCCGAGCTGGCGGAGCATGTGGCCGACGGACGGCCGGTGGTTCTGGTGGGGCATTCGCTCGGCGGGTACCTGGCGATGCTCGCCGCCGAGCGGCTTGGGGACCGGGTGCGGGCCATGGTGCTGGTGGATACCAGCCACCCCGGCGAGCTGCGGCGCTCCCCGGGCCAGGCGCGGGGAGCGGCCCTGCTGACACAGGGCGGGCTGCTGCTGCCGCAGTCGCTCCGGGCCGGGCTGGGCCCGCTGCTGGAACCGCCCCCGTGGCTGGGGCAACTGCCGCACGACATCCGGCCGTTCGCCGAGGCGCATTACCGGGATGCCCGGACCTGGAGGGCGGCCCGGCGGGAATGGCGGGCCGTGGAACGGGAGTTCGGCGCCTTCGACGGGACGGAGCCGAAGGTCGCCGTTCCCGCGCTGGTGGTCACCGCGGGCCGTACCGCCGAGGAGCAGCCGGTCCATGCCGAGTTGCACCGGGAACTGGCTGCGTCCGCGCCCTTCGGCGAGGTGCATCTGATCGAAGGGGCGGACCACCACGG
This sequence comes from Streptomyces sp. NPDC052396, assembly GCF_044593195.1. Taxonomy (NCBI): domain Bacteria; kingdom Bacillati; phylum Actinomycetota; class Actinomycetes; order Kitasatosporales; family Streptomycetaceae; genus Streptomyces; species Streptomyces sp. NPDC052396. The sequence goes on from NZ_JBIUAW010000011.1 coordinate 74,391, forward strand.
GGTGCTGGCCGATCGCCGGCATGCGGGTGCGGTGGCCGGGTTGATCACCGAATTTCTGGCGGAGGTGGCGGGCAATGCCCGTATGCCGTAAGGACTTTCGCCGTGATGTCCTGGGCAGGACGGTGGAACCGGCCGTGATCGCCGCGGTGGCCGCCTGGCTGGGTGTCACCCTGCTCAGTCAGCACCCCAACCGGCTGTTCGACCGGTTCAGAAAGCATGACCCATTCGGCGTGGTGATACCCGACTGGCGGTTTTTCGCCCCGGAACCGGCCCGGCACGATATGCACCTGCTGTACCGGGTGCTCACCGCCGACCGGGAGCGTTCGGCCTGGGCGGAGACCAACCGCATCCGTGAGCGCGACTGGCTCCAGACCGTATGGTTCCCGGAACGGCGCCGCGACAAGGCGTTGTTCGACCTCGCCCTTCAACTCATACCGCATCTGGGGACATCGGCCGATGTGACGGCGCTTCCCGTCTACCGCGTGCTCCGGGAGTTCGTGGCGGCCGCGGTCCGGCGTGACCATGCTGATGGTCCATGTCCGCGTGGGTTCCAGTTCATGCTGGTGCGGGGAGGTGGGTACGACGGGGCGGAGGAGCCGGAATACCTCCTGGTATCGCCCTACCACCCGCTGGGGGAGCAATGAGGACGAACGAGAGGAGTCGCATGGGTGAGAACAAGAAACGCATGCTGGCCGGTGACTGGTATCTGCCGGACGATCCTGAGCTCAAGGAGGACACTCAGCGGCGGATTGAGTTATGTGATGCGTATAACGCGCCTGGGGCCGGTCAACCGAGGCATATTCTCGAGCGGTTGCTCGGGGCCATGGGCGAACGGGTGCGGATCCGGGCGCCGTTCTTCTGTGACTATGGGTACGGGATCAGCATTGGCACCGGGACCTTCGTCAATTTCGGGGCGGTTTTCCTGGATGCCGCGCCCATCAGCATTGGACGTGATGTGCAGATCGGGCCCCACGTCCAGCTGTTGACGCCCTCGCACGCGCTGGACGCCGAGCGGCGCCGGGCCGGCTGGGAACGGGCGGAGCCGGTGGTTGTCGGGGACAATGTGTGGCTCGGGGGCGGGGTGATTGTCTGTCCCGGAGTCACCATCGGGGAGAACGCTGTGGTGGGTGCGGGGTCCGTGGTGACAAAGGATGTGCCGGCGGGGGTGCTGGCGGTGGGCAATCCGGCCCGGGTGGTAAGGGAGTTGCCGGAGTAGGCGCGAGGGGCCGTGTGCCCCGGGTGGGGAAGCACCCGAAGCACACGGCCTGCGCGCAGGCACGATTCCTCGCCCGCGGCGCCCTCGGCGGCTGGGACCGAGGTCGGTTACTTGTTGACCAGGGTGTTGCCGTGCGAGAGGTTGCCGATACCGACGACCGAGATCACATTGCCGCCGACGTTGGGAGAGACGCGCGGCGCGACCTGGACCACGTTCCCGGCCGCCACGCCCGGGGACTTCTCGGTGGCGCCATGGGCCTGGTCGGCGGTGGCGGCGGCGGCTCCGGCGCCGAGGGCGGCGGCGGCCATGACGGTCACTGCGGTGGCGTTGCGGATGCTCATTGCTCTCTCCATGGTGATGGGGGGAGCCAGGCAAAAGCTCTGGCAAGAGAGAGTCTTGCGTATGAAAAACCGTTGTTGGGATGGAGAGCTGTATGTTCATCCTCTCCGGCGATGGCGGGCCGTGCGCTGACCCCTTGTGGGTATCAAGGAGTTGGCGCAACGTCCGTAACCCTCAAGGGAGTTGTGCTCAGGGGGAAGGGAAGTCCCGGGCCTTGATCTTGGCCATGCGGCCATCGGGATGGTGGAAGACGATCCCCTCGCAGCCGTCCAGCGCGTGCATCGCCCGGACCCGGTCCCGGATGACGGCGAAGGTGCGGTCCGGCAGGGCGTACTCCTCGGCCGTCATATGGGCGATCAGACGGTGGCTCCCGGCCCGCTCGGGGTTTCCGTTGATCTTCGGGCCCACCAGCTCATAGGTACCGGGCGCCGGTGAACCACCGTGCCCCGCAAGGGCTTCGGCGTGGAAGCGGGCGAAGGAGGAACGGGCGATGGGTTCCCAGCCGACCGTCTTGCCGGTGACCTCGTCCGTCTCCACCGGCCGGTACTCCGGCGGCGCGGTCCTGCCCGGCTTCACCTCGCGCCGTGCCCACCAGGCGCCCCACTCGTCCAGCAGCACACAGGTGCCGTCGTACTTCCGGGTGGCCATGCCCTCCCCGGCGACCACCCACTCACAGCCGGGAGCCACCTCGGGCAGGACATGGCGGCGGTCGTCGGGATCGCGGCGGAAGAGAGTGGGGATCTTGCGCATGGGCGGGTGCCTCCTGAGAGGTGTGGGTGGGGGCCGGGGAGGCGGGGTTCACCTCATACGCCGGGGAATGGATTTTCGTCCGGTGACCAGGGCCGTTCGAGTGGCCGCCGGGTGCCGGCCGGGCGATGGGCCGGTGCGGCGGCTTGCCGGGCCGAGGCGGGGCGCGGTGCGGTGCCCTGACGCGGCGAAGGGCGGCGGGATCCCGCCGCTGCGGCCGGTGAGCGCGCCGGGCCGCCCCGCGACGGCTCGCGCGGCGCCGGTCCGCCCGGAACAAAGGAGGCATGGAGATGTCCGTACGTCGCACGGTCGCCGTGGCGGCGGCCGCCACCGTCCTGCTCGCCCCGGCCCGGCCCTCGGCCGCCGCCGGCCAGGAGCGGGACAAGCTCTTCCTGACCGTCTCGGGGGCCCGGAACACCTGGATCCGCGGGCTGCAGCTGGTGTGCCCCAGCCCGCCCCGCGCCCACCACCCGCACGCCGCCGAAGCCTGTGCGAGCCTGACCGCCGCCCAGGGCCGGCTGGACGCGCTGGCCGGAGACCACCATCTGTGCACCCGGGAGTACGAGCCGGTCACCGCCACCGCCGACGGCGACTGGCACGGGGCGGCGCTGCACTGGCGCAAGGACTACCCCAACGCCTGTGAACTCGACGCGGCGACCGGGGCGGTCTTCCGCTTCTAGCCGGCCGGTTCCAGCGAGCCGGACGAGAGCTCATCCGGAGGGCCGCTGGGCCACCAGCGCCCCTATGGTCGTCAGCATCAGCACCACCCAGCCGAACCAGAGCCAGCCGTTGCTGCCCATCGCCACCGAATAGGCGGTCACCACGACCAGACCGCCCGCCGTCAGCCATGCCATCGCCTTTGTCGAGCCGGGCATCGAGCACCTCCTGGGGGAACATATGCGCGGACCGCGGCCTGGGGACATCGTCTCCCCGCCGCGGTCCGTCCCGCCATAGCGCTCAGGGGGCGAACCGCGTCACCGCCCGCGCGCCTGGAGCGAGGCCAGATAGGCGTTGTATTCGGCCAGCTCCTTGTCACCGTTCCGCTCCGCGGCGCGGTCGGAGCGCCTGGCCTGCCGCTGTTCCGAGCGGTACCACTGGTAGACCAGCGCCAGCAGCACCAGCACCGAGGGGATCTCGCTGAACGCCCAGGCGATGCCGCCGCCCGCCTTCTGATCGTCCAGCGCGTCTATGCCCAGCGAGGCCATGGGGTGCTTATAGGTGCCGATCATCGGCTCCGAGGCCATCATCAGGGCGATGCCGAAGAACGCGTGGAAGGGCATTCCCGCGAACAGCTCCAGCATCCGCATCACATAGCCGGGCCGGTGCGGACCCGGGTCCACGCCCATGATCGGCCAGAAGAAGACCAGGCCCACCGCCAGGAAGTGCACCATCATCGCGATATGCCCGACCTTGCTCTCCATCAGGAAGTCGAAGATCGGGGAGAAGTACAGCGCGTAGAGGCTGGCGATAAACAGCGGGATGGTGAACGCCGGGTGGGTGATGATCCGCATATAGCGGCTGTGCAGCAGCTTCACCAGCAGCTCACGCGGGCCGGTACGGCCGCGCCCGGCGGCCGGCAGGGCGCGCAGCGTCAGCGTCACCGGCGCGCCCAGCAGGATCAGGATCGGCGAGAGCATGCTGATCACCATGTGCTGCACCATGTGCACGCTAAACATGACCATGCCGTAGTCATTGAGCTTGGTGCACATCACCAGCCAGACCGTGGCCACGCCCAGCACGAACGCCACCACCCGGCCGATGGGCCATCTGTCCCCGCGCCGCCACAGCCGCACCACGGCCCAGCCGTACAGGGCCACACCCAGCAGGCAGCCGGTCATGAAGAACGGGTCGCCGCTGAATTCCAGGCCCCGTCCCAGCGTGAACGGCGGCATGTCCATCATCATGCCGTGATGCCCGCTGTGATCCATCCACTCTCTCCCAATTCGGACCAATGCGCCGGGACCAGAGTAGTGACGCCCCCGGCCGGGGCTGTGGCCGGGGGCGTCAACCGAGCCAGTGGCTCACAGCACGCATTCGGCCTCGTCGTACCGCTCGTGCGGCACCGTCTTCAGCCGCTCCACCGCCTCGGCCAGCGGTACCAGGGTGATCCGGGTGCCGCGCAGCGCCGTCATCATCCCGAAGGCGCCCGCGTGCGCCGCCTCCACCGCGTGCCAGCCGAACCGGGTGGCGAGGACGCGGTCATAGGCGGTGGGGGTGCCGCCGCGCTGCACATGGCCCAGGATGACCGGGCGGGCCTCCTTCTCCAGCCGCCGCTCCAGCTCACCGGCCAGCTGACGGGCCACTCCGGCGAACCGCTCATGCCCATAGACATCGGTGCCGCCGGTCTCGAAGGCCATGGAGCCCTGGCGCGGCTTGGCGCCCTCGGCCGCCACCACAATGGCGAACCGCTTGCCGGCCTCGAAGCGCTTGCCCACGATGGCGGTCAACTCATCGATGTCAAAGGGGCGTTCGGGCACAACGATGGCATGCGCGCCGGCGGCCATGCCGGAGTGCAGGGCGATCCAGCCGGTGTGCCGGCCCATCACCTCGACGATCAGCACCCGCTGGTGCGATTCGGCGGTGGTCTTCAGCCGGTCCAGGGCCTCGGTGGCCACTCCCACGGCGGTGTCGAAGCCAAAGGTGACATCGGTGGACGCTATGTCGTTGTCGATGGTCTTGGGTACGCCCACGATGGGCAGACCGGCGTCGGACAGCAGCCGGGCGGCCTTGAGGGTGCCCTCGCCGCCGATCGGGATCACCGCGTCGATGCCCAGCTCGGCGATATGGTCCCTGGCCTGCCGCACACCGTCCCGCAGCTGCTCGGGCCGTACCCGGGAGGAGCCCAGAATGGTGCCGCCGGCGGCCAGGATGCCGGCCACCGCCTCCAGGTCGAGCGGGCGGTGATCGCCTTCCAGCAGACCACGCCAGCCGTCGCGGAAGCCGATGACCTCGTCGCCATGGTCGACGACCGCGCGGTGCACGACGGAGCGGATGACGGCATTGAGCCCGGGGCAGTCGCCGCCGGAGGTGAGCACACCGATGCGCATAACAGGGAAACCTTCACAACAGGGCCTGCTACCGGACCCCGTCGTCCGGCCGGATCCCCGCCACCCTACTAAGGGCAGGGCGGCGGGGGAGCCGGGCGTCCGTCAGGCGGACTGCGTGGCGGCGGCGATCCGCTCGTTGCGCAGCGCCTCGTACCAGCGGTCGTCCACCGGCGGCAGCGCGTTGACATCCAGCGCCAGCTTCAGCAGCAGGTCGGCGATGTGCGGGTTGCGCGCCATCACCGGGCCGTGCATATAGGTGCCGAAGACGGTGTCGTTGAACGCGCCCTCGGTGCCGTCGCCGGTGCCGTTGCCCTTGCCGTAGCGGACCCGGGCGAAGGGGCGGGCGGTCGGGCCGAGGTGGGTGACGCCCTGGTGGTTCTCGAAGCCGGTCAGCGGGGGCAGGCCCAGCTGGGGGTCGATGTCGGCCAGTACGTCACCGACACAGCGCTCGCCCTCGCCCCGGGTGCTGACCACATCCAGCAGGCCCAGGCCCTGCTCCCGCTGGCCCAGGTCGTTGATGAACTCATGGCCCAGGATCTGGTAGCCGGCGCAGACCGAGAAGACGATGGCGCCATTGGCCACCGCCCGGTTCAGCCCGCCGTCCCGGCGCAGCCGCTCGGCGGCCAGCCGCTGCGGACGGTCCTCGCCGCCGCCGATCAGGTAGATGTCCCCGGAGGTGGGGATCTGCTGGTCGGAGCGGACGTCCAGGCGCTGGACGTCCAGGCGGCGCTGGTGCGCCCGCCGCTCCAGGACCAGGACGTTGCCCTGGTCGCCATAGGTGCTGAGCAGGTCCGGGTAGACCCACACCACACGCAGACTGTTCTGGCTCATGCTCGTGATTCTCCTGAGCTTCAGTTGCCGACGCGGCGGCGGAGGTCCTGGAACGCGGTGTAGTTGGCGATGACCTCGATCCGCCCGGGCGGCGCGGCCTGCACGGCCTCGTCCACGGTCTCGCACACCCGGAAGTCCAGGCCCGCGACCTCCAGGCGGACCGCCAGGTCCAGCCGGCGGTCACCGATGACGAAGATCGGGTGCCCGGCCAGCCGCGGGTAGTCCACGTCCCACAGCCAGGAGGTGTCGGTGCCGTCCGCGCCCCGGGCGTTGACCGACAGCAGCACCGGCGCGGGCGGGCCGTCGATCAGCGAGAAGGTCTCCAGCCAGCCGGCCGGGTTCTTGGCCAGCAGCAGCCGCAGCTCGCGGCCCATGAAGTTCACCACGTCATAGCGGCCGGCGACCGCCTGGACCTGGTACATCCGCTCCAGTGCCACCTGCGGCGGCACCCCGAAAGTGGCGGCGACCGCGGCCGAGGTGGTGGCGTTGGCCTTGTTGGCCCGGCCCGGCAGCTGCAGATGGATCGGCCAGGCCGAGCCATGCGGGTCCAGCACATAGTCGCCGGACAGCGCCCAGCTGGGGGTGGGCCGGCGGAAACCGCAGTCACCGCAGAACCAGTCGTCGCCCGGCCGCTGCAGCACACCGCCGCAGGACGGGCAGGACCAGGCGTCGTCCTTCCATTCCTGGCCGGCCGCCACCCACACCACATTGGGCGAGGAGGAGGCGGCCCACACGATCAGTGGGTCGTCCGCGTTGGCGATCACCACGGCCTTGGTGCCGGTGAGCCCCTCCCGCCACTTCTCGGCCAGCATCCGGGTCTCCGCCGCCCGGTCCAGCTGGTCACGGGAGAGGTTGAGCAGCGCTATGGCCTTGGGCGAAACGTCCCGGGCGACCATGGCCAGGTACTTCTCATCCACCTCGATCACGCCGTAGCGGGCGTCCGAGCCGCCGGCCAGGGCGGAGGTGATGCCCGCGGGCATGTTCGCGCCCAGTGCGTTGGACACCACCGGGCCGCTGGCGCGCAGCGCCTCGGCGATCAGCCGGGTCGTGGTCGTCTTGCCGTTGGTGGCCGAGACCAGGACCACGTCCAGGTGGGTCGCCAGCCGGGCCAGCAGATCGGGGTCGAGCTTGAGGGCTACCTTGCCACCGATCACCGATCCGCTGCCGCGCCCCGCGGCCCGCGAGACCGCCGCGGCTGCCTTGCCGGCCGTTACGGCCAGCTTGGCGCGCGGCGACAGCGGCCCAGTGTTGCCTGCCATCGTCCTAGATCCTCCTTGCATCCGGCGCCGAGCCTGTCCTGGTCCGTACGCTGGAACGCCCCCCCTCCGCGCCGAATCGCCAGCCAGGAGGCTTCGGTCTGGGCTCAGCCTATCGAGGTCCGGCCGTGGGCCCGAACCTGCCGTCGGCTCAACGTAGGGTTGCGCGTATGCGCAAACGCTCGATTCCCGGTGGTTCCGGACCTGTACAGCCGGTCCGGCTGCTGGGAGATTCCGTGCTGGGCACGCCCTGTGCGGAGGTCACCGCCTTCGACGATTCCCTCGCCGCACTGGTGGAATCGATGTTCGCCAGCATGTACGCGGCCCATGGCGTGGGCCTTGCCGCCAATCAGATCGGCGTCGGGCTGCGGGTGTTCGTCTATGACTGCCCGGACGACGAGGACCGCCGGCACCTGGGCCATCTGGTCAACCCCCGCCTGGTGCACACCGGCGGGGTGCGGGTGCGCGGACCGGAGGGCTGTCTGTCGCTGCCGGGCATCGAGGCGGGCACCGAGCGCTTCGACGAGGCCGTGGTGGAGGGCTTCACCCTGGACGGCAGCCCGGTGCGGGTCAGCGGCACCGGGTTCTTCGCCCGCTGTCTGCAGCATGAGTGCGACCACCTGGACGGCGGCCTGTTCACCGACCGGCTGACCGGGCTGCGGCGGCGCCGGGCGCTGCGGGCGGCGCGGCGCGCGCCCTGGGCGGAGCGCTCCGTACGTCCCTGAAAGGGTGAGCGCCGTGCCGGTGCGCGCGGGCCGTCAGAACCCGGGACCGCCCGCCAGGTCGCCGGAGACGGCCAGCCGCCCCCACAGCAGGTCGGCCAGGTGGCTGACCAACTGGCCGCGCGGGCAGGGGCGTTCGCGCAGCCACCAGTCGCCCGCGGCGTGCATCATGCCGACGATGCCATGGCCCCAGACGCGGGCCAGCTCGGCCCCGTCCGGTCCCAGATCGACCCGCTCGGCTATCACCACCGCCAGCTCCTCGCCCATCCTGCGCAGCAGTGGGGCGGAGTGGCGGCCCACGTCGAAGCTCTGCTCGGCCGGCTGGCCCTCATCGGCCGGGTGCATCAGGAAGCGGTAGACCTGGGGCCGGGCCTCGATGGCGGCCAGATAGGTGTCCAGGGTCTTCTCAACTCGCTCGCGCCGCCCGGTCGGTGCGTCCAGGGCGGCCCGCAGCCCCGACAGCAGGGCGTCGGTGTGCCGCACCGCCAGGGCCCGGTAGAGGCCGCCCTTGTCGCCGAAGTGCCGGTAGAGGATGGGCTTGGTGATGCCCGCCTCGGCGGCGATGGCGTTCATCGACGCACCGGGCCCGTCCCGGAGCACCACCCGGTCCGCGGCCTCCAGCAGTTCTCTGCGCCGCCGTTGGGTCGCCCGCTGCTGGTCTTCCCGGTGACTGGTCTCCATCCGGTGCCTCCCCGCCCCTGTTTCCTTGCCCTGTTGTTCACTCAACGCCAACGCAAAGTAACACCCGGCCGACGGGCAGCAGTCCATGGGGCCGGGGGAGTTGACATGACCTACTGACCAGTAACACACTCCCGTTACCGCAAGTAAGTGGGGCCGGGAGGGCAGATGACACAATTCGCGCTCGATCTCAACGACGACCAGAAGGCCGTCCGCGACTGGATCCACGGCTTCGCCGCCGACGTCATGCGCCCCGCGGCCGCCGAGTGGGACGAGCGCGAGGAATTTCCCTGGCCGGTGGTCCAGGAGGCGGCCAAAATCGGCCTGTATTCGCTGGACTTCTACGCCCAGCAGTTCTTCGATCCCACCGGGCTGGGCGTCCCGATGACCCTGGAGGAGCTCTTCTGGGGCGACGCGGGCCTGGGGCTGGCCATCGCCGGCACCGGTCTGGCCGCGGTGGGCGTCCTCACCAATGGCACGGACGAACAGATCGGCACCTGGATCCCGCAGATGTACGGCGACGCCGGCGATGTGAAGGTGGCCGCCTTCTGCTCCTCCGAACCCGACGCCGGGTCGGACGTCTCCGCCATGCGCACCCGGGCCGTCTACGACCAGGCCAAGGACGAATGGGTGCTCAACGGCACCAAGACCTGGGCCACCAACGGCGGCATAGCCAATGTCCATGTGGTGGTGGCCGTGGTGGAACCGGGCCTGGGCGCCCGGGGCCACGCCTCCTTCATCATCCCGCCGGGCACCCCCGGTCTGTCCCAGGGCCAGAAGTTCAAGAAGCACGGCATCCGCGCCTCGCACACCGCGGAGGTGGTGCTGGAGGATGTGCGCGTCCCCGGCCACTGCCTGCTGGGCGGCAAGGAGAAGCTGGACGAGCGGCTGGCCCGCGCCCGCGAGGGCGCCGGCGGCCAGGGCTCCCGGGGCGGCCGGGGCGGCAACGCCGCCATGGCCACCTTCGAGGCATCCCGCCCCGCGGTCGGCGCCCAGGCGGTGGGCATCGCCCGGGCCGCGTACGAGGTCGCCCTGGACTACGCCAGGACCCGCGTCCAGTTCGGCCGCCCCATCATCGACAACCAGGGCGTCGCCTTCCAGCTCGCCGATATGCGCACCCGCATCGACGCGGCCCGCCTGCTGGTCTGGCGCGCCTCCTGGATGGCCACCACGGGCAAGCCGTTCACCGCCGCGGAGGGCTCCATGTCCAAGCTCTTCGCCGGCGAGACCGCCAAGTCCGTGACCGCCCAGGCGATGCAGATCCTCGGCGGCAACGGTTACACCCGCGAATACCCGGTGGAGCGGATGCACCGGGACGCGGCCATCTACACCATCTTCGAGGGCACCAGCGAGATCCAGCGGCTGGTGATCGCGAGGACGGTGTCGGGAATGCCGATCCGCTGACCGCCCCGGCGGATCAGGCTCCGTGGAATGCCCGCCAGGCTGAAGCGGCGGCCACCGAGCCCGCCGAGGGCGGGGATACTCCGTCGCATACGGGACACGTTCGCTCCTCTTGCCTGCTGTTGCTTCATGGGTGCCCTGGCGCGGTCATATGGGGGTTTGGCGCCGGGGCACACCCAGAAGCTATGCGGAGGCAGGGCCGGCCTTCTTGAAGAAATGCGCGGCCCGGCGTGGTGGCGAATCGCACTTGCCGATCCGGGCCGCGGTGGCCCAAGGTGGTGCCTGTCACCGGCGTGATCAGCGGTCGTTCAACCGGCCCTGCGACGGGGCCGGTTCCCGTCGACGGCGCCCGGCCCCCGTCGCATTCCAGTGCTGGCGCCCCTGCCTGTCCGGTGGACCATGCATGCCTGGCATTCCTGATGCGAATTGACCTGCCCGGGGGGCGTTGTGCGCACAATGAGGGTTTTGACGGCGGCCGTGCTCGCCGCGATGAGTCTGTCCTTTCCGGCCTTTGCCGCGGATGCCAAGGACGATACGGCCACATACACCGTCTGGGAATGGAACGTGGCCGGCGACGCCATGAACCACAACTCGGCCACCAATGGAATGGTCAGCGCGGCCGCCAAGTCGATCCGCAACCGCGACGCCGACTTTGTCGCGCTCAATGAGCTGTGCGCCGGCCAGTTCCGGGCGCTGGAGGACAACCTCCGGAACGCCGGCTGGCCGGTGGACGACACCAACTTCGCGCGCTTCGAGGGTGCTTACCCCGCGGGGCACTCGGTGTGCGGCGGTGAGGAGGAGGGCATCGCGATCTTCAGTAAGCGGCCCCTGGGCCCCGCGGACCGGTTCACGCTTCCCGACGACGGCAAGCGGGAGAAGCGCAAGCTTCTGTGCGCGGCCCTCCAGGACAGTCCGCATATGAGGTTCTGCGCCACGCATCTGACCTATGTGGACGAATACCGGAAGAGCCAGGCCGACTTTGTCCGCGACCGGCTGGAGGATTACCACGCCAAGGGCGACACGGCCATTGTCGCGGGCGACTTCAATATGCAGCCCAACTGGGGCCGGCTGGACGACTTCTATTCGGCCGGTGTGAACACGCCCAACAACGACCGCAATACCGGGCATTACCATGAGCTGGACGACAACGACCCGGCCCACTGCGCCGGTTACGGGGAGCCGACGGTCAGCAAGGCCGATCCCAGTGACGCCGGTCCCTGTGGCACCGGAGCGAAGATTGACTTCATCTTCGTCCGCGAGGACAAGATCGCGGGCCCGTACTCGGCCGAGTCCCTCGCCCCCAACACCCAGTGCGGGGGCGCGCTCTGCTCCGATCACCGCGTGCTGGCCGGCTCCGTCACGGTCTCCGTCGACAATTAGGGAAGCTCCACCGACAGATGCCCCGAGAGTGAGCCCAGGAAGCCGGCGGCGTCGAACATCTCGCCCGGTGCGGCGATTCCAGCCACCCGGGACCGTCCGTCGAGCATGCGCTGGACGGCCTCGACCGCCAGCGGCGCGCTGACCGCGTAGATGTCCTGGCCCCGGGCCACCGCGCGGCGTTCCCGGCCGCCCGCGCGCACCACCGCCTCCACCAGGAAGGTCTGCGCCGAGCGGCCCCGGTCGTCCACCGCCCGGGGCAGCGGAGCCTCGGGGTCCAGCACCTCCCTGATCGCGTCAACCGTCATACAGCTATGGATGGCTGGGACCTTCAGATGGCGTGGCACGGTGATGCTGTCGGCCGTGGTGCACTCCATCAGCACGGTCTGCTCGCCGACCGGCGGCGGGAAGGACCAGCGGCCGGTGGGGGCCTCTCCGGTGCGGTACCGCAGGCCGCCGTCGGTGTGCACCGGGCGGCGGCCGTCGCGGCGCTGCCGGGAGACCCGGGAGGAGGCCCGGGTGCCGGAGGTGGGGCGCCAGTCGCTCAACGCATAGGCCAGGCACACCTCATCGGCCGCCGCCCAGTCGCCCGCCGCCGCGGTGACCAGCAGATCGCCCAGCCCGCCGAAGAAGGCCATGGCGGGGACGACCGGGCACCGGGCGGCCGCCGCCCGGTCCGCGAAGGCGGCGAAGGTGTCGGCGGCGGCCTCCACTTCGCCCGTCACATCCACATAGGGGATGCCGGCGCGCAGCGCCGCCTCCAGCACGGGGGCGGCCGTCATGGCGAAGGGGCCCGCGCAGTTGATCACGGCGGCGGCGCCGGACAGGGCCCGGTCGAGGGCGGCGGGGTCGTCCGCCGACGCCGGCCGTGCCTCACATCCCGGGTGGCGGGCGGCGAAGGCGGCGAGCCGGCCGGCGTCCCGGCCGACGAGCAACGGTGTCAGGCCCCGGTCCAGCAGCTCGGCCACCACAAAGCGCCCGGTGTGTCCATAGGCACCGAAAACGGTCACCGTCCGGCTGGTGTTCATCGGTTCTCCCGCGGTGTGCGAATGATCTCTCTGGTGGACATCGTGCCCGGGGGCGGGCGGCGGCCACGAGTGTCGGGAGTGCCATGACCCGTACAGTTTCCGACATGAACACTGTCGCGCTGGCCGTCACCGACGGGGTGCCGCATTTTGAACTCGCCGCCCCCTTCGAGGTGTTCGGGAGTGATTGGTCCCATCTGGCCGACCCCTGGTATGAGTTCACCCTGTGCGGCCCGGCCGGAGCGCGGGTCGAAGGCGGATGGCTCCGGCTGGAGCCCGGCCAGGGGCTCGAGTGGCTGGCGGCGGCGCATACGGTGATCGTCCCCGCCTGTGCGGACATCGACCGGGAGCCGCCCGCCGAGCTGGTGGCGGCGGTGCGCGCGGCCCACCGGGCCGGTGCGCGGGTGGTCTCGCTGTGCACAGGGGCCTTTGTGCTGGCCGCGGCCGGCCTGCTGGACGGGCGCCGGGCCACCACCCACTGGGCGCATGCCGCGGCGCTGGCCGCCCGCTACCCCGCGGTGCGGGTCGATCCGGATGTGCTCTATGTGGACGAGGGCAGGGTGCTGACCTCGGCCGGCAAGGCCGCCGCGATGGACCTGTGTCTGCACCTGGTCCGGCTGGACCATGGATCGGCGGTGGCAAACGACCTCGCCCGGCGGCTGGTCGTCCCGCCCCACCGGCCGGGCGGCCAGGCGCAGTTCGTCACCACCCCGGTGCCCGAGCCCCGCGCCCACGCGCTGTCCACCCTGCTGCCCTGGGCGCTGGAGCGGCTGGACCGGTCCCTCACCGTGGAGGACCTGGCCCGGCAGGCGCATATGAGCTCCCGCAATCTGGCCCGGCACTTCACCGCGGTCACCGGCACCACCCCGCTGCGCTGGCTGCAGACCCAGCGGATCCACCGGGCCCAGGAGCTGCTGGAGACCACCGATGACAGTGTGGAGTCCATCGCCGCGGCCACCGGCATGGGCACCGCGGCCTCTCTGCGCCGGCATTTCAACCGGACGGTCGGGGTACCGCCGGACGCCTACCGGCGGACCTTCCGGGGCGTCGCCTGACGGGTCACGACGCGCAACTCACCCGTTCACGGCCGCAGATGGGCCAGCAGCTCATCCCCGGCGGGGTAGGGCCGCTCCTCGGGCAGCAGCCGTGCCGCCCCCGCCAGGTCGCCCGCGCGCACCAGCGCGTGCACCTCGGCGGCCAGCGGGGTGACATCGCGGATGGCGACCGTCCACTGGTCCGCATAGCGGGCCGCGGCCTCGCCGGACAGGCCCAGTTGCAGGGAGCGATGGGGCAGCGGCCGCAGGTGCGGATCGCGCTCGGGGTCCCACTGGACCCGGGCGGGGGAGCGCCGCAGCTCCGCCTTCCATGCGTCCCGGGAGGGGTGCAGCGCGGGCTCGTAGTGCGACAGGCAGGCGCGGCGGAGCGCCCACTCGAAGCCCTCCCGGCTGATCTCGACGGCCAGCACCGTCTGCTGCCCCTCCTTGGTGCCCCAGCCGCAGCGGTACATCATCCAGAGGAAGGACGGCTTGATCCAGGTCATCCGGTCCCGCTTCCAGGCGGCGGGGAAGCGGCCGTCGCGGGCCGCGGGCAGGCCGATCTCGGGGGCGTAGGCCTGGTAGACGGTGACGGTCGAGGGGGTGTGCAGGGCGCGTATGCGGTGTTTCGGTTGTTCCACGTGACCAGGGTGGGGCAGGTTACCGGTGTTGGGCCACTGATTTGTGCCGCTTGGCGAAGTCCGCAGTCATTTCAAGGTCCTTCTGCTTCCATGACGGCCGACCATCGTCCACCGGCTTGGAGAGGTCAGAACCCCTCATGGCACAAAAGAATCTGTCCCGTCGTCGTCTGCTCGGCCGGGCCGTGCTGGGCGCGGCCGCGCTCGCCGGAGCGAGTACCCTGAGCGCCCTGCCCGAGGCCGTGGCCCAACAGCGGTCGCGAAGCGGCTCGTTCGTCCCCGCCGTGGTGGTGGGCACCGGATATGGCGCGGCGGTCAGCGCGCTGCGGCTGGGGGAGGCGGGCGTGCCCACCCTGGTGCTGGAGATGGGGCGGTTATGGAACGCTCCGGGCCCGGACGGGCAGGTCTTCTGTCCGATGCTCTGCCCGGACCGGCGCTCCAGCTGGTTCCGCACCCGCACCCAGGCGCCGCTGTCCACCTTTCTGTGGCTGGATGTGGTCAACCGGAACATAGAGCGGTACCCGGGGGTGCTGGACCGGGTGGACTACGACCATATGTCGGTGTACGTCGGACGGGGCGTGGGCGGTGGCTCGCTGGTCAACGGCGGTATGGCCGTGGTGCCCAGACGCGAGTACCTCCGGCAGGTGCTGCCCCGGGTCGACTCTGCGCAGATGTACGGGCGTTACTTCCCGCGCGCCAACACCATGCTCCGGGTGAACCAGGTGGACCGGGACTGGTTCGAGTCCACCGAGTGGTACCGCTTCGCCCGGGTCTCCCGGGAACAGGCGGGCCGGGCGGGGCTGCGCACGGTGTTCATCCCCAATGTCTATGACTTCGGGTATATGCGCCGCGAGGCGGACGGGCAGGTGCCCCGGTCCGCGCTGGCCGGGGAGGTGATCTATGGCAACAACCATGGCAAGTCCAGCCTGGACAAGACCTATCTGGCCGCCGCCCTGGGCACCGGCAAGGTCACCATCGAGACCCTGCACCAGGTCAGAGCCATCCATCGGCAGCGGGACGGCAGTTATGTGCTGACGGTGGATCAGATGGACGAACGGGGCGCGGTGCTGCGGCGGAAGGAGATCGGCTGCCGCCATCTCTTCCTGGGCGCCGGCAGCCTGGGCTCCACCGAACTGCTGCTGCGCGCCCGGGAGACCGGCGCCCTGCCGGACCTCAGTGGCGAGATCGGTGCCGGCTGGGGCCCCAATGGGAATGTGATGACCGCGCGGGCCAACCACCTCTGGCATCCCACCGGGGCCAGCCAGTCGTGCATCCCGGTGCTGGGCATCGACGACTGGGACAACCCGGACAACCCGGTGTTCGCGGAGATCGCCCCGCTGCCCGCCGGCCTGGAGACCTGGGCAAGCCTCTACCTGGCCATCACCAGGAACCCGGAGCGCGGCACCCTGGTCTACGACAAGGCCGCCGACCGGGCCAGACTGCGCTGGACACGGGACCAGAACGGCCCCGCGGTGGCCGCCGCCCGGTCGCTCTTCGGCCGGATCAACCGGGCCAATCACACCCACTACCGCTACGACCTGTTCGGCACCCCGCCCAAGGCATTCGCCGATGACTTCTGCTATCACCCGCTGGGCGGCTGTGTGCTGGGCCGGGCCACCGACGACTACGGCCGGGTGCGCGGTTACCCCAACCTCTATGTCAACGACGGTGCGCTGATTCCCGGTTCGGTGGGTGTCAACCCCTTTGTCACCATCACGGCGCTGGCCGAGCGGAACGCGGAGCGGGTGATCGCCCAGGACGTCAGGGCGTGACACCGGTCGCACCAGGTGTGCCGGAGCCCGCGACGGGGCACGGCTGATCTCGCCGTACCCTACGAGCCGTTGGACCCACCCGGAAGGAACGACCGCACGTGACCGACAGGACCGATGACAACGGACTGTGGATTCGCCGCTTCCATCCCAAGGAGGACGGCACCGTCCGCCTGGTCTGTCTGCCGCACGCGGGCGGCTCGGCGAGCTTCTTCTTCCCGCTGTCCAGGGCGATGCCGTCCTGGGTGGATGTGATAGCGGTGCAGTACCCCGGGCGCCAGGACCGCCGGGAGGAGCCGTTCATCGACAGCCTGGACGAGCTGGCCGACCGGGTGTTCCAGGCCCTGCTGCCCTGGTCGGACCGGCCGCTGGCGTTCTTCGGCCACAGCATGGGGGCCACCCTGGCCTTCGAGGTGGCCCGGCGCTTCGAGCGGGAGAAGGACCTGGTGGCCACCGTCCTGTTCGCCTCCGGACGCCGGGCACCGTCCCGGCACCGCGAGGACTCGGTGCACCGCAGGGACGACGAGGGCATCGTCCAGGAGATGCGGGCGCTCAGCGGCACCGATGCCCAGATCCTGGGCGACGAGGAGCTGCTGCGCATGGTTCTGCCGGCCATCCGGGCCGACTACCGCGCGGTGGAGACCTATGCATACCGGCCGGGCGAGCCGCTGCGCTGCCCGGTGGTCGCGCTGACCGGGGACAGTGACTCCCGGGTCACCCTGGACGAGGCCACCGCCTGGGCCGAACACACCACCGGCACCTTTGAGCTGAAGGTCTACCCCGGCGGCCACTTCTTCCCGGCGCAGCACCAGGCGGAGATCAACGGGGAGATCACGGCGCGGCTGGCCCGGGGGTGAGGCGGACACCGGCCCGCCGCCCGTAAAGGCGGCGGGCCGGAGGTCAGCTCGCCTGGACCTCGCTGCGGTCCTGGCCCTCGTGGGAGAGCCAGCTGGTGAAGGACGCCTTGGCCGCGGCCCGGGCCCGGGCGCTGCTGAGCCGGCCGTCCATGCCCAGCACCACCACGGTGGTGCGGCCCCGGGCGTCCCGGACGATGCCCGGGGTGCCCCGGTAGGGAACGCCCTGGCGCTGCCACGGCCCCGGCCGGCCGGAGCCCACCGACAGCCGTACCTGGCCCTTGTCATCACGGCCGGCCAGCACCACGGTGCCGCCCTCCTGCTCCAGCGCCACCCGGCCATAGCCGCCGATGGGCGCGCACTGGGTGGTCAGCTGCCAGCGGCCCTTGTTCTCCAGCCGGTCGGCGATCAGCACCCGGGCCTGGACGGTGCCGGGCTCCCGGGCGGCCAGGCGCATGCCGCCGCCGGACAGCGGGGTCAGGCTCAGCTCGCCGGCGGTGGTGGGCAGCCGGGTGGGATCGGCCGGCTGCGGGGTCTCACCGGGGGCGTCGGACATCCAGTGCAGCACGGTTCTGGTGTCGGCGGCCACCACATGGACGCGGCCCTTGTCGTCCACCGCGGCGTCCAGGCCGTCCAGCACATGCACCGGCTCGTCCGCCCCGGCGAGGTGGTCCCAGTCGGTGAAGTTCTGGCCGTGCTCCCCGGTGCGGAACATGATCCCGCCCGCCCAGTCCCGGGCGAAGAGGTGCACGGTGCCCTTGGGGTCCACCACCGCCACCGGGTAGCCGACCTCCATCGACCGCTCCGGGTCGGACTCCGGGGAGCCCAGCGACTCCCAGGGGCCGAAGGCCGGGGTCCGGCCGGGAGCCGTCCTGGCGTCCTGCCGGGCGGTGACGATCTCCCGGCGGTGGTCCTGGTCCCGTACGGGCAGCACGGTGCGCACCGAGAACAGCTGGAGCGTGCCGTCGGAGTGCCGCACCGCCTGGACCTGGCCCTCCAGCATGGCGCCGCCGATCTTGGCCGGCTTGGACCAGACACCGCTGCCGGCCGAGCTCTCCGTCCAGCACTGCACCGCGCCGTCCAGCAGCGCGAAGGCGGCCAGCCGGCCGTCGGGCAGCGGCTGCACCCAGTGCTGGGTGCCCGGCGCCCGGTGGCGGCAGTTGTTGGACCAGCGCACATCCTTGGACCGGGCGCCGACCTTGCGGTCGCCGCAGCCGGCGGGATCGCCGCAGTCCTTGCCGCTGGACCAGCCGTAGGTGTCCAGGATCTTGACCTTGTGCGCGGTGGTCGCCGTGTCCAGATTGGTGGGCAGCAGCGAGACCTCGTAGCCGAGGTAGCTCTCCACGGCGGTGGGGCGGGAGTGCCGGCGGCCCCAGTACTCGGCCAGCGCCGCCTGGATGAAGAAGGCGGAGGTGGTGTGGTCCTGGTGGTCGTAGTGGGACAGCCCGCGCAGCACCGGGGGAACGTCCGGGTAGGGCTGCTGCTGTGCCCGGTGGGTGGGGTTGGGGTCCAGGGTGCGCACCACGGTCGGCTGGTAGCGCTCCAGGATGGCCACCAGGGACTCGATCACCTGCTGGCGCTGGTAGTGGAACTGGCGTCGCACCGGGCTGGCGGTGGGGATCAGGGTGGGCAGCGTCTGGGTGGCGCCCAGCCACAGCCCGCGCAGGCTCTCGGCGCGGGGCGTCTTGATGAACCGCGCCTCCACCAGCTCCATGAAGATCAACTGGACCTGGGGGGCGGCCCGCAGGGTGTGCAGCTCGACCTGGAAGCCCTTGAGGAAGCTGGTGGCCTCCACCTTCCAGGGGCTGAGCCAGTCACCGGTGGCCATCTGGGCGGTCGCCTCGCGCAGGCCGTTGATCCTGGCCCGGACGAACTCAGGGCGCCGCTCGGGCATCTGCGGGTAACCGGGCGTCTGCGCCAGGGCGTTGCGGCCGTCGGACTCGCCACCGGTCAGGCAGACGGTGACGGTGGGGGCGCCGCTGCGGATGGACTGCTCCAGCTCCGGGTTCATAAAGTAGAGCGAGTCATCGGGGTGCGCGATCACCTGGAGGAAGGACTCCGAGGTCACCGCCTTGGCGGGCTGCGCCGGGAACTCCGTGTGATGCTTCTTGGCCGGGCCCGGAGTCAGCCACTCCCAGGCGCCCACCGCGGCGGACCCCATGACCAGACCTCCGCCGGTGTACTGGAGCATGCGTCGCCGAGATATCCGCCCGGGCACAGGGGACCCCCCATTTCCTGCGCCGACAGAGCGCGGTAGTGCAAACAATGCAAACAACAAGTAAGAGCTGGGGCAAAGTTCAATGAACCGCCCCGCAGTCGAAGCGGTACGATCCTACGACTCCGGCTCCGCGGTTTTCCGTCGGTCGTGTAACAGCCGTACGTCGGCGAAACATAGATTGCGATGCGATTGGGCAACGCGGGCCGCGGTGCGGCCTCAGTTGGCGGCGTTGGGGTCGTGATCGCCGAGAATCCGCTGGTACAGGTAGTGGTCCCGCCATTCGCCGTCGATGTGCAGATAGCGCGGTGCGGTGCCGATCAGCTCGAAACCGGCCTTGGCCAGTACCCGTTGGGAAGCGGTGTTGGACAGTACGGTGCCCGCCTCCACCCGGTGCAGGAGCAGCTGCTCATGGGCGGCCCGGCAGGCGGCGCGCACCGCGGCGGTGCCCAGGCCCTGGCCGGCCAGGCCGGCGGCGACCCAGTAGCCGAGATTGGTGCTGTGGAAGGCGCCGCGGACGATGTTGTTGAGGTTGACCACGCCCACGATCCGGCCGTCCTGGTCCGCCAGCACCCAGGGCATCACCCGCCCCGCGCGCCGTAGTTCCAGCAGATCCGTCAGCCGGGCCGCCTGGCCCTCGGCGGTGAAGAAGGACTCCGGCCGGCGGGGTTCCCAGGGCCGCAGATGATCACGGTTGGTGTCATAGGCCCGGGCAAGCGCGGGGGCGTCCTCGACGGTCACCGGGCGCAGCACCACCGAGGGGGTGAGGGCCATGATCATGGTTGACATGGGCCACACCCTAGGGGCTGCGCCGGGAGTTCCGGGGCCGGGGCCGCCGTGCGGTGGGTGCGCACGGCGGCCCCGGCGGGGTTCGCGGGATGGTGTCAGTCCAGTTCCTGGGCCGGTTTGTCCCGGCCGGGGACCTCATCCGGGCCCAGAATGCGCGAATCACCCGGATATGGACGGCGCCAGCCGGTCGACTCATACCAGGCGATCCGGTTCATCTGGGCGGGGTTGACCTCGTCGAGTTCCGGACCGGAGCCGCCGGTGGACTGCCGGGCGCTCCACCGCTGCCACTCAAGTGCCAGCCGCTCCTTGCCATGGGGCACCCCCGGGCCCACCTCGTCGACGGTGCCGGACTTCTTCAGCCCGTAGTCCAGCGGCACTTGGCTGGGCAGCGCGCCGTAGGGCCGGTTGTCCGGGTGGTTGGTGAAGGCGTCGAACATCGGCTCCGCCGCCCGGTCCAGCTGGTTCATCGGCTGGATGCCCAGGATCTGCTCGATGGTGCGCACCACATTGAGCTGGGAGTAGTAGGTGTTCACCACGGACCCCCGGGCATAGGGGGAGGCGATCCACAGCGGTGCCCGGTGTCCGTCGACATGGTCCACCCCGTCCTGGGAGTCGTCCTCCAGCACAAACACCGCCGAGGACTTCCAGAAGCGGCTGTGCGAGAGCGCGTCCACCAGCCGCCCCACCGCCAGGTCGTTGTCGGCCACCATGGCGGTCGGGTACGGGTCCTTGCCGCTGGTGCCGGCCGTGTGGTCCTGGGGCAGGGTCATCAGCGTGAGGGCGGGCAGTTTGCCGGACTTCTCCGCCTGCCGGAAGTGCTGCAGCCAGATGTCGATGCGGTACTGGTCCGGAATGTCGGTGTCAAAGGTGGGGAACTCCGGCTTGTTGACCGCGGTCAGCGAGGGAATGTCCGAGGTGCTCGGATACTTGCCGGTCGGCACCGGCAGCGGGCCGGACTCCTTCCCCTCCAGGATCCGCGACGCCCGGTACCAGTCCGACCAGCTCGGCTCGCCCTTGGACGGCAGCTGAAGATTGACGTACTCGCCGTAGTTCTCCACGCTGCGCCCGGCCCGCCGGGCCGCGTCCCACAGGAACCCGGTGCGCTGGTAGGCCAGCGCGTCGGCGCCCTGCGAGGGGTAGCTGCGGTAGAAGGCGCCGAACTCCTTCTCGATGTAGTCGTTGGCATCGGCCTGGGTCAGCCAGTTGTGGCCGTCCGCGGAGAGCGTGCCCTCGTCATAGAAGTTGTCGAACAGGCCGAACCGCTCGGACAGCGCGTGCTGGTTGGGGGTGACCCGGCGGCCGAACTGGGCCAGCGAGGGGTCGCCGTCCCCCTTGCCCTGGTCGCCGTTCACCTGGTCGTAGGTCCGGTTCTCCTTGATGACCAGGAAGACATGCTCAATGGCGGAGCGCTCGCCCAGATGCGCCGGCACCGGCACCGGCCGGGCCAGCGGATCGGCCAGGTTGCCGCGCCCCAGCAGCTTCTCCCAGTCGTTGTTGACGAACACCCGGTGGGTGAGCCGGCCCAGCTGGGTGCGGCCGGGCGGCCGGAAGGAGGTGAGGGTGCCGGTGTCGCCATAGGTGTTGTGCCCGGTGGCGGGCTTGGTGTCCGGCCCGTCGTGCACGGTGGTGACGGGGCCCCGGGCGCCCACCCCACGGGCGTTGGTGACCAGCACCCGGCGCAGCGCCGGGTCGTACTGGACGGTCACCGGATACCAGTCGGTGGGGATCAGCCCCTCGTAGTGCACCGGGGTGCGCGGACCGCCCCAGTGGTACTGGGCCAGCGCGTTGTCCCGGCCGAGCGAGACCAGCAGGCGGCCGTCGCCGGCCATGGTGATGCCATTGGGGTGGCTGCCGGTCTTGGAGCCGGGCAGCGGGTTGACGTTGAAGGTCTGGGTGACCCGCTGGGCGTGGGTGTCGATCACCGACACCGAGTCGTCGTTGCTGTTGGCCACCAGCAGCGAACTCCCCTGCAGACACAGGGCGGTGGGCTGCAGGCCGACCTTGAGGGTGCGGGTCTGCCGGCCGGTGGCCAGGTCGACCACCGAGACGGTGCCGGTGCTGGCGGCGCCGGTGGTGCGGTCGGCGACCAGCGGGGTGCCGTCGGAGAGGTTGGTGAAGTCCTCCGGAGTGGCCGGCCGGCCGCCCTCGTTGGAGACATAGGCCCGGCCGCCGGCGATGGCCACCTGCCGGGGCGCATTGCCGACCTTGATCTCCTGGACCAGTTTGTCGGTCCTGGTGTCGATCACGCCCAGGGTGTTGCTGCCGTTGAGGGCCACATACAGCCGTGAGCCGTCCGGGGCCAGTGCCATCCCGCCCGGCAGGGCGCTGCCGTGCGGGCCGGTGAGCTTGATCACCACCGGTTTGCCGGCCTTGCCGTCCGGGCCGATGGGGAACCGCACCACATCGGCGGCCTGCGGGAACCACAGGTTCTTGCCGTCGGGGGAGTACAGCGGGCCGTCGGTGCCCGCCGCCCCGTCGCCGAACCGCTTGTCCTTGCCGTCGCCGGTGCCCACCCGCTGGAGGACCTTGCCGGTGCGGGCGTCGAAGACGGTGAGGAATCCGGTGAAGCTCTTCCAGGTCACCGCGGCCACCCGGGCCCCGTCCGGGCTGATGGCACTGGACAGCAGCCGCCCGTTGTCGACCCGGTAGCGGGCGCCATAGGGGCTGATCCGCTGGTTGGACGGGAGCAGGATGCCCTTGGCCGTCTCGGTGCCGTCGACCTTGTCCCTGCCGAAGCCGCCGCCGTGGCCCATGGACCCGGCGGCGGCCGTGGAGGTGAGCGCGGCGGCCATGGCGAGTGCCGCGACGGTGAAACCTCTTCGTCTGCGCAGCTGTCTCATGGCGAGACGGTACGGCCGGTCCGGACGGGTCGATAGTGTCCTGTGGCGTCCTCATGGTGCACAACGGGCAAAGTTTTCGCCCGAGTTGGGCCGATGGGCCGGTGAGCGGCCCACCGGACCACCCCCTACCCGGGTATCACCCGACGGTTGGCCCCGCGGGGTGATGCCGGGTCGCCGGCCGTCTCCCTACCTTCTCCCCGCCATCGCATGGAACGCGATCGCACGGAACGAGGGAGACAATCCATGCGCCGTTTCAAGCGCACGCTGGTCGCCGCTGCGCTGACGACCACCGTCATCGCGGGCACGGCGGGCTGGGCCACCGGAAACCAGCAGCAGGCCGTCACCGGTCCGCCGCCGGGCACCACCGCCTGGCGGACGGACCAGGTCCTGCACCGCGACCTGCCGGACCCGGCGAGCGCCGGCCCGGCCACCGTCGCCCGGTTCTTCGCCTCCCTCAGCGAAGCCCAACGCCAAGAGCTGGCCGCCCGCCACCCCTTGGTGGTCGGCAACCTGGACGGTGCGCCGGTGGCCCTGCGCTACCAGGCCAACCGCTGGGCGATCAGCGCCGAGGAGGCCGGGGAACGGGCCCGGGCGGCCGACTCATCGCAGGCTCCCTACCAGCGGCAGGCCGCCGCCGACCGGGCCGAGCGCTACCGGAAGCTGCTGGCGCCCGGGCGGCAGATCCTGGCCTTTGACCCGCGCGGGCGGGGCCAGCTCGCCGAGGTGTACGGCGACCTGGCCGCCGCCCGGCACACGGCGGTGGTGGTGCCCGGCTCGGACATCGACCTGGGCTCCTTCGACCGGGACCGCGACCCCTATGGCACCCCGGCCGGAATGGCCCGCTCCCTGCGGGCCGAGCTGGCCCGGCAGGCGCCCGGCACCCCCACCGCGGTGATCGCCTGGGCCGGTTACACCACCCCGGTGGGCCTGGGCCTGGACGCAGCCACCGGCCGGCTGGCCCAAGCGGGCGCCCCCCGGCTGGACCGCTTCCTGGGCGGCCTGGCCGCCACCGGCACGCCCGCACCGGCCGTCTTCTGCCACAGCTATGGCTCGGTGGTCTGCGGCCTGGCCGCCCACACCCTCGACCGCGCCGAGGCCGGCGACCTGGTGGTGCTGGGCAGCCCCGGGGTACGCGCCGAATCCGCCGCCGGCCTGCACACCCGGGCCCGCGTCTGGGCGGTGCGCCGCGACCACGGCGACTGGATCGGCGACATCCCGCATGTCGAAATTCTCGGCCTGGGCCATGGCGCCGACCCCACCGCCGAGGACTTCGGCGCCCGTCCGGTCTCCTCCGCGGGCGCCCATGGCCACACCGGCTACTTCGCCCCGGGCACCGAGTCGTTGCACAACTTCGCCCGGATCACACTGGGCGCGTACGGGGCGGTGAGCACGGGCTGACGGGCGATCTGGCTTCACCAATCTGCTCAACGCCGCCTTTCAGCAGGTGCTGTTGCCCGTATGGGCCCAGCGCTCGGGCCATGGCCCGGCCGCCATCGGCATCGGCAACAGCGCCTTCGGGGCCGCCGCGGTGGGCGGTGGCCTGGTGGCCGCTGCGCTGGCACACCGGCTGCCGCGGCGCCCGGTGTTCCTCACCGGCTATGTGCTCAGCGGCCCGCTGATGTATCTCAGCCTCACCACCGGCGCACCGCTCTGGCTGATCGCCGTGCTCTTCGCGGTGTCCGGCCTGGGGGCCGGCTTCCTCAACCCCATTCTGGGCGCCCTCTCCTTCGAGCGGGTGCCACGGCCACTGCTGGGCCGGGTACGGGCCTTGAGCAGCGGCATCGCCTGGGCGGGCATCCCCTTCGGCGGCCTGCTCGCGAGCGGCGCCATCGCCGGCATCGGACTCACTCCAGCCCTGCTGGCCGGCGGCGCGGCCTATCTGCTGGCCACCACCCTGGCCGGACTGCGCCCCGAGTGGCGGGAGTTGTGAGAAGTACTGGAGTGCAGGGTTGGAATGAACCTCGTCCCTTCGATGTTAAGGCTGTCGCCGGTGCCTGGCCGGTTTCTCAATGGAGGAGATCCAGCATGACCCGCACGTTCCTGTTCCTGCTCGGCAGTGCGCGTACCGAGGGCAATACCGAGCTGCTGGCCCGCCGGGCTGCCGAACACCTCCCCGCCGGGGTGGAACAGCGCTGGCTTCGGCTGAGCGAGCTGGAACTGCCCGCCTTCGAGGACCTGCGGCACTCCGCCGAGCGCTCCTACACCGAACCGGCCGGCCCCGAACGGCTGTTGCTGGACGCCACCCTGGAGGCGACGGACCTGGTGATCGCCTCGCCGCTCTACTGGTACACCGTCTCCGCCGACACCAAGCTCTACATGGACTACTGGGCCGGCTGGATGCGCCGCGAGGGCCTGGACTTCAGGAAGCGGATGGGCGGCAAGACCCTCTGGGCGGTCAGCGCCCTCAGCGAGGAGGACCCCTCGGTGGCCGACCCCATGCTGGACACCCTCCGGCTGTCGGCCCGCTACCTGGGCATGAACTGGGGCGGCGGCCTGCTGGGTTACGCCAACCGTCCGGGCGACATCGACGCGGACTCGGGCGCGCTGACCAAGGCGAAGGAGTTCTTCCCGGGAACCGCGGCCTGAGGCGCCGTCGCCCCCGGGGTCAACTCCCCGGCCCCGTTTGCCCGATCATGCTGGGATGACCTCCTTCTACCATGTGTGTTTCGTCGTCCCGGACCTCGAGCGGGCCATGCACGACTTCCGGCGTGCCGCCGGCCTGGAGTGGAGCGAACCGGTATCCGACCGCATCGGCGAGTGGGACTTCCGGATCGTCTTCACCACTGGCGGACCGCCCTTTATCGAGCTCATCGAAGGCCCCGCGGGAAGCCCCTGGGACGCCACCGCCGGGGCCCGGTTCGACCACCTCGGTTTCTGGACCGATGACATCCACCAGGGCTCCCGGCGACTGACCGAACAGGGCCTGCCGCCGGACTTCTCCGGCTGCCCCTTCGGCCGTCCCTTCACCTACCACCACATGCCCTCCATCGGCGCCCGCATCGAACTCGTCGATCTCGGGCGCCAGTCCGCCTTTCTGGACGCCTGGCACCCGGGCGGGGCGCCGATGCCGGGCATCGCGGAAGGCGGGTAGCCGGCCGGACGGCAGGGGGCAACCCTCCCTGCCGCGGCCGGACTTGCCCCGCCGCCATGGCCGCGTCCAGACTGCTTAACTATGTTGATAGATAAGAACGCCGGCGAGTCCCCCATTGTCTTCCGGCTGGACCCCAAATCCGGCGTGCCGCCCTATCTCCAGCTGGTGCAGCAGACGGAACAGGCGCTGCGCCTGGGGCAGCTGACGGTGGGCGACCGGCTGCCCAAGGTGAAGGAGGTGGTGGCCGCGCTGGCCATCAACCCCAATACGGTACTGAAGGCGTATCGCGAGCTGGAGCACAAGGGCCTGGCCGTGGGCCGTCCCGGCCAGGGCACCTTTATCGAGGCCACCCTGGGCGGCGTCGGCCTGCGGGAACAGACCGCGCTGCGCCGGCGGCTGGAGCGGTGGCTGCGCGAGGCGGCACAGACCGGACTGGATGACGAGGGCATCGCCGCACTGATCAACAGCACCCTTCAGCAGTTCCGGTCCCGGGAGGTGGCCTGACGGCCGGTCAGGCCGCTCGCCGGCGCACCCACCACAGCGAGGCGGCGGCGCAGGCCAGCGCCAGCACCAGGCTCTGGGCCATGAAGCCGATGCCGTCCAGCGCGGGCGGTGAGCCGGGGGAGTGGCCACCCAGCACCGTCACGCTCCCGTCGGTCCGGGTCGTCAGGCCGACCGCCAGGTGCAGCAGGGTGGTCTTGCCGGAGCCATTGGGCCCGACCAGGGCCACCACATGCCCCGCCGGTACGGCGAGGGTGCAGTCATGCAGCGCCCAGCGCCGTCCATAGCGCTTGGCGAGTCCGGAGGTCTCGATGATGTTCACCTGGCCGCTCCCGTATCCCGAACCAGCCTTAACTGTTTATCTAGTTGCATAGGTAAGGACTATAGGGCGGCCGCAGACCGCGGACAAGGATTTTCCGGCCAACTGGCCCGGGAGGCCGCCTGGTTGGCGAGGTCGCCGGGGGTGGCAGACCGCCCCGTCGCTACCCCGCCCCCTCAGCTGGTACCTTCTGCGAAGTTGATCACGGGTTGACGCTTTGACGTTCAATGTTCAACTCGTCACCCCGTACCACCCATGACTCGTCAAAGGAACGACCATGCCGCGCCGCAGGACCGCCCGCTTGGCGTCACTCGCCGTGCTGACGGCCGTCACCGCCAGTGCTCTCCCGGCCATGCCGGCGCTGGCCGATGACTCCGTGGGCACGCCCCATCTGGACGCCATCGAACGCACCTTGCGCCAGGTCTCGCCGGGACTGGAGGGGGAGGTCTGGCAGCGCACCGAGGGCAACAAGCTGGACGGCTCGGCGGACGGAGCCGCCGACTGGCTGCTGCAGACGCCCGGTTGCTGGGGGGACGCCGGCTGTGCCCAGCGTCCGGGGAGCGAGCGGCTGCTGGCGAAGATGACGGAGAACATCGCGGCGGCACGCCACACCGTGGACATCTCCACCCTGGCGCCGTTCCCCAACGGCGGATTCCAGGACGCCGTGGTGGCCGGACTCAAGTCGGCCGCCGGCAAGGGGAACCGGCTGAAGGTGCGGGTGCTGGTGGGGGCCGCGCCGGTCTACCACCTCAATGTGCGGCCCTCCGCCTACCGGGACGACCTGTGGCGCAAGCTGGGCAAGGAGGCGGCCGGCAAGGTGGAGCTGAACGTCGCCTCGATGACCACCTCCAAGACCGCCTTCTCCTGGAACCACTCCAAACTGCTGGTGGTGGACGGACGGTCGGCGATCACCGGTGGCATCAACGGCTGGAAGGACGACTACCTGAACACCGCCCATCCGGTGACGGATGCGGACATGGCGCTCACCGGCCCGGCGGCCGGCACCGCCGGGCGCTACCTGGACCGGCTGTGGGCCTGGACCTGCCGGAACAAGGGCAATGCGGCCAGTGTGTGGTACGCGGCCTCCAAGGGCACCGGCTGTATGGCCGGGCTGATGAAGGACGCCGGCCCGGGGACGGACCAGCGGACCGGGGATGTGCCGGTGATCGCCGTGGGCGGGCTGGGAGTGGGCATCCAGGACCGGGACGAGAAGTCCGCGTTCCGGCCGGCGCTTCCCACCGCCTCGGATGCCCGGTGCGGCATCGGGCTGCACGACAACACCAACGCGGACCGCGACTACGACACGGTCAACCCGGAGGAGAGCGCGCTGCGCGCCCTGGTGGAGAGCGCCACCAAGAGCGTGGTGATCTCCCAGCAGGACCTCAACGCCACCTGCCCGCCGATCGCCCGGTATGACATCCGGCTCTATGACGCCCTGGCCGCCAAGCTGGCCGCCGGGGTGAAGGTCCGCATCGTGGTCAGCGACCCCGCCAACCGGGGCACGGTCGGCAGTGGAGGGTACTCGCAGATCCGGTCGCTGTCGGAGATCAGCGAGGTGCTGCGGGCCCGGCTGGAGCGGATCACCGGGAACGGGCCCAGCGCCCGGCGGGCCATGGACGAGCATCTGCAACTCGCCTCGTTCCGCAGCTCGGACGCCGGCCGGTGGGCCGACGGCCATGCCTATCCGCTGCACCACAAGCTGGTGCTGGTGGACAGCTCGACCTTCTACCTCGGCTCCAAGAACCTCTACCCGTCCTGGCTCCAGGACTTCGGCTACCTCGTGGAGAGCCCGGCCGCCGCGGCCCAGTTGGAGAAGAACCTGCTGGAGCCGGAGTGGCGCTACTCGCGGGCCACCGCCGTGTTCGACCACGAGCGCCAGGGCGGCGGTAACTAGGCGTCAACCAGGCGGTCAATGGATTTCCCGTCGCGGCGGAGTGGGTGCGACCATGCGGTCGCGCCTCAACATCACCTGACCGACGACGAATCTGGAGACTCAATGGAGCCACGTGGGGGAAATGCGGTCCACCGCTGGACGGCGGCGCTGACCGCGTCCACGGCTGCCCTGGCCGTCGCGCTTCCGGCCGCCGACGCGAGCGCCGAACCCCAGGCCGCCGGTCCCACCGGGATCGGCGCCAGGGGTGCCTATCTGCTCGATGCCAACACCGGCCGCCAGCTGTGGGGCAAGGACGCCGAGGTGCGGCGGGAGGTGGCCAGCACAACCAAGATCATGACCGCGGTGGTGGTGCTGGACGGCCACACCGACCTCAACAAGCCGGTCACCATCAAGCAGTCCTACCGCGACTATGTGGTCCGGCATGGCGCCAGCTCGGCCGATCTGCGCACCGGGGACAAGGTGACCGTACGGCAACTGCTCTACGGACTGATGCTGCCCTCCGGCTGCGACGCGGCCTACGCACTGGCCGACTCCCTGGGCAGCGGCGGCAGCGAGGCCCAGCGCACCAAGTCCTTTATCGCCAAGATGAACCGGAAGGCGGCCGAACTGCACCTGCGCAACACCGTGTTCGACTCCTTCGACGGAATCTCCTCCGGCGGCAACCACTCCACCCCGCATGACCTCGCGCTGCTGGCCCGGCACGCCCTGGGCAACAGCACCCTGGTCACGGTGATGAAGGCGATGAGCACCCAGCAGAAGGCGCTCAACGTCAACCGGCGTTACACCTGGTACAACACCAATAAGCTGCTGGGCTCCTACGACGGCGTGTTCGGGGTCAAGACCGGCTCCACCCGGGCGGCCGGACCCTGCCTGGTGTTCGCCGCCAAGCGGCAGGGCCGGACGGTCATCGGCGTGGTGCTCAACGACCCGGCCACCCGCTACCAGGACGCGGCCAGGATGCTGGACTACGCCTACCACACGCACACCAAGTTCACCCTGCGCCGGCTGCCCCCGACGGCCCACGAGGACTGACGGTACGGTCCCGCCCGGCCCCCATCGTCCAGGGGCCGGGCGGGAGTTCAGCTCTCGGCGCTGGCGCGCGGCGCGGGCAGTGGACGGCGGGCGGCCCGGCCCGGGTACTCGATGGGGTGGCAGTACTCCAGGCCCGCCAGCGGCGCCCCGGCGAAGAACCGGGTGAGCAGGTCCACCAGTTCGGCCGGGCGTTCCAGGTGCACCAGGTGGTCGGCGTCCTTGAAGGTGGTGAACCGTACGTCGCTGAACCGGCAGGCGGCCTCCCGGCTGAGCGCCGGGGTGGTCAGCGGGTCATGCTCCCCGGTCGCCACCAGCACCGGCATCCGGATCGCCGGGGTGTGCGGCAGCCCGGACATGCGCAGCAAACGCTCGGTGTTGTCACGGTACTTGACGATGTCCGACGCGCTCAGCTCGTGCAGCGCCCGGCTCAGGCAGCGCACCGCGGTGGGCCGGCGGCAGACCGTGACCTGCGGTGCGGAGCACATCATCACCTCCAGCACATTCTCCACGAACTCGGTGCGGTCGTCCCCCTCGGCCAGCCGCAGCAGATGGGCGATCCGGCTGCGGATATGGCTGGTCAGATGGGCCATGGTGCCCAGCAGGGCCAGCCGTTCGACCCGGTCGGGGCAGTGGTGCGCCCACTGGTAGGCCACCCCGCTGCCATAGGAGGCGCCCATCACATTGACGGTGGACGGCGCCACCTTGGACAGCAGCTGCTCCAGCGCCTCGGCCAGGAAGTCGAAACCGTGCCGGGCGGGCAGCCGGTCGGCACCGCCCCAGCCGGGCAGGTCCACCGTGATCACGCTGGCCTCGCGCAACAGGCCCTGCTCCAACCGGCCCCAGCCGCGCTGGTGTTGGAACGCCCCGCCGACCAGGGCGACGGGCGCCATGGTGGCGTTCGGCTGGTGGACGATTCGACCGCTGTATGCGTAACCGCCGAGGGTGAGAGGAATGCACTCCTCCAGCAGTGCGGTACGCGAAGTCACTGTTGGTCTCCTTTGTGGGGTTTCATCCTTAACAGTGAAACGACCGTCGCGATGCGGACGTTACTGCTCACGGTCAGGGCCGCAGGGCGCGGATCTCGTCCCGGATCAGCGCGGGCAGGCGGGCGGCCAGGTCGCGGTGGGCGTGATCGGTGACGGCGGTGACCGTCACCTCGGTGTCATGCAGCGTCATGGTCAGCGCCAGCGGATGCCCCGGGCTCAGCGGTGACAGGCCGGACATTCCGGTGAGTTGGGCGTCGTTCAGGGTAAGCGGCCCCAGATGGGTGGCCACGCTGCTGCACAGCAGGGAGGAGTAGAGCGGGGAGTCGGCATAGCGGCCGAGCGCGTCACCCAGCGCGCTGGGCCGGTGCGGCCGGGAGGAGACCAGCAGCGCCTGGGCGCGCGCCCGCCGGTGCAGGGCGGCCCGCCGGGTGAACCGGTCCAGCGCGGCCAGCCGTTGCTCGGGCCGGCGCCGGGCGGGCAGCGGCACCCGGACCGTGGCGTAGTGGTTGCCCAGCACCACCGCCTCGCCCGGGGCGCGTACATCCACCGGCACCATGGCGCACACCCCGGGCAGCAGGGGCAGCCGCCCCATCAGCCCGGCCGAGCGCAGCGCCCCGGCGGTGGCGGCGAGGAAGACCGCGTTGGCCGAGGCCCGGCCGGAGGCCAGCGAGTCGCGGGCGATGCCCAGTTCGTCCCTGGTCACCCGGGACCAGCCGACGGCCCGCCGGGCATCCACCGGGCCGTGGAAGGGCAGCGGCCGGGCCCGGGGCAGTGCGTCGGCCAGGGCGCGGGCCAGCGCCGCGCGCCGGGAGGACGTCCCCTCGGGCAGCGGGCGGCGCAACAGACCCGGCCGCTCCGGCCGGCCGTCGAGCAGCCCGCACACCAGGCTGACCATCGACTTGCCGTCCAGCAGGGCGTGATGGGTGCGCAGCAGCAGTGCGAAACCGCCCGCCGTCGGCAGCAGGTGCAGCTGCCAGGGCGGGCGGCCGGGGCCCAGCGGCTGGGCGAGCAGCTGGGCGACGCGGATCCGAAGGGAGGTGACCGGCTTTTCCTCCAGCACATGGTGATCGACGGCGAAGCCCGGCTCCCCGGCCCAGCGGGGCCAGGCGTCCGGGGCGACTTCACAGGCAGGGGTCAGGGTGAGCCGCATATGGCGTTTCCAGCGGTCCTCGGCCAGCGCCCGCAACTCCGGCAGGGCGGGCGGGGATCCGGTGAACCAGGCCAGCAGCCCGGCGGTCATACACATGGCGCCGCTGCTCTGGTGCCGGTACAACCAGGCGTCCAGCGGCGGCATATCGGCCGTCGGGGCCGGCTCGGTCAGCAGGGCCGGGGTCAACGGGGGCGCTGAGGTCACGAGTTGTCCTTGATTCCGGTGTGGGGAGGGTGGCGTTGGTGAGGAGAGTTATGGCTGGGACGAGCGGGCGGGGAGCTGGGCCACCGCACGGGCCACCGCACCGGCCCCGTCCTCCCGGCCCAGCCGGGCGGCCAGGTCCCGGGCCCGTCGCGCGTAACGGGGTTCGCGCAGCGCCAGGGTCAGCGCCTCGGCGAGCCGGGCCGCGGTCAGCTGGGCATGCGGCAGGATCCTGGGGCTCACCCCCAGGCCGACCAGGCGGCCCGCCCACCACGGCTGGTCGGTGAAGACGGGCACCGGCACGGCCGGCACCCCGGCACGCAGCCCGGCCGCGGTGGTTCCGGCGCCGGAGTGGTGCACCACGGCCGCGGTGCGCGGCAGCAGCCAGCCGTGCGGCAGTGAACCGACGGTGATCACCTCGTCATTGACCACCGACAGCCCGGCCCAGCCGGACTGGACGATGCCGCGCTGCCCGGCCCGGCGCAGCGCCCGGGCGGTGATGTCGCCGAGCCGGGCCGGATCGCCGGGCATCATGCTGCCGAAGCCCACGAACACCGGCGGCGGTCCGGCCGCCAGGAAGTCGCGGACCAGGGTGGGTGGTTGCCAGTGCGGGCACTGGTGCGGCCACCAGTAGCCGGCGATATGCAGCCCGGGGCGCCAGTCGGCGGGGCGGGGGATGACCGAGGGGCTGAAGCCGTGCCAGATCGGCCAGCGGCCGCGCTCCCGCTCGGCGCGCAGCAGCCCGGCGCTGCGGGGGGTGAGGCCCAGCCGGGCGTGCAGCCGGCGGCCGGCGGCCGCGTAGAGCCGGTCGAGCACGGCGTTCACCGCGCGGCCGCGCAGCCGGTTGCCGGGCCCCGGTGGCCGCCAGGGGAGCACACAGGGGGCGAACGCCGAGGTGGGCACGTCGGGCTGGAGGAAGACGCCCATGCTGCGGATGCCATGATGCCGGGCGATCACCCGCCCCACCGGGGCGACCAGGGTGGACAGCAGGATCAGGTCGGCCTTGGGGTCCACCGCGGTGAGCAGGCCGTCCACCAGGGCCAGCGCGGCCCGTTCGGTGGTGCGCGCCAACTGAAGGAGGGCGCGCGGTGACTGTCGCGCGCCCTCAATACGGCTGTGCAGACCGATCAGTTGCTCGAAGGGATCGGGTTCCAGCGGGCGTGTGCGCAGCCCGCAGCAGGTGACCAGGCCGGCGAACTTCCGATGGGTGACCAGCTCGACCTCGTGCCCCTCGTCCGCCAGGCGGTGCGCCAGACCGGTGTAGGGAGCGACGGAACCGGTGGTGCCCGCCGTGATGA
Source organism: Streptomyces sp. NPDC052396 (assembly GCF_044593195.1). Classification (NCBI taxonomy): domain Bacteria; kingdom Bacillati; phylum Actinomycetota; class Actinomycetes; order Kitasatosporales; family Streptomycetaceae; genus Streptomyces; species Streptomyces sp. NPDC052396. The sequence continues at coordinate 107,641 of NZ_JBIUAW010000011.1, forward strand.
TGTCGATGCGCATGTCCGGCCTTCCCGCCCGCCGGGACCGGCCGACGTGTGAACAAGTCCAGTGCCTGACGCATCAACGAGACGGCACCCGGGCCGGATACGGCACGGGTGCGGTCCGAATTGTTCCGGTCAGCCGGCGGTGGGCACCGGCAGCGGCTTGCCCTTGCAGGTGATGTCGTGCGCCGGGGCCTTGCCGTTCAGCAGGTAGTCCTCGACCACGTGATCCACACAGGAGTTGCCGTTCTGGTACTGGCCGTGGTCACCATCGCCGGTCACGGTCACCAGCCGGGAGTTGTGCAGCGCCCGGTGCGCACGCGCCGCGCCCTCGTAGTAAGTGGCCGGGTCGTGCACCGAGTTGAGCATCAGGGTGGCCGGCAGACCGGCGCCGGTGACCTTCACCTTGGGCGCGGTGGCGGTCGGCCAGTTCGCGCACACCGCCGAGAAGGACAGCTCCCGGGCACCGGCCAGCGGCAGCTGGGCGTTGTCCTTGGCACTGCGCTTGATCCAGTAGTCGGTGCTGCGGTTCCACGAGGTGTCAGCGCAGGTCACCGAGAAGTACTCGGCGAGGAAGCCGGTGCCATAGTTGGCGGCCAGGGCCTCGGCGGTGCCCTTCTCCTTGGGCGTGGCGCTCTTCCAGTGGCCGAAGGCGGAGAGCGAGGAGGCCAGCATCGGGAAGTTCTGCGCCTCGTAGACGGCGTTGATGGTGGCGTTGTCGAACTGGTTGGCGCCGATGGTGACCGAGCCGTCGGTCAGCGGCTTCTTGCTCAGCGCCGCGCGCTGCCGCTCCCAGTTGGCCTTGGCCTGGGCGGCGGTCTTTCCGTAGTGGTAGATCCCGTCGTACTTGGCCAGCCAGGGCAGGAAGTCCTGTTCGAAGCGCCGCTGGAAGCTCTTGGGCTGTCCGGTCTCGAAATCCTGCCAGCTGCCGTTGAAGGCGATGTTGCTGTCCAGCACGGCCCGTTCGACGCGCTGGGGGAAGAGCGTGGCGTAGTAGGCGCCGATCATGGTGGCGTAGGAGGGCCCGTAGTAGGAGATCTTCCGCTCACCCAGCAGCGAACGGAAGAGATCCATGTCACGGACCGTCTGCTCGGTGGTGATATACGGCAGCAGACCGTCGCTGCGCTTGGCGCAATCGGCCGCCAGCTTGCGCGAGTTGTCCAGCACCCGGCGGATGGCGGCAGCCGAGCGGTCGCGGTAGTCATGCGCCAGGAAGTCGGTCATCTCCGCGTCCGTCTGACAGGTCGCCTTGCTGCTGCGCCCCACCCCGCGCTGGTCGAAGCTCACCACGTCATAGGCGGCACCCACGGCGGGAGACTGCTTGACGAAGTTGGCGGGCCGCTTGCGCCCCATCCCGCCCGGACCGCCGGCGGCCATCATCAGCACCCCGCGCCGCTTGGCCGGATCGCTCGCCTGGTGCCGGGAGACCGCGATGGTCAGGTCATGCCCCGCCTCCGGGTGGTGCCAGTCCCGGGGCACGGTCATCGCCGCGCACTCCAGGGTCGGGGCGTCGTCACAGGCCTGCCAGTTGAGATGCTGCTGGGTGTACCTGGCGGGAATGGTGGCCTGCTGGGCGTGCGCCGAGACGGCGGGCAGTGCCGCGACGGCGATGGCGGCGGTGAGCACGCCCGAGACAGACTTGAACATCGGTCCTCCTGGAGGAAGTGGCTAGGGCACAAATCCTTCCGTGACCAGGGGACGGGGACGATCCCGCCAATGCCCGTGTTGGAGGTGGTACCAGTACCACCCCCCTGATGGAGGGCGGGACCGTCAGCCCGCCAGGGTGACGGCGCGCCCGCCCAGTACGCCGTCCAGCAGGTGGGACAGCGCCCAGTCGAAGTCGAACCGGGACGGGCGGGCGCCCCGTACATGGCCCAGGAGCAGCTTCCACAGCACCCGCTGGGTGCGAGCCGCCTCGTCGGGGGGCAGGCCGGCCGCGGCGAGGGCGGCCAGGGTGTCCTCGGTGAGGTGGGCGGCGGCGGAGGGGAGATGAGTGCCCTCGGCCAGGATCCCGGCCGCCCAGAGGTGCCGGGAGAGGTGGTCATGGGCCGCCAGCCACTGGTGCCGGACGCGCTGCCGGGGGTCGGGGTCCGCGGCGGCCGGGGGCAGTTGGGCGGCCACCTCCGCGGCCAGCAGGCCGAGCAGCTGCTCCCGGTCCGTGATGTGGCGGTACAGCGATGCCTGCCCGGTGCCCAGGCGCCGGGCCACCCGGCGCACCGTCAGGGCCGCCAGGCCCTCCTCTTCGGCGATGCCGCGCGCCGCGGTGACGATCAGTGACCGGGAAAGGGCGCGCGGGCGGCCTGGACCTGAGGAATTCACGCCGTCACCTTACACAGCGGAGTCGGCGGGAAAAGGTCTGCGAGCGGAGGCATTCTTGGGCCGGCCTTGCCCGATATACCGGGCCCTAAGGGGCGGAAAGCCCGTACACCCGGCGGGCGTTGTCCGAGGCGATCAGGGGCGCCACCCGCTCCGCGTCCGTACGGGACCAGGCGCCCTCGTTCACCCAGCCCTTCAACAGGCGCCTGAGGCCCCGGCGGAAGACCTCGGAACCCACCACAAACAGCTCGGGCAGGCCATGGGCATCGGTGGAGAACAGCAGCTTGCCGAAGGGGGCCAGCTCCAGGGCCTCGGCCAGCACCGCCTCCGCCCGGACGCCGCTGTAGGACAGGGCCAGCCCCACATCGGCGTAGACATGCGGGAAGGCGTGGGCCAGATAGGCGGCTGAGCGGTGGTAGGGGTAGCAGTGCAGCAGGATCAGGGTGCAGCCGGTGGGGCGCACCGCCCGGGCGAAGTCGGTGAGCAGGGCCGGATCGCAGCGCTGGAGCCGCAGGTCGGGGTCGCCGAAACCGGTGTGCAGCTGGATGGGCCGCGCGGTCTCGGCGGCAGTCCACAGCAGATGGCGCAGCAGCACCGGGTCGCTGATCCGGCCGCCCGGGGGCCGTTCGGCCAGCCAGTGGCCGGCGGCGGTGCGTACCTCGGCCGGGCCGGGCGGGTTGGGGGCGAAGTCCAGGCCGTACCGGTAGGCGGCGATCGACTTGAAACCCACGGCCGTGCGCGCCGCCTCCCGCACCGCCTGGGCCAGACCGTCCAGGAAGGCGGAGCTGCTGCCGGCGGTGTCGGCCACCGTCTCGGCCAGCCGCTCCAGCCGGACGATCTCATGGGCGGTGCCGCCGCCCAGCTCGGCCAGTTCCCCACGGGTCGTCATATCGACGCTGTGCAGGCCGGTGTCCACCAGGTAGTCGGTGATGCCGGTGGCGCCCAGCAGCAGCCTGGTCGCCTGCCGGGCGCCCAGCTCACGGCGGCGCGCCAGATATTCCTCGGGCGGACAGTGCGGGTCCAGGCCGAGCAGCGGCGGGCACCAGCGCCGTACCGCGAAGCCGAGCTGGCTGTCGAGGAAGGAGGTGCCCGGCGGGGCGGGGGCGTCCGACTCGCTGAGGTAGGCCGCGAAGGTGTGCGGGCCCAGGTCGGCCCGGAGCACCCCGTGGCAGTGCTGGTCGACCAGCGGCAACGGGGCCGTCATCAGTACCGCCGCCGGGTCGCGTCGGCGATGTCCTGGGGCGCGGCCCCCTCGAACCGGGCCGCCTCCGCCCGGCGGACCGCCGCGATCGCCCCGAAGAGCGGCTCGCCCAGCGCCTCGCGCAGCAGCTCCGAGCCCTCGAAGGCGGCCAGCGCGGCGGTCAGCGACCGGGGCAGCCGTGGCCGGCCGCCGGTCAGGGCCGGATCCCCGGCCACCGGGTCCGGCAGGGTCAGCCCGGCTTCCATCCCGGCCAGCCCGGCGGCCAGCACCGCACCGGTCACCAGATAGGGATTGGCCGCCGGATCAAAGCACTTGACCTCGGCATTGGCGGCCTCCGGGGCGTCCGGTGCCCCGGGGACGAAGCGCAGGGCCGCCTCCCGGTTCTCCGGTCCCCAGCAGGCGAAGGCCCCGGCCCAGCGCGAGGGCTGCAGCCGCAGATAGCTCGCCGGGGAGGGCGCGCCCAGGGCGAGCAGGGCGGGCAGCTCCCGCAGCACCCCGGCCAGGAACGCCTCGCCCTCCGCCGTCATCCCGCAGGGCCCGTCACCGCCCCGGAACAGATTGCGCTCCTCCCGCCAGGGGCTCAGATGCAGATGCGCCCCATTGCCCACCGCGCCCGCCTCGACCACCGGGCCGAACAGGGCGTCCAGACCGTGTCGCAGGGAGACCGCGCGGATGGTCTCCCGGACCAGCACGGCCAGATCCGCCGCCCCCACCGGATCGGACGGGGCGATGGACACCTCGAACTGGCCGGGGGAGTACTCGGGATGGATCTGCAGCACATCGACCTGCTGGGCGGCCAGCGCGTCCACCACATCCCGCAGATAGCCCGAGAGCTCCACCAGCCGGGTCATGCCATAGGCCGGACCGGCACAGGCGTACTCCAGTTCGCCCTTCTGGGCGCCGCCCCGGGTGACCACCCATTCGGTCTCGAAGCCCATCCGCAGCCGCAGCCCCCGCTCGGCCGCCCGCTCGGCCATCCGGCCCGCGAACTGCCGCTGGCAGGCGGGGTATGACGGGCCCTCCTGCCGGTAGCGGTCCACCGGAGCCCAGGCCCAGCCCGGCTGGGCGGCCAGCACGGTCAGCCGGTTCAGATCGGGGAACAGCCGCAGATCGCCGTCCGGGCCGCCGATATGAGGGCTGGTCACGGCGGAGTCGTCGGAGAGGTAGACATCGAAGACGGGCGACATGCCCACCCCCCAGCGCGCGCTGTGCGCCAGCCGGGTGGTGGGCACGGCCTTGACCCGGGTGATGCCCGAGTTGTCCACCCAGGTCAGGGCGACGGCATACACCCCCCGCGCGGTGAGCTGGGCGGCTTCCTGCCGGGCGGCCGACTCGGCGCGCTCCCGCTGCGGGGTCTGCATGGCTGGCTTTCCTCCATTGACGCTGGGGTGGTGAGCAACCGGGTCGCTCAGAGAGTCTGGGCCGGATCCCGGCGCGTTACACCTCGCGCCGGGCGCGTTTCGGTCGGTCCGTGGCTCCTTCGGGGCTTGGCGCGGCGGGGCCGCCGGATCCGGTAGCGCCGGGGCCGGGGTGGCACGAGGCGCCGGGCAGGACGGTGGACCACCGGTGCTCGTCCCGAGGGCGCGTGCTGACCGGAGCCCGGAAAGAACCACCCCAACGGATGTTCTTTTGAAGGGAGTTGATGCCCACGACGGGATCCGGCCACCAGCCGCCCTGACCCGCACATGCTATAAAAACGCATGCCGAAAATCGTCGATGCCCAGGCCCGGCGCCGGGAGGTGGCCCAGGCGGTGCAGCGTGTGGTGAGCCGCGCCGGCAGCCTGGAGGCCGCCTCGCTGCGGAATGTGGCCGCCGAGGCGGGGCTGGCCATCGGTTCGGTGCGGCACTATTTCACCGACCACACCGAACTGCTGACCTTCGCCATGGAGGACCTCGGCCGGCGGATCGGCCGGCGGGTCCGGGAACGCGCCGAACCCCTGCTCCATCCGGCCGTAGACCTGGACCGCCGGGCGCTCACCGAGGAGCTGTTCGCCGAACTGCTGCCGCTGGACGACACCCGCCACCAGGAGGCCGCCCTCTGGCTGGCCTTCACCACCGCCGCCCGTACCCGGCCCGAGCTGCGGCCCTGCGCCCGGGAACTCCAGGAAGGGCTGCGCACCCTGATCGGCCAGGTGCTGGCGGAGGCGCGGCGGATGGGCGGAGTGCCGCAGCGGCTCGACGCGGAGCTGGAGAGTCTGCGGCTGGCCGCGCTGCTGGACGGGCTCACCCTGCAGGCGGTGCTCTACCCGGGGCTGGTCACCGCCACCGAGATGCGCCGGGTGCTGCGCCGGCAGCTGGATCAACTGACCCGGTAGCCGGGCGCGCCCTTGGCGCGGCGGGCGCGTGGCGTTCGGCGGACCCTTCGGTTGCGCGACCTCAGCGGTGCGCCGAGGCTGGAGCCAAGATCACCGAACCGGCTCGGGCGTCTCGCATGGCCGACGGCCCGTCACCGTGAGGAGACAGCATGTCGGGTTTCCCTGGAGTCCTCCGGCCCGGCCGGGGCCGCCACCGCAGACGTCGGCGGACCCCCTTGCAGGCGGCGGCGGCCGTCACCGTGCTGGCGGCCTGCTCGGCCTTTGTGGTGATCGCGGTGGAGGACGACCACCAGGACTGCCGGCCCCAGGCCAAGGCCGACGGCCGGGGCCGGCCGCAGGGCGAGGGCCAGTGCGAGGAGCGCGCCCAGCAGGCCAACGGCGCCCCCCGGCCCAGCCCCGAATCCCATGACGGATCCGCCGCCCGCCACCCCGGAGCGGCGGTGACCCATATGGCGCCGGCTCCCGCCCCGCCCACCGAGAGCGAGGGCGGCTGGGACCGCGAGCGCTGCGGCAACACCTCCGGGCGGGTGCTGCTCACCTTCGACGACTGGTCCTACGGCGACCCCGAACGCGCCGTGCGTATCGGCGCCCAGCTGCAGTCGCAGGGCATCCGGGCGGCGTTCTTCCTCATCAACGAGTACGCCACCCACTACCCGCAGATCATCGCCACCCTCCGCCAGCAGGGCCACTGGGTGGGCAACCACACCTGGTCGCACCGGCAGTTGACCAAACTGACCGACCAGGAGGTACAGGACGAGATCCATGGCGGAGTGGCCGGCAATATGCTCCGCCCGCCCTATGGCGATGCCGGGGCGCGGGAGACCGAGATCGCCGCCAACCTGGGCTTCAAGGTGTGCAATTGGACCATTGACACCTTGGACTGGCAGACGGTGCAGGGAAGTTTGCGCAGCGCGGACGCCATCCGCGCCACGGTGCGGGAGGCCACGGCCGAGGAGAAACGCAACGGGGTGATCCTCGGGCACCTGTTCAGCCACTTCGAGGAAGCCCTGCCCGGGATCATCAGCGATCTCCATGAGCAGGGCTACCAGTTGTGCCGGGACACCGGAGCGGTCGGCGACCAGGTGCCGTATCCGCTCCCGTGCTGAGGCGTCCTCCGCGTCGGACGACCGCGGTCAGGCGGTCAGGAACGTGCGCAGCCTGCCGCCGCGCGCCCGCTCCACCAGGGGCGCCGCACGGGTCGCCAGCAGGGTCAGCGGAATGGCCAGCGCGATGCCCACCAGGGCGCCGGCCGCCACATCGTGCGGATAGTGCACACCCACCCAGACCCGGGAGGCGGCCATCAGCACCGCCGCCGGCAGGGCCAGCGCGCCGATCCGCCGGTCCACCAGCCACAGGGCGGCGGCCGCGGAGAAGGCGATCACCGCATGGTTGCTGGGGAAGGACCAGTCGCCATGGGCCGGGCAGGCTTCCAAAGTGAAGCTGTTGGCCAGCGTCTGGCAGGGCCGGTCCTCGCGCACCAGCGACTTGAGCACCGAGTCCACCGCGAACACCACGCCCACCACCACCGGCACCGCCAGCGCCCGGGCCATCACCGGCGCCCCGGTGCGCCGGGCACGCCACCAGGCGGCCAGCATCAGCAGGGCGAAGATCCCCAGACCGTAGGAGGTCCAGGCGGTGACGACGTCATTGAACATATGCGGCGCGTGCCGCGCCTCGTCGGTGATGCTCCGGTAGAGATCACCGTCGATGTGCGAGCCGTCGAAGGCGAGGGCTATGCCCGTCATGTGCGTAGTCGTTCCTGTCGTCGGTACGGTCGATACGGCCGATACGGCGGATACGGTCATCAGCTGCTCCGGCCCGGCCGTCGCCGGCCGCGCAGCAGCTCCAGGGCCAGCGGCAGCACGGAAACCAGCACCACCAGTGCCACGATCGGCAGCAGGTACTTGTCCACATTGGGCACCACGGAGCCCAGCGCGAAACCGCCCAGCACCAGGCCGACCGTCCACACCAGACCGCCCGCCGCCTGCCACAGCGCGAAGGTGCGCGGCGCCACGCCCAGCGCGCCCGCCAGCGGATTGAGCACGGTGCGCACCACCGGGACGAACCGCGCCAGCACGATCGCCCGGGCGTGGCCATAGCGGCCCAGCAGCTCCTCGGCCCGCTCGGCGCCCTCCAGCAGCCGCTTGTTGCGGGAGCGGGCGAGCAGCGTACGTCCGCCGCGCCGCCCCACCGCATAGCCGACCTGGGCGCCGGCCAGCGCTCCGACGACGGCGGCGGCCAGTACCTGCGCCAGATCCAGGTGCGGCCCGGAGTGCGCCCCGGTCCGGCACAGCAGACCGGCCGTGAACAGCAGCGAGTCGCCCGGCAGGAAGAAGCCGACAAGCAGACCGGTTTCGGCGAACAGCACCACGGCGATGCCGAGCGCTCCAAACGCCGAGAGCAGCGACGAGGCGTCCAGGACGTTGACGGCCAAGGGACCGGCCAGGACGGCGGGCGGTGCGAGCACGGGCGCGGGGCCTCCCATAATCGAGGGCAGGGCCGGTCGCGCTGCAGCGGACGGCCCCACCGTCTACAGATCAGTAGACGGTCTACGTGACTGTAGACGATCCCTGGGAGGGAGCGGTTCCCGTGACCGAGTCCATACGCCGCCCTGCGGGCGAGCTCGAGGCCGCCGTGCTCTGCGCACTCTGGGCGGCCGAGCGCCCGCTGACCCCCGCCGAGGTCCAGCAGTTGCTGCCGGGCGTGCTGGCCCGTACCACCGTCGCCACCATCCTGACCCGGTTGCATGACAAGGGAACCGTGAGCCGCACCCGGGCCGGCCGCGCCTATGCCTACAGCCCGGCGGTCGAGGACCACGCCGCGCTGGCCGCCCACCGGATGCACACCGAACTCGACAAGGAGCGCGACCGGCCCGGTGTGCTGGCCCGCTTTGTCTCCCGCCTCAGCTCCGATGACGAGGAACTGCTGCGCGGCCTGCTGGCACAGGCCGCCGTCCCCAAGGAGACCCGGTGATCTGGGCCGTCTGGGCACCCCTGCTGGCGCCCCTGGCCGCCGTGCCGGTCGCCCGCCGGCTGGCCGCCCTGCTGCCGCCGCGCGCTGCCGCCCTGCTGCTGGCCGGCTGCGCCGCCGCGCTGGCGGTCTTCAGCGGTGCGGCTCTGGTGCTGCTGGCCGTGGCCGGGCTGCTGAAGCTGCCCTTTGTGGCCGCGCTGGGCCATGTGAAGACGGCGCTGCTGCCGCACGATGTGGCTTTCGGGATGCCACTGGGCACGCTGGCCGCCCTGCTGGCGCTGGCCGGGACGGCCGCGGCGCTGCGCATTCTGCTGGGCCACGGCCGGCAGGTGCTGCGGGCCCGGGCCGAGGTGGCCCGCGTGGCCGGCGCCGGGGATCTGGCCGTGCTGCCCGACCCCGGTGCGGACGCCTACGCACTGCCCGGCCGGCCCGGCCGGGTGGTGGTCACCGCCGGGATGCTGCGCAGCCTGGACGCCGGCGAGCGTGCCGCGCTGCTCGCCCATGAGCGCGCCCACCTGGCGGGACGGCACCATCTGCTGCTGCTGGCGGCGGACCTGGCGGGCTGTGTGCACCCCGTGCTGCGGGCGCTGCGCGAGCCGCTGGCCTTCCAGCTGGAGCGGTGGGCGGATGAGGCCGCGGTGCGCGCGGTGGGCGACCGGCAGGTGGTGGCCCGTGCGGTGGGACGGGCCGCGCTGGCCGCCTCGGCCGCCCCGGCCGGCCGGCGCCCGGCGGCCGCGCTGTCCGCGGTGGCCGGCCCGGTGCCGCGCCGGGTCTCCGCCCTGCTGGGGGCCGCGGGCGCGCCCCGGGGCGGGGCATGGGCGCGCCGTGGGGTGGCGGCGGCGCTGGGCGTGTGTGTGGTGCTGTCCGGCGCGGCGGTGGTCGATGCCACCGGCGATCTGCACACCAGTGTGGAGACGGCCCAGGCCGCCGACGGGCGCTGAGCGCTCCGCCGGTAGTGGGGTGATGCGGCTGCCCCGCACCCCTCCGGGGTCGCGGGGCAGCGCCGGACTCCGGCAAACCCGCGCTCAGGAGCCGCCGTGCCGGAACCGTTCGCCGATCACGCCTTGGTCGGTCTCCCACCAGGGCCGAGTCAGCTCCGGCTCCGGTGCCCCGGCGGTCTCGGGCGCTGAGTGCGGGGACGCCGGGGAAGCGGCGGCCGGGGCGGGGACCCGCTCCAGCTCCGCGTCCAGCTGCCGGTCCAGCTCGGCGGTGCGCCCCCGTTCGGCGCGCAGCCACTCGATGAACACCGCGATCAGGAACGGCAGCCCGATCAGCTCGGCGATGGAGAGCATCAGTCCGCCGCCGAGCATCTGGTCCTGGTGGGGAGCGGGCCCCCAGTCGTGCTGCCGTCCCCGGTACCAGTCGCCCGCGATCAGCGTCCCGCTGGTCATCACCACGATGCCGGGCACCGCGTCCACCAGCCCGTCCACGAATACCAGCAGTGCCCGCACCGGATGGCTGCACCAGGCGGGCAGCAGCTCCTCGCCGGTGAGCATGGGCAGGACGAACAGGCAGCCGGCGGCCAGCAGCTGGAGATACATCAGCCGGTGCACCGTCTGATCGCGCAGCGCCGCCTCGAAGTAGGGGGTGAAGTAGATCACCAGCTCCGAGCCGAGCACCAGGAAGGTGCTCACCAGCGGATAGGTCAGCAGCCGCACCACCGGACCGCGCAGCATCCGCCCCAGCCGCTCCGCGCCGCGCTCCGGAAGCGCGCGCCGGGCCAGGGCCAGCGGGTCGCCCAGTGCCAGCCCCAGCGGGGCCACCAGGTCCAGCAGGATGTTCTGCACGGCCGCGGGCCAGAACAGCTCCCGGCCGTACACCGCCAGCGAGGACATGGTGGCCCCCGCGATGGTGCCCAGACCGAGCAGCGCGAAGACGGCCGTACGCACCGGCGACCAGCGCTCGCCGCGCCGCGCCAGCCGCACCACGCCCCAGGCGTAGAGCCCGCCCAGCACCGCGATCAGCGCCAGCCCGAATGGATCCGCCTGCCAGGTGCTGAACAGCCGGCCGCTCGTCGGCGCGGGGAGCGCGGACGCGAAAACACCGTTTGCCATTGCCACGGACGACCAGGGTAGTGAGGGCAGAAAACGGTCAACACGCGGGCTCGGTCTCTTTGCCTACTCAAAAGAAAGGCCGGATTTCCTCAAGTCCGGACCATGACGGAACCATAAAAACACCCAATTTCGGTACAGATCTCATCAAGTCCCCCGCGTCAGGAATGATCACTGGTCATACTCCTGGCCGGTACGAATCGAATAAGGGGGACGACAGGTGGCCGATGAATCGGGCCTGGTAGCCGCTGTGGGGACGGGGCCGCGCAAACGGCGGCTCAGCTATGAACTGATCGGCTGCGCACGCCACGGCCACCACCTGGTCGGCACCGATGCCGCCCGGGTGCGCCCCGAGGACGCGCTGCTGGTCCGCGAGGCGGCCGACGGCATGCGCTGGCACCGCTGTCTGCGCTGCGACGCCTGGCTGGTGCTGCCGGTACCGGAGCGGCCGGAGCGCGAGGTCCCGCCGTCCCGTGCCGAGATCGAGATCCCGCAGCGCGGCAAGGTGCTGCGGGACCGCTATGTACTGCGGCTGATCGCCATCGACCGGCTGGTGCACTTCCTGGTGCTGGGCGTGCTGGCCGTCGCCGTGTTTGTGTTCGCCCATGAACGGGCCCGGATCAAGGGCCCCTTCTACCGGATCATGGACGACCTGCAGAACGGTGTCGGCGGTCCCAGCGGGCTGCATGGCCATGGCCTGCTCGGTGATCTGGACAAGGCGTTCTCCGCGCACACCAAGACGCTCTGGGCGATAGGGCTGATCATCGCCGCGTATGCGGTGCTGGAGGGCGTGGAGGCGATCGGCCTGTGGCGTGCCGCGCGCTGGGCCGAGTACCTCACCTTTGTCGCCACCGCGGTGCTGCTGGTGCCCGAGGTCTATGAACTCAGCCACCACATCAGCCCGTTGAAGATCTGCACCCTGTTGATCAACCTGGCGGTGCTGGTCTATCTGCTGTTCGCCAAGCGGCTGTTCGGGCTGCGCGGCGGCGGCCGGGCCGAGGCGGCCGAGCGCGCCCACGACAGCGGCTGGCAGGCTCTGGAGCGGGTGCTGCCCGGCCCGCGCTGATCTCCTCCCTACCTCCCGCCGCGCTAGGGTGCGATGACATCTCAGAACATGTGAACGGGACGGTATGGGAAGGGAACTGCGGGGGCTCAGGCAGCGGCTGCTCCGATTGCGGCAGATGCCGGCGACCACCGCCTATGTGGGCCTGCTGCTGACCGTGGCCTCCTGGCTGGCCACCCAGTCCCCCTCCGAGGAAGCCCGCTTTATGCGGCACATCAGCAGCAATGTGCACCACCTGGAAGTGGGCAAGTGGTGGGTGCTGTTCACCAGCGGGCTGGTGGTCGACGGCGTCCCCGCCCTGCTGGGCATCGCCGCCGTGGCCGTGGTGCTGGGGCTGGCGGAGTCGCGGTGGGGAACGGTGCGCGCCTTCGGGGTGTTCCTGGCCGGCCATCTGCTGGCCACGCTGATCACCGAGGGCTCCCTGTGGCTGATGCGGCTGGCCCATCTGCTGCCCGGCATCCTCACCCGGGCCCGGGACGTGGGGATCAGTTATGGCCTGGTGGCCACCCTGGGCTGTCTGCTGGCGCTGGGCGGCCGGCGCGCCCGGCTCTATGGCGTGCCCGCGCTCGCCGTACTGCTGCTCGGCGCCTGGACGGTGGACCAGGAGCTGGCCGACGCAGGCCATGTGGTGGCCCTGTTTCTGGGCGTCGCCGGGTCCGGCACCCGCTGGCTGCGGCTGCCGGACCCGGCGACGCCCGGGCCGCTGCCCGCCGCCTGAGCCCGGCGCACCCGGACGGTCAGCGCACCCGGACGGTCAGCACCGGCGAGGCCCGCAGCACCTCCGGGCGCGGGGCATCGGGCCGGTCCAGCCCGTAGAGCACCCCGCGCACCTGGAACACCCCGCGCCGGCGCGGCCGTACCCGGGCCTCCACCCGGGCACCCGCCCCGGCGCCGACCGTGGCGCCGCAGGCCAGGGTGCGCCAGGCCGCCTGGCCGGTCTCCCGCTCCTGGACACAGGCGCGCAGATAGCGCGCCGCCTCCTCGTCACCGCTGCCGCTGATCCGCACCGGCTCGCCGACCCGGGTGGCGTGCGAGGGGGCCGTGGTGATCTCCATGGCCCCCTTGGCGGCGGCCGCGGCCGGCACCGCCGGCAGCGTCATCAGCGTCAGCAGCAGTGCGGCCGCCGCGACGGGCCGCGGCGGGATGGGGCCGGGCATCCGCTCTCCTCTCCGCTCGGGTGAACGGGCTTTGGGCGTACGGGCTTTGGGGGGACGAGCCTTGGCCGGACGGGCCGGACGGAGGTCCGTCAGCCGCTGCGCGGGCGCCGGGAGTCGACCCGGACGGACTGCAGGATCCCCATGGCGCCGCAGACGGCGAACATCGAGGATCCCCCGTAGGAGACAAACGGCAGCGGGATCCCGGCCACCGGCATGATGCCCAGCGTCATCCCGATGTTCTCGAAGGACTGGAAGGCCAGCCAGCACACCACGCCGATGGCCAGCAGCATGCCGAAGGTGTCACCGGCCCGGCGGGCGATGGACAGCCCGCGCCAGAGCACCACCCCGATCAGCGCGATCACCAACCCCGCGCCCAGAAAGCCCAGTTCCTCACCCGCGACGGTGAACACAAAGTCGGTCTGCTGCTCGGGAACGAACCCGCCATTGGTCTGGTAGCCGTGGAACAGGCCCTGCCCCAGCAGTCCGCCGGAGCCGATGGCGATCCGGGCCTGGTGGGTGTTGTAGCCGACGCCCGACGGGTCCAGCTGGGGATCGGCGAAGGCCGCGAACCGGTTGAGCTGGTACGGGCTGAGCAAGTGCAGCGCGAAGACGGCGGTCACCAGCACGGTGGCCACGGTGGCCAGAACGGCCAGCTGGCGCCCGGGGATTCCGGCAGTGAACAGCAGCCCGGCGGTGATGGCGGCCAGCACCAGACTGGTGCCCAGCTCATGACTGGCCATGATCACCACGGCCGGGACCCCGAACAGGCCCAGGGCAATGAACATTTGACGGGTGCTGGGCACGGTGGCGTCCCGGGCGTCCCGGGCCTCGGCCAGCAGCGCCGAGAGCATCACCACCACCGCCAGCTTGACGAACTCCGAGGGCTGGAGCGAGAAACCGCCGCCCAGCACGATCCAGGAGTGCGCCCCGTTGATGGTGCTGGCCAGCGGGGTGAGCACGGTGGCCAGGAACAGTATCGAGGCGCCGTAGAAGAACGGGGCGTAACCACGCAGCCTGCGGTAGTCCACGATGCTGACGGCCGCGCAGATCACCAGCCCGATCAGCAGGTTGAGCATATGACGCTTGAGGTAGCCATTGGGATCGCCGCCGGTGATGTCCTGCCGGTGCATGGTGGCCGACCAGGTCAGCAGCCCCCCGATGCAGCCCAGCGCCACCACGGCACCCAGCAGCACCCAGTCCAGCCGCCAGAGCGGCGAGGAGCGGCCGAGCGCCCGCAGCGCGGGGCGGCCGATCGGCGATCGCACAAGCGAGGTTCCCACGGTCGGACCCTTCCGCGACGGTGTGCACATACTCAACTTCCGGAACAGGGATGCAGCGTACAGTTCATCGCTTGCGCAATAGCTAAAACGATTGTCGCGCCGCGGGATTTCCGGTGCGCCGCCGGCCGGTCACCTCCGGTGACGATCCCCGGGGCGCCGGTCCACCGGCGGTTACGATGTCGGCATGGGATCAGCAGCCGACGCATGGGATTCAGCAGGTGCCGAACGAGCGGTGGCGATGCTGAAGGCGGTGGCCGACCCGACCCGGTACCGGTTGCTGTGGGCGCTGAGCGGGCGGGAGCTCCCGGTGGGCAGCCTGGCCGAGATGATGGGCGCCCATGTGGCCGCGGTCTCCCAGCACCTGGCCAAGCTCCGCACAGCCGGTCTGGTGGCCTCCCGCCGGGAGGGCACCCGGATCTACTACCGGGTGGCCGGCCCGCATGTCAGCAATCTGCTGGCGGAGGCGGCGCTGGCGGCCTCGGCCTCGGCCGCGCCCGCGGAGACCGCCGACGGGCGTACCGGGCGGGAGCCCGCCGTCCTCGCCCAGGAGCAGGCGCCGGCTCCCCGGACGGTGCGCGCCCGGCTGCGGCGGCCGGTCACGGAGCACTGAGCCCGCGTTCCTCCAGCCGGTAGGCGCGCCGGTCGGCGTCATAGGCGAACAGCTCCGCATAACGGCCCCAGTCGGTGGCCGTCTCCAGCTGCCGCACCACCTGCTCGCTGGTGTAGTGGCGGCCCAGCAGCTCGGTCAGGGCAGCGGCCCGTACGGTGCCGCCGGGGTTCTCCTGCAGGCTGGTGATGATCAACCGCACCAGTGGCACCTCACGCACCGCCTCCGCGAAGATCCGCTTGGCGCCCCGTACATCGGCCTCGGCGAAGGCGGTGCCCAGCCCGGTGAGCACCAGGTCGGTCTCGCCCGCCTCGGCCAGGCCCAGCAGTTCCAGGGCATCCGCCAGCGGCAGCAGGCCGTCGAGCTCCAGGCCCAGGTCCTCGGCGAGCTCCACCAGCTCGCACCCGCCGCCCCGGTGGGCCAGCAGATCGGCCAGCCCGGCCAGCCCGTCCACGCCGGCCTCCGGCAGCGGGGTGCCGGCCAGGCCCGGGCGAGCGGCCTCCGCGCCACCGGTACGGCCGGTCATGGTGCGGTAGACACGGTCGGTCAGCCCGGCGAAGGCGGCCGACTGGCGGTCGCGGGGCCGCTCCAGGCCCGCCTCGAAGGTGGTGTGGATGGTGCCCGGCCTGGCCCCCAGGACCACGATGCGGTCGGCCAGCAGCACCGCCTCCTCGATGTTGTGGGTCACCAGCACAATGGCCCGGGTGGGGAACAGCCCGGACTCCCACAGCTCCAGCAGCTCACCACGGAGGTTCTCGGCGGTGAGCACATCCAGCGCGGAGAACGGCTCGTCCATCAGCAGCACATCGGGCTCCACCACCAACGCCCGGGCGAAACCCACCCGTTGGCGCATCCCGCCGGAGAGCTCCTTGGGGTAGGCGGACTCGAAACCGTCCAGACCGATCAGATCGATGGCCTGCCGGGCCGCCTCGGTGCGCCGCCGGGCGGATATCCCCCGTGCTTCCAGGCCGAGTTCCACATTCTGCTGGACGGTCAGCCAGGGCAGCAGGGCAAAGGTCTGGAAGACCATGGCGGTGCCCTGGTTGGCGCCGGTCAGCGGTGCGCCCCGGTAGCTGACCGTGCCAGAGCTGGGTGCTATCAGCCCGGCGAGGCAGCGCAGCAGGGTGGACTTGCCGGAGCCGGACCGGCCCAGCACGGCGACGATCTCCCCGGCCCGTACCCGCAGGTCGACCCCGGCGAGCACCGGCAGCTCCCCGTCGGCGCCCGCATAGGACTTGGTCAGCCCCCGGGCGTCCAGCAGCACTTCGCCGTCCGGGGGCGGCGGGCCCGGCACGGGGCGTACGGCCCGGAATCTGCGCAGCGGGTTCAGCATGGACGGGCTCCGTTCACAGCGCGTACCGCCGTTCGGCCAGCTGGTACAGCCGCCGCCACAGCAGGCGGTTGAGGACCACCACATACAGGCTCATCACGGCCACCCCCGCGATCAGGCGGGCCAGGTCGCCCCGGGCGGTGGCCTCGGCGATATAGGCGCCCAGGCCGCTGGCGGTCAGGGTGGTGCCGCCGAAGGAGACCACCTCGGCGACGATGGAGGCGTTCCAGGCGCCGCCGGAGGCGGTGATCCCGCCGGTGACATAGGCCGGGAGGATGGCGGGGACGATCAGCCGCCGCCAGCGCAGCAGTCCGCGCACTCCCAGGCTGTCCATGGCCTGGCGCAGATCGGTGGGGACGGCCATGGCCCCGGCGATGGTGTTGAACAGGATGTACCACTGGGCGCCCAGCGCCATCAGCAGAATGCCGCCGAGGTTCAGCGACAGTCCGGTACGCAGAAACAGCCAGACGGCCAGCGGGAAAAGGAAGTTGGCCGGGAAGCTCGCGGCCAGCTGGACCAGCGGCTGGGCGATGCGGGTCAGCCGGGGAGAGAAGCCGATCCGCACCCCCACCGGCACCCAGACCACCGTGGCCACCGCGACCACCAGCAGCACCCGGCCCAGGGTGACCAGCCCGAGCAGCAGCGGTTCGGTGAACACCCCAGGGCCGCCCTGCCGGTAGACATAACGGCCCAGGCCGGTCAGCGCCCAGAGCAGCAGCCCCCCGGTCACCAGGGTGAACAGCAGATCGCCGGCCCGGCGACGGCCCCGGTCCACGGCCAGCGGCCGGTCGTCCCGGCCGAAGACCCGCCCGGCACGGGCCAGCGCCCGCCCCGCCGGAGCCAGCGCCCGGCCCGGCAGCCGGGACAGGCCGGTGCGCCGCAGCAGGTCCAGCACCCAGCTGCGGTGTACCTCGCTCGCCTCGGCCTGCTCGTACTTGAACTTCTCCGCCCAGGCGGTCAGCGGCCGCCAGAACAGGAAGTTCACCCCGGTCACCAGGGCCGCCATGGTGAGCGCCGCCCAGCCCATCCGGCCCAGGTCGCCGTCGGCGACCGCCGCCCCCGCGTAGGAGCCGACGCCGGGCAGCGCCCGGCCGGTGCCGCCGACGGTGATGGCCTCCGAGGCGACCAGGAAGAACCAGCCGCCGCCAAAGCTCATCATCCCGTTCCACACCAGGCCGATGGCACCGTGCGGCAGCTCCACCCGCCAGAAGCGCATCCAGCGGGAGAAGCCGAACGACCGCGACAGCTCGTCCAGTTCGGGCGGCAGCGAGAGCAGCGACTGGTAGAAGCCGAAGGTCATGTTCCAGGCCTGCGAGGTGAAGATGGCGAAGACCGAGGCGCACTCCAGGCCGAGCGCGGAACCGGGGAACAGCGCCGTGAACCCGGTCACCGCCACGGTGAGGAAGCCCAGCACCGGGACCGACTGCAGGATGTCCAGCGCCGGGATCAGAATCCGCTCCAGCCGGCGGCTGCGGGCGGCGGCCCTGGCATAGCACAGCGTGAAGACGGTGGACGCGGCCAGCGCGGCGAACATCCGCAGGGTGCTGCGCAGCGCGTCATAGGGCAGTTGCCAGGGGTCGGTGCCGGTGTGCGCCGAGGGCCCGGCGGTGAACCGGACGGTGGTGCCCTGGCCCAGGTGCAGGGCCGGCTGCAGCAGCACCAGCAGCGTGGCGGCGGCCGCCACCTCCGCCCACAGCCGGGCACCGCGTGCCACCGGGCCGGGGCGTGCCGGGGAGAACGACATCACAGGACGGCTCCGCCTCCGCTCCGTGATGCGGTTCACTGGTCGACCGGGCACCGCCTCCCGGCGTGCCGCGAGCAGTGTGCCTGCTGGCTGCACATATCCGCAAATGACCGCCCGGGGCGGCCGCCGCCGCCCCGGAGCGGGGCCGGCTCAGCCGATCGCCAGGTCGTCGGCGAAGACATCGCCCTGGCCGTACCAGCCGTGGACGGAGATGGTCACCTTGCCGGTGGCGTCGGCGGTGAAGGGCACCGAGAGCCGGGTCCAGTCGCCGGCGCTGGTCCACCCGCTGGCCTGCGCACCGCCGCCCACCGTGAGGAAGGCGTAGTCGCCGCGCACCCAGCCGGTGAGGGTGTGGCTGCCGGGGGCGACGGTCACCGTCTGCCGGCACTCGCCGGTGGACTGCCCGGCCGGGGAGACCCGCAGCGCGTAACCGCCGGAGTGGGCCGGGCTTTTGACCACCGCGCTGTTCCCGTCACAGGTCCAGGGGCTGAGGGTGCCGCTCTCGAAACCGCCGTTGGCCAGGCCGCCGGCCGGTCCGCCGCCCACGGCCAGGGTGTAGACGGCGGTGTGACTGCCCGAGGGAGCGGTGCCCTTGACGGTGACCGGATAGCTGCCAGGCGGGGTGTCCGGGGCGGTGCTGACGGTCAGCCTGGCCGAGCCGCCCGCGGTGACCGAGGACGGGTCGAGGGTGGCTGTGACGCCCTTGGGCGCGCCCTCGGCGGACAGTTGGACGGTCTGCGCCGGGCCGCCGATGGCCGTGGTGCGCACAGTGGTGCTCACCGAGCCGCCCGGGTCGGTGCTCGCGCCGGCTGGGGTCAGGCTCAGGGAGAAGTCGGGCTTGGCCGGTCCGCCGCCGCTGGTGAAGGGGGCGAAGGCATGGCTGAAGTACCAGGTGTCCTGGGCGATTCCGGAGCAGGTGTCGGAACCCTTGGTACCGGGGCAGCCGCCGTTGTCCCGCTGCAGGGCCCAGAAGGAGAGGGTGTTGATGCCCTTGGCCACCGCCCAGTCGTAGACCTTGGCCGCGTCCTGGGTGGTGAAGGTCTCGGCCGGCCCATAGTCGTCGATCCCGGGCATCTCGGTGACTCCGGTCATCGCCCACAGCTCGTCGGAGCTCTTGTCCGGGTAGAGCTGGGCGAGTTGGCCGTGCAGCCCGTCGGCGGCGGTCATGGTGTCGGCGGCCATGTCGTGCTGGGCCCCGTCGTAGTAGTCAAAGGTCATGATGTTGACCACATCGACCCGGGCGCCCTGGGCGACCGCGCTGCGCAGTACGGCGAGTCCGCTGTCGGCCAGGCCATGGGTGGTGGAGGGCAGGGTGTAGGAGAACCGCACGGTACGGCCCTTGCTCGCCGCCCAGTCCTGCACCTTTTTGATCGCCTGGTTTCGGCGGTCGATGCCGGCGGTGTTGGTCAGCGAGTTGTCCTCGGTGTCCAGATCGAGGCGGGTGACGTCATAGGTGGTGATGACGTTCTCAAAGGCCGCGGCGATCCTGTCCACATCGGTGCAGCTGTCGGCGAGTTCGGTGCCGCCGTTGTCGGCCGCATAGCCGCCGAAGGAGGGGATCACATCGCCGCCATTGGACCGGATGGCCGCGATGTCGGAGCCGAAGACCGAGGAGGCCACCGGCTTGGCGGTGTCACCGTTCCAGTACGGCGTGCAGGAGCCGCGGGCCTCGGTCTGCAGGAAGGCCATGGTCAGGTGCTTGGCCCCGGACTGGGCGGCGAGTTCGGCCGGATTGCCGGAGCCATAGCTCTCGAAGTAGGGGGCGAAGACGTGCGGGGGCAGCGGGGTGGCGGCGGTCGCCGTACCGCCGCCACCGAGCGCGAGTCCCGCGCCGGCGGCCAGGGTGGCCAGCGCGGTCACCATGGTACGGACGGATATGCAAGGTTTTGAGCGACGTCTCACAGGTGCTCCCGATGGCTTGGGGGGTGCGCGGCCACCATGGTTGGACTGGACCAATTCCACGTCAAGAGGCCGGACATGACGATCGAGCGTGCCAACGCCCGTACCGGGCGCGGGATTCGCCCTCAGGGAATGCGGAAGCATAAGTAGCCATAAATCCCGGGGACTTGACCGCAGGCATATAAAAACCCCCTGCCGTGCACTTATGGTGCGCGGCAAGGGGCCTCTGGCGGTGCGGCGGCCTACCCGAAGAGCGGGCCGTCGTTGCCCGAGCCATTCCCCGACAAGATCGGAATGTCGTTGACGAGGTGCGACAGCGGGTTGTCGCCGTTGTCGATGGTCGAGTTGTCGGTGCACTGCTGCTGCTGCTCGGAGCTGAGGATCGGGATGTCCTGGAGGCCGACGTTGAGCACGCCGATCAGCGACTGGACGCCGACCTTCCCGATACCCAGGCACAGCTTGTTCAAGCTGCCCTGGATCAGGCTCATCTGCGGGCTCTCCACACCGTCGGTGCTGGTGTTGCCGTAGCCGGTCACCGCGCCGTTGGCGTTGGCCACATCCTCGTCGTGACCGAACGCCATCGCCGGGGTGGCGAGGGCGCCGACCGCGGAAGCCGCCATCACCGTCGTGGCGAGTACCTTCTTGCGCACTTCTATGCCTTTCGATCGAAGAGGTTTCCCGTCGGGAAGCGAACTGAGTAACTCCGGCTTATTCAGTTGGTTCCGGGATTTCACTCATTCGAGCCATCGGAAGGAATGCAAGGGCCAACGACCGCTTTGACGCAGCGAATCGACAAGTGTGACGGCATGTGAGTGACGCCGCGCGATGGCCGTCGATCCTACTGATAGCGTGCGCAATTACGGCGGGTTTCTCAGCCGTCGGCCCGCTCGGACGGCGCCCCCACATGACGCGTCCGGGCGGGCGCCGTGTCCGAGGAGACCGGATCGCATGACCGTCGAGTACATCCGCTACCGCATCGCCGACCCCGACCGGCGCCGGGCCTTCGAGAAGGCATACGCCGCCGCCGTCGAGCACCTCTACGCGGCACCGCAGTGCCTGGGCTATGAGCTGGCCCGTGGGGTGGAGGAACCGGAGCGCTACATCCTGCGCATCGAGTGGACCTCGGTCGAGGACCATGAGCAGGGCTTCCGCCGGGGCCCCCACTTCGCGCCCTTCCTGGCCGAGATCAGGCCCTATCTCCCCGACATCGAGGAGATGAAGCACTACGAGCGCACCCTGGTGGTGGACAAGAGCCGCTCCTGAGGACCGTGGCGGCCGCCGCCCCGCCGGTCGTATACCCTCGGGGGTGTGAATCTGCTGGTAAAGCGACGCCACGTGGACTACGTGCGCGTCACGAGCATGTCCTGTCGCCGCTTCGGCTGACCCCCGTTCCGTCCGCCCGTCGAGTTCTCCGGGCCGGAACGGCATTTGCGTTTTCACTCAGCACCTTCTGATCACCCTCTTCCCGGCCCCGCCACGCCCGTATACCCTGCGGCAGCGTCGTGGGCCGCCCGGCTACCCCCGGGCGGGCCGGGTTACTCACGCTGTGGACATCTCATGAGCGACAAGCTGCCCGTCATTGACCTCTCGACCGCCTCCGCAGGCCCGCAGGCCCGCGCCCGCTTCCATGAAGCGCTGCACTCCGCCGCCCGCGACGTGGGCTTCTTCCACCTCACCGGCCATGGCATCAGCCAGGAGGAGACCGCCGACCTGATGCGCGCGCTGCGCGCCTTCTTCGCCCTGCCGGAGGCCGACCGGCTGGCCATCGGCAACATCAACTCCCCCCACTTCCGCGGCTACACCCGCATAGGTGATGAGCGCACCGGCGGCAGCCAGGACTGGCGTGACCAGCTCGACATAGGCGCCGAGCGCGCACCGCGCGTCCCCGGCCCCGGCGAGCCCGGCTACTGGTGGCTGGAGGGCCCCAACCAGTGGCCCACCGCCCTGCCCGAACTGCGCACCGCCGCGCTGCACTGGATCGAGCGGCTGAGCTCGGTGGCCCAGCGGCTGCTGCACGAGCTGCTCACCGCCATCGGAGCCCCTGCCGGCTTCTATGACGAGGCCTTCGCCGACCGTCCCCACCTGCACCTGAAGCTGGTCCGCTACCCCGGCAGCTCGCCGGACGGGGCGGGTCAGGGCGTGGGCGCGCACAAGGACTACGGCTTCCTGACCCTGCTGCTGCAGGACGAGGTCGGCGGCCTTCAGGTGGAGGGCCCGGACGGTACCTTCCTGGATGTGCCGCCGCTGCCCGGCGCCTTTGTGGTCAACCTGGGCGAGCTGCTGGAAGTGGCCACCAACGGCTACCTCAAGGCCACCAACCACCGGGTGGTCAGCCCGCCCGGCAACCGCGAGCGGTTCTCCGTCCCCTTCTTCTACAACCCGCGGCTGGACGCCCGGATCGAGCCCGTCCCCTTCCCGCACACCCACCTCGCCCCCGGCGTCACCCAGGACCGCGCCAACCCGCTGTTCGCCGAGTACGGCCGCAATGAGATCAAGGGCTGGCTGCGTGCCCACCCGGAGGTCGCCCGGCGCTACCACGCGGACCTGCTGGCGGAGGGCACTCCCGTGGGCTGACGGGGCGTATGCCGATGCCTGAGGAAGAGGACCCGGCGGCGGCCCGGGAGCGCCTGGCCCGTGCCCAGTACGCCCTGCTCGCCGCGCTGCTCGCGGACGCCCCGCCGCCCCCGGGCTTCGACCGGCGGCAACTGGCCATACAGCGCCGGGCCCTGATCGGCAAGCGGGCCACCGTGGTTGCCAAGGTGGCCCCCCAACTCCCGGAAATCCTGGGCGACTCCTACCGGTCGCTGTTCCATGCCTACGCCCGGGGCCGCCCGATGACCGGCGGCCACCGCCAGGACGCCGACCGCTTCGCCGCCCACCTGATACGCAGTGAGGCCGTGCCCGAGCCCCGGCTCGGCCTGCTGCGGGCCTGGCGGGAAGGGCCGGCGGAGCCGCCCCGGCCCTCGCTGCTGTGCCGCCTGGCCGCCCGACGGACGAAAGGCCGACGCCGGTGAGCCCCGTGCCTCATGGAGGGCGCCCCGATAAGGGGCGCGGGGAACTGCGCGACCAGCCAGGAACGGCCCGCACCTGGAGATGCGACCGGGGAAACCCCGCACCCTGCTCGTCCTGAACGGCCTCAGCCGTCACGGCGGTTGAGCGCCGCGAACAGCACACCGCTCAGCGCCGCCAGCACTGCCCCCGCCGCCAGTAGGGCGGGTGTGGTGAAGGTGCCGGAGAGCAGGGTGATGAGGTAGGGCGCGAACATGCCCAGATAGGCGGTGGTCCAGAACAGCGAGGTCAGACGGGCCAGCCGGGCCGGCGGGGCCAGCGCGGTGACCTCGGTCAGGCCGAAGGCCAGCACCAGCCCATAGCCCATGCCCAGCAGCGCGGCGGCGATCAGGATCACCACGGGCTGCCCCAGGGCCGCCGCCGGTACGGCCACGGCCAGGCCCAGGGCACAGACGGCCAGTCCGGTCAGCGCGGCGGCCGGGCGGTGCCGGACGACCAGGCGCCGGGCCGGCGGCTGGACCAGCAGCCCGGCGCCCGGAACCACCGCGGTGGCGATCCCCGCGAAGACCGTCCGCAGGCCCGGCAGGCCGTGCACCAGCCCGGGCAGGGTGGCGAAGCCGATGGTGGGGGCGGCGAACACCCAGGGGGCCACCGGAAGCAGTGCTCGCCGGAAGCGCCGCCGGTCCACCGGCTCGGCCTGCCGTGCGGCGGCGTCCGGGCGGCGGGTCTCCGGTGCGCCGAAGGCGGCCAGCCAGGCCGCGGCGGCCAGCGCCAGATGCGGCAGATAGGCGGTGACCATGGGGTGTGGCGCCCACTGGGCGATCAGCGCGGACACCAGCCCGCCGGAGGCGAAGCCCGCGGAGACGAACAGCCCCGCCCGGCGGGCCGCCGCCCCCGGAACCGCCTCGGTGGCATGGGGCGGTGCGGACAGCTCCTTGATCCAGGCGCTGCCCGCCGCCAGCAGGGCACCCGCCCCCACTCCGGTGAGGAACCGGCCGGGCAGCAGGCACCAGGTGGCGACCGGGCCCGCCATCAGGACCACGGTCGAGAACAGGTTGACGGCCAGCGCGGCCAGCGCCACCGGGCGGCGGCCGATGCGGTCGGCCAGCGGGCCGCCCAGCAGCAGCCCGGGTATCAGACCGACGACATAGACGGCGAACAGACCGGTGACCGCCGACTCGCTCAGCCCCAGTTCGTGCCGGTAGGCGCCCAGCAGGGAGGAGAACTGGTTGGCGCTCCAGCCGGAGGCGGTCATCATCCAGGCCGCGCGCAGCCCGGGGCGCCGCCGGGCCGGGGCGGATGCGGTGGGGCGGTGACGAAGGATCGTGCTCATGGCGGCAGTTGTAGGGCCGGCCACCGCTGCCGCGCCGCCCGCGTTCACGAGTCGTGAACGGCCCTGGGGCGCGGCGCGGCCGCCCGCCTAGGCTGGCGGTCATGGATCTGCGCCTGCTGTCGTCCTTCCTGGCGGTGGTCGAGGAGGGCCACTTCGGCCGGGCCGCCGCACGGCTGTTCCTCTCTCCGCCCGCCGTCACCCAGCACATCCGTCGCCTGGAGAGTGAGCTGGGCACCCGGCTGCTGTACCGCAGCCCGGTCTCCCCGACGCCGGCCGGCGAGCGGCTGGCCGGCCACGCCCGTACCCTGCTGGCCGCGGCGAACGCCGCGCTGGACGACATGGCCGCGGCCGTCGAGGCCCGGCCCGCCCCGGTGCGGCCGCTGCGGGTGGGCATCATGGGCCATGGCTCGGCGGAGCTGACGCCTGCCGCTATCAACGCCTACCGGCGGGCCCGCCCGGAAGTCCCGGTCGAGGTGCGGCAGCTGGACTACACCGAACATGTCAGCGCGCTGACCGGGGACCGGGTGGACGTCGCCTTTGTCCGGCCCGCCCCGGACGATGAGCGCATCACGGCCGATGTGCTGACCACCGAGCAGCGCATTGTGGTGGTGCCGCAGGGCTCACCGCTGGCCGACGCCCGGGACCGCGGCGCGTACCTGGCCGATGTGACCGGACTGCCGTACTTCCGGGTGCCGCCGCACACCCCCCGGGTCTTCACCGACTATCTCTATTTCGGCGCCGACTCCGGCCGCCGCGGCCCCTGTGCGCTCACCCCCCAGGAGGTGCTCACCGGAGTGGTGACCGGGCGGGCGGCCGGCTCCGGGCTGAAGTCCTTCGCCCGCTACTACGCCTGGCCCGGCGCGGTCTTCGTACCGGTCCTGGACGCCCCCTGGGAGAGCAGCTACCTGGCAGTACGGGCGGCCGACCGCGACCCCGAGGTCAGGATCTTCCGGGCGCTGGCGCTGGCCCTGGCCAGGGAGCTGGGGCCACGCATCGCGGACGGCCCGCTCGGTCAGGCGATCCGGTAGTCGGCGTCCCGGGCGTCAGTGATGAACATATGGCCCGGGGCGTGGGTGATGGCGAACGGCGGGGCGGAGGCGGCCAGCGCGGCCTGCGGGGTGACGCCACAGGCCCAGAAGACCGGTATGTCACCGGGGAGTTGGCGCACCGCGTCGCCGTAGTCCGGGACGTCCAGGTCCTTGATGCCCAGCTCGCCGGGATCCCCGGCGTGCACCGGGGCACCGTGCACGGCGGGCAGCAGCGCTGTCAGCCGCCAGGCGAGGTCCACCAGGGGGGCCGGTATGGGGCGCATGGAGACCACCAGCGGACCGTGCAGCCGCCCGGCCGGACGGCACGGCCGGTTGGTGCGGTACATGGCGACATTGCGGGACTGCTCGATATGGCGCAGCGGGATCCCGGCCGCGTCCAGGGCCCCCTCGAAGGTGAAGCTGCAGCCGATGAGGAAGGCCACCAGGTCCTCGCGCCACCAGTCGGTGACCTCGGTGGGCTCGGCGGTCAGCTGTCCGTCGCGGTAGACGCGGTAGCGGGGCAGATCGGTGCGCAGATCGGCGCCGGGTGCCAGCACGGTGGAGGTCTCGCCGGGCTCGGTGACGTCCAGCACCGGGCAGGGCTTGGGATTGCGCTGGGCGAACAGCAGGACGTCATACGCCCAGTCGGCCGGCACAGCGACCAGGTTGGCCTGGGTATGGCCGGTGGCCCAGCCGGCGGTGGGCCCGGACCGGCCGGCCCGGAACGCGGAACGGGCCTCAGCCGGGGTCAGACTGGCGGGCGGGGTGGTTCCCATGGGCACCTCACGGAGGGGGAGGGCGGATGGCGCCGGTCTCAAGTGCCCCGAGAATAGGGATTGTTGAACAACTCCGCAAGGATCCCTGTATGGCGCGGAAAACGACGGCGGCCGGACCCTGTGCAGGGTCCGGCCGCCATGGGTCCGCCGCGTCAGCCGCGGATCAGCTGGGTCGCCTGGTCGTCGATGCTCGGGCTGGGTTCCGGATCCGGCCGGCGGGCGAAGTCACTGATCTTGAGCAGCAGCCCGACCAGGATCCAGTTGCCGATCTGGGAGGAGCCGCCCTTGGAGAGGAAGGGCAGCGCCTTGCCGGTGAGCGGGATCAGGCCGGTGACGCCGCCCATCACCACGAACACCTGGAGCATCAGGGCGCCCGCCAGGCCGGTGGCCAGCAGCTTGCCGAAGGCATCCCGGGCGTCCAGGGCGCTGCGCAGGCCCCGCTCCACCATCAGGGCGTACATCAGCAGGGCGGCCATCATGCCGGCCAGGCCCAGCTCCTCACCCACGCTGGTGAGGATGAAGTCGCTGTTGGCGGCGAAGCCGATCAGGTCCGGGCGGCCATTGCCCAGCCCGGTGCCCAGGACGCCGCCGCTGCCGAAGCCGAACAGGGCCTTGGCCAGCTGATCGGATCCGGCCCCGGCGCCGGGGTGGTCGAAGACCGCGAAGGGGTGCATCCAGGCCGAGACCCGGCCATGCACATGGGGCTCGAAGGAGGCCACCACAACGGCTCCGATGGCGAACATCAGCAGGCCGGAGATCACCCAGCTGCCGCGCTCGGTGGCCACATAGAGCACGATGACAAACAGGCCGAAGAAGATCAGCGCGGTGCCCAGGTCCCGCTCGAAGATCAGCACAAAGAGGCTGATCACCCACACCACGGCGATCGGGCCGAACTGCCGGCCGCGCGGCAGATAGAAGCCCAGCACCCGCCGGCTGGCGAGGGCCAGGGCGTCCTTGTGGACCGTGAGGTAGCCGGCGAAGAACACCGCCATGGCGATACGGACGAACTCACCGGGCTGGAAGGAGGCGGGGCCCAGCTGGATCCACCGCTTGGCGCCGAACGTGTCCTGGGGCGAGAACACCGGGGCGATCTGCAGCACCAGCGCGGCGGCCACCGTCACATAGGTGTAGCGCTGGAGATGCCGGTAGTCCTTGAGGAAGACCAGGATGGCCAGGCAGACGATGATGCCGACGCCGTCCCACATCAGCTGGGTGGACGCCTCCATCACCGGATGCTTGCTGTGCTTGGTCAGGTCCAGGCGGTGGATCAGGATCAGACCCAGACCGCTCAGCACCACGGCCAGCGGCAGGATCAGCGGATCGGCGTGCGGAGCGAATCTGCGCATCGCGACGGTCGAGATCGCGGCGATCGCCACCAGGCCGATGGCATACCCGGGCAGTTCGCTCGGCATCTCGCCCTTGGCGGCCAGATCCACGGAGGCATAGCCGAACAGCGTGAGCAGCACCGCGAAGCCCAGCATCAGCAGCTCGGCATTGCGCCCCCTCCCCACGTCCGTCCGTGCCATCCGGGCCGCAGCCCTTCCTCCCACACCCATGTGTCCCTCGGTTTTCATACGAGCCGTCTTCCGGCGAACCCTGCGCTCATGTGCCGCCGTGGACGGCCGGCACACAACTGAAGGAGGCCGGGACCCCGCGAAAGGTTGCACGCCCGCGCAACTGTAGAGGCAGCGGAGCCGGGCGCCGTCCCCGGGTGGGTCCCTGCGCCCGCGTTCGGTGCTGATGACGGTAACCTCTTGCGGTCGGGCACCCGACGGCCAGGGGGGCTGTCCCGGCCATTTATGACGGATCGTCCTGTGCGGCGGAATTGTGCCGGAGGCCTGTGCCGGGTGCGCCTGCCCGCCGCCAGAGGGTGCCGGACCTCCGTGAAGAGTTGACGTCCAGTCCCGATGGGTGAAGTCCCTTGCAGCTCAGGCAGGTTGACGGCGTGGACCGGTGGGGCGCGGGGGTGTCGATTTTCCCATGGCCGGCAACGGCTGACCCGGGTGCGCTTCTTGTGTATTGCGGCGTCAGGTGGGAATACTCGACAGCGATTTGGCATGGACGCGACGTCTGTTTCGAGTCGGGCCCCGCCCGATCGCCCTCCGGGCCCATCGCCTACTTCGGCGGCGGTGGGCACACCCCCCTCACAGGAGGCCCCGAGTGACAGCAGCACGGAAATCCAGGCGGCGCTCGGCCATCGCCGGCGTCGGCGCCGTGGTTCTCGCGGCGACCACTCTCGGCGTACAGAGCGCCGGGGCCCACCCCGAACCGTCCCCCGCGGCCATGACATCGGCTCAGGCGGGACAACTGGCCCAGAAGATCCAGCACGGACTGGGCCCGGACACCGCGGGGTCGTACTACGACGCCAAGCACAAGAAGCTGGTCGTCAATGTCCTCGACCGGGCGACCGCGGCCAAGGTACGGGCCGCCGGGGCCGAGCCCAGGATCGTACGCCACTCGACGGCCCAACTCACCTCGGCCAGAAAGACCCTGGCGGCCAAGGCCACCATCCCGGGCACCGCCTGGTCCGTCGACCCCCGCAGCAACAAGGTGATCGTCACCGCCGACCGTACGGTCAACGGCGCCAAACTGGCCAAGCTCGGCAGGACCATCGCCGCCCTCGGCGACCGGGTCACCCTCAAGCGGACCTCGAACACCCTGCGCCCCTTTATCGCGGGCGGGGACGCCATCTGGGCACCCACCGCGCGCTGTTCACTGGGCTTCAATGTGACCACCAGCGGTGGGCAGGCCGCCTTCCTCACCGCCGGTCACTGCGGCAACATCTCCGACACCTGGTCCGACAGCCAGGGCGGCGGCGAGATCGGCCACACCACCACCTCCACCTTCCCCGGCCATGACTATGCGCTGGTGACCTACACCTCGGGCATCGACCACCCCAGCGCGGTGGACCTCTACAACGGCAGCCAGCAGAACATCAGCCATGCCGCCAACGCCACCGTGGGCGAGCAGGTGCAGCGCAGCGGCAGCACCACCCAGGTCCAGAGCGGCCAGGTCACCGGCCTGGACGCCACCGTCAACTACCAGGAGGGAACGGTCAATGGGCTGATCGACACCTCCGTCTGCGCCGAGCCGGGTGACAGCGGTGGCGCGCTGTTCGACAACGACGCGGCGCTGGGCCTCACTTCGGGTGGCAGCGGCGACTGCAGCTCGGGTGGCGAGACCTTCTTCCAGCCCGTCCCCGACGCTCTGTCGGCCGTGGGAGCCAACATCCCCTGACCGGCCCCCTGAGCGCGGCCCCCGGACAGAACCCTTCCGATGTCCGGGGGCCGCACTCTGCGGCGGGCCTCAGATGGTCTCGGCGTCGATGACGAAGCGGTACCGGACGTCGCTGGCCAGAACCCGCTCATAGGCCTCGTTGACCTGCTCCGCCGATATCCGCTCGATCTCGGCGGTGATGCCGTGCCGGGCGCAGAAGTCCAGCATCTCCTGGGTCTCCGGAATGCCGCCGATCATCGATCCGGCCAGCGACCGGCGCCCGCCCAGCAGGGCGAAGGCGGGCAGTGCGTAGGGGGTCTCCGGCACGCCCAGCTGGACCATGGTGCCGTCGGTCCGCAGCAGGCCCAGATAGGCGTCCAGGTCCAGGTCCGCGGAGACGGTGTTGATGATCAGGTCGAAGCGGCCGGCCAGCTCCCGGAAGGTCGCCGGATCGGCGGTGGCGTGGTAGTGGTCCGCGCCCAGCCGCAGGCCGTCCTCCCGCTTGCGCAGCGACTGGCTGAGCACGGTGACCTCGGCGCCCATCGCATGGGCGATCTTCACCCCGAGGTGCCCCAGGCCGCCCAGGCCCACCACGGCGACCCGGCGGCCGGGACCGGCCTGCCAGTGGACCAGCGGGGAGTAGAGGGTGATGCCCGCGCACAGCAGCGGGGCGGCGGCGTCCAGCGGCAGGGAGTCGGGGATGCGCAGCACATAGTTCTCGTCGACCACGATGCGCCGGGAGTAGCCGCCCTGGGTGTGCTGCCCGTCCCGGCCGAGGGCCGCATAGGTGCCGACCATGCCCAGCTCGCCGGTGCAGTACTGCTCCAGGCCCGCCCGGCAGTTCTCGCACTCCCGGCAGGAGTCCACCATGCACCCCACGCCGACCCGGTCGCCCACCGCGTACCGGGTCACGCCCGGGCCCACCGCGGCCACCACGCCCGCGATCTCGTGGCCCGGCACGATCGGGTACTGCCTCTCGCCCCAGTGGCCGCGCACCATGTGGATGTCCGAGTGGCAGATGCCGGCGTACTTGATGTCGATCACAACGTCATGGGCGCCCGGCTCACGGCGGGCGATGGTGGTCTTCTCCAGAGGAGCCCCCGGCGCGGGGGCGGCGTAGGCGGCAACAGTGGTGTGGGTGTGCGTCATGACACCGATCCTGCGCCGGACCGCCGGGGTCAGCCATCACCCTGTTCAACCTAGGTCTGCGGTGCCTACTACTGGCAGTACCACCTTGAGCCGCAGGTCAGCCCGTACTCTGCCCGCATACTGAAGGGCATGGACCAGCGCACCGAACTGAGCGAGTTCCTCCGCTCCCGCCGCGCTCGCCTGCGGCCGGAGGACGTGGATGTGACGCCCTACGGCGGGCGGCGCCGGGTGCCCGGGCTGCGGCGCGAGGAACTGGCGCAGCTGGCCGGCGTCAGCGTGGCCTACTACACCCGGCTCGAACAGGGCCGCGGTCGCAATGTCTCGGACGCCGTGCTGGACGCGATAGCCGAGGCGCTGCGGCTGACCCCGGCCGAGCGGAGCCATCTGCACCGGCTGGCCCGGCCGGCCGCGCGCCCCGAGGGCGGCGCCCCGGCGCGGCGGCTGCGCCCGGCCGTGCGCGACCTGATCGACACCATGGAGAACGTCCCCGCCTATGTGGTCGGCCGGCGGCTGGACATCCTGGGCTGGAACCGGATGGCCGGCGCGCTGCTGGGCGACTTCGGCGCGCTGCCGCCGGAGCGGCGCAACATGGCCCGTCTGGTCTTCCTGGACCCGGCCATGCGCGAGCTGTTCCTGGACTGGGAGCGCAAGGCGGCGGATGTGGTGGCGCTGCTGCGGCGCCAGGCGGGCTGCTATCCCGACGACCCGGCGCTGGCCTCGCTGGTGGGTGAACTCTCCGTGAAGAGCGGGGAGTTCGGCACCCTGTGGGCCGCCCATGACGTACGGGACAAGTGCTTCGGGGTCAAGCGGCTGCGGCATTCGGTGGTCGGGCCGCTGACGCTGGCCTGCGAGACGCTGGTGCTGCCCGCGGACCGGGACCAGCACCTGGTGACCTATCACGCCGAGCCCGGCTCCGCCTCCGCCGAGTCGCTGCGGCTGCTGGCCAGTTGGAGCCTGGATCCGGCGGCGGGGGAGCGGGGTCAGACGCGCGTCGGCGAGCGGTGAGGGCCGCCCGTCAGCGGGCGGGCAGCTCGGCGGCCAGCCCCGACAGCAGCCCGCGCAGGCCGAGTTCGAAGCGGTCGTCCAGTCCGCGCTCGGTGATCGCGGTGCTCAGCGCGGTGAGGTGGGGGTAGGCGCCGGCGGGCAGTTCGGCGAGGGTCCGGTGCATGGCGTGCAGCCGGGCCTCGCCGGTCTCGCCGGGGCCGAAGGCGGTCTCCTGGCCGACGAAGCCGACCACGTAGTAGAGCAGGAGCAGATAGCCATGGCCTGCCGTCCGGTCGTCGAAGCCCGCCCCGCGCAGCAGACCGGCCACCCGGTCCGCCAGCCGCAGCCCGTTGGGGCCGAGGAAGGGCCGGCCGGAGAGCAGGGGGACGGCGGCGGCATGGGCGAGCATGGCGCGGCGCAGACCGCGGGCGATCTCGGCGAGCTGCCCGGACCAGTCCTCGGCGCCGGCGGGTGCGGGCAGCGGGCACTCGCCCACCACCGCGTCCGCGATCAGGTCGAAGAGCTCCTCCTTGTGCTGGACGTGCCAGTACAGCGAGGGGTTCTTCACCTCCAGCCCGGCGGCCAGCCGGCGCATGCTGAACGCCTCGTACCCCTGCTCGGCCAGCAGCCGCAGCGCGGCGCGCACGATCTCGGCCCGGGTCAGCCGGGGTTCGGTCCGTGCCGGGTCCGTGGTGGCGCGGCGGCGCGGGCGGGGCGGCAGCGGGCCGTCCGCGGGTCGGTCGGTCATGCTCTCCAGGGCTCCCCGGTCGCGGTCTGGCGGACAACCTAGCACCGCGGCCGGAGCGGGGGAGAGGCGGTTCAGCCCGCCCAGCGGCCGGAGGTGAAGACCAGGGTGAGCACGGTCATCAGGGGCGCGGCCACGCAGAGATAGCCGGTCTTCAGCCAGGGACGGCGCAGGCTCCAGACGGCCAGGGTGATCCACAGCGGCCACCACAGCAGGGTGGAGCGGGGCACCGACATGTACCAGTAGGAGGTGCCCAGCGCCCACAGGCTCAGCCCGATATAGACGGCCTCCGGCCACTGGCGGCGGATGACCAGCAGGGCCAGCAGCAGCACACCGGTCACCATGGCCAGCAGCTCGGCCTGGAACATCACGGCGTAGCCGGTGGTCTGGCCGTGTGAGAAGGCGCCCTGCCAGGTGTGGTGCCAGGCCTCCCAGGGCCAGTGGAACTGCCGGTACCAGCCGCGTTCCTGGGCGTGCTGCCAGGCCATCCAGTCGCCGGTGCCGGAGTGCAGGTACCAGGTGTAGGCCAGCGCGGGCAGGGCCGGCAGCAGCAGCCAGGGCGCCGAGCGCCACTGGCGCCGCTCCCGGCCCGCCACCAGGAACTGCACGGCCAGGCCCGCGGCCAGGAACAGCCCGCTGATACGGACCGTGGTGGCGCCCGCGGCCAGGGCGGCCGCCAGGGCCCAGTTGCCCTTCTTGGCGGCGAGCCAGGAGGGCAGGGCGAAGGCCAGGAAGAGCGCCTCGGTGTATCCGGCGGCCAGGAACACCGCGCAGGGGGAGGCCAGCAGGAACAGCACGGCGCGCTGGCCCGCCGCCTCGTCCGGGGTGTGCAGCCGGGCGATCCTGGCCAGGGCCAGCACCGCGACCGCCCCGGCGAAGAAGGAGATCAGCAGGCCGGACAGGGTCCAGCCGGGGACCACCGAGTGCACGGCGCGCAGCGCCATCGGATAGCCGGGGAAGAACGCCTCGCGGTTGTCCGGCCGGGCCGAGCCGGCGGCGCCGGTGCCGGAGAAGTAGCCGTACTCGGCTATCCGCCGGAAGAAGCCCACGTCCCAGCGGTCCCACAGGGAGAGGTAGGAGGGGGCCCGCTTGGCTCCGGGGTCCGCGGGGAACAGCCAGGCGGCGCAGTAGGCGGTCAGCCAGACGCCCACTCTGGTCAGGGCGTACAGCCCGAGCACGGCCCGGTCCCCGGGGCTGAGCGCCAGCCGGCCCAGGACGGCGGGGCGGGGGAGGCGGGCCGGGGACGGCCGGTCCGACGCCGCCGCGGCCGGGGCGGCCCGGTGCGCCCGCGCGGGCGCGCGGGGTATCGATATGCGGGCCATGGTCGGGCGCCCCCCTCGGCAGGTGGATCCGGCGATCATCCGCGATCATCCAGCGGACGCGGACGCCACAGCACATCACAGACCTCAAGCGGATCCCAACCCGCGGTAAAGAAACCCGGGCGCAACCCACTGTTCACCGCTCGACCCTCCAAGTTGACGCGCATAGATGGTGTCATGCTCACGTCGCCCGGAATCGGCTCCGGGCCCCAAGACGGGGAGCTTCCCTTGATCCCGACCTCCACCCGCCCCCTGCGGCGCCGCCTGACCGCCTCGGCGGCGTCCCTGGTGCTGGCCGGCACGGCCGGCCTGGTCGCGGCCACCGGCGCCGCGGCGCATGCCGCCCCCGCGGCGCATGCCATCACCCCCCTGGCGGCCAAGTGCAGCCAGTCCTACCTGCCGCTGCCCGACCCCAAGTGCCAGCCCGGCGCGTTCAACCCGGACGTCACCCAGGACACCATCGACGACACCATCTGCGTGCCCGGCTGGACCAAGACGGTCCGCCCGCCCGCCTCGTACACCACCAAGCTGAAGAGACAGCAGATCGCCGAGTACGGCTACAGCGACACCAACCTCTCCGACTACGAGGAGGACCACTTCGTTCCGCTGGAGCTGGGCGGCGCGCCCCGGGACCCCAAGAACCTGTGGCCCCAGCCGCACTTCGGCGACCAGACCGCGGATGACAAGGACAAGGTCGAGAACAAGCTGAAGGTCGCCGTCTGTGACGGCCGGGTGACCCTGGACGCGGCCCGCGACGCCATCGTCACCGACTGGACCACCGCGCTGGACCGGCTCGGTCTCTGACGGTCCGTCCGACGGCCGGCCGATCGCGCCGGCCGTGCGCCCACCGCGCACTGATCAATCCCCGGCCCGGCCCCTGAGCTGCTCCAGACCGTCCAGCAGCCGGGCCAGGCCGAACTCGAAACGGCTGTCCATGCCCGGCCCGCTGATCTCTGCCGCCAGTTCCACCAGGTGCGGATAGCGATCGGCGGGCAGCGCGGCCAGCCGCTCGCGTGCCTCGGCGGCCGCCTCCTCGGGGGTGGCGCCGCGTTCCTCGGCGGCCGACATGGGCACCGCCTCGTGGATCACAAAGCCCTGCACCCAGGTGCTCAGCAGGTAGGCCGCATGGGCCGCGTCCGGTCCGCCGAAGCCCGCGCCGCGCAGGACGGCGAGCAGCCGCTCCATCGGCGCCAGGGCGCGCGGACCGGGGGCGAAGTGGCCCGCCAGCACCCGCACCGCGCTGTGGTGCGCCAGCAGATGCGCCCGCAGCCGCCGGCTCGCCTCCGCCACCTCCTCGCGCCAGCCGCCCCCGGGCGCGGCCGGCTCGCCGGGCGGCCCCGGCTCCAGGCCGTCCCACAGGGCGTCGCTGGCCAGGTCGAGCAGCTCCTCCTTGTTCTGGACGTGCCAGTAGAGCGACGCGGCCTGAACGCCGACCTCGGCGGCCACCTTGCGCATGGACAGCCCGCCCGGCCCTTCCCGCTCCAGCAGCCGCAGGGTCGCATCCGCCAGGGCTTCCCTGGTCAGAGCGGTGCGTCCGGTGCCTTGCCGAGTCGCCATGGGATTCCTTCCGTTGCCCCGGCTTGCGAATCTAACACTGTTAGGCGCAAGCTAACGTCGTTAGGGAATGTCTAACGTTGTTAGGGAGGGGATATGGATACGGACACCACCAACTCGCCGGCTTGCCATCCATGGCTGGTGCTGGCGGCCCTGTGCAGTGGACTGTTCATGGCCATGCTCGACAACCTGGTGGTCGGCACCGCCCTGCCGAGCATCGGCGACCGGCTGCACACCGGGACCGCCGGCCTGCAATGGGTGGTCGAGGCATACGGCCTGGTGTACGCGGCGCTGCTGCTCACCGGCGGCGCCCTGGGCGACCGCTGGGGCCGCCGGCCGGTCTATCTGGCCGGGCTGGGGCTGTTCACCGCCGGCTCCGCCGGCTGCGCGCTCGCCACCGGCCTGGGTGAACTGATTGGCGGACGAGCCGTGCAGGGCCTGGGAGCGGCGCTGCTCACCCCCGGCTCGCTGGCCATCCTGCGGCAGGTCTTCCCCGAGGACCGGGAACGCGCCAGGGCGATCGGGATCTGGAGCGGCGTCTCCGGCTCCGGGCTGGCCATCGGCCCGGCGCTGGGCGGACCGCTGGTCAGCCACTTCGGCTGGGCCGGCGTCTTCTGGATCAATGTCCCGGTGGGAGCGGCCGGACTGGCCCTGGCCGCACGGGTGCTGCCCCGCCTGCCGAGGACCGCCGGGGCCCATCTCGACCTCGCCGGCCAGGTCACCGGCGCGGCGGGGCTGGGCGCGCTGGTCTACGCCCTGGTCGAGGGCCCGGTACGCGGCTGGTCGGCGCCCTTGGTGCTGGGCGCGGCGGCCCTGGCGCTGCTGGCGCTGTCCGCCTTCACCGTGGTCGAACTGCGCGCCCCCGCACCCATGCTGGACGTCCGGGTGCTCACCCACCGGATCACCGGCACCGCGGCCTGGGCGGGCTTCACCGCCAGCTTCGGCTTCTTCGGCCTGGGCGTGTTCCTCACCCTCTACCTTCAGAATGTGCTGGGCCTCTCGCCCGCCCGGGCGGGCTGGGCCATGCTCCCCGCCACGGTGGCCACCGGAGTCACCGCCGTGACCGCGGGACGCCTCTGCGCCCGCCATGGCCCCCGGCTGCCGCTGGCGGCCGGCCTGACCCTGATCGCCACCGGCCTCGCCTTCCTGACCGGCTACGGGGCCGGCGCCCGCTACCCGGAGTTCGCCTGGCTGATGCCGGTCCTCGGTGCCGGCCTGGGGCTGACCTTCACCCCGATCTCGATCGCCGTGCTGGGCGCGGTGCCGCCCGCGCGGGCCGGCATGGCCGCCGCCATGGTCAATACATTCCGGGAGGTCGGCGGGGTGGCCGGGGTGGCGGTCCTGGGCGCGATCGTCACCACCCGCGCCCCGGCGATGTCCGGGACCACAACGCCGGAAGCCGCGCGCGCCTTTGTCGCCGGCCTGCATGGGGCGGTGCTGGCCGGGGCCGGTTGCGTGGGGCTGGCGGCGGTGATGGTCCTGGCGCTGATGCGGGCTCCGCGGGACGGGAAACCGGGCGCCCCTCTCATGGGGCGCGGGGCCACGACAACTCCCAGACGCTGATGGGCCGTCACCTCGGCCCAGCGCCACTCCCGGCGACCCGCGCCAGGTAGCCGGCGTAACTCGTTGGCCGGCTCGGCCGGGGAGTCACCGCGCGGCGGCCGGCCGGCGTGGGCGTCGTCCAAGACCTCCGGGGAGTGTGTACCGGTGACGGCCCGCCAGGTGCAGCGGCAGGCCGCCTCGGCTCGTCCAGCAGGCGGGGCCTGCCGGAGGCTGGGCCGCACCCTCGTCGGCTCGGGGGCCCCGGCCGGATTTCCAGCACGGGCCGTCCGCGGCCGGCCGCGCGTTCCCCGCGCCCTTACAGGGAGTCTCCAGGGCATTGACGTACTCCGTCGAGAGCCGAGGGCCGGGGGCCCAAGGCGGTCGGCCCCGGGTCGGTCTCCAACAGCCGGGCGGCACCGGGGGATCGTCCCGGCACCTTCCTCTGCCAGACCCGGAAGCGCTGTCCGGCGCCGGTTGGCGTACGCTTCGCGGAGGGCCGAGTCCGGCACCCGGCCGGTCTCCGAACGGCGGCTGGAACCACAGGGGTTCATCCCCTTCCCGAATCCTGCCGAAGACCACGTGGATTTCCGCTTGCAGCGGGAACCATCAGCTGGGGAACTCCCTCTGAGAAGCCAAAACCTACCGAATGCGAACACGACCCGAATGCGGGGGCAGTTGATGACAGCAAGAGTCGTAGGCCAGCGGACGTCGCGGGTGCGGACGACCGCCGCCAGAACCGCCGTGGCGCTCACTGCCGGACTGCTGCTGGCGGGCACGGCATGGCCGGCCCAGGCGGCCCCGGCCGCCGCCACCGTGCTGCCCCGGACCAACTGCGGCGCCGCGGCCGCCGGGGCGCGTACCGACGCCGCACAGGAGCCGGACACCGCAGCGGTGGGCAAGGCCGCCCAGAAGCTCTCCTTCAAGGTCGCCTCCCAGCTGCCCATCGGCCTGTGGTCCCCGGCGACCCTCACCCTGCGCACCCCCGTCGACAAGGGCACCGTGCGACTGGACGTCAGCAGCCGGGGCTTCAGCACCGACTCGGTGGCCGTGCAGCGCTACGAGCCCGGCAGCCACCGCTGGGTGGACCTCAACACCAAGCCCGGCGGCGGCAGTTGGCCGCACCACGGGGTGTTCACCTTCCCGCTGACCG
This sequence comes from Streptomyces sp. NPDC052396, assembly GCF_044593195.1. Lineage (NCBI taxonomy): Bacteria > Bacillati > Actinomycetota > Actinomycetes > Kitasatosporales > Streptomycetaceae > Streptomyces > Streptomyces sp. NPDC052396. The sequence continues at coordinate 145,373 of NZ_JBIUAW010000011.1, forward strand.
CCAAGGCGAGCGCCGCCCGGCCGTACAGCGTGGCGCTGCGCCTGCAGGACCTGGACCGGCCCGGCACCCTCACCGTGGCGGCCTCGGCCAAGGACGGGCACGGGCACACCTACCGCGCCCACGGCCGTACCGCCACCGCCACCCGGCCCCAGGTCACGGTGGCCGGCTGGAAGAAGGGCACCGCGCTGGTCCGCGGCGGTGCCGCGCAGCCCTTCACCGTCACCGTGAAGAACACCACCAACCGGTCCTACCCGGCCCTGACCACCGCCTGGTACGCCTATGGCGAGGCCAAGGGCCATGCCCTGACCACCAAGGACCTGGTGCTCCAGCAGTACCGGTCGGGCCGGGGCTGGCAGACCGTGCCGCTGCTGGCCAACGGCTGTGACCCGGGCCTGGGCGCGGTGCTGAAGGCCGCCGACCGGCCGCTCGCCCCGGGCGGCACCGCCGTGGTGCGGCTGCGGCTGTCGGTCGCGGCCACCGCGCCGCGCGAGGTGAACACGGCGGAGAGCGGAGTGACGGTGGCCACCGGCGACCAGTCCTTCTACTCGCGGCAGTTGCCCTTCGCCATCCGCGCCCGCGGATAGCGTCCAGCCGACCGCGGCCCGGCGAGCCGCCCGGAATTTCCGGGCGGCTCCGCTGTTTTCCGGGGGCGGAAAGGTAGCGTGCTGCGCACCCGTACGCATTTGCCCGGCTCATTGCCCGGCTCTTCGCCCGACCCGAGGAACAGCCATGCTCAAGGGATTCAAGAACTTCCTCATGCGCGGCGATCTCGTCACCATCGCCGTCGGCCTCATCATCGCGCTGGCATTCAGCACGCTCATCAAGGCGTTCACGGATAACGTGATCAATCCCATCATCGCCCGGGCCCAGGGCGGGCATTCGCTGGGGCTCGGCTGGCAACTCGGCCGGGCCGGGAACAAGGCGACCTATCTCGACCTCGGCTCCTTCATTTCGGCAGTCGTGTACTTCGTCCTTTTCATGGCCGTCGTCTACTTCTTCGTGGTCGTGCCCTACAAGCACTACCAGGCCCGCCGTGGCCTGGTCGTCTTCGCCGATCCGACGCCGGTGAAGGTGTGCCCGGCCTGTCTGTCCGAGGACCTGTCGGCGGCCGCGGCCAAGTGCCGGTACTGCGGCACCGAACAGCCGCCCGTCGTGCCACGCCCCTGACGGGCCCGGCCGCCACTTCGGGGGCACCTGACCGGCTTAAGGGGGAATTCCGCCGGGAAGAATCACAGAAGTCTGCCGCACCGGAACGGATGAGCTCATGGAACCGAATGCCGACCCGGTCGCACAGGGGTCGCAGCCCGACGAGGCGGCCGAACTCAGGGACTGGGCGTTCTCCCAGTTCCCGATCGGAATCTCGGTGTACGACGGGGAATGCCGGCTGGTGAAGGCCAATGATGAAATGATCCGGCTCATCGGCCGGACCGCCGGGGAAATCCTGGGCCTGCGCCTGTCCGACTTCCTTCCCGAACCGCCCTTCGACGAGTTCGCCCGGACCATGGAGCGGGTGCTGCGCACCGGGGAGCCGCTTCGCACCGACACCTACTTCCGGCCGCCCGGCGAGCCCCGGGAGCGGGCCTGGGCGTCATATTTCACCCCGATCACCGATGAGCGGGGCCGTATCCGGGGCGTGTCCGTGGCCGCCCTCGATGTGACCGACCAGTACCGGGCCCAGCAGCGGCTGGCCCTGGTCAATGACGCCGGGGCCCGGATCGGCACCACCCTGGACGCGGTGCGCACCAGCCAGGAGCTGGCCGAATGGACCGTGGCCCGGTTCGCCCACTTCGTCGCCGTGGACCTGCTGGACACCGTGCTCCAGGGCGAGATCCCGGCCGCCGGCCCGCCCACCGCGGATGTCACCCTGTGCCGTACCGCCCAGCGGTCGATGGACGGCGAGCACCGCGATCCGGAGGTGGGGCCCGGCACCGCCTTCACCTACCCCGCGCACTCCCCGCTCGCCCTGGCCCTGGCCTCCGGCCGGCCCTCGCTGCACCGCCTCGACGACCCGGGGCTGAGCTCCTGGCTGTCGGGCAGCCGGGCGCTGCCGGTGGAGGTACGGGAGCGGGGCGTGCATTCGGTGCTGATCGTGCCGCTGCGGGACCGGGACACCCCGGTGGGGCTGGCGCTGTTTGTGCGCCACTCGGATGTCGAGGCCTTTGACGACGACGATCTGCTGCTCGCCGAGGAGATCGCCTCCCGCACCGCGGTGTGCATCGCCAACGCCCGCCGCTACGCGGGCGAGCGCACGGTGGCGGTCACCCTGCAGCGCAGTCTGCTGCCCGGGCGGCTGCCCAGCCAGGCCGCGGTGGAGGTCACCTCCCGCTATCTGCCCGCCGGTTCACAGGCCGGGGTGGGCGGTGACTGGTTCGATGTCATTCCGCTGTCGGGGGCGCGGGTGGCCCTGGTGGTCGGCGATGTGGTCGGCCATGGACTGCAGGCATCGGCCACCATGGGCCGGCTGCGGGCGGCCGTGCGGACCCTGGCCGATATCGACCTGCCGCCGGAGGAACTGCTCACCCACCTCGACGATCTGGTCATCCAGCTGGCCCAGGAACAGGTGGCCGAGGCGGCGGACGATCCGGTGCGGGCCATCGCCCGGGACATGGGGGCGTCCTGTCTCTACGCGGTCTACGACCCGGTGACCCGCCGCTGTGCGCTGGCCAGGGCCGGGCATCCGGCGCCGGTGGTGGTACGTCCGGACGGCAGCGCCGAGGTGCTGGACGTACCCGGCGGCCCGCCGCTGGGCCTGGGCGGGCTGCCCTTCGAGGCCCTGGAAGTGGAACTGCCCGAGGGCAGTCTGCTGGCCCTCTACACCGACGGGCTGGTGGAGGAGCACCATGACATGGGCGAGGGGCTGCGGACCCTGTGCCAGGTGCTCGGCCGGCCCGGCCGCTCGCTGGACCGGCTGTGTGACGAGGTGCTGGCGGCGCTGCTGCCGGGGCAGCCCGCCGATGACATCGCGCTGCTGGTCGCCCGTACCCGTGCGCTGGACGAGAGCCGGGTGCGCAGCTGGGAGCTGACAGCCGACCCGGCGGCGGTGGCCGAGGTGCGCAAGAACGTGGCGGCGCTGCTGGAGGAGTGGGGGCTGGACGAACTGGGCTTCACCACCGAGCTGGTGGTCAGCGAGCTGGTCACCAATGCCATCCGGCATGCGGCGCCGCCCATCCGGCTGCGGCTGATCCGCGACAGCGCGCTGATCTGCGAGGTGTCCGACGGCAGCAGCACCTCGCCGAGGATGCGCCGGGCGCGCAGCTTCGACGAGGGCGGCCGCGGGCTGCTGCTGGTGGCCCAGCTCAGCCGCCGGTGGGGGACCAGGTTCACGGCCGGCGGCAAGACCATCTGGTCCGAGCAGCCCTTCACCCCACCGGAGTGAGAGGGCGCCCGTCACCGGACGCCCCCGGGTGGGTCAGCGCTGGGCCGACGGGGCGTTGTCCGGGGTCACATTGACCGCCGCCCAGGCCTGGTTGACCGTCTGGTACTCGGTGCTGCTCTGGCCGTAGATGTCCGCGGCGGCCTGCAGGGTGGCCGTGCGGGCGTCATGGAAGTCCGAGGACGAGACCAGGTAGTTGGTCAGGGCCCGGTACCAGATCTGGATGGCCTTGTCCCGGCCGATGCCGGTCACCGTGGAACCGTCATAGGTGGGCGAGTTGTAGTCCACGCCGTTGATGGTCTTGGCGCCGCTGCCCTCGGACAGCAGGTAGAAGGCGTGCGAGGAGACGCCGGAGCCGGCGTGCACCTCACGGTCGTAGGAGCCGGAGTCCCAGTAGTCGACGGTGCCTTCCAGCTGGTCCTGGGACGGCTGGTCCAGGCGGCGCAGGAAGCCCTGGTCCAGGCCCAGCTTCTCGCCGATCAGGTAGTTCGGCGGGTTGTTGGGGTTGTTGGTGGCGAACTCCACCGCGGTGCCGAAGACATCGGCGTAGGACTCGTTGAGCGAGCCCGCCTCACCGAACTGGTTGCCGTTGGAGTCCACCCGGGTGGGCTGGAAGTTGGCGGTCTGCTCGACCACGCCATGGGTCAGCTCGTGGCCGGTGACATCCAGGGCCACCAGGGGCTGCTTGAAGGTCTGGCCGTCACCGTCGCCGTACAGCATGCAGTGGCAGTTCGGGGACCAGAAGGCGTTGCCCACACCGCTGCCGAAGTGCACCATGGCGTGCGGGCCGACACCGTCGTTGTTGATGCCGTTGCGGCCGAAGGTCTTCTTGTAGAAGTCGTAGGTGGCGGTGATGCCGAACTCGGCGTCCACCGCCGCGCTGCTGGGGTCGGAGTTGGTGCCGTTGCCCCACTGGTTGGTGCTGTTGGTGAAGGCCTTGCCGTTGCTGAAGCTGCTGAGCTCCTGCGAATTGGCGTTCCGGGTCTCGGAGTTGCCGCGGCTGGGGTCCTTGAGGGTGAAGGACCTCGAGGAGGTCTGGGTGGTGGTCAGCGAGACCTTGCCGTCGAATATCGCCGAACCGCTGCCGCTGGCCTGCGCGGGGAAGGAGCCGGAGGCCGAAGAGCCCGCCCGGCTGGGGGACTTGGCGCCGCCCAGGCTGGGGGTGGCGGTACGGCCCTGCGTGTGCAGCTTGTCCTTGAGCTGGGGGGAGATAAAGGCGTCGTTGTCGGGGGTGCTGGCCAGCACCTTGCCGGTGGTGGCGTCCACGGTGACGCTGAGGGTGGAGCCCTTCTCCGCCGCGCGGGTGCCGGTGACGGTCACCCGGTAGGCGAGGACGGCCTTGCCCGAGGTGGCATCCACCACCAGCTCCGTCTTGCCGGCCTTGCCCTTGGTGGACTGGGCGGCCTTGGCCGCCGCCTGGTTGTGCGTCAGCTTGGGGGCGACGGACGACATGGCGAGCTGGTGGTGGATGGCACGGGTGACGCCCAGGTACCTGCTCTTGGCGTCCAGGTGGACGATGAGGTCGCCGCCGACCACCGGAACGTTCTTGTAGGCCCGCTCGAAGCGGACGTGCTGCTTGCCCTCGGGGTCGACCAGGGCTTCCTTGGCGACGAGGGTGTCCTGCTTGCCCACACCGGTCTCCTTGGCGTGGGCGATGGCGGCGCTGCGGGCCGCCTTCACCACATTCGCACCGGCCTGGTGGGCCGTGAGGGCGGTGATGGCGGTGGCCGCCCGGTGCTGGGTGGTCGCCGCGGGGGACGCCAGGGCCACCTGGGCGGTGGTCGCGGCGGCCGCCGCCACGGCGACGGCGACGGTCAGTATTCGACCGCGCGATCTGTGGGAGGCGGCGGTGTTGGAGGTCGTGGGGGATGTACGCACGGTTCAGCGCCCTTTGTCATAAGGGCGGTCCGGGGGTGCGCGAGCGCCGGTGGGCGTGCGCGGGCCGGTCCGCCCGGATGCGGGCGGTGCTGTCACTTGTGCACCGCGGGACCCTGTGGTCCCGGGGCTGACTGTGCACGCATTGGCATGCTCATGAAAAGACGCGTAACACCGAGTTAACCGCAGTTGAAGAACTCTTGACCGTTGCCTCTACGGACTGTGAACGGGGTGCGACTCGTCGTCCACTTGGGGAAGGGGAGGGGGTAAGAGGCCTGTGGGTTGCCGGAGTTGGCGGAGTGCTCAGGATGTGAGATGGAGCGTCACTGGGTGTTGCTGGGTGGTGTCGGTCATGTGGCCATCGGCCACCGGCCGTTGGGGATGAGGGTGCCGGTGGAGCGGAGACGCCGGGCGAGGGCGGGGGCGGCCAGGTAGACCCAGGCCTGGGTATGGGCGCCGTTGGCCTGGACCACTTCGCGTGCCACCCGGTCGTAGAGGTTGTCCGGGGCGCCGGGGGCGCAGCCCTCCAGGGCGTCGAGGGCGGCGAGGGTGGCGGCGTAGTGGTCCAGAGTGAGGGTCACCAGGTCGCCGTGGACCGTGGAGTGGGCGGCGGGGACGGCGTAGGGGTAGCCCGGACCCGCGTAGAGGGCGGCGCCGAGGAGGCGGGCGGGTTGTTCGGTGAGGGTGTGACCGCGGAGGTAACGGGCGTAGTTGTGCTGGCCGGGGCGCAAGGTGCCATAGACAAATACGGGGAGGTGGGGCACGGCGGCTCCTGGGGGTCGGCGTCCCGCCGTAGGGTGGCACGCCCCTTCGGGGTATGAGGAGCCCCACCCCGCGCCTCACTCATGGCGGTTGTCCGGATTGGCTAGGTTTCCGGCGGGGGTTGAGCGCCATGGACGTCCGCGGGTGGACCGTGCGGGAGCAGGGCGCCGAGGGCGCCGGCCAGCAGGCCCCATAGGGCGCCCAGGCCGGCCAGGCGCAACAGGCGGGCGTGCAGGCTGACTTCGCTGCCGAAGGCGTCGATATCGCCCACACCGATCAGCGACAGGCCGTAACGGGCCGAGACCCGGGTGAGCAGCCCCACGGCCGGCAGGGCCAGCGCCAGGGCCATCGCCAGCCAGGCCGCCTGCCGCCAGGGCCGGGGCGGGCCGGCCGCGAAATAGCCGGCGACCAGCAGGGCCAGCGCCGCGACCAGGGCCAACACCCAGGCGCGGCCATCCTGTTCGGACAGCGAGGACAGATCCACGGTCGCGGTCCGGCCATGGCGGCCGCGCAGCACCGCCGCCAGCGCCGGCGGCACCGGCAGCCCGATGGTGTGCGGCACCTGCCCGTCCCAGGCGCCACCCAGCCCCACCCCCAGGGCGAGCCAGGCGAGATTGGGCAGGCCGAGCAGCAGCACGGCGGCGGTCTCGGCGGGATGGCCATGGGTGACCAGAGTGACCAGGCCGGTCAGCAGCCCCAGTGCCACATAGCCCAGCAGCAGCCCCAGCACCGCCCGGACCGCCGGACGCACCGGCTGGAGCGCCTCCGGCAGCGGCACCCGGCGGGAGGCGAGCGCCACCACCGCCAGCAGCACCAGCAGCCACAGCAGTCCAAAGCCCAGGGTGGGCGCCACCGCCGCCCGGAAGCCCACGGTGGGGGTCACTCCCAGCGCCTCGCCGATGTCATTGAGCACCTCCCCGCCCAGGCTCAGCCGGAAGGTGTGCCGGGCGGCCGCCGTGATCAGCCCCAGGGCCACCAGCCAGGGCGCCGCGATACGCACCGCCATGCCCAAGGGGCGGAATCCCGCGCCCAGGCTCCGCCGGAAGAGGACGGCGGCCGCCAGCGCCCCGGCCAGGGTCACCGAGAGCGGCACCACGGACAGGGTGGCGCCGGTACGGCCCAGAAAGCCCGCGCCGCCGGTGAGTTCCAGCGAACCGCCAACGGCCGCGACCAGGGTGGCCGCCAGCACTGCCGGAAACGCCCCCGGCGGCAGACCACCGGCGCCCGCCGCGGACAGCCCCAGCGCCGCGGCCGACACCATGGCGGCCATCACTCCGGCCACCGTGACCAGGGCGTACCCCCAGGCGCGTACCTCCGGCGGCTGACTCACACCGCCCAAGCTAAGCCGAGGCGTGCCCGGTCACCCGTCCGGTCAGGCGCCCGGGGGACGGACGTCCGCTTGCGGGCCGCACCCGGTTGCGACACACAATGAGCGCAAGGGTGGTGAAAGAGGGGCGAATAAGCCAAAGGGTGGGAAGCGCCCTGAGCCGAGAAGGAGGGCAGTGTCGCCCGAACCGACGTCCTCCGTCTTCCGGCAGGCCGCTGCCGCCCCGGACAGGCCGCACGGCGCGCCCCCGCCCGCCGGCGCCCATGACCGCCGCCGTTGCGCCGCACTGCTGCTGGTCACGGCCGCCGTGGTCTACAACGACTGGCTGCTGGAGTTCTGGCTGCCCACCGGACTGGACCCCCGGCACTCCTACGTCAGCGAGCTCTACGCCGCCGACCAGCCCTTCCGCCGGGCCTTCGCGGTCATCGAACTCACCGCCGCCGTCCTGGTGGTGGCCGGAGCGCTGCTCGCCCGGAGCGCGGAGAGCGACCGCTGGGCCGGCGCCGGCTGCTGGTGCCTGGCCGCCTTCGGCGCCGCCTCGGTGGCCGATGTGGCGGTGCCGATGCGCTGCGCGCCCTCGGTGGAGGCCGGCTGTGAGGCGGTCAACCCCTGGCACACCACCACCAGCGCCCTGGTGCATGCCGCCCTGTTCATCTCCATGGCGCTGTTCGCGGTGGCCGCCCGGGACGACCGGGGCCGGTGGTCGGCACTGCGCCGCTGGATTCCCTGGGTGCCGGCCGGGGCGCTGGTGGCCGCGGTGGCCACGGTGGGGCCGCTGTTCGGGCACCCCGGCTGGCATGGCGTGCCACAGCGGGCGCATCTGGCGCTGGCCGGGCTGTGGTTCGCGCTGCTGGGGGTGGCACTGCTGCGGCCGGCGACGGGCGGACGCCGCGGCCGTCGGGCCCGTGCCGGGCGCCGCCCCCGGCCCCCGGCCGACGGCACTGCCGCCGGAACCTCCCGGTCCTGAGGCGCCCGCCCGTCGCGCCGCTCCGCCACCAGCCGCCCCCTCGCTCCATCAGCCCGGCCGCTTCGGCGATTTCGATCAGGCGGGGACGGACGGTCACCCGGCCGGCCCGTACACCGTGCCGGACCGGCCGGGCCAGTGCTCTGATGGACGCATGTGGCTGCGCTGTCTGACCACCGGGCTGGCGCTGTGGCCGGCCACCGTCCTGGTCACCTGGGCCACCCACAACTCCCGCCTGCTGCCCACGGTGATCCTGCTGGGCAGCTTTCTGGCCCCCGGCTGCTTCGCGCTGTGGGCGCATGAGCGGTACGGGCGGCGGCGCGCCCTCGGCCTGCTGCCCGGGTGCTTCCTGACGGGCGGGGTGCTGGGCGTGCTGGGGGCGTCGGTGCTGGAGCACTGTCTGCTGTCCCCCTCCATGACGCTGTCCGTCGGGGTGGGGCTCATCGAGGAGGCGGTCAAGGCGCTGGCGCTCGTCTGGCTGTTGCGCGGGCACCCGCGAATCCACGGGCAGCGCACCGGACTTGTGCTGGGCGCGGCGGTCGGCTTCGGCTTCGCCGCCTTCGAGAGCTCCGGCTACGCCTTCAGCGCGCTGATCGCCGACCGGGGGCTGTCGCTGCGCGCGCTGGTCGAGACCGAGGTGCTGCGCGGGCTGCTGGCCCCCTTCGGCCATGGGCTGTGGACCGCGATCCTGGGCGGGGCGCTGCTGGCCGCCCGGCGGCAGGGCCGTTTCCGGCTCACCGACCAGGTGGTCGCCTGCTATGCGGGGGTGGCCACGCTGCACACGCTGTGGGATTCCATGAACGGGATCGCCGGCTGGCTGGTGCGGCTGCCGGTGGCCGGCGGGGTGCTCGGCGGTCCGGAGCAGGAGCGGCTGCGGCTGCTGGTGTGCAGCGCCGGGCTGCTGGCCGTGGCGCTGGCCGGGGTGGCCTGGCTGGCGTCCCTCGTCCGGAGCACCGGTGGCGCCTCGTTCCATGGTCCTGAGGGGACGTGAGGCGCTCGCCACCGGCCGGGTGGCCCGGGCCGGTGGACTGCGGCCGAGCGGTGGCGGGCGGGCGGCCGCCGAGGGAGGGTGGCAGCGGGACTCCAGGGGCCGAGGCGAAGGGTGTGACGCATGTCGGACGCAACCACGCAGGTGCTGACCGGACTCGACGAGGCACGCCGCAGGGAACTGGCGGAGCTCTACCGGGACTTGCATGCCCATCCGGAGCTGTCCTTCGCCGAGCATCGCACGGCGGCCGAGGTCGCCCGCCGGGTCCGCTCCTATGGCTGTGAGGTGACCGAGAGCGTGGGCCGCACCGGGGTGGTGGCCGTGCTCAAGCGCGGCTCCGGCCCGGTGGTGCTGCTGCGCGCGGATCTGGACGCCCTGCCGCTGCAGGAGCGCACCGAACTGTCCTATGCCTCCGGCGCGGAGGGGGTGATGCACGCCTGTGGCCACGATATGCACACCGCCTGCCTGCTGGGTGCGCTGCGGCTGCTGGCGGAGGGGCGCCGGCACTGGTCCGGCACCGTGCTGGCGGTCTTCCAGCCCGCCGAGGAACTGGGGCGGGGGGCCAGGGCGATGGTGGAGGACCGGCTGTTCAAACGGTTCGGCAAGCCCACAGTGGTGCTGGGGCAGCATGTGGTGCCGCTGCCGGCCGGGGTGGTCGGCTGTCATCCGGGGCCGGCCTTCGCGGCGGCGGACACCCTGCGCATCCGGATGTTCGGCGAGGGCGGCCACGGCTGGTCGCCGGAGGCGGTGATCGACCCGGTGGTGATGGCGGCCGCCGCCGTGCTGCGGCTGCAGACCGTGGTGTCCCGCGAGGTGGCGGCCGTGGACAGCGCGGTGCTCACGGTCGGCGCCCTGCGGGCCGAGGCGGACCAGGCGGAGCTGGAAGTCGACATCCGCAGCCATGACCCCCGGGTGCGGGAGCGGATGCTGGCCGCGGTGGAACGGATCGTCCGGGCCGAGGCCGCCGCCTCCGGAGCGCTGCGGGAGCCGGAGTTCGAGTCGACCGGCTCCTTCCCGGTGCTGGTCAACGACCCGGAGGCGACCGAACGCACCATGACCGCCATCGGCACCGTGCTGGGCACCGAGCAACTCCTCGATCCCGGGCCGCTGACGGCCGCCGAGGACGTGGGCGTCTTCGGCAGCGCGGCCAAGGCGCCGGTGTGCTACTGGGTGTTCGGCGGCGCCGACCCCGAGGAATACGCCCGGGCGGAGCGTGCCGGAACCACGGCCCGCGACATCCCGGCCAATCACTCGCCGCACTTCTCACCGGTCGTGGAACCCACCCTCGCCACCGGGGTGACCGCGCTGGTGGCCGGGGCGTTGGCCTGGCTGGGCCCGGCCGGCGGCTGACCGGCGGCGGCCCGCACGGCGTCGAGACGGTGGCGGAGGCCGCGGACGGGCGGGAGGCGGTGGAGCCGGGTGGATGTCGTCCTGCCGGACATCTTGGCTGGGCCGGACCGCCCGCTCCGCGAGGTGCGGGTGCCGGCCCTGCTCGGCGAGGGGCTGTCCCACGCCGGCGCCGGGCGCCGCACGCAGATGAGCGAGGCCCTTGTGAAGACCTGTGTCAGCCGGATCCCGGCCAGGCCGGCGTGCCACAACCGGGTGCGGGCCGCCCCGCCGGCCCGGAACGCGGGGATGGGAGGCTGAGCCGGTGTCCGTGCTGCCGGCCGTGCTGTTCGCGGTGCTGACGGCGGTCAGCAACGCCCTGGCCACGGTGCTGCAGCGCAAGGCCGCCCGTGAGGTGCCGCAGACCGAGGGGCTACGGCCGCGGCTGATGCTGGATCTGGTGCGGCAGCCGGTGTGGCTGGCCGGCATCGGCGCGGTGCTGTGTGCCGCCGTCTGCCAGGCGCTGGCCCTCACCTGGGGATCGCTGGCCCTGGTCCAGCCGATCTTTGTCATCGAACTGCCCTTCGCCCTGCTGATCGGCACGGTGATCCTCCGGCGCCGGCTGCCCGCACGGGGCTGGGCCGCCGTGCTCTCGGTCGCGGGGGGAGTCGCCCTGGCCCTGGCCTGCGCGGCCCCCTCCGGCGGCCACCCGCCGCAGTCCCCGGCGCTATGGGCCCTGGTGCTGATCTGCACCGGCGGTGCCATGGCCGGCTGTGTCACCGCCGCCCTCGGCCGCTCCCTCGGCCGCGCCCGGGCCGCCCTCTTCGCCGTCGCCGCCGCCATCGGCTACGCACTGACCGCCGCCCTGATGAAGGCCGCCGCCACCGCCTTCGCCGAGGACGGCGCCAGGGCCTTCTTCACCGCCTGGCAGACCTATGGCTTCTTCATCGCCGGGGCGGCCGCCCTGTTCCTGCTCTCCAACGCCATGGCCGCCGGCCCCCTGGTCGCCTCCCAGCCCGCCCTCACCCTGGGCGACGCCCTGGTCAGCCTGTCACTGGGCCTGGTGCTCTACGGCGAACAGGTACGAGCCGGCTGGTGGCTGCTCCCGGAAGCGGCCGGGGTCGCGCTGGTGATCGTGGGGACGGTGGTGCTGTCGAGGGTGCAGAGCGAGAGGACTTAGCCGGGGCCTGGCCGACACAGCCGCCCCGCGCCCCTTACGGGGCGCCCCCCATCATGCGCAGCATCCCCGCGCCCCCGGTCCGCAGGAACCGCACCAGCAGTACGGCCGCCAGCGGCAGGAAGGCGATGTTGAGGAATGTCGTGTGGTCCCAGGTGATCCCGCCGGACGGCAGCCGGGCGTCCGCCCGGTCCGGCACCAGGCCGAGGGCGGCGAAGACGAACTCCACCACCGCACCGGCGACCACCATCGCCGCATAGAAGGTGCCCAGCAGGAAGCGCGCCATCCGCGCCCCGTAGTACCGCCGGTAGATGGCGAGGATGGGCAGGATCAGCAGGTCGGCGAAGATAAAGGACACCACCCCGCCGAAGCTGATGCCGCCCTTCCACAGCACCACCGCCAGCGGCACATTGCCCACCGAGCAGACAAACGAGGCCATCGCCACCAGCGGGCCCACCAGCGGTCCCCAGAAGCGGGCCGCCAGCGGATGGCCCTCGAAGAAGAACGCCTGCCAGAAGGAGTCCGGCACCCAGGCCGCGATGGCTCCGGCGATCAGCAGCCCCAGCACCAGATCGCGCAGGATCGCCGCCCACTCCATCACAAAGACATGCGCGGTGGCGGTGAACCCCTCCGGCGAGCACAGCCGGGCGAGAAAGGAGCCCTCCCGCCGGACGGACATGTCCATCGCCGCATGCCCCTCCATCGCCCCGGCCAGCCCGCGGTCCGCCTGCCGCCGTGCCTCGCCCAGCAGTTGAGCGCTCAGCAGCCGCCGGAACAGCAGCGCCAGCACCACAATCATCAGCGGCCCGCCGGTGAACTCGGCCAGGGTGAACTGCCAGCCCATCAACAGCGCCAGAATCACGCCCAGTTCGACCACCAGATTGGTGGACGCGATCTCAAAGGCCATGGCCGCGGTGAACCCGGCACCCTTGCGGAACAGCGAACGCGCCAGCGCCACGGCCGCGTACGAACAGGACGAGGAGGCGATGCCCAGCCCGGCGGCCAGGGCCAGGGTGCGGGGACGGTCGTCGCCCAGCGCACCCACCACGGTGGACCGCCGCACCACCGCCTGGACCACGGCGGACAGGGCGAAACCCAGGATCAGCGCCCAGGCGATCTCCCACGCCATGGACCCGGCCATGGCCAAGGCATGCAGTACCGCGTGCATCCCGGTCCCTTCGCTCGGCGGGCGGCAGGGGCACGGACGTTACCGGATCAGCACCGCTCCTCATGGAACTGCGCCCACTCGAATACTCCGTGGCCGTGGCGGAGGAGCCGAGCTTCACCGGAGCCGCCGAGCGGCCGCACCCCGCCCGGCCCGGGGCCGGCGCCTGGGTTGCGTCTGACGGACCTTGGGCCGCGCCATGGCCGGTCGGGGTGCGTTTCAGGTGCGGGCCGTTGGTGGCTGGTGGCGCCCACGCGGCGGAGCCGCATGATGGAGCTGTCCCGCGCCCCTGAGGGGCGCCCCGGAAGGCGCCGGCGCGCTCCCGGAGTCCCTGGTCCATCACCACGCCGACGAGCCGGCCCCTATCAACACCCGCACGCCGCTGCGGGGTTCACCGGCCCCGGCCGGCGGACGGCGGGTCCGGTCAGCCCCGGCCATGCTGCCGCAGGCCGGCTAGGCGGGATTGTTGCGGTCCCCCGCCAGCAACAGCTGGGGCACCTGGTGAAAGCGCCAGCCCGACCCCTCCCGGGTGAACACCCATACCAGGTCGAACCGGTCGTCCGGCCAGTCGGCGGGCGGGGCCGGGTGCACCGCGCCCAGGCCCTTCACGATGTCCGATATCCGGTGGTGCTCCCAGGACACCAGGGTCACCCCGCGCCGGGCGACCAGCTCCCGGGCCAACTCGGCCTCGTCATCGGTGCGGTAGGACAGATTCAGCCGGACGCCCAGCTTCGCCGCCAGCGGGGTGACCGTCTCACTGGGACGCAGCCCCTTGTTGCCGTGGTGCGGCCCGGCCGCGTAAACGGCCGTCGGACGCAGCAGTCCGGCGCGCGGCGCGGCACCGCCGTCCGGGGCGAACAGCCCGACCAGCGCACCGGCCCGCTGCCAGCCGCGCACCAGCAGGGCATGGCTGTTGTGCGTACCGTCCTCGGTAATGCCGAAGGGCGCCTTGTCGCTGGTCTCGTCGGGTTTCTCCCCATGGCGGATGATCATGATGGTGTCCGCCGTCGACCGTGGACCCGCCACCGCCGTGGCACTGGCACTGGACGTGGCCACCACCCCCAAAGCCGTCATCATCCGCAACACGGCGCGCCGTGGCGTGAGTTCACCATACCGGGTCATCCGATCCTTATAACGGACCCGGTCAAGTCATGGCCAGACCTGATCGGCGGCAAGTGGTGACCATCACGCGCGGGGTTCCCGGCCCAGCCGGGCCAGCAGGTCCTCCCAGGCATCGGCATCCGGCGGCGCGGGGACCGGTTCGCCGAACACCCCGGACTCCGACAAGTCCCCTGCGTACGGCCCGAATTCCAGCACCGCGAAGTCGGTGAGCGCCTTGGGCGGCCGCTCCTCGGCGCCGATCGCCCGGGACAGGTCCCAGGAGTGCACGATGGCGTCGGCCGTCATCTGTGAGCAGTAGGCCTCGGCGCCGGTGGGGCCGTAGGACAGCTGGACGGTCCGGCCCAGGGCCCCGGACGCGGCGAACGCCGCATGGGCCGCCCCGGCCGCCTTGCCCCAGGCGGCCGCCGGGTGCTTGCCGAGGTGGTCGCCCCGCAGCGAATCGTCGAGCTCCCCGATGGAGGAACCCTCCAACAGCGGTGGCACCCACAGCTGTTCCACCGTCAGATGGTTGACCAGATCGCGCACCGTCCACTCGGCACAGGGGGTCTCCGCCTCCCACTGTTCCGGCCGGATGGCGTGCACCCGGTCGGAGAACAGGTCCAGCGCCTCCTGGTGCCGGGCGAGCAGGGTCCGTCGGCTGTCGGTCATGCACCCCATGCTCCCCGTACCGTCCGGGGACGGCGACCCGAACGGCCCTCCGGGCGTGATGAGCGGCACCAGTGGTGCGAGGGTGCCAGAGGAGGTGGCAACCATGGATCTCCCCCTGGTGGTGGGCATCGACGGATCCGAGGGCAGCCTGCGGGCCCTGGACTGGGCGACGGACGAGGCCCGGCGGCATCGCGTCCGGCTGCGGCTGGTCTATGCCTCGTTGTGGGAGCGCTATGAGGGCCGGGTGCCGCCCGCGGAGGGCGCCCTGTCCGCCGAGGCGCTGGCCGAGGAACGGGTGGTGGCCACCGCCCAGCGGCGCGCTCTGGAGCGCGCCCCGGGCCTGGAGGTCAGCGCCGAGGTGGTGCCGGACGAGGCGGTCAACACCCTGCTGCGGGAGGCCCATGAGGCGGCCGCCCTGGTCATCGGCCCGTCCGGGCACTCCACCCTGGCCGGGCTGCTGCTCGGTTCCGTCAGCCTGACCGTGGCGGGCCGGGCCCACTGCCCGGTGACCGTGGTCCGCGGCGAGCCGCCCAATGTCCGGGGCGAGTACGGGCGGGTCCTGGTGGGCGTCGGCGACCCCGCCGAGGCCCCGGCCGCCCTGCGGTTCGCCCTTGGGGAGGGCGCGGCACGCGGCTGCGAGGTGGAGGCGGTACGCACCTGGCGGCATCCGGCCCGGCAGTCCGTCGAGCACTATCCGCTGCCCTCCGGCGCCACCCTCGGCCAGGAGGAGGCGGCCGCCCGTGAACTGTCCGACCTGCTGCGCGAGCCGCATGAGCAGTTCCCGGACGTGGTGGTGCGCCGCACCACCCTGGAGGGCCCGGCACACCGGCTGCTGGTGGACCACTCCAGCACCGCCGACCTGCTGGTGGTCGGCGCCACCCGCCGCCACCGGGCCGTGGGTTTCCAGCTCGGCCGGGTCAGCCACACCGCGCTGCACCGCGCGGCGTGCCCGGTGACGGTGGTGCCGCATGGGTGAACGGGGCGGTGGGGACGGCGTTCCCGGCCTGCGCGTCGTCCATGGCTGGTCGCGCCCACGCGGCGGAGCCGCATGACGTAGCCGCCCCGCGCCCTGAGGAGGCGCTCCCGTCGGTGGTACGGCGGCGGCCGGCGCGGGCCATGGGCCCACCACCGGACCCGCACCGCCCGAACGGAGCAACACCCACCCCCGGGCGGTTGCCGGGCCTGTCCCGGGCGGCGGTAATGAGATGACCATGACCACCCGCCCATGGAATCGCCGGCAGTTCCTCGGCGCCGCCGCCGGGGCGGGGGCGGGTGCGTTCGCCGCGGGGTGCACCGCCGGCGGCGGGGCGGGCGTCAAGGTGCCGGTGACCGGGGCGCCCACGGTCGAGGCGGAGAACCAGCGGCCCGGCGACCACGACTGGGGCCTGCGGCACCGCGGCGCCGACCGGGCGGTGGAGGGCTACGCCGACCGGGTCAGCGCACTGCCCGGCGAGACCGTCCGCCTCCATGTCTCCACCACCGCCAGGGGATTCCGGGCCGAGGCCTTCCGGATGGGCTGGTACAACGGGGCGCAGGCCCGCCTGGTGTGGGCCTCCGAACGGACCGCCGGCGCCCCGCGCACCATCGGCCCCGCCGCCGGCGCCACCCGCACCGTCACCGCCGGCTGGCCGCCCTCCCTGGAACTCACCACCCGGGGCTGGCCGGAGGGCGCCTACCTGATACGTCTCACCGCCGACTCCGGGGAGCAGCGCTACCTTCCGCTGACCGTCCGCTCCCGGACCACCGCCGGCCGCCTGGTGCTGGTCAACGCGGTGGGCACCTGGCAGGCGTACAACACCTGGGGCGGCCACAGCCTTTACCACGGCCCCGGCGGCAAGGACGACTACGCCTCCCGCTCCCTGGTGGTCAGCTGCGACCGGCCCTATGACGACGACGGCGCACCCCTGTTCACCACCTATGAGCAGCCGGCGATAGCGCTGGCCGAGCGGCTGGGCCTGCCGCTGGCCTATCTGACCACCATGGACATCGACGCCGACCCGGGCCTGCTGCACGGCGCGCACGGCGTGGTCTCACTGGGCCATGACGAGTACTGGACACCGGCGATGCGCCGGGCGGTGACCGCCGCCCGGGACGCCGGCACCAATGTGGCCTTCCTGGGGGCCAATGCCTGCTTCCGCCGGATCCGGCTGGAAGACAACCGGCGGCTGGTGGTCTGCTACAAGACCGACGCCGCCCAGGACCCGCTGTACGGCAAGGACGACGCGGCGGTCACCACCGACTGGCGGGAACCCCCGCACGCCGACCCGGAGAACTCGCTCACCGGCACCCTCTACGAGTCCAACCCCACCAGCGCCGCCTATGTGGTGGACCGGCCCGGCCACTGGCTGTTCGAGGGCACCGGCGTCCGGCGCGGCACCGCCTTCCCCAACCTGGTGGGCACCGAGTACGACCGGGTCAACGGCGGCCGGGCCACGCCCCGCCCGCTGGAGATCGTCGCCCACTCCCCGCTGGTGTGCCGGGGCGTGCACAGCTACGCCGACTCCGCCTACTACACGGTCGCCGGCGGCGCGGGGGTGTTCAACACCGGCACCATGCGCTGGGTGGAGTCGCTCACCGGGGACGGAAGCCATGGCATTCCGCCGGAGACCGCCCGCTTTACCGAACGGGTGACCGCCAATCTTTTCCGCGCCTTCGCCGCCGGACCGGCCGCGCGGAGTCATCCGGCCCAGGACAACCTGGATGCCTACCAGGCATACGAAGGCGATCCCATCTGGGCGCAGCGGAATCTTTGGTGAACGGCTAGACCAGCCAAGCGAATGCGGTACGGCGACCGGAAGGCGCCGTACCGCTTTTTAGCTGGACAAATGTCGCCATCTCCCGGAACCCCTGGCGGGTCCAGCACGTCTGTATGGATCAGTGGGGGTTCAAGAACGGTTCCTCCAGCGTTCAAGGTTCATCCATTTTTTCGTTTTCCATGGAGGTCGCGCACGTGCACGCTCGGCTGGGCCGCCGCCCTGTCCTGCTGATATCCGCTCTCGTCGGGTCCGTCGCCCTGACCGCGTGCTCCTCCGGGGGGTCCGGTGGTGGTGCCGATGCCGGTCCGGAGGCCAAGGTCACCGTCACCCCGGCCGCCGGCGGCAAGGAGGTCAAGCTCGGCACCCCGATCTCGGTGAAGGCCGACGGCGGCAGGCTGACCTCGGTGGAGGTCAAGGACGACAAGGGCCAGGCGATGGCCGGGAAGCTCTCCGGCGACGGCGCCTCCTGGACCTCCGAGGGCAAGGTCAGGCCGAAGACCACCTACACGGTGCGGACCGCGGCCGAGTCGGCCAAGGGCCGCAAGTCCTCGTCCAGCGCCTCCTTCAGCACCCAGGAGGCGCCGAGCGTCAACAAGCTCACCAACACCCCGCAGAACGGCCAGACCGTCGGCACCGGCATGCCGATCTCGATCCTCTTCGACCACAAGATCGACAAATCCAAGCGGGCCGAGGTCGAGAAGGCCCTGAAGGTGACCACCTCCACCAAGGTCGAAGGCGCCTGGGGCTGGGTCACCGACTACTCGGGTGCGGACCGCATCGACTGGCGCCCCAAGACCTTCTGGCCCAGCGGCACCAAGGTCTCGGTGAAGGGCTCGCTGGCCGGCATCGACACGGGCGAGGGCGGCTGGCTGGTCCGCGACTACGACTTCGGCTTCACCGTCGGCGCCGACCGCAAGGCCGTCATCGATGTGCCCGGGCACAAGCTGACCATGTATGAGGACGGTAAGCCGGTGGGCAGCGTGATGGGTTCCGCGGGCTCCCCGGAGAACCCCACCCGCGGCGGTATCCACACGGTGCGCAGCAAGAACGCCGCCGAGACCATGGACTCCGCCACCATCGGCTTCGGCGACCAGTGGATGCTGGACTCGCAGTGGGTGACGCATATGACCGCGTCCGGCACCTTCCTGCACTCGGCGCCCTGGAACCATGACATCGGTGTGGTCAACAACAGCCATGGCTGCTTCGGCATGACCACCTCGGACGCCAAGACCGTCTACGACTTCCTGCCCATCGGCGGCACGGTCGAGGTCAAGGGCACCTCCAACCCCGACAAGACCGATGTCGGCAACGGCCTGGAGGTCTGGCAGGAGACCTGGGCCGAGTGGCAGCAGCGCAGTGCGCTGAAGTAGGCACGCCCGCACGGTGAACGGCCCGGGAGGAGAGACTGCTCCTCCCGGGCCGTTGGCGTTGTGTGGTGGACGCAGGACCTGGACCGGGCAGTTCCGGATACCGGCCTACCGGCCCAACCGCTCCGCCAGCACCGCCGCCTGGCTGTGTGCCACATCCTTGGTCGCGGTCAGCAGGGTGACCCTGTCCTCGCCGGCCAGCTCCCGCAGGTGGGCCAGGGCCTGCCGGCGCTCGGGCTCCCGCAGCTCGTCCAGGTAGCGGCGGCGGAACTCCGGGAAGCGGTCCGGCTGATGGCCGTACCAGCGGCGCAGATCCGTGGACGGGGCGACCTCGCGCAGCCATTCGTCCAGGTGCGCGTCCTCCTTGCGCAGGCCGCGCGGCCAGACCCGGTCCACCAGGATCCGCTTGCCCTCCCCGGCGGGGGGCTCCTCGTACACCCGCCGGCAGTCGATCCGGTGCGCTCGCTTGGTCATGACGCCTTCCCTTCCTCTCCATGGTGCGGCCGGTCCCGGGGGTCGGCCAGTCACTATGTCCCTAGCATTGCAAGGGAGTGTCTAGCACCGCTAGTCTCGCGCCCTGTCACCGCTGGGTTCCCCTGATGAAGGATGTGGTCCTATGGCCGTGCGGGATCAGGCCGTTCCCCCCACCCACCCGATACCGGCCCCCTACGGGTGGTGGCCACTGGCGGCCATCACGGCGGCGCTGGCGATGCTGATGCTGGACGCCACCGTGGTCGTGGTGGCGCTCCCGGACATCCGGCATGACCTCAACACCGGCCTGGGCGACGCCCAGTGGACGCTCAACGCCTTCACCCTCCCGCTGGCCTGCGGCCAGCTGATCGCCGGTTTCCTGGGCGACCGGTTCGGCCGCCGCCGGACCTTCGCCCGGGGCGTGCTGGCCTTCGGCGTGGCGTCCCTGGCCTGTGGACTGGCCCCCGACTCCGGTGTGCTGATCGCGGCACGCGCCGCCCAGGGTGCCTCGGGAGCGGTGATCTTCGCGGCCACGCTGTCGCTGATCGCCCAGTGCTACCGCGGCCGGGCGCGCGGCACGGCGTTCGGGATCCGCGGCGCCGTGGCCGGGGCGGTGGTGGTGCTCAGTCCGCTGCTGGGCGGGGCGCTGGTCGCCACGCTCGGCTGGCGCTGGGTCTTCTTCGTCAACCTCCCCGTCTCGGCGGCCGTGCTGGCCGTCACCCGCCTCAGGATTCCCGCCGATCAGGCCCCGCGCGGCGGCCAACGGCCCGACTGGGGCGGCCTGCTGACCCTGCCCACCGGACTCCTGCTGCTGACCCTGGTCCTGCTGCGCGTCGGTGACCACGGCTGGTGCGGCACCTCCACACTGCTGATGTTCGCCGGGGCGGCCGCGGCCCTGGCCGCCTTCCCGCTGATCGAAGCGCGCCGGACGGACCCGATGCTGGACCTCTCGCTGTTCCGTCACCGCACCTTCACCGGCACCCAGCTGGCCACGCTGTGCACCCATGGCGGCTTCTTCGGCCTGCTGCTCTATCTCTCGCTGTACTTCCAGGACCAGCTCGGCTACTCGCCGATGAAGACCGGACTGTGCTTTCTGGCCGTCAACCTGCCGATCCTGCTGGTGAGTCCGGTGGCCGGCACGGTGATGGACCGGCTGCCCGCCCGGCTGCTGCCGGGTGCCGGACTGTTCCTGGTCGCCGCCGGTCTGCTGCTGATGCATGGACTGACCCCCGCCTCGGGCTGGCGGGACCTGGCGCCCGGGCTGGCCGTGGCCGGTACCGGCCTGGGCCTCACCCTCCCCGCGCTGGGCGCGCTGGCGGTGGCGGCGGCCGACGACCGGCGGCTGGGCATGGCCGCCGGCGTCAACACCACGGCGAGCCAGGCCGGTCTGACGCTGGCCACCGCCGTCTATGGCGCGCTGCTGCGCACCCACCGTGACACCGTGGCCGGCCTCGACCAGCTGATGCTGGTGGCCGCCGGGGTGACGGCCGTGGGGGCGGCGGCCGCCCTGTCGCTCATCGGGCGGCGCGCACCGGCCGTCTGAACGCGGGCCGCGAGGATCGTTGACGGACAACTCCCGCCCTGCCAGCGTCATTTGCGCACACCGCAGGGGAACACCAGCCCGAGGAAGGGGAGTCCGGTGAAGAGATGGTCAGCCCATGCGCTGTCGGCGACGACGCTGCTGGTCGCCGCAGCCACCCTGGCGGCCGGCACGATGGGCACCGCGCAGGCGAGTCCGTCCGCGAGCCCGTCCGCCGTGGTCCGAGCCATGGCCCCCGCCGACGATCCCACGCCGGACGAGCAGGCCGCCCTGCGCCAGGTGGCCACCGCCATCTGGGGAGCGGACCTGGCCAACGGCTGGGACATGAACAGCGCCGTGGCCGATGTACTGTCCCAGGCCACCCACGAGATCCTCAGGTGCTCCGAGGCGTTCTCCGCGGTGCCCAGGCCGGCCGGCTGGGTGCCGGGCCTGGGGTACCTGGTGAAGTACGCCAAGAACCTCTACGACTACTTCCAGGCGGTCAAGGGCAACCGCACCTACCGCACCTGTGTGGTCGGCGTGGCATACGACTACCGCACCCAGATGGATATGGCCTCCCAGGGCCTGTGACCGGCCTCAGCGCGCCAGCCGCCCCAGCAGTGCCGAGGCAGCGGTGACACCGATCACCACCGAGCCGGTCAACACCCCGAAGTCCAGCAGGAGATGGGCGTGGGTGCCGATCAGCAGGCCGCGCAGCGCGTCCACTTCGTAGCTGAGCGGATTGAAGCGGCTGACGGTCTGCAGCCAGTGCGGCATCAGCTCGATCGGGTAGAGCGCGTTGGAGCCGAAGAACAGCGGCATGGTGATGGCCTGGCCGATGCCCAGCAGCCGGTCGCGGGTGAGCACCAGGCCCGCGATGGTCATGGACAGACAGGAGAAGAAGGCCGCGCCGAGCATCAGGACGGCCGCCACCCCGAGCAGGTGCAGCGGGTTGGCGGTCAGTGCCACGCCCAGCAGCGCCGACAGCACCAGCACCACCACGGCCTGGGCCAGTGCCCGCACTCCGGCGGCGAACGCCTTGCCGGTGACCAGGGCGGCCCGGGGCGTGGGGGTCACCAGCAGCTTGGTGAGCACTCCGGCGTCCCGTTCCCAGATGATCTGGATGCCATAGAAGATGGCGATGAACAGCGCGGACTGCGCCAGGATGCCGGGGGCCAGATAGTCCAGATAGGGGACCGGGCCGGTGGGGATGGCCCGCAGCCGGGTGAAGGTCTCCCCGAAGACCAGCAGCCAGAGCGCGGGCTGGACGGCGCGGGTGATCAGCTCGGTGCGGTCCCGGCGCAGCTTCTCCAGCTCCACCAGGCACAGGGCGAACACCCGGTCCGGCAGCCGGCGCCAGGACGGTGGTACGGGCGCCTCACCCCAGGCGGCCCGCGGTGCGTCGGGTACGGCGGACATCGCGCAGCCCTCCTTGCCGGTCCGTGTCGCCCAGGTGGTCTCCGGTGTGATGCCGGAAGACGTCCTCCAGACTGGCCCCCGGCCCCAGTCGGTCCTTGAGTTCGGCCGGGGCGCCCAGCGCCCGCAGCCGTCCCCGGTGCATCAGGGCGACGCGGTCGCACAGGGCGTCCGCCTCGTCCATGTAGTGCGTGGTCATCAGCACCGTCATGCCGGTGGCCGCGCGCAGTTCGGTGATCCGCTCCCACACCCCGGAGCGGGCCACCGGGTCCAGGCCGATGGTCGGCTCGTCCAGCACCAGCAGCCGCGGCCGGTTGACCAGCGCCTGGGCCAGCTCCAGGCGGCGCACCATGCCGCCGGAGTAGCCCGCCACCACCCGGTCCGCGGCCTCGGTCAGGTCCATCGCCGCCAGCACCTCGGTCACCCGCTGCCGGCGCTCGGCGCGCGGCACATCGAAGAGCCGGGCGAACAGGGTGACGTTCTCCCGCCCGGTGAGGGTGCCGTCGGCGGACAGCTCCTGCGGTACATAGCCCAGCAGCCGCCGTACCCGCATCGGACGCCGCGAGGGGTCCAGCCCGAAAACCCGGGCCCGTCCCTGCTGCAGCGGCAGCAGGGTGATGAGCAGCCGGATGGTGGTGGTCTTGCCCGCGCCGTTCGGGCCCAGCAGGCCGAACACCTCACCGGGTGCGATCCACAGCGAGACATCGTCCACCGCGAGCCGGTCGCCGAAGCGGTAGCTCAGCCCCCGGCAGTCGACGGCCCGTTCGGCCGGGGCCGGTTCCCCGGCCGGTTGCTTGGTCGATTCCGGGCTTGATTCCGGGCTTGATTCCGGGCTTGATTCCGGGGTCATACCGCCTCCATGGCGTCGGCCAGCCGCCGCAGCAGGGCGACGGCCTCGGGCAGCCGGTCCCGCTCGGGCCGGTCCAGCCGCTCCAGGGCCCCGGCCAGGGCGGCGCAGCGCCGGTCCCGCCAGGCGCTCATCCGGTTCCGGGCGTCCGCGGTCAGTTCCAGCCGCACCACCCGCCGGTCCGGCGCCCGTCGCACCCGCTGCACCAGCCCCGCCCGGCACAGGCAACCCACCAGGGTGCTCACCGAGTTGGGGGCCATGCCCAGCTCGGTGGCCGCCGTGGTCACCGACAGACCCGGCTGCCGGTAGAGCAGCCGCAGCACATCGGCCTGGGCGCCGGTCAGCGAGGCGAACACCGGCCCGGGCCCGGCTGCCCGCCGCGAACCGCGCCGCAGCGCGGACACCGCGCCCAGCAGGTCCTCGGCCGCCTGAA
Organism: Streptomyces sp. NPDC052396; assembly: GCF_044593195.1. Lineage (NCBI taxonomy): Bacteria > Bacillati > Actinomycetota > Actinomycetes > Kitasatosporales > Streptomycetaceae > Streptomyces > Streptomyces sp. NPDC052396. The sequence goes on from NZ_JBIUAW010000011.1 coordinate 168,909, forward strand.
CCGAGGTGGTATCGGCTGGCATATCCCGATTTTATCTCTCAGACAGAGGCGTCGCCCGGGCCGCCGAGGTCAGGTGAAGTCGCCGGGCACGATGCCGAACAGTTCCTCAAGGGCGCGTTGTCCGTCCTCGGTGACCCGCAGGGCACGCCTGCTGCCGATGCGTACGCACCAGCCGGACTCCAGCACATGGCGGCACAGGGCGGCCCCGGCCGCCCCGGCCAGATGCGGGCGGCGCTCGGTCCAGTCCAGGCAGGGCCGGGCCAGCGGCCGCCGGCCGGCGGGTGCCAGGGCGATGCCATGCCCGGCGTACCAGGCCAGGCCCGCCTCGGTGAGGGCGAATCCGGTGGAGCGCTGGAGCAGGCCCAGCCGGTCCATGGCGTCGGTGACCAGCACGCCCAGCCGCCCGGCCAGGTGGTCATAGCAGGTCCGGGCGCGGGCCATGGCCGCCCCGGCGGAGACGGCCCGCAGACCGCGCGGTGCGGCGGGGGAGGGGCCGGCGTAGGCGGCCAGGTCCTCGATCAGCTGGGCCGTGCCCGGGTCGGCCAGGCGTACATAGCGATGGCGCCCCTGCCGCTCCTGGACCAGCAGCCCGCCGGCCGTCAGCCGGGCGAGATGGCCGCTGGCCGTGGAGGGGGCCACCCCGGCGTGCCGGGCCAGTTCACCGGCGGTCCAGGCCCGGCCGTCCAGCAGGGCCAGACAGATGGCCGCCCGGGTGTCATCGGCGAGCAGCGCGGCGAGGGCGGCCAGCCGGGGGCCCGTCGCTCCGGGACCTGCCGACCCGGAATCCGCCGTGCCGGGACCTGTCGCATCGTGAGCCGTCATGGCCCCAGCATGCGGGACGGATGTTTCGGCCGGGACCGAAGGGTCGCGCGGCTAGCTTTCCGGTCCATGACGACGGACAAGGGACGGCGCTGGTGGGACGCCCTGGTGCTGCTCGCCCTGATCTGGGGCAGCAGCTTCCTGCTGATGAAGGTGGCGGTGGGCGCGATGCCGCCGGCCTGTGTGACGCTCGCCCGGCTGGGCATCGGGTCGGTGACGCTGCTGACGGTGCTGCGGCTGAAGGGGCTGCGGCTGCCCCGGGGCCGGGCGGTGTGGGGCCACTCGGCGGTGGTGGCGGCACTGGTGAATGTCGCCCCCTTCACCCTCTTCGCCTGGGGGGAGCGGCAGGTCTCCTCGGTGCTGGCCGGGATCTTCAACGCGGTCACCCCGCTGCTCACCCTGGGGGTGGCTCTGGTGGCGCTGCCCGAGGAACGCCCGGACCGGCGGCGGCTGTTGGGCATCCCGCTGGGCTTCGCCGGGGTGCTGGTGGTGCTGGGCGTGTGGCGGGCACCGGACGGTCCGCACCTGGCCGGGCAGGCCGCCTGCCTGGGCGCCGCGGCCTGCTATGCGGTGGGCTTCCCCTATGCCAGGAGGCACTTGGCGGGCCGCGCCGAGTCCACGGTGGCGCTGTCCGCCGCGCAGGTGCTGGCCGGTACGGCGGAGTGCGCCCTGGTGGCCCCGGTGCTCAGCGGGGGCCTGCCGGCGGTGACCGGACGCTGGGCCTCGCCCGCCGTCCTGGCCGCCCTGCTGGCCCTGGGCGCCCTGGGCACCGGGGTGGCCTATCTGCTCAACTACCGCGTCATCCGCCGGGCCGGCGCGGTGGCCGCCACCACGGTCACCTATCTGATGCCGCTGGTGGCGGCTGCGGCCGGGGTGCTGCTGCTGGGCGAGCGGCTCACCTGGAACCAGCCGGCGGGCGCCCTGGTGGTGCTGGCGGGCGTGGCCGTCGGGCAGGGGGCGGTGCGTCCGCCGGACGGTGGCCCACGAGGGGCGAGGGCGTCGGCCGGGCCCGTCCGGGACCGTAAGATCTGATCTTGGAGTCAGGTTCAAGTCGGGGGAATGGCCGTGCTGATCGGGGAGTTGTCGTGCAGGACCGGCGTGAGCGAGCGCTCCCTGCGCTACTACGCACAGCAGGGGCTGCTCACCGCCGAGGGCGCGGCCGGCGGCCACCGGGAGTTCCCGGAGAGCGAGGTCGACCGGGTCGTCCGTATCCAGGAGCTGTTCGCGGCCGGGCTGTGCAGCGGCAAGATCGCCCAACTGCTGCCCTGTGCGCGGGTGCACGGCGGCAGCCGCTCCGCCTCCCCGGAGCTGGTGACGGTCCTGCTGGTGGAACGGGCCCGGATCGACGGCCTGATCCGGGGGCTGCTGCGCTCCCGCGAACTGCTCGACCAGGTCATCCTCGAGGCGCGGCCGGCCGACTGAGCCCGGCCAGCAGCGCCTCCACCGCCAGATCGAAGCGCTCGGCGTCGTCCACCCCGGCACCGGTGCGGGCCGCCTCGGTGAGCAGCGGATAGCGCTCGGCGTCGGCGGCGGTCAGCCAGTCGGCCGAGCCCGGCCCCTCGGTGCCCGTCCCGGCGGCCTCGGCCGTGGCATGGCCGATCACCAGCAGGGCCAGCGAGTTCAGCGCGTGCAGCGCCCGGCCCAGCTCGAATCCGGCGCCGGTCAGCGCCCGCAGACAGTGCTCCACCGCGTCCAGGGCGGCCGGGGTGACGGCGGGACGGGCCGCCACCAGCGGCAGCACCCCGGGGTGGCGCAGCAGGGTGGACCGCAGGCCATGGGCGTAGGAGCGCAGCAGCGGACGCCAGTCGGCGTCCGGGCCGTCCAGGGACAGTGCCTGGGTGAGGACCCGTTCCACCAGGCCGTCCAACAGGGCCTGTTTGCCCGGTACATGGTGGTAGAGGGTCATGGCCTCCACGCCCAGCTCGGCGCCCAGCCGGCGCATGGTCAGGGCGCCGGTCCCGTCCTGGTCCACCAGGTCGAGCGCGACATCCAGGACCCGCTCGCGGTTCAGCCCGGCCCGTTGGCCCCGCCCTCTGCCGCCAACCATCACCGCTCCTTTGTCTCTTGACTTTCTTACGCCGTAAGGCCATCGTAGTCGTCGAGGGAAACTTACAACGTAAGAAAGCGGGGTCGTGATGCGGGACGCCAAGCAGGTCGTCAGGGACTTCTTCGATGCCATCAACGAGCGGCGGCTGGCCGATCTGCCGCAGCACATGGCGCTGGATGTGATCGACCACAACAAGGTCATTTACGGTGAGGCGGACGAGCCGGGCGCGGCCTTCGACGGCTTCCGGCAGCAACTGGAGGCATTCGGCGAGGGCCGGATGGAGCCCCAGCAGCTCATCGCCGAGGACGACACCGTGGTGGCCCGGCTGCTGGTCACCGGTACCCACACCGGCCACCACCCCCGGATGCCCGAGCCCACCGGCCGCTCCTGCGAGGTGGAGCAGATATGGATCTTCACGGTGCGCGAGGACCGGATCGCCGAAATCCGGGCGGTCAGCGACCGGTTGGGCATGTTCCTCCAGCTGGGCTGGGAGTGGCCGACGGCCGACTGACCGGCGCCCCGGACGGGGTCCTTCCGCGCACCGGCTCCCGGGTCCCATGGATCACCTCCACCGCCTGGCCCTGGGGCGGGTTGCGGAGATCCGCTCGACGCACTGTGCCCACGCCACTACGGTGGGCCACAGGCAAGCGAGATGGGGGAGCCCATGGAGGCGGAACTGACCGCACTGGCGGTCTCGGGGGCGACGGCACTGGTGCGGAGCATGGCCACCGATGCCTGGGAGCAGGTCAAGGGAGGGCTGGCCCGCCTGGTCTCCAGGGGCGGCGACACCCGGCGGGCCGAGGAGGAACTGGCCGCGTCCCGCACCGAGTTGGTGGCCGCCCGGCAGGCCGGGGACGAGGAGGCGGCGGCCGACATCCAGGAGGAGTGGCGGCTGCGGCTGCGCCGGGTGCTGCGCACCGACCCGGAAGCGGCCCGCGAACTGCGGCGGCTGCTCGACGAGGTGGCCCCGGACGACGGCCCGGCCGCCGGCTCGGTCACGGTCAACAACACCATCAGCGGCGGCAGCTATGACGGGCCGGTCTTCCAGGGACAGAACTTCTCGGGGCAGACCTTCGGCACCTCCGGCTCCTGAGCCCGCCATACCCCCGAGTTGCCGCCCGGCACCCGCTGTGGGAGGCTTCCATTCCATGATCTCCATGGTCCCAGGACTGGTTCTCGGTGACTCCTCCCGCACTTCGACGCGGGAGCGGCGGCCCATGCCCGTCTGAGAGTCCGTTCCCGCTCCTCGAAGTGCTCTTCGTGCCCCCGCACGTTCCCTTCCGAGGAGTACACCGTGTCGTCGCCGACGACTCCCATCCTGCACTGGACCGAGAACCACCTCCCCCACCACGCCCGTTGGCACTCGGAGAGCCGAATCCCCGTTCCCCGGCGGGTCATTGCCGCCGACGACCGGCTGACGGCGGCCACCGCCCACCGGCTGGCCTGCGAAGGCACCGCCCTGCTGTGGCGCGGGGACTACCCCAACGCCAGGCAGCTGCTGACGGCCATGGGCCGACGGGTCGACCGCAAGCCCGTCCCGGCCGGTGGCGACCCGGCACAGACCTTCCATCTGCACCGGCGGGCGCGCGGCCACCGCGCCCGGACCCTGAGCAGACTGCTGGTGCTGCTGGACGAGGACCACACCCTGGACCTGCGCCGGGCCCCCGACGTCCGGCGGGCCTGCGCCGCGGCATACGGCCCGTCCGGCGGGCCCATGGCGGTGGCGCTCAGTGAACTGCTGGGCGTCATAGGGGCGTTTGAATGGCGCCGCAAGGGTGTGCCGGTGCCCGCCCTGGGCGCCAGGATCCACCCCCACTATGGCGTCTTCGCCCCGGTGCGCGGCGAGTACGCCGACCTGGTGGCCCGTGCCCCGCTGCCGGCCCGGCACCAAACGGCCTTCGACCTGGGCACCGGAACGGGAGTGCTGGCCGCGATCCTCGCCCGGCGTGGGGTGCCCCAGGTGGTGGCCACCGACGCCGGCCCCCGGGCGCTGGCCTGCGCCCGGGAGAACGTTCAGCGGCTGGGCTTGGCCGGACGGATCGAGGTGTGCGGCCCTGTCCTGTTCCCCGAGGGCCGGGCCGACCTGGTGGTGTGCAACCCGCCCTGGCTGCCCGGCCGTCCGGCCTCCGCCGTGGAAGAAGGCGTCTACGACCCGGGCGGCGCCATGCTGCACGGTTTCCTGGACGGGCTGGCCGCTCATCTGGCACCCGGCGGCGAAGGCTGGCTGATCCTCTCGGACCTGGCCGAACATCTGGGCCTGCGCAGCCGGGAACAGCTGATGGACGCCGTCCGGGCGGCGGGCCTGCGGGTGCTGGGCCGGCTGGAGACCAGACCCCGGCACCCGCGTGCCATGGACCCCGCCGACCCGCTGCACCGGGCCCGGGCGGCGGAGATCACCTCCCTGTGGCGGCTGACAGCGGTGTGACCGCCCGGGCCCGGTCCACATCCGGGCTGCGGTACCAGCGTTCCGGGATACCGGCCAGGGTCGAGGGATAAACCTCGGCCCCGAGCCCGTACAGCCGCTGAAAGCTCATGATCAGCGGCCGCCAGGCGTCCGGGTCGATCCGGTCCTCCGTCCCGGCGAGCCTGATCTCCGGGTGCACCAGGACCCGTTGCACCCGTACCTCGAAGGCCAGCACGGAGCCCGGCTGCCGGGGATCGTCCCCGGCGACCGGGTGCACCGCCTCGACGACCGCCTCCATGGCCACCGGGCACTCGGCCGCCCGGGGCGGCGCCACCGTCTCCGAGGCCACCGGGGTGAGCCCGGCCCGGCCGAACTTGTCCGGCACATACCGGTATCCGCGCTCGTACTTGCGCGCCGGCACCGGATCGGCGCCGGTGGTCATCGCCAGCCGGTCCACCGCCCCGGCCTGCGCGTCCGAGGGCAGGTTGAGCACACAACTCCGCTCGCGCAGCAGATTGCGGGCCGTCTGGGAGCTGCGGCCCAGCCCCAGCACGGCCCGCCAGCCGAGCCAGAAGGCGGAGGACATGGGCGCCAGATTGGCCGAACCGTCCTCGCTCCGGGTGGAGATCAGCACCACGGGGGTGCCGAAGTACAGAATGCTGGGCTCAATGGGCTCATGGGCCACGGTAGTTGTCATCACCGCGCCAGTCTCACCGGACGGCCCGGACGGCCGCTGGCGGGAATCGGACGGTCAGCTGTGCGGCACCACGGCCACGGGGCACCGCGCATGGTGCAGCACCGCATGGGTCACCGGCCCCACCCCCAGCGCCGGCCGGTGCTCATGCCGGCCCACCACCAGCAGGTCGGCGTCCTCGGCGGCGGTCAGCAGATGCTGGGCCGGGGAGCCGGTGAGCAGCCACTCGTCCACCTCCACGGCCGGCCAGTGCTCCCGGTGCGCGCGCAGCGTCTCCGCCAGCGCCTCGGCCTCCCCGCAGACCAGGCCCGTGCTCTGCTCCGTACGCCGGACCCGGACCACCCGCAGCGCCACGCCGCGCCGGGCGGCGGCCGCGAAGGCGAAGGCCAGCACATCCTCGCCCGGCCCCTGCGGATCCAGGCCCACCAGCACCGGCCGGCCGGCGGCCGGTCCGGGCGGCACCTCCGGCTCATGCACCACCGTGACCGGCCCCGGTGCCCGCCCCAGCACCGACAGGCTCACCGGCCCCAGCAGAAACCCCTGCTGCCCGGCCAGCGCCCGCGAGCCCAGCACCAGCAGCTCCGACCGCCCGGCCGCCGCCAGCAGCACCTCCGCCGGCGCCCCCGACTCCTGGCGCACCTCCACCGGCAGGCCGGGATGCGCGGTGCCCAGCTCCTGCCAGACCGCCTCGATCCGGGCCGCGGCCCAGTCGCGCTGCGCCGGGTCCGGGCCGCCGTCGGCATGCACGATATGCAGCGGCACCCGGCGCAGCACCGCCTCCTGCCCGGCCCAGACGGCCGCGGCCAGGCTTTCCGGGGAGCCGTCGACCCCGGCGGATACCGGTCGTGTCACGTGGCCATCGCCTCCACTGAGTGAACTCCGCGCTGTCGGGCCTCTGTCCTGATCCTCCCGCCGGTGGGCGCGACGCGCATGTCCGCTCAGCCGCCGGACGGGAAACGGACCCGGAAGACCGTGCGCCCCGGGCGGCTGGTGACCTCCACCCCGCCCCGGTGCGCGGTGACCACCGCCTCCACGATGGCCAGGCCCAGGCCGGTGCTGCCGGTGCGGCGCGAACGGTTGTGGTCGGCACGGGTGAAGCGCTGGAAGACCTCCGGCCGCAGCGCCTCCGGGATCCCCGGCCCGTCGTCCGCCACCGTCAGCTCGACGCCCTCCGCCAGTACGGCCAGACGCAACTCCACCGAGGTGCCGGACGGGGTGTGCACCCGCCCGTTGGCCAGCAGATTGGCTATCACCTGGTAAAGGCGGTGCGGGTCACCGGTGACGGTGACCGGCTCCTCCGGCAGATCCAGCAGCCAGTGATGGCCGGGGGCGGCCACCCGGGCATCGTCCACCGCGTCCAGCGCCAGCCGGGTGAGATCGACCGGTTCACGGGCCAGCGGCCGGCCGGCGTCCAGCCGGGCCAGCAGCAGCAGATCGTCGACCAGGCCGGACATCCGCCGCGACTCCGACTGGATCCGCTCCAGGGCGTGCCGCACCTCCTCCGGCACCGGCCCGGGGTGGCGCAGCGCCAGCTCCGTATGGGCCCGCACGGTGGCCACCGGGGTGCGCAGCTCATGGCTGGCGTCCGCGGCGAAGTGCCGCAGCCGCTCCTCCACCGCGTGCCGTCGGGCCAGCGCGTCCCCGACATGGCCGAGCATCCGGTTGAGCGCGGCGCCCACCTGGCCCACCTCGGTGCGCACATCGGTGTCCGGGACCGGGGCCGGCATGGCCACCTCGCCGCTGGCCAGCGGCAGCCGGGTGACCTCGGTCGCGGTGGTGGCCACCCGGCGCAGCGGCCGCAGCGACAGCCGCACCCACAGCGCCCCGGCCAGCCCGGTGACGGCCAGCGCGGTCCCGAACACCACGCCCTCCACCAGCTCCAGGCGGTGCACCGCCTCCTCCACCCGGTGCAGCGGCAGCCCGGTCACCAGCACGTCCCCGTCATCACCGGCGACCGCGGTCACCCGGTAGTGGCCCAGCGCCGACAGCCGCACCCCGCGTGCCCGGCCGTCATGCGGCAGGGCGGCCAGCGCGCGCCGGTCGTCACCGGTGAGCGGTACGGCGGCGTCACTCTGCTCGCGCACCACCGCGGCCGTGGTCGGCTCGCCGCGCAGCAGCCGGGCCCCGAAGGTGCCGTCCGCCTGGCCCCGGGTGTCCGGCCGGTTGTCGGCGTCCGGCCGCGCCTCGTGCTCCAGGCTCGCCGCGAACTTCCCCTGGGAGGCGGCCAGTTGCTGGTCCAGCCGGCTCACCAGAAAGCTCTCCAGGGCCACCGCGGTGGTCACCCCGACCGCCGCACAGGCCAGCGCCAGCAGCACCACCAGGCCGGCGGTCAGCCGGGCGCGCAGGGTACGGGGCAGGGCGGGGCGCGGCAGCCTCACCGGGGCCCCGCCTTGAGCACATAACCCACCCCGCGCACGGTGTGGATCAGCGGCTCCCGGCCGGCATCGATCTTCTTGCGCAGATAGCTGATGTAGAGCTCGACCACATGGGCCCGGCCGCCGAAGTCATAGGACCAGACCCGGTCCAGGATCTGCGCCTTGGACAGCACCCGGCGCGGATTGCGCATCAGAAAGCGCAGCAGCTCGAACTCGGTGCGGGACAGCTCCACCGGCCTGCCCGCCCGGCTGACCTCCCGCGCCTCCTCGTCCATCACCAGATCGCCGACCACCAGCCGGCTGCCGCCCGGCTCGGCCGCCATGCCCGCCCGGCGCAGCAGCCCGCGCAGCCGGGCCAGCACCTCCTCCAGGCTGAACGGCTTGGTCACATAGTCGTCGCCGCCCGCCGTGATCCCGGCGATGCGGTCCTCCACCGAGTCCCGGGCGGTGAGGAAGAGCACACAGACCAGGGGCAGCTCGGCGCGTATCTCGCGCAGCACCCACAGCCCGTCGGCATCGGGCAGCATCCAGTCCAGCACCACCGCGTCCGGGCGGAAGGAACGGGCGGCCGCCACCGCCCCGGCCCCGTCCCCGGCGGTGCGCACCGCCCAGCCCTCGTAGCGGAGAGCCCGGGAGAGGACCTCGGTGAGGTCCGCCTCATCGTCGACGACCAGCACTCTTACCGGGTCGCCGTCGGGGCGCAGCAGGGCGGGGGGCGGGATGTGGTTCTCCATGGTCCCTCCAGGATCCCCCGCCGCGAGGGGTGGCCGGCGCCGGAGTTCCTATGAGTTCCCTCTGAAGCGCCGCCCGGGGCGCCGGCTCAGAGGGAACTCACAGAAACCGCTGCCAAGCTGGCGGCCCGCCACCGCCGAGGGGAGAGACGAGATGGCCGACCGCACCCACCGGGCCCGGCTCACCCCGCCTGCCGCCCAGCTGCTGATAGCCGCCGGCGCCGCCGGGGTCATCGGCCTGTGGTGGGCCGACGCCGGAGCGGTGGTCGGCCCGGCCGGCTGGCTCACCGGGGCCGGGCGCATCACCGGGCTGCTGGCCGGCTACTCCTGCGCGGTCCTGCTGGCACTGATGGCCCGGGTGCCCATGATCGACCGCGGGGTGGGCACCGACCGGCTGGCCCGCTGGCACGCCGCCGGAGGCCGCTACACGGTCTGCCTGGCGCTCGCCCACACCCTGCTGATCATCCTGGGGTACTCCCTGACCACCCACACCGGGATCGCCGGCCAGACGGTCTCCCTGGTCCTGGACTATCCGGAGATGCTCAAGGGCACCGCCGGCTTTCTGCTGCTGCTGGGCACCGGCGTGATCTCGGCCCGGGCCGCCCGCCGCAGGCTCAGCTATGAAACCTGGCACTATCTGCACTGGGCCACCTATCTGGCCGTCTTCCTGGCCTTCGGCCACCAACTGGCCGACGGAGCCGACTTCGTCGGCAACCAGAAGGCCCAACTCGGCTGGTACGGCCTGTACTTGTCGGTGGCCGCACTGCTGCTCTGGTACCGCTTCCTGGTGCCGGTCCGGCGCGCCCTGCGGCACCGGCTGCGGGTGGTCCAGGTACGGCCCGAGGGCCCCGGCGTGGTCTCGGTGTACCTCACCGGCGCACATCTGGACCAACTCGGCGCCCAGCCCGGCCAGTTCTTCCGCTGGCGGTTCCTGGCCCGCGGCCTGCGGTGGACGGCCAACCCCTACTCGCTCTCCGCGCCCGTCCAGGACGGCCTGCTGCGCATCACCGTCAAGGCCGCCGGTACCCACAGCGCGGCACTGGCCCGCCTGGCACCCGGCACCCGGGTCTGGGCCGAGGGCCCGTACGGCGGCTTCACCGCGGCCGCCGGGCGCGGCACCGGCAAGACCCTGCTGCTGGGCGGCGGCGTCGGCATCACTCCGCTGCGCGCCCTCTTCGAAACCCTCCCGGGCGAGGTGACGCTGCTGTACCGGGCCCGCCGCGCCGAGGACCTGGTGCTGCGCGGCGAACTCGACGCCATCGCCGCCGCGCGGGGTGCCCGCGTCCACTACGCGGTGGACGAACCGGCGGCCGGGGCGCACCCGCCCGTCCCGTTCACCTCCCGCGCGCTGCTGCGCCTGCTGCCCGACCTGCCCGAGCACGAGGTCTATCTGTGCGGGCCGCCCGGCATGACGGACGCGGCGGCCAAGGCCCTGCGCGGCGCGGGCGTACCGCGCCGCCGTATCCACCACGAGTCCTTCGCCTTCTGACGCACCCGCCGCCTTCCGGCGCACCCGCCCATCCGCGATCCGCATCCTGCCGAGACCCGCCCGGAGACCGAGCATGCGCCGAGCCGTCATCACCACGCTGTCCACCCTGGCGGGTGTGGTGCTGCTGCTGTCACTCAAGCCGCACCAGCACACCCCGCCGCCCGTCGCCGCACCGCGCCCGGCCGGTTCCCCGCCCGCTCATGTTCCGGGCGGCAGCCGTACGGGCACCTTCACCGGTTCGGTGATCGACACCCGCTACGGCCCGGTCCAGGTCGCCGCCACCATCAGCCAGGGCCGGCTCACCGGGGTCAGGGTGCTCCAGGCCCCCTCGGACAACGGCCGGGACCAGGAGATCGCCTCCTATACCCTGCCCCGGCTGACCCAGGAGGCACTGGGCGCCCAGAGCGCGCACATCGACGCCGTCTCGGGGGCCAGCTACACCAGCGAGGGCTATGCCCAGTCCCTGCAGAGCGCCCTGGACCAGGCCGGTGTCTGACCGCCCGCGCGGCACGCGCCATATCGAGCACGTCATGGGCACGGTCTTCTCCTTCGACCTGCGCGACCCCCTCACCCCGGCCATCGGCCGGGCCCTGGCCGAGGCGGTCCGCTGGCTGCACCGGGTGGACGAGGTCTTCTCCACCTACCGCCCGGCCAGCGCCATCAGCCGGCTGGCGCGCGGCGAGACCACGGTCGGGGAGTGTCCGGCCGAGGTCGGTGAGGTCCTGGACCTGTGCGCCCGGGCCGAGCGGCGCACCGACGGCTGGTTCAGCCCCACCGCGGCCGGCCGGCTCGACCCCTCCGGCCTGGTCAAGGGCTGGGCGGTGGAGCGCGCCGCACGGATGCTCCGGGCGGCCGGGGCCCGCAACAGCTGTGTCAACGGCGGCGGTGACCTCCAGCTCAGCGGCGAGGCCGCACCGGGTGTGCCCTGGCGGATCGGCATCGCCGACCCCCGGCGGCCCGGCCGGCTGCTCACCACCGTCACCGGCCGCGACCTGGCCGTCGCCACCTCCGGCAGCGCCGAACGCGGCCACCACATCACCGACCCGCACACCGGCCGCCCGGCCCGCGCCCTGCTCTCCGTCACCGTGGTCGGCCCCAGCCTGACCTGGGCCGATGTCCATGCCACGGCGGCCTTCGCCAAGGGCGGTCCGATCGCCGGCGACGACTGCCAGTCGCTGTGCGTCAGCCCGGACGGCGAGGTGCGGGTGACCTCGGGCTGGGCCCGCTGCACCGCCTGACCGGGCCCGCCCGGTCAGCGTCCCGTCGCCCGGATCACCCGCATCGGCAGCCGGCGAGGGCTGAGCACCACGCTCGCCACCGGGCGTGCCGGATGGCCGTCCAGGGGTTCCAGCCGCCAGGCGGAGACGACGGCGGCCAGCGCCAGCGTCACCTCGGTCAGGGCGAAGGAGTCGCCGATGCACTTGCGGGGGCCGCCGCCGAAGGGGATATAGGCCCCATTGGGCCGCTGGAGACCGGTGCCCAGCCAGCGGTCGGGCAGGAAGCGCTCGGGCTCCGGGTACAGGTCGGCGCGGTGGTGCAGCAGATGGGGGCTGAAGACCACGGTGGTTCCGGCCGGCAGCGGATGACCGCCCAGGCAGGTGTCGGCGGTGGTGGTCCGGGTGAGCAGCCATACGGGCGGACGGATCCGCAGGGTCTCGGTGATGACCCGCCCGGTCAGCTCCAGCCCGGGCAGATGCCCGGGGGCCACCGGGCCGTCACCCGTCACGGACGCCACCTCCGCGCGCAGCCGCCGTTCCACCTCCGGGTGGCCGGCCAGCAGGTGCAGCGCCCAGGCCAGGGCGGAGCCGGTGGTCTCCATGGCGGCGGCGAAGAAGGTGACCAGTTGGTCGCCGATCTCCCCGTCCGACAGCCCCCGTTGGCCGTCGATGCCCGCCGTCAGCAGCAGGGACAGCAGGCCACCGCCCCGGGCGTCGCCGGCCCGGCCCTCGACGATCAGCCGGTGGAGCGTGGTACGGAGCCGGGAACGCGCCCGCTCGTAGCGGCGGTTGCCCGGCGTGGGCAGCCGGTCCACCGGCCAGGGCAGCAGGGCACGGCGCGGAATGCCGGCCACCACAACGACGAAGTCCTCGATGAGCCGGCCGAGCACCTCGGGGGAGACCCGGTCCCCGAACAGGGCGGCCGCCGTGACCCGGGCGCTGATCATCAGCGTCTCGGTCACCGCGTCGATGACCTGGCCATCACGCCAGCGGCCGGTCACCCCGGCCACGTGACGGAGCACCACCTGGGCGTAGCCCGGCAGCCGCGCCGGATGGAACGCGGGCTGGAGCAGCCGCCGTTGGCGCCGGTGCTCCCGGTACGGGCAACTGGCCAGACCGTCCCCGGCCACCTCCCGGATCCGGTCGTACAGCGGCCCGCCCTTGTCGAACAGCCGGTCGCTGAGGAGGACTTGACGGGTCAGCTCGGGGTCGCACACCACCACCGCCCGGTATGGCCCCGCGCGTACCTGCACCAGGTCGCCGACCCGGGGCAGCGAGGCGAAGAAACGCAGCGGATCGCGCAGCAGCGGCAACGCATGACCGGCCACCGGGAGCGCCCCGGGGGCCCTGGCGAGGGTGTAGGAGGTCCGCACCCTGCTGGACGTGCCCCCGGCTCCGGAGGGCAATCGCCGCCGGCTGGGGAGCGATGAGGCAAGAAGAGGTAAAGCCCATGGGGCCAGCGGCCCCACCAGCGGGTCATCGGCGTCCACTTCGGTCAGCGGCGCCCAGCCGATCTCCGGGGGGCCACCCGCCACCACCGGCAAGCCCTGGGAACGCGCGAGGAGTTGGGCGCCCAGGCAGATGCCCAGGGTCGGCACCCAGGCGTGTACCGCCTCGGCGAGCAGTTCGCGTTCCAGCTTCAGGCCCGGGTACTCATCAATGGCGTCGGCGTTCATCGGTCCGCCCATGACCACCAGACCGCCCTACGTCCAGCCCGCTGCCGAAGGAACCTATTGGGTCTCCGGACCGCTCCGCACCGAGACAGTGGGCCCGGTAGGCACAGCACAAGAGGCCATCGCCATGGTGGTCGAACTTCCTGCCACCGGGTTGCGGTCCTGCCTAGGCCAAATGCCAGGCTGAGACACGTGCCAACCCCTCCGCAAAAGACTTGCTTGTGCCACCAATGGTCAGTCCTTTACCCAGGCCGGTGGTGTGCGCCGCCGGCCCGGGCGCACGCCGGGAGCGCGGATCCGGCGTACGGCCCGGACGCACATGGTGCCAACGGTGAACGCCCATGCCCGGCGCGGCAGTCGGTCAGCGGCGGGACTCGACCAGGGAGCAGGGGAACAACTGCCGCAAGCGCGGCTCCGCGTAAGCCGCCTCCAGCAGCTCGGTACGTACGCGCCCATCGTCACGTACGGCCTGCCGGCCCGTTTCGACAACGGCGGTGTCCGAGGAAGGGTGCGGCTGGCCGAATGGTCCCTCGAGCTTGATCGCTCAGGGAGGGAACTGCCGGACGTGGGGGCGGCTTTCGCTTGACACCTTGCCCGAGCTCACGGACGCGATGCTCTGCGAGGGCGGGCCGGTGACCTCGCCGGTTGACCTGACGCCGCTCGCTGAACACCGACGTGGGCACGGTGCGTTGTATGACGCGCTGGACTGCGGCCGCATCAACATGGGCGGGCTGCGGAAGGCATTGGCCATGCTGCCGCAGCCCAAGGCCGCCGACGGGCGCCTGATCCTGGCGGTCGATGTCTCCCCGTGGCTGCGTCCCGACGCGCCGACCAGTCCGGACCGCCTGTTCTGCCGCGTCTATGGACGCTCACCAGTTCATCCCCGGCTGGCCGTACTCGTTCGTCCCCGCGCTGGAGACGGGCCTCACGTCATGGTGCCGGCCCGAACCCGGTTGGAAGTGCTGGCCACTGTGGTCAGACACCCCATGTCGTTCGGGCGTCAAGCGGATCTGCTGTGCAAGTGACCTTGGGGGTTTCGTGAGCGAGACGGTCGGTCGCAGGGGCGGATTCCTCCTATCGTCGGGTGGAGACGATCCGCCTGTCGGTGGCGGGCAAGAGAGGTGATGACAGGTGTGGCCGCGGGTCAACGGCATGCGTTCGATGGAGCTCGGTACTCCGGACGGGATGCGGGCAGAGCTGAACTCCCTGGTGTTGGCCGGGCGGAAGACCACCACCACCGGTCTGCTGGAGGACTACGCCAAGGAAACCGAGGGCCTGGAGTACCTCGGCGAACGGATGGCACTGCTGGACGACCAGGGACGATCCATCGCCGTCATCGAGATCACCGGTGTGGAGGTCAAGCCCTTCAGCGAGGTGACCTGGGAGCATGCCCGAGCCGAGGGGGAGGGCGACGCCTCGCTGGAGGCATGGCGCGCCGGGCACCGCCGCTACTGGAATCGCCTGGGCACCCCGGTTGAGGACGAGACTTCCGTGGTCTGCCTGGCCTTCCGTCTCGACGAGGCCTGACCGCCTCACGCCGGTCAGGCGGCCTGCGGCGGGGCGTGGTGGGACCAGGCGGTGGCCTCGTCGTAGAGGGTGCGGGTCTTGAGGCAGCCGTGGAGGACGCCGACGAGCCGGTTGCCGAGCTGAGAGTGACGGAGCGCGGAGTTGTAGCCGGCCTCGCGGGCGCGCTGCTTGTCGTAGTAGCGGCGGGCGCCGGGTGAGGCGCGCAGGGCGGAGAACGCCTGGCGCTGGAGAGCGTCGGCGAGCCGGTTGTTGCGCACGTAGCGGGCCTGGACGGTGTGGCTCTTGCCGGAGGCCCGGGTGACCGGGCTGGTCCCGGCGTAGTTCTTGCGGGCCTTGGCAGAGCTGTAGCGGGCGGGGTCGTCCCCGAACTCGGCGAGCACCCGGGCGCCGGTGATCTCTCCGATGCCGGGCATGGAGAGGTAGATCTCAGCATCCGGGTGCGCGAGAAAATGTGTCTTCACCTGCTCTTCCATCACGGCTATCTGCTCGTTCAGGGCGAGCAGGAGTCGGGCGTGGGCAGTGGTGGCGGCCACCGGCCCGGGCAGCTCCAGCTGCTTCTCGCGCAGTGGGGTCTGGATCGCCCCGGCCTTGGTGTCCCGGTCACGGCGCCGGGCTCGGGCCAGGACGGCGACGATCTGGTCGCGGGTGAGCTTCGCGGCCGCGGCCGGGGTGGGCGCCTGGACCAGCAGTTCCAGGGCGTCGGTGCTGGTCAGCTCCAGGCTGGCGTAGGCGCTCAGGGCGGCGGGGAAGTGCTCGCGCAGGGTGTTGCGCAGCCGCTGGAAGGTGCGGGTGCGTTCCCAGATCAGGGTCTGGTGGGCGCGGGCGACGACCTTGACGGCCTGGGCCCGGGCGCTGTCCCCGGCGATGGGCCGCAGCTGAGCACGGTCGATGCGGACCATGTCGGCCAGCGCGTGGGCGTCGCCCTTGTCGCTCTTGGCACCGGAGGTGCCGTACCGCTCCTTGAACCGGGCCACCTGCCGCGGGTTGATCGCGTAGACCTGGTAGCCGGCGGCCACCAGGGCCTGCACCCACGTGCCGCGATCGGTCTCGACCCCGATGACCACGTCGGCCGGATCAAGTACCCTTCGGCGTGCTTGGCCACGAGTTCGTGGAACTTGGTGATGCCGTTCGCGCCTTCCGGCAGCCTCGCGGTCGCCAGCCTGCGGCCGGTGGCGTCCTGGACCTCGACGTCGTGGTGGTCCTCGGCCCAGTCGTCGCCGATCAGTAACAAGTCTGCCTCCCTGATCAGGTACTTCATTGGCGTGCAGCCTGCGGAAGACACGGCGCGCGGCCTAATGGATCCAGTGCTCACGCCCGGTGCGGCGGGCACGCCACCCCATCAGCGGTCATGGCCTTCCGGCCGACCAGCAGGGGCACGGTCTGACCACAGAAGTCGGAAGCTTCCGGCGTCGTGAGTGCTCACCTGCTGGCGGCTACGGCACCGAGTCTCTACGACCCGGCAGGTCCCATCAGCGCGTGTCGGGTTCCGCTGCCAGTTCCCTGACGAGGTGGTAGCCCCCGGCCAGGTCGATGTCGGTCCGTTCCCGGAGCAGTTTGATGGCCGAGTCCTGGTTTTTGTTGTGCAGCAGGTTCGCCATCTCGCCGACCAGCTGGGCGTCGCACTGGCGCAGTGCATCAACTGCCTGTCGGTAGTTGGTGGGCAGTGTGTGGCCCTGGGTGAGCAAGTCCAGGGCGACGGGCGCCACATGGAGGCCGAGGCCGGAGTCCTTGCGTAGCCGGCGGACGGCCTGGGCCGTGCGGCCTTGGCCCGCCAGGGTCTTCGCCTCGTTCTGTGCTTCCTGTGTGACCGGTGTGATCAGGGCTGTCGTGCGTGTCTTGGTACTTGTCATGAGATGGGGGCTCCCCGGTCGGCGGCACTGCTTCCCTATCGAGTCAACACCGAGCATGGCTGATGCCAAACCACCAAGGTGGGGGCCCAGTTCGCTGATCGTCTCCTCGCCCTTGGCGTCATGAACTTCTTGAGCTTGAGGACCTTGGCAACGGGAACCGCGCCGCCGGCGACGGCGGCGGTGATGGCGGCCACGCACGCGGCCGGGCATGTGCCGGCGTATCGGTGCAGCGATCCGGCGGCTACCGCCGCGAAGCGGCCCAGCCGGTACCGTCGCCCGGTGCCCCGGAGCCAAGCAAGCCGCTACCACACCAACTACGCCCTCACCTGCGGTGAATACGACGACCTCCTCCGCCGCTCCGACGGCCGGAGCAGTCGCTGGATCACATCCAGGCAGAGATGTCCGTTCTCCTGCGATCCAGTCGTCCGTTCATCGAATGCGGCCGAGTTGGCTACTGGTAGGGCAACACTTGGTGGGTGGGGTCTTCCTCGGGCCGGATCCGAGTCTCCCCCCTGGCGAATTCATGGCAGAACTCGACCGGCTCCTTGAAGGTGACTGCCATCAGGGCCTCTGCACCTGGCATGGGTACAGCAGGCGCGATGGTGTACTCATGCCGGGTGACCTCCTCCAGCCGCAGGGCCGGCTCCATTGAGGCGAACATCGGGGCATCGGCCTCCTGATCGGGCGTTCCCTGCACCATCCACCGAGTACGCAGTTCCAGCACACCGGGTTCCGGGCACCGCCAGGTGAAGCGTGTAACGCACAGCCCGCCAACGTTGAACCACGAACTCCATCCCCGTCCGTCGGCGAGGAACCCGAGCTCGGAGGCTTCCATGACGCCATAGGAGAACGGAAGGCTGCTCCAGTGGCCCACCAGCATGTCATCCAAGTCCATCCGTAGATCATCAGGCATACGGGTACGTGCCCCTCGACTGCCGTCGACTGGACAGCGACTGGCTTGCACGAGCCTGCTGAGCTTGTCGTTCATCGCCCGGTCCTTGCGGTGGACATCAGCCTCGGACCAGTTGGTTGCCCGGCCGGCCCTACTCGTTCGTCGCCGTCCTGGAACCGGGCCGGACCTCCTGGTGCCGGCTGCTGGACGCCGTGGCCCTGGGCCCGGCCGACGACGTCGCCGAGGTCACCGCCGCCCAGGTCCGCCGGGTGGTCGAGGACCTGATCGAGATGGGCCGGTGGCACTACGGCGACCGCGACATCCTGATCGTCTTCGACGCCGGGTACGACGCCCCGCGCATGGCTCACCTCCTGCGCGGTCTGCCGGTGGAGGTCTCGGCCGGATGCGCTCGGACCGGGTGACGCGCAAGCCGGTCCCGGCCCCCGTGGATCTTGCCCCCGCAGGGCGGGCGCTCGCACACCGTCCGGATGATCAAGCAGACCCTGGGAGGGACCCGCCTGAAGCTCCGAACCTCTCGCTGTCCGGCGTCAGTTGTCCTCCGCCCGGTCGGCGGCGAGCACTCAGCCTGGCACGCTCGCGGAGTCGTCCGTGGGTTCTGTTCTGGCCAAAGGCGTTGCCCCGCTTACGCAGGTTGCTCAGCGGTCCTCGCACGCTCCGGAGGGGCGGTGGACCCGGCGGTGTCCACCGCGTTGCACGCTTCGATCAGCGCGCGCAGCTCCGCCCGGGGCGGGTCCGGACGGACCGCCAGGCAGGTGCGCAGCACCGGCGTGGGGTTGCGCAGCGGCCGGAACACCACGCCCGGCACCGGCAGTTGCCGGGCGTGCGAGGCGTAGAAGACCGTCCAGGACGGCTTGCCGAATCCAATGGTCGCCAGGGTGTCCTGGGCGGTGGTGAACTCGGGCCCCAGCACCGGCTCGAAGCCGGCCTCCCGGCAGCAGCGCAGCATCAGCTGATGGAGCGCCGGATTGCGCTCCATGGTGGCCAGCCGCAGCGGCAGTCCGGCGAGTTCGGCCAGATTGATCTCGCCGCGCACCGCCAGATCGTGCCGGGCGGGCAACCCGGCGACCAGGGTGTCCTGCCACAACGGCAGCAGTTCCAGGCCGGGTTCCAGCCGCTCGCCGCGCAGCAGGGTGGCGTCCAGTTCCCCGGACCGTACCGCGCGCAGCCGGTCCGGCTGGGGTGCGGTGACCAGTTCCAGCTGGGCGAGCGGGGCCAGCCGGGCGAACTCGGCGAGCACGGTCTCCAGCCGGTCGCCCAGCCCTTCGCTGGTGCCCAGCCGCAGCGTGGCGGCCGCCTCCCCGCGCAGCTCGTCCATGGCGGCCCGGGCCCTCGACTGGGCGGCCAGCACCTCCCGGGCGTGCGGCAGCAGACGCCGGCCCGCCTCGGTGAGCCGGACGGTGCGGGTGCTGCGGTCGAACAGATCGACGCCCAGTTCCCGTTCCAGCCGGCGCACCTGCTGGCTCACCGCCGACTGCACGATGTGCAGCCGCTCGGCGGCCCGCCGGAAGTGCAGTTCCTCCGCCACGGTCAGGAAGTAGTGCAGCTGACGAATCTCCATGGCCACCCCGTCGAACATCCCGTTGATCTTGATCGGTGATGAGTGTATGCGCGATTCACTCCTTGGTCGCGGGCACGGATCGCGATGAGGTGGGGGCAGCGAGCGAAAGCACGAACAAGGAGAACCACCATGCGCCAGACCACCGTTGAGCTCAGCGGCGGCCCGTCCACCGTCGCCTACGACATCACCGGCACCGGTCCCGGCCTGCTGCTGGTGCATGGCACCGCAGCCGACCGCACCCAGTGGCAGCCGCTGACCGAGGCGGTCGCGGACCGCTTCACCGTGGTCGCGCTGGACTACTCGGGCTCGGGCGACACCACCGACCACGGCGGCCCGCTCACCCTGGACGACCTGGCCGGCCAGGTCCTGGCCGTGGCGGACCACGCCGGGCTGGACTCCTTCCATCTGGTGGGGCACTCCCTGGGGGCGGTGGTCGCGGCCCAGGCCGCCGCGACGGTGCCCGAGCGGGTGCGCTCGCTGGTGATGCACGCCGGCTGGGTGCACACCGACGTCCGGATGGACGCCGAATTCCGTTACTGGCTGGAGCTGTTGGCGGCCGACGCCCGGCATGGCAGCCGGCTGTTCGCCCGGACGGTCCCGTTGATGGCCTTCGGCCCCCGCTACTGGGAGAGCGTGGACGCCGCGGCCCATGAGGAGCTGGTGCACACCCTGGCCGGAGTTCTGGCGCCGGGCACGGACCGGCAGACCGCGGTCGACCGCACCGTGGACCTGCGCCCGGCGCTGGGCCGGATCACCGCCCCGACGCTGGTGCTGGCCAGCGCGCACGACCGGCTGATCGGCGCGGAGCAGCAGCAGGCCCTGCTGGCCGGGATAGCGAACTCCCGCTACGCCGAGATCGACGCCGGGCATGGCGCCCCGGGCGAGGACCCGGCCGGCTTTGCGGCCAAGATCACCGGCTTTCTGGATGAGCGGCTGATGGTGGACGGGGCCGGGGTGGCGTGAGCCATGGCCAGGGGCCTGATTCGCTGATGTCGGTCCGGAATTGGCGGTTTTGGTGTTGAATCGCCGTCCCGTCAGCGGGAGTTGTGCCATCGCGCGCCCCCACCGCACGCCGGGGCGCGCGGAACCGAGCCGCACCCCAACCACCCGACTACCCTAGGTGACTGAATGAATGCGCTCTGGAATCATAGGAGTTGCACGGTCGCGAAGGGCAGCGTCGGCGCTCCGGGAGGGGAGGGTGTGCCACCACGGAGCACTGCCTCAGCCGACCGCCGGGACGCCCCCGAAGCCAAGGGGGAGACCCGCCGGTCGAGGAGCCGGTGCGCCGGGCGCATCCCCGGCGCCGGCGCCCCACCGCACCGTGTGTGCCGCCGGGCGGCGAGCGGACGAGCGCGGTCACCGGCGATGGGCCGGGCCGGGGCCCCGCCGGACCACGCCGCCCTGCGGGCGAGTGGCGGCCGGACCCCGGCCCGCCTCCCCATGGCGCCCTGCGCGGCCCAATGCTCAAAGGAATTCTTTGGCTTCGTAGCGGAATTCATTATTCGACTTATGGCTCACCGCTCGGTAGCTTCGAGAACGTCTCCCGACATTCTTCGAACTCTCTTCGACCGAGGGGCGGTATTCCCGTGGCGGGCGAGCGCCGGACGGCGACTCCTTGGGCCTTTATGGCCGCGACAGCGATCCTGTGGGGATCGGCGTTTCCGGCGATACGCATCGCCCTGCACGACTATGCCCCCACCGATATCGCGGTGCTGCGCCTGGCGACCGCCCTGGTGCTGCTGCTGCCCAGTCTGTGCACCGGCCGCATCAGCCGGCTGCGCCGGCCGGACCTACTGCGTATGGCCGGCTTCGGCCTCACCGGAATGACCGCCTACCAGCTGCTGCTGTACGCCGGCGAGCGCCATGTGGAGGGTGGCACCGCCGCCATGCTGGTGGCCACCAGCCCGGTCTTCGCCACCGTGCTGGGCATGCTGGTGCTGCGCGAACGGCCGGGGGCCTGGGGGCTGGCCGGGCTGGCGGTCGCCCTGGGCGGAGCCCTGGTGGTGGCGATGGCCAGTGGCGGCGGAGGCGGATCGCAGACCGGAATGGCCATGATCATCCTGGCCGCAGCCGCCCAGGCCACCTCCTTCATCCTGCAAAAGCCCCTGCTGGCCCGCTATTCGGGCATGGACTGCATCTTCTACGGCAGCCTCTTCGGCCTGCTGCCCCTGCTGGTCTGCGCCCCCGGCGCGGCGGCCCATGCGGTCACCGCCGGCGGGCAGCAGAGCGCGGCGGTGCTCTGGCTGGGGCTGGGCTGTACGGTGCTGGCCTTCTGCACCTGGTCCCGGGTGCTGCACGCGGCCACCGCCTCCACCAGCTGTCTGGTGCTCTACGCGGTGCCGGTCGCGGCACTGCTGCTGGACGCGGTGCTGCTGGGCACGCTGCCCGCCCCGATGGCCCAGGTGGGCGGACTGATTGTGCTGGCCGGGGTGGCCATGGCCGCCATGCGCAGGCCGCCCAAGGCCCGGCCGCAGCGGCCGGAGCAGCCCGAGCGGCCACGCGAGCGGGAGCGGGAGCGCGTCACCTCCTGACGCGCGTTCCCTGGGCGGACGTCACCGTCTGACGGCGCGCAGCACCACGAACTTGGGATCGCTGGCCACCAGTTGGCAGTTGCCGAAGAGCCGGCGCAGCTTGGCGTGGTAGCCGAGGTGACGGTTGCCGATCACCCAGAGCTCGCCGCCGGGGCGCAGCACCCGGCGGGCGCCGGTGAACATCCGCCAGGCGGTGGTGTCGGTGGTCGACTGATGGGTGTGGAACGGCGGGTTGTTGAGCACCAGGTCCACCGAACCGTCCGGCAGCGCGGACAGGCCGTCGCCCACCATGAACTCGGCCTTACCGCCGGTGGTGTTGGCGGCGAAGGTGGCCTCGGCGGAGGCCACTGCCTGGTGGGACTCGTCGATGAACACCGTCTCGGCCGCCGGGTTGGCCACCGCCGCGGCGGTGCCGACGACGCCGTTGCCACAGCCCAGGTCCACCACCCGCGCCGGGCCCCGGTGCCGGGGCAGATGCTGGAGGAAGAACCGGGTGCCGATGTCCAGGCGGTCGGCGCAGAACACCCCGGCGTGGTTGACCACGCTCAGACCCGCCGCCGCACCGGCGTCGGCGCCCAGGGTGTAGCGGTACGGCCAGGGGTTGTCGCCCCGTTCGGCCACGGCGCCGGGCGAGCAGAAGATCAGCCGGGACTTGCGGACCGCCAGCGAGGTCCGGGTCGGCCCCAGGATCCGCTCGAACAGCTTGAGCGTGGAGGTGTGGATCTCGGTGACCCGGCCGGTGCCCACCACCACGCTGCCCTCGTGCAGCCGGGGTGCCAGCCGGTGCAACTGGTCCTCCAGCAGGGCCAGGCTCTTGGGCACCCGCACCAGCAGGACGTCGATCCGCGGCGGCGGGGTGTCCTGGGTGGACAGCAGCCGCACCGCGTCCGCCGGGCGGCCGTTACGGGCCAGATTGGCCCGGGTCGCCTGCTGGGCCAGATAGGAGTCGCTGATCTGCACCGGGCCGAAGCCGGCCAGCGCGGTGGCCAGCGCGCCCCAGCGGTCGCCCAGCACCACCACGGTGCCGGACATGTCGACGGGCTCGCCGTCGATTCCCTTCAGATGGCGCAGCAGGTACTCGTCGGCGGAGTCCCAGGCGCGCAGTGGGTCGCGGGGGTCCTCGGGAAAGCGGGTGAGCTCGAGGTCACCCCAAGGCGTGCAGAATCGGTTCATTGTGCCCTCAGGCTAACGGTTCGCGGTACTGCCCAGCGAAGCGGCGAAGGAGGCGAGGGCGGCGAAGTCCGCATCGGCCAGGCCCCGTCGCGGGTCGACATGGTGCAGCAGCGCCGGCGCCGGATGGCGGGCGGCGACATAGGCGTGGTCGGCCTCGGTCTGCTCGTCGTCCACCCAGACGAAGGGCCGGCCCGCGGCATGGGCCAGCAGTGCGGCGGTCTTCCAGTGCACCCCGTCGGGACGCTCGGCGAACAGCCCGCCGCCGAAGTCCACATAGGGCAGCCGGGGCAGCCCCAGCTCCGGCCCTATCCAGGTGTTGGCCTCGTCCATCCAGGCCGTGGCCCAGCACAGTTCACAGCCGAGGGCCATCAGCCGGGGCCCGTGCCCGGGGTTGAGCCGGCCCTGTCCCGGCAGATGACGGCCGGCCGGCCCGGTCCGCCCGAATCGCCGTGCGGTGTATCCGACGGGGGTCCGGTGTGCGGCATAGGGATTGAGCGGGCCGTCCACATCGAGGAAGAGCAGGGGTGGGCGAGGAGTGGGCATGGTGGATTCCCCCGGGGCCGGTGCGTAGGGGCATTGTCCCAGGGAAGGGGCGGTTCGGCCCCAACCGGTGGGCCGGGCGGCCGATTTGGCGCTGATGATGCGGTGAGCCGGCGTCGCCGGTGCGGGGCCGCCGCGGTCCGGCGGCGGCCGGCATGGGCGGACCGGCGGCCGGCCCGCCCGATGGCACCGGATGCGGGACACCCCGAGGCGGCCTGCGCCCCCGGCCCGGACCGTCCGGTCGCCGCCCCGGACCTCATCGGTCACCCACCGGCGCACCCCGGACGCAAGCCGTCACCGACACGATTCCTTTGCCAACCGTTCACATAATCCAGACTGCCGTCTCCACCCTGGCCCGCCCATCATTACTCACCGGTAAATAGTGGGCGTCTGGCCTGAGTTCTGCCTGCCCGCGCGCCCTGTCATCGGACAAACCAGGCATTCCAGGAGACTTCCCATGCCCGCGTACAGCAGACGCCACTTCCTCACCGGCACCGCCGCCGCGGCCTCCGCGGCGGCGCTCGCGTTCGCCGACGGCCGGTTCGCGTCCGCGGCGGCACTGGACCGGGCGGTGGCCCGCACCGCCGCCCGGGCGGTACGCATCGAGGGCACCACCCTGGAGCAGGCGGCCACGCCGACCGGCAGCGGCGACTACAAGCGGCTGCGCTCCGGCCCGGGCTGGCCGCTGGTGGTCCGTACCGACCTGGCGCAGGCCGGCGCGGCGCGCGACGGGCGGCGCACCGGGCTCGCCTCCTTTGTCCAGTTCACCGACCTGCACCTCAATGACACCGAGTCGCCGGTGCGCTTCGAGTACCTGGCCCCGTTCAACGGCGCCGCCTACCGCCCGCAGGAGGCCCTCACCGTGCGCGGTGCCTCCGCCCTGGTCGAGCGGATCAACTCGCTGTCCGGCGGCCCGTTCACCGGCCTGCCGTTCTCCATGGTGATGGCCACCGGTGACAACACCGACAACCATGAGCTGGTCGAACTCGACTGGTATCTCCAGGTGATGAGCGGCGGCCGGATCACCCCCAACAGCGGTGACACCACCCGCTACGAGGGCGTGCAGAACTCCGGCAGTGCGGAGTTCTGGAACCCGGAGTCCTCCTTCCGGGACTCCTTCAAGACCAAGGGCTTCCCCGAGGTGCCGGGCTTCCTCGGTGCCGCCGGACGGCCGTTCACCGCGCCCGGGCTGCGCACCCCCTGGTACACCACCATCGGCAACCATGACGACAGCATCGAGGGCACCCTGCCCGACCTCGGTCTGCTGCACTCCCTCTACACCGGCGACCGCAAGCTGGAGGGCTGTGACGACGCGGAGGCCGCCAAGCTGGCCGACGCCCTGCGCAACGACCCCGCCCAGGCCATCCTGCGGCTCGCCAAGCTGCTGAAGAGCGGCGGCCCGGTCCGGCACATCACCCCGGACGCCCGGCGCGCTCCGTTCTCGCCCACCGAGTTTGCCAAGGCCCACCTCAACCCCGCCCACACCGGCCCCGGTCCGGTGGGCCACGGCTTCTCCGCCGCCGATGTCGCCAAGGGACGGCTCTACTACACCTTCCCCATCGCGGAGGGAGTCCTGGGCATCAGCCTGGACACCACCAACCCGGCCGGTTTCGCGGACGGTTCCATTGGAACCGCCCAACTGACCTGGCTGGAGTCGGTCCTGCGGGCCCACAGCGGTCACTGGTACGACAGCGACGGCCGGGCGGTGCGCGGCGGGCAGACGGACCAGCTGATCGTGGTCTTCAGCCACCACACCAGCGCCAGCATGGGCAATCTGCTGCCCGACCCGCACCACCTGTTCGAGAAGCGCCATGACGGCAAGGCCGTGGTGGACCTGCTGCAGCGCTATCCCAACGTGGCGGCCTGGGTCAATGGCCACACCCACCAGAACCGGATCCTGCCGCATGGGCACGCGACCCCCGAGCGCGCCTTCTGGGAGATCAACACCGCCTCGCACATCGACTTCCCGCAGCACGCCCGGCTGATCGAGATCGCCGACAACGGTGATGGCACCCTCTCGCTGTTCACCACCCTGGTGGAGTCGGCGGCCCACTATGAGACCGACTTCGGCGACACCTCCGACGCCGGCCTGGCCGCGCTCTACCGCGAACTGTCCTACAACGACCCCCATGGCACCCCGGCGGTGCGCCTGGGCGCCCCGGCCGACCACAACACGGAGCTGCTGCTGACCAAGCCCGGCCACTGACCGAATCGCCGCGATGTGCCACGATCGGGCGTGATATCAGCGAAAGTTGGGACTCGCCCCTCTTGGTCCGTTTACTGTGGTGCGCGGTTCGGCCGGGATCGCTCGCTGTTCCCGGTCTGGCGTCGTGCGGCCGGGAGGGCGCATGGAGTACCTGCGACTACTGCGACGGCGACGGGTGCTGGTGCTGTGGCTGGCGCGCAGCCTGTCGGTGCTGGGCGACCACTTCTACTCGGTCGCCGTCATATGGAGCGTCTACGCCGGCACCGGCTCGGCCTCGCTGATGGGGCTGGTGGCGGTCGCCGAGTCGGTGCCCTATGTGGTCCTGGGCGCGGTGGGGCGGCGGGCGGTGGTCCGCTTCCTGTCCTACCGCGCGCTGGCCGGACTCGACGCGGTACGGGCGGCCGTTGCAGCCGCCCTGCCCTTCGTATGGACCCCCGGCGGCCGGGGCCTGGCCGTCCTGCTGGCCGGCGTGCTGCTGCTGGGGACGCTGGGGGCGCTCTTCGACCCCAACCTGGAGGCCCTGGTGCCCGGGCTGGCCGAGCCGGACCGGGTCCAGCAGGTGACCGGCCTGTTCGACCTCACCAGCCGGATCGCCCGGATCACGGGCAAGGCCGGCGCCGGGGTACTGCTGGTCTGGTTCTCCAAGATCCAGCTGTTTGTCCTGGACGGGGCGGTGTTCGCCGTCTCCGCTCTCTCCCTGCTGCTGCTGGCCGGGAGCGGCCCCCCGGCCGCCGACGGCCAACAGCCCGGCGCGGTACGGCCGGTGCGGGCCTGGCCGCTGCTGTGCACCCACCCCCAGGTGGCCCTGGCCATCGCGGTGCACGGCCTGGTGCCGTTCTGCTCGGCGGTGACCACCGTGGGGATACCGGTGCTGCTGGCCACCCGCTTCGATGCCGGCGCCGGCGTCTATGGCCTGGTCACGGCCGCCGTCGGGGTCGGCGCCCTGATCGGCAACCCCCTGGCCGGCAACTGGCGGCCCGGCGGCTGGCTGGCGGTGTGCTGCGGGGCCTGGGCGGCGGACGGAGTCGCGACGGCCTGTATGGGCCTGGCCGGCCGGGTCTCCGCTCTGGAGGTGATGTCGCTGGCCACCGGCCTGGTGGCCCCCATGGCCACGGTGACCCTGCGCACCCGCCTGGGACTGTTCCCCCCGGCCGAGCGGCTGCGGCTGATGGCGGTGGAACACACCGCGACCCGCCTGGGCAGCGTGGTCGGGATACTGCTGCTGCCCCTGCTGGTCGATGTCTCGCCGCGCGGCTCCTTCATTGTCGCGGGCGCCACGGTGGCGTCGCTGGCGCTGGCCGCCCGGGTGGTGTCGTCCCGGATCGGCGGGCGGGAGGCGGCGCCGGTGGCGGGCGCCTGACCGCACCGCCCGCCCGTCGGGAGAATTCGCTGGTCAGGGCCGTCGACCCCGGACCATCATCGGGTGCCATGACCCTGCTCCTGCCACCCCGGCTCACCGCCTCCGCCCGGGCCGTGCGCGCCGCCGCCCGCCAATGCGGCCTGCGCACCGTGCAGTTGGCCGACTTCACCGTGCCGCCCGGTCTGCGGGCCCGGCATCTGCACGCGGGGCCCGGCTTCGCGGACGCCGTGGCGCCTCGGCTGGGGATCGCCCCGCTCGAGGCCCCGCCCGACTGGCTGTCCCGGCTGCCGCGCGAGTGCACCCGGCGCGAGATCCGGACCATGCCCATCCACGAGGCATACCGGCTGCGCCGGCCCGCCTTCATCAAGTCACCCAATGACAAGGGGATTCCGGCCCGGGTCTACGCCGATGGATCCCGGCTGCCCGGCCCTGACGCGGTGGAGCCGGACACCCTGGTCCTGGTCAGCGATGTGGTGGAGTTCACCGCCGAGTACCGGCTGCACCTGCTGGACGGAAGGGTGCACACCGGCAGCCGCTACGCCGAGCACGGCAGGCTCGCCCCCGGCCCGCTGTCGCCGGAGGCCGCCGCCCACGGGGCCGGACTGCTGGCCGGGTACGGTCATACGCTGCCCTCCGCCATCGTGGTGGACATCGGGCTGGTGCGGGGGGAGTGGGCGGTGGTCGAGGCCAACGCCGCCTGGGCCAGCGGGATTTACACCGCCGACCCGGACCGGTCGCTGGAGGTGGTGCTACGGGCGGCCGGTCCCCGGGAGGCGGTCGCCGAGCGGGACCGTCCGTATGTGCGGCCGCCACAACAGGCGGCCTGACCGTGGAGCGGCCCCTCGGGGGCCGGCCATAGCCGCCCGCCGGCGGACGCGACGATCACGCGGGCCGGACCGCCCGCAGCGCGAACATCAAAGGGATCCGCGGCTGTGACTCGGGCAGACGCCACCAGCCGCCCTCCGCCGGCTCCATGCTCCCAAAGCGCTTCCAGGGCAGCAGGTCCGTCTCCCGCAGCAGGTCCGGACGCAGGCCGGCGGCCGTGAGCGCGGTGAAGATCTCGCCCACGCCGTGCCGCCACTCATAACTGGTGGTGGCGCCCGCCAGCGCCGGACCGTCGGTGTAGGTGTACGGCGAGTCGCCCCGGATGGCGCCGCGGCCCGCCAGATAGTCGTGCCGCAGCAGCAGTCCGTCCTCGCCCGGACGCGGCACCGGGCCCAGGGAGTTGAGGATCGGGTGGAACTCCACCAGGTACAGCATGCCGCCGGGCCGCAGCAGTTCCTGGACGATCCGCGCCCAGCGAAGGAGGTCGGGCAGGTAGCAGAGGGCGCCCTTACCGGTGTAGACCACGTCGAATTCCTGCCCCCGCAGGACCTGTTGGGCGTCATGGACGTCGGCGAGCACAAACTCCACCCGCCGCCCCGCCTCGGCCGCCAGCCGGCGGGCCTGCGCCACGGACGCCGCGGAGAAGTCCAGCCCCACCGTGCGCAGCGCCCCGCGCTCGGCGAAAGCCTGGGTCTCGGTGCCCAGATGGCACTGCAGATGCAGTACCCGGCGATCCCGCAGCGGGCCGAGGTCCTCCCACTCGAAGGGCGCGAACCAGTCTTCGGCGGTGCGTGAGCCGTCCAGGCCGTAGAACTCACTGGCGACATGCACCGGCGTACGGGCGTCCCAGTTGGCCGCGTTGGCCCGCAGCATGTCCTCGGTCGTCATTCCGTGCTCTTCGGCAGCCATGCCAGATGTCTACCGCACGGCCCACGTTCGAGTGGATTGAATCCATTCGGCGGTGCGTTCCCGGCACCGTACGGCATCGTGCACTCGCCCATGCCGTAACCGGTCGAGAGACAAGGGAGCATGCAGTGGCATCCGCGACCACCGAGAACCCGGGAGAAGAATTACGGTACAACTCCCACAGCCTGAACCTCTTCACCAACAACCCCATGACCGCCCGGTCGATGAGCCGCCGGCTGCCCCAACTGGTGCGCAAAGCCTTGTCCTTGGCCTGGCGGGTGGACCGCAAGGCGGTGGTCCTGCTGCTGGTGTGCCAGGTGGTCTCGGCGGCCCTGGAGGCATTCGGGCTGCTGGCCACGACCCGTACCATCACCGCGCTGATCGCCTCCGGCCATATCCAGGACCGGCTGTGGGAGGCGCTGCCCTCCCTGCTGGTCCTCACCGCCGCCGCGGGCACCCGCGCCCTGCTGGCCATCGCGGTGGGCAACATCTCCAGCCGGCTGGCCCCGCGCATCTCCCGGGAGGCGGAGATGCAGATGCTGGACGCCGCCATCCACGCCGAGCTCGCCGCCTACGACAACCCCGGCTTCAACGACAAGCGCGAGGCCGCCGACCGGGGCGCGGAGGCGACCCGCGATCTGCTCACCGACGCCCAGGACCTGATGTCCTGTGTCGCCTCGCTGGTGGCCGCCGCGGGGGTGGTCACCCTGCTGCACCCGGTGCTGCTGCCGCTGCTGGCGCTGGCCACCCTGCCGCAGGGCATCGCCGGCATCAAGGCCGCCCGCATCCAGTACCAGACCTCCCGCGCACTGAGCGCCGAACGCCGGGTGCTCAACCACCTGCGCTGGTACGTCACCGACAAGCGCCCGGCCGATCAGCTGCGGTCCGGCACCATGGCGGACTTCCTGCTGGAGCGCTACCGGGCCATCGGCACCCGCATCGACTGCGCCACCGACCGGGCGGTCAACCGGGGCGCGCGCTACGCGCTGGCCGGCGCGCTGGCCGGGGGAGTGGCCTCCGCCCTGGTGTGGGTGGCCCTGGCGATGCTGCTGGCCACCGGACGGATGTCGGTCGCCTCGGCGGGCACCGCGGTGTTCGCGCTGCGCACGGTGGGTTCCTCACTGCGCGGCATGGTCGCCTACGGCACCCGGCTGTTCCGTACCGGGCTCTACCTGGACGACTGGGCCGAGTTCATCGAGGAGGCGGGCGGGCACCGGGTGCGCCGGGGCACGGTGCGGCCCGCCGCCCCGTACGCCGTGGAGGCCGAGGCGGTCGGCTACCGCTACCCCGGCACCGACCGCCCGGCCCTGGAGAAGGTGAGCCTGGCCGTGCGCCGGGGCGAGGTGCTGGCGCTGGTGGGGGAGAACGGCTCCGGCAAGAGCACCCTGAGCAAGCTGCTGTCCGGCCTTTATCTGCCCACCGACGGCAGCGTCTGCTGGGACGGGGTGGACACCAGGGAACTGGACCCATACGCGCTGTGGCGGCAGACCGCGGTGGTGCCACAGGACTACGCGCACTGGCCGATGACCGCCCGGGAGAACATCACCCTGGGCCAGCCGCACGGCGGTGACGAGGCGGTGCTGCGCGCGGCCCGGCAGTCCGGCGCCGACGAGGTCGTCTCCGGGCTGCGCAGCGGTCTGGACACCCTGCTGGCCAGGGAGTGGTTCGGCGGAGTGGACCTGTCCGGCGGCCAGTGGCAGCGCGTCGCCATCGCCCGCGCCTTCCACCGGCCGGCCGGGCTGCTGGTGATGGACGAGCCCACCAGCGCCCTGGACGCCCGGGCCGAGCACCGCATCTTCGCCGGGTTGCGGGCCATGGCGCGGGACCGGGCCGTGGTCCTGGTCACCCACCGGCTGGCCAATGTGGCCGTCGCCGACCGCATTGTGGTGCTGGACCGGGGCCGGGTCATCCAGCAGGGTTCCTTCCGGGAACTGGTGGACACCCCGGGCCTGTTCCGGGAGCTGTGGGAGCTGCAGAACGACCGGGGGAGGTCTGGAAGCCCGTCGTAGCGTCGGGTGCGGTGCGACTCGGGGCCTCGAGGGCCATGGGGTGACGCCCGGTGGGCTGGGCCGGGACGAACCGCTCGCCGGGCACTCGGCAGACACCCTCGGGCTCAGGGCCGTTGGGAGCCTGAGCGGCTGGGGAGGGTGAGGCGGTCGGCGGAGCGGTGACAGCGGTGTGGGGGCTGTCGGTGGACGGGCTGGGGGAGGACTTGTCCGCCGGCGGCTCGGTACCGTCCCGGCCGAGGGGGGATTCCTCGCACCTGGACGTGCTGGATGGGGTCTCGGCGGGCTTGGGGGTGTACGGGGCCGCCTCGGCCGGCTTGGGGCGCGTGGTGTGAAGCGGCGTGGCTCCGCGGTGTTGTCGGTCGGTACGGTTCGTGGGCGTGGGCGTGGGCGTGGGCGTGGGCGTGGGCGTGGGCGTGGGCGTGGGCGTGGGCGTCGGCATCGGCATCGGCATCGGCGTGGACTTGGGCTTGGGTGTGGACTTGGGCCGTGGTACGGAATGCGCGGGACGGCGCGGTGAGCGCTGGACGTCGGGAGCGCCGGACGCCGGACGCGCCTTGCCGTCCGCATAGGTTCGCATCCAGGCGACAACGCAACGCGCATAGTCTTCCGAGGGGTTGTAGCGCAACAGGGCCCGGTGACGGTCGGCCTCGTTCCTTATGTCGCCGCCCTCGGAACACAAGTAATGAGCGGCCGTTGCTGCCGCGTCGAAGAAGTTGTCGGGATCCTTGAACCCTTCCTCCTCGCCGTCGAAGGCGTATGCCATCCAGGTAGCCGGGAGGAACTGCATGGGCCCGACCGCCCGGTCGTATGCGTCGTCGCCGTCCCAGTACCCCTCGTCGGTGTCCCTGACCTCGGCGAACGGGCCACCGGTCAGGCGAGGGCCGAGGACCGGGCGATCGGTCGAGCCGTCCGGGTGGAGACCGTAACCCCGGGCGTGACCGGACTCCACCTCGCCGATTCCCGCCAGGAGTTCCCAGGGCAGGTGACAGCCCGGGCGCGCGATCGCTTCGAGGCGCTCGGCATGACGATAGGCGGCCAATGCCGTGGCCGGGATCCCGGATTCATCGGCCTCTGCCGTGATTTCGCCGGGTGACCCGGTAGCGACATGAGATGGGGCAGCGGGCGGCCATGGCCTGGGGTGAGAAGCCCCGGGAGGAACGCCCGCACGTTCAAATGGTGTACTGCCCATACGCGCCTCATGGACCACAGGCCTGCCGAAGGTGCCGACGGCCAGGCAGGCGACGAGCATTCCGAGGCAGACCGGCCACCTGGATACCTGGATCATGCGCTGACGGATGGCCTTCATAGCCGAATCACTCCTTGTTACGCCCTCAGGACCGTCCGAGGGGCAGGGAACATGCGTGGGTGCGGCGGACAGGGGCGATGCCCAGCCCTTACTCGCCCGCTCCGCCCACCTCCGGGCCGGTGGTGCCGCCCTGGTCACCGGCGTTCAGCCGTGATGCCTTCCGGGCGATGACGGCCTCGGCGTAGAGATGGCGTGCCGTGGCCTTGAAGACGGCGTGTCCCGGCAGGTCCCCGAAAAACCGGTCGTCGACGATCTGCTCGAGTCGTGGCAATGGGATGAGCCGGATACCGGAGCGGTAGTCGCTCCAGATCGTTCTTCCGGTGTTGTAGCGTTGTGCCAGCTCCCGCGTGGTGACACCGGCGGTCAAGTCACGCAGGAATCCGGCCAGTTCGTTTGCCTGTCGGTTCTTGCCCTTGAGCCCGCCCAGCGGGCGTCCGCATCTGCCCATCCGACTCTCAGCCTTCCGGCGATCGTTCGCGGTTCTCCGTTTGCTCGTGGCATAGCAGGCCCAACTGGTGAGCGACTGCGACGGCCTCGGTTCTCGTTTTGACGCCGATGGCCTTGTAGAGGTGGCGCGCATGGGTGTGCACCGTGTCCGTGGACACATACATCTCCCGAGCGATCTCTTTGTTCGTCAATCCGCGGCTTATTCCGTCCAGGATCCGTCTCTGCCGGTGGGAGAGGACCGTCCGGAGGCGCGGCAGACAAGGCGGTGCCACGCGCAGCAGATCGTGGCGGCATGCGTAGCCGACGATGCCGGCGCGCGTGGACATCCCGATGTTGTGCGAGATCTTCTTGATATGGGATTTCACCGTCGACGGCTGTACACCGATCTCGGCCGCGATTTCCGTGGTGGAGAGTCCGCGGGCCATCCCGGCGACGATCTCCAGCTGGCGGCTGGTCCAGGGGACGGGAACGGCGAGCATGCCCCGATCTCCTAGGTCCGGCTGGTGGGTTGAGGAATCACCGAGCCGGAATCGCCGCCGCGGTACGCGCACTGCGCGGACGCACCCGAAGAGATGGCCGGTGGCTGGCCGCCGGCCGGGGAAGCACCTCGTCCTTGTCGTGCGGCGGCCAGGGCGATTCGGTCCAGGAATTCGCCGAAGCTCCGGGCTTCCCCCATCGGTGAGTTGAGCGCCTCGGCCAGAGCTGCCCAGCGGACGGGGTCGCTGCCGCAGAAGGCGAGCACCAAGCCCGCGGTCACTTCGGGCGGACCCATGGTGAGGATGTGCCGGGCGGGCAGTTGCCGCAGCAGGCTCTCGGTGCGGTGGCGCGACCGCAGCACCGCCGAGTAGAGACGCTCCCGTACCCAGAAGTTCGTTGAGCGCGCTGTGTCCAGCCAGGACTGGAGCACAACGGCTGGAGCCGGGTGCGCGTCGAGCTCTTGGTCGGGGACGATCCGCAGGACGCCCTGGTCCTCGGGTACGGGCATGGCCGCCGCGACTTGCGCGTACCAGACCGGAGTGCCGGGAAAGCGGCGGATCCAGGTGAGTTCGGCAGGATGCAGGGAGGTCAGGGCGTCGGTCATCACCGTGCTGGGAACCGCTGGATTCGCTGCGACATGAGCGAGCGCTCGGGCGCGTAGGTGCTGGTCGCGGTGTTCGAGCAGCCGGTGGGACTCCTCCTCCGCGGAGGTGTACCAAGCGGTCCCGCGCAGACTGGGGAGGTCGGCGACGACGACGGGCCGGGGGAGCCCGGCCAACAGAGCGACCGCCCGGGTGAGATGCCGTGGCTCGGCGCCGACGACGGCCAGGTCCTCAGCGATGGCGACGATGTCCTGGGCCCGCTTGCGGGGCAGCCTGAGCAGCCGGCCACGGGTCACACAGTCGGCGGCCGCGGCATGAATGTCGTGAGGTACCAGGGCCAGCAGCCGTGGATGCCTGCGAACCCGATGTGCCAGCCGGCGGAGGCGCTCACGTGCGGTGAGCCCCGGTCGTGGGAGGCCGGTGAGCTCCGGACAGACGGCCACGGGCAGGCAGGTACTCAGCAGTGCCCCGTCCAGCAGATCGGTATCGGCGCGTTCCAGGAGGAGATGCTGGACCCAGCGTCCGAAACGGGAGTGGACGGCCAGGCGCGCCCACAACTCGGGGTGGGCCTCCAGGATCCGCCAGGGGGTGTCGTCGTATGTGCCCAGCCAGTCTCCGTGGCCGTAGACCAGGCGCTGCACCCAGTCCAGGTGCGTTTGGGGCGGGGGGTATTCGTCCGTGAGGGGCTCGAGCAGACGACGGCAGACTGCCTCGGCCAGAGGATGGGGAACCTCTGATCCGGTGAGATGCCACCAGGTGAGCACTTCGCCGAGTCGGGCGAAGTCAAGGCTCGCCAGCAGACGGACGGCATTGGCCAGTTGCCCGCTCTGACCGGCGAGTGTGGCGATGAGCTCCGGCCAGACACCGTGCACCGCGGTGACGATGGGGAGGCCATCCGCGGGCAGGGCACCGGTGGCGATCAACGTGATGATCTCGTCCCGGGTACTGGCTTTGATGAGCCGGGCCTGCAGGTCCGGTGAGGCAGCGCGGGGCAGGAGGGAGACGAGCGCCTTACCGAGGGCCTCCCGGCGCCAGTGCTCCATATGGCGACCGGAACCGTGGCAACCGTTAACGGGACTGACCAGGGCATGGACGACGGTTGAGGTAGCGGCGGACGGGAGATCGTCCATCCGGGCCAGTTCTCGCCACAACGGCATGGTGCGTGCATCCATGTCATCATTTCCCCTCGTCAGCTGAGGACTTGTAAGGAATTTCCGGTGGGCGGACAGCACTTGTCCGCGGAGCGGTTGACTGATGTCCGGAGGCGGTTACACCGGCAAGCATGCGGAACAGGCCGCGCGGGAAGCGCAGCGCAGGAGGCGTTGACGGCCGGGTCCGGCACAGGAATCGAGGTGGTGGCCTGGCATGGCCGGGCAGAGGATGCGGTGGTACTCAACTCCGCCTCTGTACACCGGGATTGTCGCGATGTCAGCGAGGCCAGGCACACAGAGCCACCATCGGTACGGAGTGTGACACTCCGGATGCCGGGTGTCAATGCGAGCGGATGGCCGCATGGAAGTCTGTTTCGAACGCCCCTGGAATGAGGGCCTGTTCCGTATCGGAGAAACCCAAGGAGTGGGTTGACGTACTGCGCGTGAGCTGTCACATTCGGCCACGAGGCTCCCGCCGGTTGTGCCCGCACGCCCTGGACCGTTTCGCAGGCCATGATGTTTCCCGGTGGATAGGCGGCTGACGCCGTATTCGCTCCGCGGTTTTGGGTGTGCTCCTGTCCGGGCCTCCGTGGTCATGCGCAGCCACCTCGTCCCCCTCGCGGGCAGGCCGGCCAATCGCCGGATTCGGCGAAGGAATTGGGAAACCGGCCGCCGACCGGGACGACGCCGACTCCGTGCCACCGCTGCGGACAGGCGTTGCCAACCGGACGAGGCGTCACGATCCTGGAAAGGGAAGCGATGCCTGAACGCACGAGTGTGGAAAGCTACCTGAACTGGCGGGGCCGGAAAATTCTTCTCGATCGACGCCAGGTTCTGCATCGGTTCGCATTGTCCACACTGTCTGAGGTCCAGACCTCGGCGGCACGACTGGATGCGTCGCTGGGCCGGCTGGTGGACCTTGCACTGCAGGTGAGGAATGAGAGATGCAACCTGCCGTCCGGCACTGACGAGTGCTTTGCGCAGTCGTCCGGAGAGGTGGAGAGGATCATTGTCCGTATGGAGAGTCTGAAGAGACTCATGGATTCCCTGGTAGCGCAGATCGCTGATACGCAGAACGAAAGCCAGGAGAGGAATCGGTCACGGTGATGAAGCGCAACTCGGAGGCGTTCCTTCCGTCTGAACTCCCGGTCGGCTGGTGGCAGTACCGGCTGGTCACCGGAGAAGAAGCCGGAGAAATCGCGAAGGTTTCCGCTGCCTGCATTCGGCAGTGGGTCAGACGTGGGTATCTCGCCCCGGTGGGCAGGCAGGGACGGAGCGGTCCTCTCCTCTATCGAGAAGACCAGGTACTTGCGGTGGAACGGGACCGGCGGGCGCGGCGTGCCGGCGAACCCACGAAACCGCCGTCAGACAAGCCCGATATGGCATGAGGGTCTTCCAGGAAAGGTGATCCCTATGAGCGACGGCTTGCACCGTCTCAGCGCAAAGACCTCTGCACACCTCTATGCGGACCTTCTGGGCTGGTCCTTGGTACGCGGCCACCGCGTCTGGCCGTGCGGTGACTGTACGTGCCAAGAGGACCCCGAGGCCGGTCGGTGCCCGACTCCCGGGGCCCATCCGCTGGCCGGACTTGAACCTTTGGCGCCGTCGGAATTCGGGTCGGAGTTCGCCGGTCCGGCCACGGCCGTCGTGGCCACCTGCGCCGCGTTCGACGCCCTGACCATGCCCCACACCGTGGGCATGGCCCTGATGGTCGAGCTGGACCGAGGCGTTCCGGTGCCGTCTCTGGCCACGTCCCAAAAGACGGTCACGGTGCTGGTGGCCCCGGGGTCCGCAGTCCAACTGCGCGGTTTTGACCAGCGAGTCCGGGTCACCACGGGACCCACGCAGTGGCTCGCCCTGCCGCCCTCGCCCGGGGTTCGCTGGGATACACCGCCATGGGCGGGCAGAGACAGAGTCCCCTTGCCGCTGCGGGATGCGGCGTCGATTCTGCCGGCTCTGCGAGAGGCGCTCAGCCACTGCCCGGGCCCGGCCCGCCCTGCGGCGTTGCGGTGATGCACGGGGATTGCGGCGTACTTCAGGCATTGGGTGCCGGCTGTGCTCGGAGCACGGCCGGCACCAGTCGTCGGGGACCGAGTCAGGCGGAGCTTCGCTGGGTGAACGCTTCCCATTCCCGTCTGGTCCACCAGGCCGGACAGCATCGGCACTGGACGCGGTAGTCGTGCGTCCGGGCGAGCGAGCGCAGATCACACGCGGGACAGGGCGTTGCGAGCCGATCTGTGGCTTCAGACCATCCCAACACCGTTCGGGCGGACTCATGGACGGTCCAGACATCTCCGGCGAGCGCAATGAATCTGTCGTTTCCCAGAGTTTTGGGCAGGCCCGTCGCCAGCATGCTGCACAGACTCGGCACAAGGCGGCCGGCTTGCGCGGTACCGGGTGCCGCGGCAGGCGGAAGTGCGTCATCAGCCCAGAGCCGGAGCGAATGCACCATACGGTCGGCAAGGTCAAGCAAACCGATGTTCAAAGGAGTTGACGGCCCCTTGGGGTGGCGCAGGGAAACCTGCCGACGAGTCGACACGGAAATGCCTGGACGATGGGATTCCAGCTCCATGCGCACATGCGCGTAGGTTCGGGGAAATTCACTGAGGAGATCCCGAGTTCTCTCCAGGCAACGGTCACATGCCCTGACCATGGCATGCGCACCGTCCGAGTGCGCGTCACAGAACATGAATTTTCTTTCCAACATTGCATCCTCGGACTGGAATACGTGGAAATCAGGTCTTCGGGCGGCGCCCGTTCGACGACCGACAGTGGAGCACGGCCCGGCTGCTTGTGCAATAGGCGAGAGAGAACTTAGATGATCGTGTGTTGCGATTTTTGCGGTGATTCAAGAAGGCTTGTGTTCGACATCGTGTGGTAAAGCTGTCCGTCACCGTAATTGATCTCGGTGCGCCTTCTGCCCGAGCACGTAAACGGGTCCGGCGACATTCATGGTGAGCAGCATCCGTGGATTTGCTGGAAATTCCGATTTGTTTTGTGTGCGACGACACGGTGTGCAGGGAGTGGAGGTGCGGAGTGCTGTTGGTTGACGACGATCCACGGCTGGTTGAACGGCGGTTGATGGAAGGCGACATGAGATGTCCGCGGTGCGGGGCGGCCCTGGCGCCATGGGGGTACGGCCGGCGAAGGCAAGTAAGAGGCGCCCATGGTGCCCGGCTGTCCGTACGGCCCCGCCGCGCACGCTGCTCGAAGTGTGCGACCACGCATGTGCTGCTGGCCGACAGCCTCTGGCCCCGGCGAGCCGACACGGCGGAGGTGATCGGGACGGCGCTGGAGCTGTCGGCACTGGGGATGGGCCACCGGAAGATCGCAGCACGCCTGGGACGGGCCGAGGGCACGGTCCGTGGCTGGATCCGGCGCTTCGCCCGGCGGGCAAAGGCCATTCACCGGTTCTTCAGCCTCGTCGTAGCCGTGCGCACCGGTGTCCCGGCGCACTGGGACACCGGTAATTCGCCGGACTTGGACGCGGTGTTGGCCGTCGTGGCCGCCTATCTGGCCGCGGTGCGCCAGGGGGGTGCTGCCGGCGCGTCGTCCTGGTGGCGGTTCGCCGGCCGGGTGACGGGCGGGCGACTCCTGGCATGCGCCGCTTCAAAAAGTTGATCAACACATGCCGCCTCTGGGCGGAGCCGAGGGATGGCTCCAGTCTTGATCGCGACTGTCCGTGATAGGTGGACGGAATGAGGAGAAAGGGTGTGAGTGCCGATGTCGTCGAGCGAGGACGAAGCCTGTCGGCGGACCGAAAGGGCCCGGCAGGCGGGTCTCTTCCGCTACTCCCTGGTCCAAGCGCTGATGGACCCCGCACTGACGACACGCCAACGCGGGAAACTCGCCCGGGAGCTGGCCGGGCGAGAACACACCGACTTGTCCGGCAGGCGAGTCCGCATCTCACGCGCCACAATCGACCGCTGGACACGGGCCTATCGCAAGGGCGGCTTCGCCGCGCTGGTGCCCGAACCCCGCAGAGCCGTGCCACGGACTCCGGCAGAGGTACTGGAACTGGCGATCGCACTCAAACGGGAGAACCCCTCCCGTACCGCCGCCCAGGTCCAGCAGATCCTGCGCACAGTGCATGGCTGGTCACCGACCGACCGCACCCTGCAACGACACTTCGCCGCCGCCGGATTGGCCGTCTCCCGGCCGAGGAAGAGCGGTCCGTCCGCCCGGCATGACACCCCGGGCGGAAACGAACGCTGGACCGGGATCGCCTGTCCCGGACCGAAGATCCGCGGACGCGACACCCGGCTCTTCGCCTTCATCGACGACCACTCCCGTGCGGTCGTGGGGTACCGCTTCGGCTATGCGGAAGACCCGCTTCGCCTGGCGGGCGCCCTGCGCCCCGCGCTCGCCGCCTACGGGGTCCCGGAATCCATCCAGGTACCCAACGGACCGGCACCCCTGGACATTTGGCTGCTCAAGGCCTGCGTCACCCTGACGATCCGGCTGGCGCACGCCCGGCCGGCGCGGCCATGTGAGCACGGCAGCGGCGAATCCTCCTCCCGCCTGCTGTGCGAGCGCTTCCTGGCCGGCCTGAGCGGCCATGTCGCCCAGGCCGTTGTCCATCCGGCCGAGCTGAACAGGGTGTTCGCGGCCTGGGTGGAGTCCGTCTACCACCGTACGGCCCATCCGGAGACCGGACAGCCTCCGATCGAGCGCTGGCTGGCCTCCATCGGGAAGCCGGCGCGGCTCCCTTCGCCGGCCGACCTGCGCGAAGCGTTTCTGCGATCCCAGACGAAGACGGTGACCAAGGAGGCCACCATCAGCTTCCACGGAAACACCTACGAGGTGGATCCGGCGCTCACCGGGATGCAGGTGAAGGTGAGCTACAACCCCTTTGACCTGAACGATGTCGAACTACGGGCATTCGGGCAGGACTTGGGGGACATGGTGCACCGGCCGGGCGATTACCGGAAGATGAAACGACTGCCGGGAAACCGGCGCTTGTGAACTTCGTCAAGCCGATTGTCTCCGCTGTCCCTTTCCCTACGACAGATTGAGGGACAACAACGGTGCGCTCCGGCGACACGGTGACCACGAAGCCGACAGCACCGATGCACAGCATCATCATGTGGCTCCCATCAGCGACCGGCCCTATCAAAATGGAGGGTTGGCGGGAACAAGGGGCCCTGTCACAGTACGTAATCAAGGTCCTGTGATGCGCCCGCCATCGCTCCGGGCGGGATCCCCACCGGCGAATCGGCGGTGGCGGCCTACGCCTGCTCCCGGCACACCCCCGGATCCGATGCCGTCGCCCGAGGCTGCCGGCCGAGGTCGGGCTTCAAGGGGGAGGAGAGCGCATGTCCCGTATGAGAAGGACACTGCCGGTCAAGGTGGCCGGCTGTCTGTCAGCCCTGGCCGCCTTTGCCGGGATGTCCGTACAGCCGGTGGCCGCCATGCCGGAGCAGGCGGTCGGCTCCGGCAACTACCGCGAAATGCACGGGCATTGGACCATGGGTCCGATGGTTGCTCCAGCCCGGCTCACCCGCCCGCGCCGTCGGTTTCATCCCGGTGAGCTCTCGCTGCGCGGAAGGGAGGCGATCGGCTACGCATTCCAGCAGCTGGGAAAGCCATACGAGTGGGGTGCACAGGGCCCGGAAGCCTACGACTGCTCGGGGCTGACCACCCAGGCGTG
The DNA here is from genome assembly GCF_044593195.1 of Streptomyces sp. NPDC052396. Taxonomy (NCBI): domain Bacteria; kingdom Bacillati; phylum Actinomycetota; class Actinomycetes; order Kitasatosporales; family Streptomycetaceae; genus Streptomyces; species Streptomyces sp. NPDC052396. The sequence goes on from NZ_JBIUAW010000011.1 coordinate 209,389, forward strand.
GCGGCATGCCGGAGTAGCCATTCCACGAACAAGCCAGGAGCAATGGCGCAGGCTGCACAAGGTTCCGCTGTCCGGCCTGCGCCCCGGCGATCTGGTCGTCTACTTTGCACACGCCACTCATGTGGCGATCTACATCGGCAACGGCAAAGTCATCCAAGCCCCGCACCGCGGCGCGTTTGTCAAGGTGTCGCCGATCGCTGCCAATCCCATCCTTGGGGCGGTGCGCCCCGGTCCATGGACGGCTTCCTGACTCCGGTGTTCTGTAGGCGGATCCGCCGTATGAAACCTGTGAACTGCCTTATGTCGCGATTTGGAGGATCAATGAGTTGGAAACCTTTCAGGAGAGTTCACAGCCGACCGAGATTCCGGCTGCGAAGCCTCCTGCTGAGCGCGGCCATGACCGCGTCCGGACTGGGGCTGGCCACCTTCGGTGCCGCCACACCCGCCGCAGCGCTGGGCAATGGCCTGGCACTTACTCCGCCGATGGGCTGGAACTCCTGGAATGCCTTCGGTACGAATGTGACCGAACAGCAAGTGAAGAACATCATCGACTACATGAGCGCCAACGGCCTGGTGCAGGCCGGGTATGACACGGTGACGATCGACGACGGCTGGTCCGCGGCGGCCCGGGATGGCGACCAGATCAAGTCGGACGGCAGCATCTATGACAGCTCAGGAAGATATCCCCTCAAAACGAGCAGCTCCGATCACCGAAGGCAGCTGTACGACGCCAATAACAACCCTGTGCCGGGTACCGACGGGACCGGGAACGATCTGAGCTCTGGGCACCTTGTTCCTCGATACGACCCCAACGACCCCAACAGCGCGACCAACTTCCCCGACGGGAAGGGCTGGATCGCGGCACTGGCGAGTTATGCGCACAGCAAGAACATGAAGTTCGGCCTCTATTCCACAAGTACATATCTGACCTGCCAAGGCCACCCCGGCAGCCTGGGCCATGAGGACACCGACGCCACGGACTTCGTGTCCTGGGGGGTGGACTATGTGAAGTACGACTCGTGCCCCGTGTGGTCGGGCCCGGACATTCCGGTTGGCTCCGAAACCACCCATGGCGAGGGCAAGGAGCTGGGCCAGTCCATGTACGCGCGGGTCCAGGCCTTTCAGCAGGCGCTGGACCGGGCCGCTGCGGCCCAGGGCAAGCACAAGGTGACGGTAAGCGTCTCGGCTCAGCCCAACCACTATGGCTCCAAGAGCATTCTGCAGAGCGTCAATCCCGGCGATCCCGCCTTCAGCGACCCGGTGATCGACTATACGGACAACCAGAACTCGGTCTATCAGTACCGCGCTCCTGGCTTCTCGCCCACCGGAGTCTGGTGCGGCCAGGTGGCACATCTGTGCCGCACCGGCGGTGACCGCTCGGCCGGCGACTACAACGGCATCATGAATCAGCTGGACCAGTCGTTGGCGTATCCCGAGAACGTCCGGCCCACCAGCTGGAACGACATGGATATGATGTGGGCCGGCTACCAAGGGGGAAGTGGCGGCAGCAAGGTCAGCGATGACCAGTCGCGCACGGAGATGTCCGTCTATTCGATGATGGCTTCCCCGCTCATCTCCGGTGTCGACCTGACCGGTATCGATTCGAATTCCCTTGGCATTTACAAGAAGCAAGACGTCATCAATGTCGACCAGGACCCGCTCGGCGTGCCGGCAACGCAGGTCGCCGATTCGGAAGTTACCGCCACCGGCTCCACGCGGGTGCTGAAGCGACCGCTGGCAAACGGTGATACGGCTGTGCTGTTCATCAATGGGGATGACCCGGCCAGCAGCCAGGGCAAGTATGTTTCGGTCAACCTCGCAGCACTGAATGTGCCCAACACCACGAGTGTCCCCACGGAACTGTGGGATGCGCAGCACGCCAATACCTACATCCAGAACAACCAGCTCAGCGCCTATGTGAACGCGCACGGCGTGGCCATGTACCGGATCGGCAACTCCGGCAACAGCGGGTACTTCGGTATCACGAACAACAGGACCGGAGGGTCCTCGCCAGGATCGGGTGTGGCGAGTACGGCGGTCAGGGCGGCCCTCAACTGCAGCCAGCCGACGGACCTCGCCGTGCTCGACACATGGAACTCGACGTACACGTCGGAGCAGTGGAAGGCCACCCCGAACTCCGACGGCACCGTGAGCTTCACCGACAACTGCACCTATAGCGGTCAGACCCCCGGCACGCTGACCGACCCCGGGTCCGCCGGCGCACAGGTGAAGGTGCTTCCTCTCGATCCGAACAACAACAGCCAGAAGTGGCGGATCGTCACACACAAAAACGGCCTGCTCACCCTTACCAATGTGGCATCAGGCAATGTCCTCGACAGTGCGCCGGACGCGAACGCGAACGCGCAGGTGGTGGTGAACCCGGCCAACTCCAGTTCCAGCACTCAGAGTTGGACATTCCAGTCCTGAACTCACAGTGCCGTGTTCCCTGTCCAGGCAGCGGGGAGGCAGCCCTTCGGCCCTGCCCGCTGCCCGGACCGACACAGGATAAATACAAGAAAGGTTCTCGCATGCCTGATCAAGCGTCTTGGCGCAGATTCCGAGTGTTTCCCGCGGTGTTCGCCGTATGCCTGCTGGCAGTTAATGGCGGAGCCGCACACGCCGCCGGCTCAAGCAGTCCCGCGCAACCGCCGTTGGCCGACGGCAAGTGGCACGTCCTCGCCAATGCGGGCAACAGTAACTTGGTGCTTCAACGGGAGGGCGGATGCGCCGGAGCGGTCTCCGGCTATGCCATCGTCGCGCCGGCCGGCGACGGTTCACAGTACTGGATGTTCAAGGACAACCAGGACGGCACGGTGACCATCTCCGATGGCTGCACCGCCAACACGCCGCGCACACTGAGTGATCCCAACTATGTCAATTCCAATATTGCCGGCACGAATCCCCTGCAAGTCGGGGGCCCGGTCTACATGCAAACCTCAGACACGAACCCTTCCACCCAGAAGTGGACGGTCAGCCAGGTGGGAACCGATTCCCAGAATAGAATGCTTGTCACCATCACCAGCAATCTCACCGGGAGCGTACTGGATATTTGCAACAACGTGGTGGTGGTCGACCCGAGCAATAATTCCGCCAGTCAGCAGTGGACTGTCCTGAGCTGATCTCCGTACGCTCGCCGGATTACAGGAGGTAGTGATGTTCCAAGCGAAGAGCGCTGTTGTACGTAAGCTCAGAAACGCTGCGATGATCGCCGGGGTTGCGGTGGCCCTGTGCACCCAGAACTCCGTCGGCGCCTATGCGGTGAGTGGCGGGCAATTGGAAACGGGGCATCGTGCGGCTGTGTTCATCTTTATCAACTCACCAGGTGGCTACAACTGCAGTGGTTCGCTCATCGGCGGTCAGTGGGTGCTGACAGCGAGGCACTGCGTCCAGTGGGAGCCTGACGGGACAATCTATCCCGGCAGTATCTACCTGGGAGGCGGTGATGGCGGGTATGACTCCAACACCCCTTACGCCTATGACAGAGCAGTTACCTCAGGGGATGCAGACGTGGCGCTGTACCACCTGCAGAATGCAGTTCCCGCGCCTCAGGGTGGATTTTTGACCCTAGCCGATGCAAATGACGCAGTGCCGGCTGTCGGTGATACCGAGACCGTATACGGCTGGGGCCAGCCATGGGTGAATAATGTCCGCTTGCTCCACAAAGGAAATGCAAAGGTCACCGGGTATGACGCGACCAATAAGGCCATCACCTATTCAGGGAATGATTGCCGGGCAGGAACATGCACGCTGGGGGGTGACTCCGGCGGTCCTGTAGTGCACAACTTTAATGGCACTGAAAAGGTGGTGGCCGTGCATTCCTATGGCAGTCCGTATGTGAATGGTGCCTCGCTTGATGACCGAATTCACTGTACCTCTGGTGGTGTTCGAATCTCGGATGTGCGGGATTGGATCAGGACGACATCAGGCATCTAAGACCCTGCGGCCCTCATGACTGGGGCTGGTGGCGGGCTTGAGGCTACACGCTTCGGGCCCGCCGCTTTGCCGCTCTCATCGGCAATGAACTGAAGGGAAATGCAATGTTTTCACTTCGTCACCTTGCGGCTGCGGTTGCCTGTACGGGTGCCCTGGCCGCTGCGGCCGCTCCCGCGTCGGCCATCGAGGAGCCTGCCCGTCTCGCTACTCATGCCAAGGAAAGTGGCTGCTCATGGGAAGGCAGGTACTACAACGTCGGCGACACGCGTACAGATTCTTCGGGTAAGACATGGGCGTGCGGGGCAGACAGCCGTTGGTATGGCTGACGTCGGCAGTTCTTGCGCGGCCGGCCCATCAGCCGGATCACGGTCTACAACTGGAGGTCTCGCTGGTACCAGGTACCTGACCTACCGCCGAGATCGGCCGGCGCAGCGGGGCCAACCACGGCAAACCCGGCCTTGGTCAACACCTTCTGGGACGCCGCATTGTTGTGGGAGGCGGCCGCCCGCAGTATGCGCAGCCCGTGCCGCACCGCCGCTAGCCGGCACAGCTCCCGGACTGTCGCGGTCGCCAGGCCGCGGCCGGCGACCTGCTGCGCGACCCGGTAGCCGAGTTCGGCAGTGCCGTCTTCGAGGTCGTACAGGTTGAACCGGCCCAGAACCGAGCCATCTTCAGCGACGAGCACATAGAAGGCACTGATGCCGGCCTCTTGCTCAGCCAGCAAGGCGCTGTACCGGTCGGGGAACTCGTCGAAGAACTCATCGCCGCGGTCGGAGACCGAAGCGGCGAAGTAGGCGCGGTTCGCCAGCTCGAAGGCCAGGACGGCCGGGGCATGGCCGGCACGCAGCTGCTCCAGTTTGGGCATCGCCCAACTCTACTTACCCGGATGGTGGTGGACGAGAGCTACAGCCTGTCTGCCCCGGAGGGGCGACTGTGAAGTCACCTTCCTGTCAGGGAGGTTGATCCGACATCCATCGGTGGTCGCACCCCGCGGAGACGGGGCAAGCGCATCCGTCTGAGCCCGGCACCGTCACTCATGCGGAACTCCTGTGCCCGGGGCGGCTGTTGGTGCCGGCGAAAGTCGCAACGATTGCGTGGCCGGTATCGGCGGCCGAGAAGTCTCGCAGCTCGGGTACTGCACGCCAATGTCCCATCGATCAGCAGGAGGTTTGGCATGTTCAAAAATCTGGTTCGGCGGAGGCGGTTCTTTTTCGCCCCCATGGTGATGGCCGGCTTGCTCTGGGGGGCCGGAGTCACCGCGCAGGCTACGGCAGTTGGGCCCGGTAATGCCGTGCCGCAGCAGTTGGGCAACTCTATTGTCGGAGACAACCACTATCACAGTCTCAGTAACAATAACCCTGACGCCGGCCCTGTATCCGCCCTGGAAAGGGAGGGTGCGTGCGCCAACGCCACGGGTTATGCGGATATGGGTGCGTTCGACTCGGATCATGCTTCGCAGAGGTGGATGTTCGACGACAACGGAGACGGCACTGCGACCATCCGTGACAGCTGCAACCCGGTACTTGTGCTGGCAGCCCCGACTGATACTGGTCCGGTCAAGATGGTGGCATATCCAAACCAAGCGAACGCCAAATACACAAAGTGGACCGTAACGCAGACATCTACCGACGCCTTTGGTCGGGCCGTTTACGCCATCGTCAGTCAGGCTACAGGGAAGGCGCTTGAAAGCTGTGGCACCGCAGTGGGCTCGACGGTGGTGGTAGACAGTCCAAATAATTCCGCTGGCCAGGCGTGGACGGTTGTCTATACAACCCCGTAGAGCCGGACTCAAAACAACGGTAGAGGAGGGCAAGTATGCGTAAGTCTGGAAAAGTCGCGCTGATGGCAGGAGCCGCTGCCACGCTATGTTTTGGGACGGGGTACTCAGCCGATGCGGTCGAAGGTGGAAGCGGAATGCCGCTTCCCACCGCGGTAGTTGAAATCTACGGCCAGAGCTCGACTGGAGCGTGGGGCTGTAGTGGCTCGCTGATCGGGCAGAATTGGATCCTGACTGCGAACCATTGCACCGGGGAGAACCAGTCCAGTGTAAGCATGTCCGTCAGTGAAGACGGTGGTGCCAGTTGGCACAGTGTCACTGAAATCGACCGCTCTCCGGACGGGGCGGATGTGGCACTCTTGAAAACCGCTGATGTAATGCCGGTTCCCAGTGGAGATGGCGAGCATCAAGGCGGCTATATGAAGCTGGCTGATGCAACGGATCCAGAGCCTGCGATCGGCGATATTGTCACCGCCTCTGGCTACGGGCCAGGCAGCGGAAAGTTCACGCAGCCGAGGTCGGCGCGGCGGAAGGTAATGAGCTATGACTCATCCACCATCGGGAGTGAGGGGACTGGCTGTGGAATCGCCGGTGGTTGCGCAGTGTACGGAGACTCTGGCGGGCCGGTGACCAAAATCTATACCGAGAGCGATGCCAACGGAAACGTAACTGTGACTGAAAAGGTGATCGGGGTCACGGATACCGCTTCTTGGCCAAATGGGTTTCCGCCCGACCCTACGCAAGAAGGCAGCTGTTACACCTGGGCTCATGCGCTCTTCGCTCCCATGAACGGCATGACCGAGCGGCAATGGATCAGGAATACCACCGGCCTCTGACAACGGAACATCCAAAGCCTGTGGTGGGGCTCGGCTCGTTGGCGCGGGATGCCTTCAAGGCGGCAAGGGCGAGTGCGGGTCGATCACAGTGCGGCGCGGTACGCCTCCAGCCCGTCGGCCAGTTCCTCCGGGTGGCCGAGCAAGGGGCAGTGGTCGCCGGGCATTTCGTCCGGCTGGAAGCCGAGCCGTTCGGCGACCATTCTTCGCATGAACTCGGAGGCCAGGGCGGCCGGGGTGTCGGTCAGCACAAGGGGGAGTGGGTCTTCTTCGGTCCCCTCCGGGACGCCCCTGCTGCGGTCGGATTCCTGCCGGGCCGGCCCGTAACCGGTGTTGTCCCACCAGTGACCCGGTGACTCGCCCGGAGCCGGAACCTGGGCCTGGAGCATGACCAGCAGGTCCGCCGACACCCGGTCGCACACCGGCGGACCGGTAAAACCGCCGAATGAGTGGGCGACGACGACGAGTTCGGTCCGATTGCCGATCGCCTCGACCACCGTGTCGGCGTACTCTGCGAGCCCGGCCGACTCGTCATCGCACGGCAGGTCCGGTGCAACCACCTCGTGGCCCCGGTCGCGCAACTCGGCGGCCAGTGGCTCCCGGTACCACGAATCAACGGCCGCGGCATGGATCAATATCGGCGGGATCACCCGCGCCGCCCTCGTCCTCAATGGACCAGCCGCCAGGTCGTCGTCGCGGCCGGCGGCTACGCGACACCGGCCTGGTCGTCCCGCACCGCCGCGAACGCGGGAAGATCCTGCGTGACTGCTGCCACTACCGTAGCGACATGATCATCGACGCCCGCGCCGTGCGCCGTTTCGCCCTGTCCCTGCCGGAGACGGTGGAGAAGGAGGCATGGAACATGCCCACCTTCCGGGTCGCCGGAAAGATGTTCCTCACCGTTCCCGACGACCAGAGCTCCATCGCGGTGCGCTGCCCCAGGCATGAACGGGCCGAGCTGATCGCGGCCGAGCCGGAGAAGTTCTGGGTGCCGCCGCACGAGGCGAGCTCGGCCTGGGTGCGGGTGCGGCTGGCCGCCCTGGAGGATCTGGCGGAGCTGCGGGACATCCTGCGGGACTCCTGGCGGCAGGCCGCGCCGCCACGGCTGCTGGAGGCGTCGGGGGAGCCGGGGGAGTCGGAGAAGTCGGGTGATTAGTCCGGATATTTCCGGGTACCCGGCGTAGCCGCGGCCGTTCTCTCGGGCGGCGGTGGATACACGACACAGGAGGTCTTCATGGCCGGCACCAACCCCATCGAGCTGCAGAAGGCGCTGAAGAACGCGCACTACCCCACCGACAAGCAGCACCTGGTCGAAGTCGCCAGGAAGAACCGGGCGAGCAATGACGTGGTGGAGAAGATCTCCGACCTGAAGAAGGACCGGTTCGACAGTCCCGCCGATGTGCAGGAGGCGGTGTTCCGCTCCAAGTGACGGCCATGTGAGGTCCGGGGGACGGCGGGCGCGCGGCGCCCGCCGTTCTTGGATCCCGTGTCTGAATATGGGCCTGTATAAGCCCGGTCAAACATCACCATAAGCATCGGTTTAACCTTGGAGCATCGCCGGGACGGGGATGGTGTCCCGGCTGTGGTGGGCCGGTGAGAGGGATGAAGTAGCCGATGGCGATGCAGAGTCGTGCAATTCGCACTAAGCGGGCGATTCTGGAGGCCGCGGCCACGGTCTTCTCCGAGCACGGCTATGCGGCGGCCAAGGTGGCCGACATCCTGGAACTGGCCGGGGTCACCAAGGGAGCGCTGTACTTCCACTTCGACTCCAAGGAAGAGCTGGCTCGCGCGGTCATCGACGCCCAGGCCGCCGACGCCCCGCCGCCGGTGCCGCAGGCCCTGCGCACCCAGGAGTTCGTGGACCTGGGCATGGTCTTCGCCCACCGCCTCACCCACTCCGTCCTGCTGCGCGGCAGCATCCGGCTCACCGGCGAGAGCGGCGAGTGCGAACTCAACCGCACCAGCCCCTACCGGGACTGGACCCACCGGGGCATCGAGCTGCTGGCGGAGGCCGGCCGGCAGGGGGAACTGCAGCCCCAGGTCGACGCCACCGAGACGGCCAGGCTGGTGGTCGCCTGCTACGCCGGGATCCATATGATGGCGCGGGCCCTGGATGAACTGCACGACCTGGAACGGCATGTGTCGGCGCTCTACCGGCATGTGATGCCGGGCATCACGGTGCCATGGGCGCTGGGCGCGCTGGATATGACGCCGGGGCGCGGGGCGCGGGTGCTCGCGGAGGCGGCCGCGTAGGACGGCCGCGTAGGGCGGTCGGCATCAGGGAAAGGGTTCGAACGCCCCTGCGGGGCGTGTCTCTTCCGTACGAACGGCCTCCCGTTCCGCCCCCGGCCCCACCGCCGCTCTGGTTGACTCCTCCGGGAATCCGGAGAGGAGTCGCCCTTGACCTCTGTGCACAACGACCACCATCCCGACTACCGCGTCCTGGACGCGGAGCGGTGGCATGCCACCCTCAAGTCGGCCTGCACCCGGCGCACTTACCCCCAGGCCCTCACCGCCGAAGTCGTCCGCAGAGCGGCCGAGGGCCGGCTGAGCCTGCGGGACCTGCGCCTGCTGCTCCTGGTCGCACCCGATCACCCCGCCCGCCAGGCCGCCATCGACCAGGTCGCCGCGAACAGCGAGGCGGCCGGTCAACTCCTGCTGCTGCACGCGCAGCTGGAGTCCTGGCCGCCGCCCGTGGTCACCGACGCGCCCAAAGACGGAGCACCCGAACACCGGGCCACCGCCCTGACCGGCCCGCCCGGCCGTCCGGTACGCGGCCCCGACTGCCGGGCGGACAGCCGCAAGGCCGCCCGGCAGGGTGCCCAGCTGGCCCTGCTGTGCCGGCTGGCCGGGGTCACCCCACGGCCGGCCGCCCCGGACACCACCCCGGCCCGCACCGCCCGCGCCCTGGAACCCGGCCTGCCCGGCGAGGAGTTCGAAGCCCTGCTGAGACAACGCGCCACCGACGGCACCGGGCCGGGCGAGGAACTGCTGGAGGAGATCCTGCGCCGCGCCTCCGCCAGCCGCCTGCGCCACCGGGACCTGGAACTCCTGCTGTTCCACACCGACGGCCCGCCCTGGGCGGCGGCCCGGGCGGCGGCCCTGGCCCTGGTGGCCAGAATGCCGCCCACCGCCGAAACCCTGCTCACCTGGCACGCCGAACAGGACGGCCGGCCCGGAGCCGACTACCGGCAGCAGGCCGCGGAACCCGGGTACACCGTCACCGCCCGCCTGGGCTCCCACACCGGCGGCCCCCGGCAGGCCCTCAGCCGCAAGGTCGCCCGGCACTATGCCGCCGTCGACCTGCTCGCGCGCCTGGCCGGACTGGAGCCACCCCGGGTGACGGTCCCGGACCGGCCGGAGAACGAGAAGAAGGTCGCCCCGCTGAAGGCCGGCGACGACCCGCTGAAGCTGCTCAACAAGTACACCCAGCTGGAAGTCATCACCAAGCCCGGCTATACCTTCGGCCGTGGCCGCCCGGGCTCCCGGTCCGCCGTCACCTGCACCGCCACCTGTGACTACCGGGGCCGCCGGGCGGAGGTCTCGGCCCAGGGCCGGGCCGCCTCCAAGGCCGAGGCCCGGATCGCCGCCGCCCGCGCCCTGATCGGCGCGCTCAGCCAGACCGCCGGACCGCCGGCCGCCGCCAACCCCCCGGCCCCCGACTCCCGTTCAGTGCCCGCCGCCCGTCCGGCACCCCCCCCCCCCGCGCCCCGCCGGCCGCCCGGAGCCGTACCCCCGTCCGGCACCCCGGCGGCCGGCCGCCCCGCCGCAGCCCACGCCCTGGAGGCGCTCCGAGCCGGATGCGCGCTGGTCTTCGTCCCGGCGCCGGCCCCGCCCCAGGCCCGCCTGCTGATCCACCGGCCCGACGGCAGCCCCATGCCCGGCGAGCCACCGCCCGCGCCGCTCACCCCGGCCCGCCACCAGCTGGCCCTGGAACGGCCCGAAGGCATCCGGACGGCCCAAGTCAACGGCTGGGCCCTGCCCTTGGCCCAGGCCGTACCCATCCTGCTGGACCTGGACGGACAACCGGCGGTCCACCCCACCGTGCGCGCCTGGGCCCGGGCCGCCCGTACCGGACTGCGCCTGATCGCCGCCCGGCTGGTCCACCCGGCCCTCACCCCGGCCGGCCTGGACACCTGGCGCATCGGCCCACTGCCCGAGGACACCCGGCTCGCCCTGGACCGGCTCGCGGCCCAACTGCCCCCGCATGCCCACTGCACGGCCGCCGGCCCCCAGCCGCACATCCCGTCACCCGGCCGCGCCCTGCGGGAGTTCCTGGACGCCCTGGCCGACGCCCTGCTGCGCACCCCCGGCGCCACCCCCCTCTTCGGCGACCTGCCCTACCTGGGAACCACCGCCCGCCCCGCCCCCCAACTGCGGCTGTGGGCCGACGCGGTGGCCGATCGCTGCGAGGGCGGCATCACCCCCGACCTGGTCCTCCGGGTCGAACCCCCCGCCCCGGCGGACGCCGAGGCCGGACGGCTGCGCGCCACCCTGCTGCTCCAGCCGCCCGGCACGGACCGGGCCGAACCGGCCGCCGAACTCCTCACCGGCCGCCACCGGACACCCGCCCTGGACCAGCCGGCCCTGCGCCGGGCGGTGCGCGCGCTGCGCCGCGCCGCCCAGGACTGGCCCCCGCTCAAACGGCTCGCCGACCAACACCCCCCGGACAGCCTGTCCCTGACCGCCACCGACATCCTGGAACTCCTCGGCGAGACCGGCACCCTGCTGGACGGGCACGGCCTGCGCGTCCAGTGGCCGGCGGAACTGCGCGAGGCGCTGGGCACCCGCACAGTGGTCGGCACCACGGCCCACGGCGGCTTCGGACTCACCCAGCTGCTGGACTTCCGCTGGCAGTTGGTGCTGGACGGACAGCCGCTCACCGAGGCCGAGATGGACCGGCTGGTGGAGGCGGCCCGCCCGCTGGTCAGACTGCGCGACCGATGGGTCCTGGTCGACCCGGACACCGCCCGCCGCGCCCGGCACCGCGGCCTGGAGCCGCTCACCGGCGCCGCCGCGCTGACCGCCGCACTGTCCGGCTCGGTCACCGTGGACGGCCGGGACTACGCCTGCGAGCCGGCCGGGGCCCTGGCCGAGGTGGTCGCCACCCTGCGTGGCGGAGAGGCCGCCCGCCCGGTGCCCGCGCCCCGCGCCCTGCGCGCCCAGCTGCGCGACTACCAGCACCGGGCGCTCAACTGGCTCGCCCACACCACCGACCTGGGCTTCGGCGTCTGCCTGGCTGACGACATGGGCCTGGGCAAGACGCTCACCTCCCTCGCCTTCCACCTGCACCGCCATGAACACGGCCACACCGGCCCCACCCTGGTGATCTGCCCATCCTCCCTGGTCACCAACTGGGCCCGGGAAACCGCCCGGTTCGCCCCCGGCACCCCCGTGCTGCGCTACCACGGCCACCAGCGCTCGCTGGCCGGACTGACCGACGCGGCCATCGTGGTGACCACCTATGGCATCCTGCGCCGCGACCACCGGCGGCTGGCCGCCGTCAACTGGGGCCTGGTGATGGCCGACGAGGCCCAGCATGTGAAGAACCACCGCACCCAGACCGCCCGTTGCCTGCGCGAACTGCACTCCGGTGTACGGGTCGCGCTCACCGGGACACCGGTGGAGAACACCCTGGACGAACTCTGGGCGATCCTGGACTGGGCCAACCCCGGCCTGTTCGGCACCCTGCCCCGGTTCCGCGAACGCTACGCACGCGATGTGGAACGGGACACCAGCGCCCCGGCCGCCCGCCGGCTCACCCGCCTGATCAGCCCCTTCCTGCTGAGGCGCCGCAAGAGCGACCCGGGTATCGCCCCCGAGCTCCCGCCCAAGGTGCACCAGGAACGCATCGTCCAGCTCACCGCCGAACAGGCCGCGCTCTACGAGGCCAATGTACGCGAGGCGATGGCCGCCGTACGGGGCTCCGCCGGCCTTGGCCGGCAGCGGATGGTGCTCCAACTGCTCACCTCCCTCAAACAGATCTGCAACCACCCCGCCCACTATCTGCACCACCGCACCACACCCCCGGCGGCGGCCGAGCCGCCGTTCGCCGAGCGGTCCGCCAAACTCAAGGCCCTCCAGGAGCTGTTGACCACCATCGGCGAACGCGGCGAATCCGCCCTGGTGTTCACCAGCTATGTGGTGATGGGCCGGCTGCTCCAGAGCCACCTGGACACCCTGGGCCTGGACCCGCTGTTCCTGCACGGCGCCACCCCGGCCGCCCGGCGCCAGGAGATGGTGGACGCCTTCCAGGACGGCCGGCACCGGATCCTGATCCTCTCCCTGCGGGCCGCCGGCACCGGGCTCAACCTCACCCGCGCCACCCATGTCATCCACTACGACCGCACCTGGAACCCCGCCATCGAGGACCAGGCCACCGACCGCGCCCACCGGATCGGCCAGCACCGCACCGTCCATGTCCACCAACTCATCAGCGAGGGCACCGTGGAGGACCGGATCGCCGCCCTGCTGGAGAGCAAACGCGCCCTGCACCACGCCGTCCTGGCCACTGGCGAAAGCGCCCTGGGCACCCTGACCGACCGGGAACTCGCCGACCTCGTCACCCTGGGGAAGAACACATGAGCACGGACGGCCGGCCCCCCACCGCCCGCTGGGCCGACACCTGGACCACGGCCCTGGAGACCGCCGCCGGCAACCCGGCCGTACTGGCCGAGGGCCGCGCCCAGTTGGGCACCCTGGGCCCGCTCAACGTCAGCGCCGGCCTGGTCACCACCAAAATCCCCGTCCCCGGCGTCCAGGCCAGGATCCGCCCGGTGATCGACGTCCTGGTGCTCGGCACCGAAGCCTGGGACCGGATCCACGACGCCCTCGCCCAGGACCCCGCACTGGCCGCCGTGCTGCGCACCGACCGCCTCCCCGACGCCCTCACCGACCCCGCCCGCACCGCCGGGATTCCCCTGGTCCCGCCCGCCACCGACCTCTCCTTCCGGTGCAACTGCGGTGCCGGGCCCGGCATCTGCCCGCACACCGCCGCGCTCGGCTATGCCCTGGCCCAGCGGCTGCGCACCGCCCCGGCCGTACTGTTCTCGCTGCGCGGGCGCGCTCATAAACACCTCCGCCGGCACCTCGACGGATACGACGCCGCACCCACGGCGGACCAGGACGGCATCCCGGCCGAGGACGCCTACCGGCACTGGCGCGACCGCCCGCAACGCGCCCTGCCGCCCCCGGACTCCGGCATCCCACCGGGCGAACCCCTACTGGACGGCGACCTCCAGGAACCGCCCGCCCCGGCCCCGTCCCTGACCGTGCTGGGCGCCCTGGCCAGCGACGCCGCCCGGCGCGCCCAGGCCCTGCTCCAGGGAGACCACTCCCCGCCGGCCGAGGACCCGTTCACCGACGCGGTGCGCCTGCTGGCCACCGCACCGGGGGCGCCCTGGGCCGCCGAGGCGGCCGGCCGCCTCGGCCTGGCGCCGGGCCAACTGCGCCGGCTGAGCGCCGCCTTCGAGTACGGCGGCCCGGACGGCATCCAGGTCACCGTGCACCGCCTGCCGGCCGACCCGGAGGCCCTGGCCCGGGCCGAGGCCGCCATCCAGCCCTTCCGCCCCGCCCAGTTGTCCACCCTGGAACGCGACCACAACCGCCTCACCGACCGCGGCGCCCGCGTCCAGCTCCGGCTGGGCCCGGACGGCCGCTGGTACCCCTTCACCGACTGGCTGGGCACCTGGCGTCCCGCTCCCGGCCCGTCACCCGACCCGGCCACGGCCTACAAGGCCGCCCGGGCGGCGCTGGCCCGCCAGCCGGGCGGGGTGTGAACGGCGTCGGCCGTCCAGGGCCCAACGGCCCTGGTGGGCGGGGCCCTTAGGGCACTCGGGGGCAGTGCCATACTGCCGCCTCATGAACACCGTGAGACCCGAGTACCACGCCCTGCTGGCCCGGCATGACGCCATGCGGTTACGCCGGCGCCTGCTGTCCACGGCCCCGGACCCGGCCGGCGGCCGGCCGCCCTACGACGGGGCGGCCGACCAGGCAGTGATCCACCGGTACCTGGACACGGTCACCCCCTTCGAGGAGCTGATCGCCCGCTTGTATGCGGCGCTGTTCGAGCAGTGGCCCGCGCTGCGGACGCTGTTCCCCCAGTCCATGGCCTTCCAGCGGCAGCATCTGGCCGACATTTTCCGCTACTTGACCGAGCAGCTCCACCAACCGGAGGAGATCGAGCGCACCTTCGCCCGGCTGGGCCGTGACCACCGCAAACTGGGCGTGCGGCCCGCGCACTTCGCCGCCTTCGAGACCGCGCTGTGCCAGGCGCTGCGCGCTACGGCCGGGGCGCGGTGGACCGAGACCATGGAGCGGGCCTGGCTGCGGATGCTGCGCTTCGCCGTGGCCGCCATGGTGGCGGGCGCCGAGGCGGCGGTGGGCGAACCCACCGCCTGGCAGGCCACGGTGACCGGCCATGAGCCGGCCGGCCCCGGCCGGGCGCGGCTGCGGGTCAGGCCGCATGAGCCCTACCCCTACCGGGCCGGGCAGTACGCCGGCCTGGAGTCCCCGCTGCTGCCCCAGGCATGGCGGCCGTACGCGGTGGCCGGTGCGCCCCGGCCGGACGGTGAGCTGGAGTTCCACATCCGCCGGGCGGGCCCCGGCGGGGTGAGCGAGGCGCTGGTGGACCACACCAGGCCGGGCGACATCCTGCGGCTGGGCCCGCCCGGCGGCGGACCCACCCTCCAGGATGTGCCGCCGGCCCGGCCGGTGCTGCTGGTGGCGGGCGGCTGGGGCTGGGCGTCGGCCCAGGCCCTGCTGGAGGAACTGGCCGTACGCCGGCGCCCGGTGCCGGTGTTCCCCGGCACCGGGCGGCCACTGGACCCGGACGCCGCCGCGCTCGGCCGACGCTCGCCCTGGGCACGGCTGGTGCCACCCCGGGAGACGGCGGCGGCCGCCCGGAGAGGAGACTTCTCGCGACACCTCGCCCTGGTCAGCGGGCCGTCGGAGCGGGTCGAGGAGACCGTGGCCGAGCTGCTGGCAGCGGGACTGCCGGCCGGGAACCTCCGGCGCGGGTAACGGCCCGGCCCAGGCCGTCCCGGCGCCGCCGCCCGGCGGGGTTTTCGCGCGGCATCCCGCCCGGTCAGTGAGCCGTCGGAGACGGTCGAGGAGACAGCGGCCGGGCTGCCGGCAGCCGCACCGCCGGCCGGAGACCTCCGCCGTGGTGGGCGCCGTGAACCGTACCGGTCCGTCGTATGCCGCGCCCCCGCCCGGACGGCCGCTCGAACCGCCGGAACACCGCCCAGCAGGCCGCCAGGGCCAGCCCGAAGACCGGCACCCACAGCAGCCGGAGCGCCGCCCAGGCGGGACCGTCCGGCGCGGTGTGCAGGGCGGGCAGCGGCCCAACCGCCAGGCCCAGGGCGGTGACCGCCATCATGGCCGTCTGGTGCCAGAGGAAGACCGTCATGGCACAGAGGTTGGCCAGGGCCACCACGGCCCAGGCCAGCGGCCTGCGCAGGGCCCGCCGCAGCGGCTCCATCAGCAGCAGGGCCAGCCCGC
The DNA here is from genome assembly GCF_044593195.1 of Streptomyces sp. NPDC052396. Classification (NCBI taxonomy): domain Bacteria; kingdom Bacillati; phylum Actinomycetota; class Actinomycetes; order Kitasatosporales; family Streptomycetaceae; genus Streptomyces; species Streptomyces sp. NPDC052396. The sequence goes on from NZ_JBIUAW010000011.1 coordinate 225,433, forward strand.
ACTGGGCCAGACCGAAGGCCACCGCGGCCAGCGTGGGTGGACTGAGGTTGGAGACCGCGGCCCCCGGCACCCCGACCATGCTCGCCGGGTAGCCGCCCCACAGCACCAGGGCCACGGTCGCCGCGCCCCCGCCCAGGAGCAGGGGCAGCCCCGCGTAGCGTTCGGCCAGCCCGCCCCGGGCACAGACCGCGCCGAGGGTGAAGGGCACCAGCCAGCCGGCGGCCACATTGACCCAGCCCAGCCAGGCCGGTCCGCCCAGGGCGAAGCGCGCCAGGTCGACCACGGCGACCACGGCCGGCGGCCACCCCGGGTGCAGCCGGGCCACCAGTGGGGTCGCGGCGGTGAGCGCCGCGAACACCAGCAGGAACCACATGGGGGAGATCACCAGGTTGACCAGGGTCCGTACCGTTCCCCCGGGCACACCCAGCGCCAGCAGCACCCCCGTGACCAGGGCCCATACCACCAGCACCACGGCGGCCGGGCGGGCCAGCCGGCCCAGCCGGCCGGCCGCCCACTGCCGGTAGCCGGCACCCCGGCGGCGCGCGGAGCGGTAGCCGCGTACCGCGCAGAGCCCGCCGACGAAGAAGAACAGCGCCAGCGTCTGGCACACCCAGGACACCGGCGCCAGCCAGGGCATGTGCCGCAGCGGGCTGTCCCCGTGCAGTTCCCCGCCGCCGGTCGAGACCAGCGCGGTGACCAGCCAGTGGCCCAGCACCACCCCCAGGATGGCGAAGGCCCGCAGGGCGTCGACGGCCCGGTCACGCCCGGGCGGGGTCAGGTCCGCCACCCGCCGCGCCAGGGCGCGCGGCGCGGGCGGCCGGGATATGCGCAGGGTCATGGCCGGGCTTCCTTCCGGTGGGGGTGAGGTCCGGAGCGGAAGCTAGGGGCGCGGCCGGCCGGTCCGCGTCACCCCGGGGTGCCAAGGCGGTTCTGGCACCCCGGTATGAGGGGGATGACGCGGCTCAGCCCTTGCCCTCCTGGGCCACGGCCCGGTCGTAGAGCCGGCGGACGGCGGCGTCGAAGTACGGGCTGTAGGAGACGTCGTCGCTGTCGCCGCCCTTCTGGTAGCCGCCGATGACCCCGATCACCGAGCCCTTGCGGGTGTCCGGGTCGAAGTCGGTGACCCAGGGACTGCCGCTGGTCCCGCCGCTGTAGCCGGTGCAGGCGATCCGCATCTGGTGATCGTTCTGCCGGCTGATCCGGTTGCCGCAGGTGATGGGCTCGTTGCCGCCCTCCGGGTAGCCGGTGATCCGTACGTCGTGGCCGAAGCCCCGGTCCACGCCCAGCCGATTGGTGCCCAGCACATCGGCGATGTGCTTGCCGTCCAGCGGTTTGAGCACAATGAAGGCCACATCGAGGTCGGGGTCCCCGGAGCCGGTCCACCGGGGGTCCACCACCAGGGCGGCGGGCTGCCAGATGCCGTCCGGGGTCCGCCCGTCCCGGTAGCCGGGGGCGAAGACGATGTCCCGCCTGTAGCCGCCGCCCGCCCCGGTGTGCACACAGTGCGCCGCGGTGATCAGCAGGGACTTGCCGGGGCTGGACACCACACTGGCTGTGCAGAAGTGATCGCCCGAGGTGTCGTGCGAGAACAGCGCGCCCACCCTGGAATTGGACAGCGTCGCCCGGGCGGTGTGGGACACCCCGGGGTGGTGACCGAGCGGCCTGGCATGCGCCAGCCGTTCCCTGGACCAGATGGGCGTGTCCGGGGGACGGGTGGCGGGCACCCGCGCCGTACCGCCGGAGGAACAGCCGGCGAGGGCGAGGAGGATGAGCAGCAGACTGGTGCAGGGCCTTGGCCGCATGCCGGAACGTTACCGGTATCTCGCCCCATAGGCCCGCAACTTGGGCCGCCTTCGTTCCCGCGCGGACACGGGGAGCGAAGACGGCCGAGGACGACGGCTGTGCGCCGGGCCGGATGCCGCTGGGCTGCCAGGGGAGCCGGGTGCCGGACGCACAGCCCGGCGTCAGACCTCCAGGCCCCCTTCGATGGACTTCAACTGGTGCCGGGCCATGGCCAGATTGGCCCGGGACCGGTCCAGCGCGAGGTAGAGGAACATGCCCTTGCCGTTGCGCCCGGTCAGCAGCCGGATCAGGTGGTACTGGCCGCCCAGGGTGATGAGGATGTCCTCGATCTCGTCCTGCAGGCCCAGCATCTCCATGGTGCGCACCTTGGCCCGGACCACATCGGTGTTGCCGGCCGCGGCCACCGTCAGATCCAGGTCCTTGCCGCCGCCGACCGTACCCAGCGCCATGCCGCTGGTGTAGTCGACCAGAGCCGCGCCTATCGTGCCCTCGATGGAGGTCATCGCTTCCTTCAGCGCGGTCTCGATGTTCATGGCCATGGCTGTGGTGATTCCTTTCACTTGGGATGTGTCAACGATGGGGGGAATCAAGGGGAGTTCAGCGGCGTTCGGCGCGGCCCAGGGAACTTTCCACGAGCTGCGCTATCTGGGCGCTGCACCGGCGGACCTCCAGCTGGAGGCGGCCGACATTGGCGCGTGGTTCGGCGAGTACCGTCACCACCGCCGAGGGGCCGGCCGCATAGATGGCCACATAGCCCCGCTCGCCGCGTACCAGCAACTCGCGGAATTCTCCCTGGGCGGTGGCGTCGGTGAGCCGCATTCCCACGCCGAGTGCGGCCGCGGTCAATGCGGCCACGCTCTCCGCCTCGGGCGTCGCACTGTCATGGGCGAGCACGAAACCATCGACGGTGGCCGCCAGGGCACCGGTGAGATGGGGCACTCTCGCCCGAAGTCGCTGCAATTCCTTGCCTACTTCGGCGTCCACGGTCATCAGCCGGTTCCTTCCAGCGCGCTGACGCAGCATCCGCCTCATGACGCTGCGGATATCGCGGGTATCGGGGGGTGGACACGGTCCGGGCCGGGATTCACAGTCGTGCCTCCAAGGCGTCACGAATGCGGCGCAGCAGCGCGATGTCCGGTACGGCCGCCGCGTCCGCGCTCCAGGGGACGAGGGGGGTGACGGGAGGTGACGGCGGGGCGAGGGCCGGGGTGTCGATATGGCCGGCGGCCGCCAGCCGCCTTATGTCGACCAGGGTGTGGAACGCCGGGCGGCCCAGCAGCCGGGCGATGTCACTGGGGGTCCGTACGCCGTCGGCCAGGCCGAGCACGGCCCGCTGGCGGCGGCTGGGGGCGGGGGAGTGGGGCGCGGTACGGCGCACCACGGGTGTGGTGTCCACCTGGGGGTGCGGCCACAGCCCGTTGAGCAGGGCGGTGCGGCGCCGGCTCTCCCGCTCGACGGCCCCGGCGGTGATGGGGCGGAGCCGGCCGAACCAGTGCTGTGCGCCGGGGCGGAAGCGGGTGGGGCCGCCCCGGGCCGCCGCCAGGACGAAGTAGCTGGCGTCGAACAGGGCGGACAGATGGCAGATCTCCAGTTCGCCACAGGAGAGCCGGCCGCTGTCCACCAGGAAGCGGCCCACCTGCCGCAGGGCTCCGGCGCGGTCGATGGCGCCGCGCCAGTGGTCGTCGGTGAGCCGTCCGCCGACGGTCAGCAGGGTGCCGACCCCGGGCGCGGCGGGGCTCTCGGCGTGCACCACGGCGCCGTCGGCCAGGTAGAGGGTGCCGGAGTCGCGCAGCAGGGCGCCGGTGGCATGCCGGGCGGCCAGGTCGAGCAGGACGGCGCAGGGGCCGGGCATCAGCTGAGCACCAGTTCCGCCGCCAGGTGGCCCAGCCGTAATCGGGCCAGGGCCAGGTTGGCGTGCGTCCGGTCGAGCCATAAGTGAATCAGGACGCTGCTGTCGAAGCCGGTTTCCACGAACCGCAGCACATGGAAGTCGGTGCCGGTGGTGACGATGACGTCCTCCACCGGGAATTCGCCGCGGGCCCCGATGGCCTGGTGCTCGGCGGCCAGCCGGGCCAGTTCGGCGGTCTCCGCGGCGGCGGCCTCCCGGTCGTCGTCGGGAGCGTCGCCGGCCGTGCCCAGGGCCAGACCGCTGACCCAGTCGAGTACCGCCGCGCCACGGGCTCCGGGCAGGGCCATGACATCCAGCAGGCACTCTTCGATTCCGGGCATGGAAATCCCCTTGATCCGGGCAACTGCGCGGTGACAAGGGGAAGCGTAGGGAAGCCTGGCCAACGGTGAGTGGGTTTCCGCATTTTCCAGCGAAATATGCGCGCGGTGCGTTACGGGCGGCCGCGAACTGCCCGCTCGGCGGCGGTGGTTGGCGGAATTCCGCAAAGAGGTTGCCAAAGGGGAAGCGGCTGCGCGCTCACAACTCCCCTTCGGCGCCCGCCTCCTCGTCGATGATGTGTATCGCCGCCTCCTCGGCGGACGCCGCTCCGCCGTTGATGCCCACATCGCGGGCGAAGACATCGTTGCGGCGGGGCGGCATGCGGTCGGTCACCGGGATGAGGCGGCCCGCCCGGGCATCGCCCACCTCCTCGTCCAGCGGCTCGCCCGCCTTGTCGCTCTCGTCGCCGATGCCGTCGCCGTCGGGCACGGTGATGTCCGGCACTTCCTCGGCCAGGCGCTGGTCCAGGGTCTCGCCCTCGCGCTGTTCCCGCGCGGTGGTGCCGTAGTGATTCACGGCCAGCGGCCGCTCCGGCGGCGAGTAGCCCTCGTCGAGAATGCTGTCGAGGCCGTCCCGGCCGAGCGCGTTCTCCAGGTCGAGGTCGGAGGGGTTGTCCCGGTCGTCGGACCGGACCGGCTGATAGACCTCGTCGCCCATCGCGTCATCGGACATGGGTCCTCCTTCTTCGCTCCTCGCCTCCGAGTGGTCGCCCACGCCTGAGGTGCCCCCTCTTCCATTCTCCGCGCGGCTCCCGCGCACCGCGCGGCGGGTGGTCACGGACGGTCGTGGTGCCGGTGTCCCGGGTGGCGCAGCCGCAGCCAGGTCTCCCGGGCCCGGCGCCCGGCCTCGATCCGGCTGTGGGCGACCAGCTGCCGGGCCTGCTCCTCGCTCTCCACCATCGGCCCCGAGCCGCGCAGCGGCCGGCCGGCGGTCTCGTGCAGGAAGAAGGCGGAGGCGAAGCCGATGGCACCGGCCACCATCAGGTAGTAGGCCGGGATCATCTGGTTGTGGGTGCTCTCGATCAGGGCGGAGACCGCCAGCGGGGTGGTGCCGCCGAACAGCGAGACCGAGATGTTGTAGGAAACCGACAGGGCGCCATAGCGCAGCCGGGTGGGGAAGAGCGCGGGCAGGGTGGCGGCGGCGGTGCCCGCGAAGCAGACCAGCAGCAGCCCCAGGATCAGGCAGCCCAGGGCCGGCAGCAGGGTGCCATGGGCCCGGATGAGCAGCAGCGCGGGGATCGCCAGGGCCACCAGGGCGGCGCTGCCGGTCATGAACACCGGCCGGCGTCCCCATAGGTCGGAATAGCGGCCCACGGTGGTGATGGTCAGCGCCACCACGAGCATGGTGCCCAGGATCAGCAGCTGGGAGGTGGTGGCGTCCCGGCCGAGCGTCTCGGTCATATAGGTCGGCAGATAGGAGGTGACCAGGTAGTTGGTGACGTTGTAGACCACCACCAGACCCATGCAGATCAGCACCGCGTGCCAGTGCTTGGTGAAGGTCTCCTTCAGCCGCCCGTGCCCGGACTGGCGGGCCTCCTCGGCGTGCTCCCGGTGGGCGGCCTCAGTGTCGTCGCCGCCCGGCTCCATGCCCACCGATGCCTCGGCCCGGAACGCCGGGGTCTCCTCCAGCCGCATCCGCATATAGAGCCCGATCAGCCCCAGCGGCCCGGACAGCAGGAAGGGCAGCCGCCAGCCCCAGTCGGTCATGGTGTCCGTACCCAGGGTGGCGGTGAGCGTGGTCACCAGCGCGGAGCCCAGGGAGTAGCCGACGAAGGTGCCGAAGTCCAGCCAACTGCCCAGGAAACCACGGCGCTTGTCGGGCGCGTACTCGGCAATGTAGGTGGTGGCCCCGGCGTACTCGCCCCCGGTGGAGAAGCCCTGCACCAGGCGGCAGACCAGCAGCAGTACGGGGGCCGCCAGGCCGGCCGTGGCATAGCCGGGCAGCAGGCCCACGGCGAAGGTGCTCACCGCCATCATGATCATGGTGGCCGCCAGCACCTTCTGCCGTCCGATGCGGTCGCCCAGCGGCCCGAAGGCCAGTCCGCCCAGGGGGCGCACCAGGAAGGCGGCGGCGAAGGTGGCGAAGGCCGAGATCACCTGGACGCCGGGGGAGCTGCCGGGGAAGAAGACCTTGCCCAGCACCGCCGCCAGGTAGGCGTACACCCCGAAGTCGAACCACTCCATCATGTTGCCGAGCGCCGCGGCCGAGACGGCGCGATGCACCTCGGGGCGGTCGGTGACCATGACCTCTTCGAGGCTCAGCGGACTCTTCCGGCGGCGCAGCACGGTGCGCAGCAGCCGGTCGGTGGCCGGAGTGCTCTCTCGCTGCCATCCGGCGCGGCCGGGCTTTGGCGGCTTTCTTCCGTCCATGGAGTTATTCAACCCTTTGGTGCTGTCTGGTGCTTTTCGGGAGACCGCCGAAGCGGACTTGCCCGCGCGTACCCGGGTAAGCCGGTCGTAAGCATCTTCGTATTCAGGTAAAACGTTCGCCATCAAGAGACCAAGGCTCTTGTTCTGTTCATGACCTCCCGATGGGATCTTGCCCAGCCGCCTCAGCGGCTCCGCCCACTCACGGGAGATTCCATGCGCCTTGCTCGTCCCCGGCCGCGTACCGCCGCCACCGCGGCTGTCGCCGCCACCCTCGCCGCCGCCGCGCTGACCGCCGCCCCGCAGACCGGGACCGCGCAGGCCGCGACCATCCCGCACACCTTCGCCAAGCCGGCCATCGCGGGGCACGAGCTGGCCAAGGGGATAAGCACCCCGCTGTCCATCGCGGAGTGCCAGGCCAAGTTCAAGCTGAACTGCTACAACCCGCTGCAGTACCGCCAGGCGTACAACCTCAACTCGCTCTACAAGTCGCACATCACCGGCAAGGGCCGCACGATCGTGATCGTGGACTCCTTCGGTTCGCCGACCATCCAGCACGACCTGGACGTGTACAGCAAGCAGTTCGGCATCAAGAGCACCAAGGTCGACGTGGTCAAGTGGGGCAACGTCCCCACGTTCGACCCCAAGAACGCCGACATGACGGGCTGGGCCGGCGAGACCACCCTGGACGTGGAGATGGCCCACGCGGTGGCCCCGGACGCCAAGATCGTCCTGGTGGAGACCGCGGTCGCCGAGACCGAGGGCACCACCGGTCTGCCGGAGATGATGGACGCCGAGCAGGCCATGATCAAGAAGGGCGTCGGCGATGTGATCACGCAGAGCTTCGGCGCCACCGAGAACACCTTCCCGGGCTTCGAGAAGGGCGACTTCTCCAGCATCAAGAAGCTGCGGTACGCCTTCCAGGAGGCCGCCCGCAAGCATGTCACCGTGCTGGCCTCCTCCGGTGACGGCGGCGCCACCGACAACACCGCGGACGGCAAGGGCTACTACAAGGAGCGCGTCAACTCCTGGCCCTCCTCCGACCCGCTGGTCACCTCCATCGGCGGCACCCAGCTGCACCTCAACGACAAGGGCGACCGCGTCAAGCCGGACAGCGTCTACAACGACCACGGCGCGGGCGGCGGCGGCCAGTCCCACGTGTTCACCCGCCCCTCCTTCCAGAACAGCGTGAAGAAGGTCGTCGGTGACCGCCGCGGCACCCCGGACGTCTCCATGGCCGCCGCGGTCGACGGTGGCGCCTGGATCTACACCAGCTACGACCCGACCGCGGTCGGCTGGGAGATCACCGGCGGCACCAGCGAGGCCAGCCCGCTGTTCTCCGGCGTGATCGCCCTGGCCGACCAGGCCGCCGGCAAGCGGGTGGGTGACATCAACGAGGCCCTGTACGCGCTGAACGCGCGCTCCGCCCACGACCGCTCCACCGGCATCGTGGACGTCGCCGACGGCACCAACAACAGCTACGCCGGTGTCACCGGCTACACCGCCGTCAAGGGCTACGACATGGCCACCGGCGTCGGCACCGTGGACGCCAACCGCTTCGTCCGCGCCCTGGCGCGTGCCAGCCGTCACCACTGACGCTCCAGCCCCACGCTGAACGCTGGACGACATGCCTCGCCTTCGGGTGGGGTAGGTCGTCCAGCGTTCTCGCGTATAGGGGTAACGGGAGGTTGTCAGTGGAAGACGTGCGCAACACCGGGCAGTGGGACATCGTCACCGGGGCCGGCATCACCGCACTGGCGGTGGCGGCCGGCCGGGCGATCGAGACAAGCCGCCCGGACGCCTTGATAGTTGACCGGTTCGCCGGCTGGTTCCTGACCGAGGCGCGCTCCCCGGTACCCATGCCCAGCTCGGCCGACGACCCCGAGGTCAGAGAGCTGCCCAACGGCGGCTGGGCCGCCATGTCCCGTTACATAGGCGTCCGTTCACGGGCCTTCGACGACTACCTCCAGGAAGCCGCCCGCTCCGGAATCGGCCAAGTGGTCATCCTCGCCTCCGGGTTGGACACCCGGACCCACCGCCTGGACTGGCCGCAGGGGACCATGGTCTTCGAAATCGACCAGCCCGCCGTGCTGGACTTCAAACTCCGGGTGCTGCGCGAGGGCGGCGCCGAAGCGGCCTGCGAACACCGGCCGGTGCCCGTCGACTTGCGGGACGACTGGGCCACGGCCCTGCGCGAGGCCGGCTTCGACCGCTCCCTGCCCACCGTCTGGCTGGCCGAAGGACTGCTGCCCTACCTCCCCGCGGACGCCGAGGAACGCCTCTTCCAGGAGATCCACCGCCTGTCCGCCCCCGGCAGCCGGCTGGCCGTCGAGCAGGTCAGCGAGATCGACAAGGCGGTCGCCGCCACCGCCCGGGCCTCCCGGGACACCGGCTCGCGCATCGACCTCGCCCAGCTGGTCCACCGCGACCGGCGGCCCCCGGCCGACCAGCGGCTGGCCGGCATGGGCTGGCATGCCGAGTCCATCAGCCCCACCGAGGCCGCCGCACGCTACGGCCGGTACCTGGGCCCGGAGAACTCCCCGGGCGGGCACATCCTGCACGCCTTCGCGGAGCTGCCGGCGGCTGCCTGAGGGGTGCCCCACGGGGCTCCCGGCCGGCGCGCGCTGTGAGCCAGGCCATGGGACGCAGATCACTTACTGAAGTGCTTAGTGCTGTAGTCCCTCGCATTTCGGCCGTATTCCGGGTTTTGGCGCGCTTCTATGCGGTCTGCGGTAGTAGGTCACAGTCTTGTCCCGGGCTTTCCGGGCCGCTAACAATGGCTGGGCCGCAGGGCGCCGTGGATCGGATACGGCGCCTTCCGTATTGCCGGGCTTCCGGCCGCTGCGGCACCCGCGATCGAAATCGAGGTCCTGCTTCGTTATGCGCTCCAACCACTCTGGCTATACCCGTCTGTCCAAGGTCCACAAGATTTCCGCCGCCGCGCTGACGGCCGCGGGTGCGGCCGCCGTGGTGTTCACCGCGGTGGGTGGCGCGTCCGCCGCCGAGCAGTCGGGTGTGGTCAAGCCGGTGGCGTTCAACGCGAAGTCCTTCGGCCAGGACCAGGACGCGGAGCTGGCCAAGCGGGCCGATGCCGCCGCCGCCCAGGCGAAGGTGCAGGCCGCCGAGCGCAAGAAGGCCGACGCCGCCGCGAAGGCCGCCAAGGCCGCGCGGGAGCGTGCGGACAAGGAGCGGGCCGAGAAGGCCAAGGCGGACAAGGTCAAGGCCGAGAAGGCCAAGGCCAAGGCCAAGGCCAAGGCCGAGAAGGCTGCCAAGGAGCGCGCCGCCGCGGCCGCCGCGAGCCGTTCCGAGGCCCGCGCGCCCATCCAGGCCCCGGTCGCCCCGGTCGCCCCGGCGCCCAAGGTGTACGCCGACAACCTGGACGGCTGGATCAACCAGGCGCTGGACGTCATGCACGCCAAGGGCATCCCCGGCTCCTACGACGGCATCAAGCGCAACATCATGCGTGAGTCCACCGGCAACCCGCAGGCGATCAACAACTGGGACATCAACGCCCAGATGGGCATCCCCTCCAAGGGCCTGCTGCAGATCATCGACCCGACGTTCAAGGAGTTCCACGTCGACGGCACCTCGTGGGACATCTACGACCCGGTGGCCAACATCGTGGCGTCCTG
>NZ_JBIUAW010000012.1:0-203217 GCF_044593195.1 Streptomyces sp. NPDC052396
TCGCGAGGGAGTCCAGATCTGGCGTCACAACCGATCTTTGGGCTCCCTCGCTTCATCTCATGCGCGCCAGCAAGCCCTTGGCATCAGTCATCTAGGGCTGAACGGCCCCATCGCGCGGGATGGTTTCCGGCCTCAGGGGTGCGTTCCATTCCAGGTGGGTACCGCCCCCGGCCGGGGTGCCCAGCCTCAGCGCGCCACCGGTCTCCTCGGCCCGCAGGGCCAGGTTGCGCAGGCCGCTGCGGCGGCCTTCGGCGGGGATGCCCACCCCGTCATCGGCCACGACGACCAGCACCTGGGAGTCGGTGGCGCGCAGCGTGACCTGGACCTGGCCGGCGTGCGCATGGCGGGCGGCATTGCTCAGTGCCTCGGTGAGCACGGCGACGACATGGTCGGCGAGTTGGGGTGGCACATCCGTGTCAAGCAGGCCCTCCATGCTCAACCGGGGTGCGAAGCCCAGCAGTTGCTGGGCTTCCGCCACCGCCCGCACGGCCCGGGAGCGCAGGCTCTGGCGGGCTTCCTCCTCGCGGGTGCGCAGGCCGAAGATGGTGGTTCGGATGATCTTGATGGTCTCGTCCAGGTCGCCGACGGCGCGCATCACGCGCTCCTCGGCTCCGGAGTGGTCGATAAAGCGGGCGGCGCTCTGCAGGGTCATCCCGGTGGCGAAGAGCCGCTGAATGGCCAGGTCGTGCAGATCGCGGGCGATGCGGTCACGGTCTTCCAGCAGGGTCAACTGCTCGGCGTCACGCCGCCGTTCGGCCAGTTCCAGGGCCAGGGCCGCCTGGTCGGCGAAGCCCAGCAGCGGACCGATCTCATCCGCGCCGAAGCCCGGTCCGCCGGTGCTCCGGGCCAGCAGCAGCACGCCTTGCACCTGCCCGGTCGCGGCGCCCAGCGGGACGGCCACCGCCGGGCCCAGCCCGTCGAAATGGCGTGGTCCGGCCGTGAATCGGGCGTCCGCGCCGAGGTCGGGACTGGTCACCGGGCAGCCCTGGCCATAGGCGGCACCCGAGAGAGTGCCCTCGGCGGGCATGGTCAGCCCGCGCCGCCGGGCGGCGTCGCCACCCAGCGCCAGCTCCACACTGAACCGGTCGGTGCCCGCCACCGGCACCACCACATCGGCGACCTCCGCACCGGTGATCTCCCGGGCGCGCTGGGCGATCAGTTCCAGCACCTCACCCCGCGAACTGCCGGACAGCAGGCTGCGGGTGATCTCCGCGTTCGCCCGCAGCCAGGACTGCTGACGGCGCGCCTCCTGGTAGAGACGGGCGTTGTCGATGGCCACCCCGGCCGCCACGGCGAGGGTGGCCAGCACCGCCTCGTCCTCCGCGTCGAAGTCCTCACCGCCGCGCTTGTCGGTGAGGTAGAGGTTGCCGAAGACCTCCTCGCGCACCCGCACCGGTACGCCGAGAAAACTCTGCATCGGCGGGTGGTTGGCGGGGAAGCCGGCGGAGGAGGAGTGCTCGGCCAGGTCCCGCAGCCGCAATGGCTGTGGGTGGCGGATCAGTTCACCGAGGATGCCCTTGCCCGTCGGGTACGGGCCGATCGCCTTGATCTCGTCATCGGCCAGCCCCACGGTGAGGAACTGGACCAGTGTCCGGCCGTCCGGCCCGATCACCCCCAGTGCCGCGTACTCGGCATCCACCAGGGTCGCCGCCGCCGCCACGATCCGCTCCAGGACCTGGGTCAACTCCAGCTCCCTGCCCACCGCGAGGACGGCCTCCAGCAGGTTCTGTACGCGGTCGCGCGTGCCGCGGACGTCGTCGATGCGTGCCTGGAGTTCCTCCAGCAGTTCATCCAGGCGTAAACGTGGGATGCGCGGTGACGCGGTCACCTTGTCCACGTACCTTCTCCCTCCCGGCCCCGGCCGACTTCGCAGGGTCCCATCCTGCCATCCGGCGATGGACCGGAATCGCGGGTCCGGTCACCGGGCGGGCGCGGATGCCGGTGCCTGACTTCCCGGACACCGCCGGCGCCCGCACGATGCCCGCGCTGCGCTTCGAGCGCCATGTCCAACTGGCCGTCCTGAACACTGGATTCGACCGGCCGGTGGACTGGCCGCACGCGGGCCGGGCCATCGAGCGGGTACCGCCGCCGGCTCCCGCCCAGGGTGTTCGTTCGGACCTCCCCGCTCCACCAGCTTCTGGAGTGGCCGGCGATCGCCTCGCGGGTTCCGGCGACGGCACTTGGCGGCCGCGTCCAGCCGCCGCGCGAAGTACGGGGTGGGCGCCAACGCCCCGCCGGGCAGCCGCTGGTGGACGACCGGGCCGTACGCCTTGATGTCCAGCACCGCAAGGTCGGCGGCGGCCGGCAGGGCCGGTTGGCCCCGGCCAGGGGCAGTGCAACCAGCGCACCGGGGACGAACCGGGCATTCCCGGCCCGCGCCTGGTCAAGTGCCCAGCGCAGGCGGGCGGTTTACCTGCCTTCCGTGAGCCTCACGGCACGTCGCGCCAGCCACAGGTCATAGCGCACGCTGGGAGAGCGGAGCAGCGACCGCTCAAGGAGCGCCTCGATGCGTGCGAGCCGTTTGCGGGTGGCGGTGGTCGAGAGGGACAGCTCGGTCGCGGTCGGGCCGAGCCGGCCGTCATTGCACAGATAGGTGGCCAGGGTCCGTTCGAGTTCGCCCGCGGAGGGTCTCATCCGGATCGGATGGAGCTGCCGGTGGGCCCATGCCACTGCGGCCGGTTGCGTCAGGAGGTCATCGAGTGAGTGCGCGGTCCTGGTGTCCCGGTTGCCGGAGGGTATGGCATCCGCGCGGAAGGCCAGGGCCAGGAGCGACTGGTCGGCAAGTCGGTCGAGGTTCAGGTTCAGCAGCTCTCCGATGTGCTTGAGGCGAGCGGACAACGTGTTCCGGTGGATCTTCAGGTGTGCGGTCGCCTGTGAGGAGAAGGTCAGCCAGGAGGCCGCCGTGGCCACGAGTTCCCCGCTGCCGGGGTCCTGGGAGCGTTTCGCCGAGTAGGCGTGGAGGGGTGCCAGCACCTCCTTCGCCCAGGCGGCCGCGGCCGGCCCGATGGCGAGCGCCAGATCCGGCCGGCCGGCGAACCGGGCATGCCGGGCGGACTGGCTGCGGGCCGCCGCGAGGGCGTGAAAGGCCTGCGCATAGCCGGTGGCCGTGTCGCGCAGGGGCAGTTCCTCGCTCGCGCCCACCAGGCAATCGTCCGTCAGCGCGGCAAAGGTCTCCGCCAGTGCCGGGGCGCCGGCGGGTGCGATCACCAGGATGTGGTCCACATAGACCGGGCACGGGACGACCCAGGCGTCTTCGGCCACCTCGGCGCAGCGGGCCGAGAGGTCATCGCGTACCCGGGGCGGGCATTCGACCGCATAGAAGCGGATCATCGGGGGCAAGGGCGGGTGCAGCGCCCCGGCGACCTGATGGGCGGCCGTGAGATGACCGTTCATCAGCAGGTGCAGCACGGCCTCCCGGTTGCGCGCCTCGGCACGTTCGATCCGCCGGCGCAGCCGCTCGGCGTGCTCGGCCTGCCAGCACAGGCTCAGGGCCGACGCGGCGTCGGCGAGCAGCGCGGGCAGATGGACCGGTACCGGCCGTTGGACAACCGCGGCGAGGGCCGGCGCGCGGACCCCGCGCGGGGCGCTCAGGGGGAAGAGCAGCACGGTGTGGTTCTCGCCGTCGATGGCCATGGAACGGAGGCTTCGGGAAGCGAGCTCTCCCAGGCCGCGGTGGATGAGCTCGGCGGCCTCGTCGTCCAGGCCGCCGGCCGGGTCCACGGGCACCGCGGCCCCGGCGGTATCGATCAGTCGGGTCCAGGTGCCGGTCCGGTCGGCCAGCCAGCGCAGGAGCGACCGGGTGCCGCCCTTACGCACCGCGCGCTGCATGGCCAGCACGTCCTCGGCTCGCTGTGCGCGCCGGGTTGTTCCCTCGCTGCTGGCATTCGCCTGTATGTACATATCGCCCCTGGCGACAAAGGGTACAGCGACATCCGAACCAAGGTCAGTTCGGATTTCCGGTGTGAACTCAGGACTTCCCCCGGCTGCATGGTGCGCTTCGCGGCGGTCGAGGCTGGGAGGCCGTCGTCGGCCTGGTAGCCGTGGCGCGCGGTGAGCCCGCGCTCATGCGTGCCGTGGTGCCTGGCTCATCGCCGGGTGAGGTTTGTGGGGTGACACCCGACTGCTGTATGCGCTCGAAGAGGTCGTCGAGGCCGAGCTCAACCGGCATCTGAAGGTGGCCAAGGAGTGGATGCCGCACAAGTACGTGCCGTGGAGCGACGGGCGGACATCGGGCGGACCGCCCTCGTCGTCAACCTGCTGACCGAGGACAACCTCCCCAGCTACCACCACGAGATCGCCTCGCTCTTCGGCCGCGACGGCGCCTGGGGCACCTGGGTGCACCGCTGGACGGCGGAGGAGGGCCGGCACGGCATCGTGATGCGGGACTACCTGCTCACCTCGCGCGCCGTCGACCCGGTCGCGCTGGAGCGGTTCCGCATGCGGCACATGTCGGAGGGCTTCGAATCCGACAACCGGCACAGCATGCTGCACTCGGTCGCGTACGTGGCCTTCCAGGAGCTCGCCACCCGCATCTCGCACCGGAACACCGGCCACCACTCCGGCGACCCCGTCTGCGACCGCATGCTCGCCCGCATCGCCACGGACGAAAACCTGCACATGGTTTTCTACCGCAATCTGCTCGGCAAGGCCTTCGAGCTGGCCCCCGACCAGACCATGACCGCGGTCCGCGACGTAGTGGTCGGCTTCCGGATGCCCGGCCACGGCATCCCCGGCTTCGAGCGGGCCGCCGCGCAGATGGCCATCGGCGGGATCTACAACTTGCGCATCCACCACGACGATGTGCTCCAGCCCGTGCTGCGCCACCTCAAGGTCCTGGAGATCGCCGGCCTCGGCCCGGACGGCCTGCGCGCCCAAGAGGAACTGGGCCTGTTCATGGGCGGTCTGGACGCCGAGGCCACCAAGTTCGACGAGCGGCGCGAGGCCCTGCTTGCCCGCCGCGCCGCCCGCGCGCAGCGCGGCTGACGGCGCGCCGAGGGCGCCTCCGGGAAGTCCCGGGGCGCCCTCGGCGCTCAACGGCCGGTCAGCCGGTCAGCAGTCCGAACCGGTGGGCGAGGACGACCGCCTGGACGCGGTCGCGCAGGGCGGAGCAGCTCCGCGGGCGCGCGATTCGAGTCGCGGACGTGGCGGATCCGCTCGTCGGTCATGGCGGGTGCTCTTCATCCGGCACGCTGGTGGGCCGGGGGCAGCTCTGGTGGAGCCATGGATGTGCCCGGATGGCGGTCGTCATGGACTCTCCAGCCGGGCTGCCAGAGCCTCGGGAAGGGTGTCCCGGTTCGCTTGGGTCACTTGGATGAGTTCGATGCCGGCGCGCTGCTTGAGGGCGTCGGTGAACGGGGCGCTCTTCGCGTGGACCGTGGCGACGATGTCGATCTCAGATGTGAACAGGCACCGGACGGTGTCCTGGAAGGCGGTGCACGCCAGCTCCATTCGACCGAGCTCGTCGATCAGCACGAGCTCCCCGGGGACCGGTTGCGTCGCCGCCGACCTGAGCGGCGGCAGTGCGAGGCGTTCCATGACGCCCAGGTCGATACCGTACCGGCCCACCCGCGGTGGGCCCGGGAAGTCGACATCGGCGAGCACGGCTCGCAGACCGCCCGCCAGCGGTTCCAGCGCGAATCCGGTCCGGGTGCCGCCTTGCCGGATCTCCTGCGTGGTGAAGCCGACAGCCTTGCGCGTGTGCAGCAGCGCGGCCAGTCGGCGGACGACGGTCGTCTTGCCCACGCCGGGCCGTCCCTCGAGCAGGATTCTCGTCGGCATCTTGTGCTCCGTATCAGGTCCGTCCTACGAGGTTCCCGGTGCGCCCGTCGGCGTACGCGGCCAATCAGGTGTTGTGCACATCTGGCCCGGTGCCGACCGGGCTGTTGCGGGTAGAGCCGCGCGCATGACCGGAATTGAACTCAGGAGCACGGCGTTCAACGACCATGGGGCGATCCCTCGACGCCACAGCGGGGAGGGCGATGACGTCTCGCCACCTCTGGCCTGGTCGGTGGTGCCGGACAATACGTCGGAGTTGGTCCTGCTCTGCGAGGACCCTGATGCCCCGGGAGGGTCGTTCCTGCACTGGCTGGTGACCGGGATCGATCCGCGGAGTTCTGGTGCGGCGGAGGGGGAGCCACCTCCCGGCGGCCAGGAGTGGCCCAACGGATTCGGCCGACTGGGCTGGGGTGGTCCGATGCCTCCGCCGGGGCATGGCGCACACCGCTACTTCTTCCACCTGTGGGCCGTGTCGGAATCGCTTCCCTTGCACGGCAAACCAACGGTCGACGCAGTGCATCGCGCCGTGAAAGGCAGAGAGCTGGCGAGCGGCAGGCTGGTGGGCACTTACCAAGTGTGACCATTGTGGTGGACATCGGCAAAGCCGCTCACGGACGCCGGGGACCGCGCGCTGGGTGGCGCCCCTGCCGCACCCCGTTCGGATGCGCTTCGAGGTCTCCCCTTGTGGCCGTGGCCGTCACGGCGCACGATCCCCTTACGTCGGGCGCGAATAGCCACAGCAGGTATGCGCGGCCCCTACGGCAATAGGAATTCGCCCCGCATCACCGGCGTGTGCCCATGGTTCAAGTGCCCCCGGGGTCAGAGCCCCTGATCTCGGATGTCCGTCAAACCGAATCCCGGAAGGTTCTCAACAGGACCTGAGCCGTGCCGCCGCCGGTCGCCAACAGGGTTCATCCGGACGGTTCTCAACAGCTCCTGGCGCGGCACACGCAGCACGCCTTCGCCGGTTGGTCATCAGCCCCGGAGGGTTCCCAACAAGAGTGGGTCAACCGTGCTTTGAGGCAGTTCTCATCACCTCTCGGGCCCGGTTAGCACGCCTAGGATGTCGGCAACCCACCACGGCTCCCCCACCATAACCTTGCACAAATGCACAGGTGAGTGCTGTGTGCGCCATCAAAAGCTTTGTGGCTCCCATCCGCGCGCATCAGGGGCGTCCGAGCGCTCGGACGCCCCTGAACTGCTTCCGGCCGGACGGACCTCCGACGGGCGCCTCAGCCTGCATGATCCCGATTTTGGTAACTCAGCTGTTGGGACGGAGAGTCCACACCACGGTCATCTCACCCGTAACCGCCTCGTCCTCACGCTGGATGGCAATGCTCACCGGAAACTCCGGCCGCCGCCCCGCGTCAAGCTCCGCGATGACGTCGGCGATCGGACGCCCCAGCGTGGCCGTGGCCGTCACCACACCCTTGGCGACCTTCTTGTAGCCGATCTCGGCCCGCACCGCCAGCGGAACGGCCCGCGACAGCTGGTCACCGAAGGCGGCGAGGACGATGGCGCCGCTGGCCGACTCGGCGAGGGTGAACATGGCGCCCGCATGCGGCCCCGCGATGTGATTGTGGAAGTCCGGCTGGTCCGGGAGCCGGAGCACCGCGCGCTCCGGAGAGATCTCCAGGAACTCCAGGTTCAGGGTGCGCACCATCGGCACCGTGGCAGCCAGCATCTCGCCGATCGACGGGTTCTCAACAGTCATGGCGCGAGGTTACCCGCCAGTAGAGCCACTGACCATACTCCAGTTACCCATGAGTAGTAACGGGCTGTGAAGGGGCCCGATCAGCGGCCGCCTCCGCGCCCCTTATCGTTGACGGCCATGTGGCCAGGACAGCAGCCCGCCAACGGGGGCGAGCAGAACCCGCAGCAACCCAACCCGTATCAGCAGCCGGGTTACCCGCAGCAGCCGAATCCCTATCAGCAGCCGAACCCCTATGCGCAGCAGTGGACGCCGCCGCCGGCGCAGCCTCCCCAGAGCGGTGGCAGCGGGGGAGGCGGCGGGAACAAGCGCACCACCGTGATCGCGATCGGCGCGGCGCTGGCGGTGGTGGTGGCGGCCGGGATCACCGGCTGGCTGGTGCTCAAGGACGATGGCAAGAAGACCGAGGCCAAGGACGACCCCAAGGCGTCCGCCTCCGCTTCGGCGTCGTCCGCCGGTCCCGCGCCGAGCGCGTCCGAGGACAACCCGCGGGCGGCGGACGGCGGGGAGAAGCCGGTGATCAGCGGCTGGAAGGTGGTGGTCAACCCCACGCACCACGACGCCTTTGATGTGCCGGCCGACTGGAATGTGCTGCCGCCGGACACCGAGTACGGCCAGGAGGACCAGCTCCACAAGCCCGACAAGAACTCCTTTGGCCCCAAGCCGGTCGCGGTGATGGGAGCGCCGGCGACCTATCGCAGCGGCGCCTGCCAGAAGGACACCGCCATGGGCGCCACCGGCACCAAGGGGGCCCAGGGCGCCAAGAACGAGGGCGACGCCGCCGAGATCGAGGCGCTCAACTGGGTCTGGGCCGTCTTCGACCAGCACAAGACCGGCAAGTTCAGCAAGACGGACGCCAAGCCGTTCAAGAGCGACCACGGTCTGACCGGCTACTCCTCCTCGGCCACCGTCACCGGTGTCAAGAAGGACGGCAAGTGCGATTTCGACGGCAAGGCGTTCACCGTCGGCTACAAGGACGTCACCGGCGACTATGGCGTCTGGGTGCTGTACAGCGCCACCGGCACCAAGGACGAGGTGTCGGACGACATCGTCAAGAAGATCATGAGCACCCTGCGCCCGCTCAAGCAGTCCGAGTGAGCCGGGCAGGCGTCCTCACCCCACGCTGAACGCCCCGCCCGGCGGTTCCGGTGAGCCCGTGGCCTGTGCGTCGCTCACCGGTGCCGCTCCGGCGATAAAGCGGACCAGGGCCGTGCCGTGTTCGACCCGGGCCGGGAAGGCGTCGCCCGCGGTGCGCCGGGACAGTTCGGCCAGCGGGAGTTCCGTGTGCGAGGCCAGGAGCACCGCGTTGCCGAAGCGGCGGCCGCGCAGCACCGGCGCCTCGGCGATCAGGCAGAGGTGGGCGAACTCGGCGGCGAAGTTGGCCAGTTGGGCGCGGAGGAAGGCGAAGGGCGCACTGTCCGCCAGGTTGGCCGCGTAGCAGCCGCCGGGCCGCAGCACCCGGGCGGCCTGCCGGGCGTACTCCAGCGAGGTCAGATGGGCGGGCACCCGGGAGCCGCCGAAGACATCCGCCACGATCACATCGGCGGCGGCGTCCGGCGCGGCTTCCAGGGCGGCGCGGGCGTCTTCGGTGCGTATGTCGATGCCGCAGCCCTCGGGCAGCGGCAGGTGTTCGGTGACCAGGGCCACCAGCCCCCGGTCGGCCTCTACCACCAGCTGGCGCGAGCCGGGCCGGGTGGCGGCCACATAGCGGGGCAGGGTGAGGGCGCCGCCGCCCAGGTGCAGGACGTCCAGCGGCTGCCCCGCGTCGGCGGCGGTGTCCAGGGCGTGGCCGATCCGTCGCGCGTACTCGAACTCCAACTGGGTGGGGTCGTCCAGGTCCACATACGACTGGGGTGCGTCGTCCACGGTCAGCAGCCAGGCCCGCGCCCGGTCGACATCGGGCATCAGCTTGGCGGTGCCCCAGTCGACATCGCGGGTCACGGGTATCGGTTCGTCCACGCCCCCATTGTGCCCACCGTGCCCAGCGCCACGGTCCGGCCGCCCTCGCGGACAACCAGGCCCAGGCCCGGCTCCAGGGGGACCGGGCGGTCCAGACAGACCGTCACCGTCACCTCCTCGCCGGGGCGGGCCCGCCCGCCATAGCCCAGGTCGGCCACGCCCGTCACCTCGGCGGTGCCGAGGTGGAACCGGGGGCGGTAGCCGCTGGTCACGGGGGTGCGACGGCCCCCGTGCGAAGGTGGCAGCAGGCGCAGCCGGGCCGTGAACAGCTGCCCTGTCGCCACGGTGCCGGGCGCGGCCAGCGCGTCCCCGCGCCGTAGCCGGTGCCGGTGGGGCCCGGGCAGCAGCAGTGCCACCTGGTCACCGGCCTGTGCGCCGGCCATGGGTTTGCCGAAGGTCTCCAGGCCCGCGACCCGGACGGTCTCGCCCGGGCCCGACGCCCGCACCCGCTCCCCCGGCCGTACCGTGCCGCGTGCCACCACGCCGGTGGCCAGCGTGCCTTGGCCGGGAAGGGAGCGGACCCGCTGCACCGAGAGCCGGAAGGGGGCGTCGGTGTAGCGCACCGGTACCGGCACATAGGTGTCGACGGCGTCCAGCAGCGCTTCCACCGCGCCGGTCCAGCGGGCTTGGCCGCGCAGGGCGCCCTCGGCGCACACCCGGACCACCGGGGTCAGGCCGCCGGGGTGGCCATGGGCGTCGAGCAGTTCACGCACCGCCGCCTCCGCCCGGCCGGGGTCGGCGTCCCCGGCCCTGGTCAGGGCGACGATCAGGTGCTCCACGCCCATCCGGCGGGCCAGCAGCAGATGCTCGGCCGTCTGCGGCCGTACCCCCTCCGGGGCCGAGACCACCAGGATCGCCGCGTCCAGTGCGGCCGCCGCGCTGATCACATGCCGGACGCGGGCGGGCTGCCCGGGCAGGTCGGCATGGGCGTAGTGGCGGGTCCCGGTCTCGTACTCGAGGGGCGCCACCGGCCCGGTGCCGCCGGGGGCCGGTCCGGGCCGGCCCAGGACCTTGGCGATGGCGGCGGTGAGTGTGGTCTTGCCATGGCCCTGGTGGCCGATGGTGCCGATATTGAGGTGGGGCTTGGTGCGCGCGTACGCCTGCTTGGGCATGCTGCTGCTCCGGCTTCTGGGGAGTCTGCGGTGGGGACTGCTGCGGTGCGGGGAGTCGGGCCGGTCCGGCGTCGGGCGCGGGCGGCCGGTGGCGCCCGGGCGTGCTACCCGCCGTGGCAGGCCCGGTGCGGCGAGGCGGTGCCGGCGGCGGCCCTCGGCGCGCCCACGACCAGGGGCGTCATCGCACGGAGGAAGGGCCGGCCCATGGCTGCGATGCTCGCTCACGGCGGTGGAGGCGTCGACTGGTTTTCGGTCGGCCGCTGGTTTTCGGTCGGCCGCACCTTCGGCCCGGTGTCCGGCCGGGCGACGGAGGGCCGGCGGCTGAACACCCGTGCGCCCCCGCTTGGCGGCGTGCGAACGAGTGCTTCGGCGCGCCCCCTCGCGTGATCCGTAGATCACACCGTCGCATCTCCAGGTCGGTTACGCTCCTTCGGTGCTCGATTCCGCAGTGCCCTCCCCCGGTCCCGCCGAGCGCTGCGTCCGTGTGCTGCTGTCCCCCTGGTCCCGCCTGGTGCTGCTGATCGCGCTGCTGGTCGCGGCGGTGATCACGGTGCTGGCCTGCCACCCCGAGCGGCTGCTGACCGACGGTCTGGCCACCCGTACGCCGGGCGTGGCCTCCCTGACGGTGTTCACCCTGGCCTATGGGCTGTGCACCGCGGCCTTCGTCCCGCGCCCGGTCATCAGCCTGGCGGCGGGCAGCCTCTTCGGCACCGCGGCCGGCACCCCGGCGGCGGTGGTGGGGACGGTGCTGGGTTCGGCGCTCTCCTTCGGGCTGGGCCGGCTGCTGGGCCAGCAGGCGCTGCGGCCGCTGCTGCGCGGCCGGTGGCTGACGGCGGCCGACCGCCAGCTGAGCCGGCATGGCTTCCGTTCGATGCTGGCGCTGCGGCTGCTGCCCGGGGTGCCCTTCGCGGCCACCAGCTACTGCGCGGCGGTCTCCCGGGTGGGCTGGTCCCCGTTCCTGCTGGCGACGGCCCTGGGCAGCGCGCCCAACACGGTGGCCTATGTGATCGCCGGCAGCCATGCCTCCTCGCCCACCTCGCCGGCGTTCCTCGCGGCGACGGCTTTTCTGGCGGTCACCGGGGCGGCGGCCGTACTGGTGGCCTGGCGCCGGCGGGGCCGGCGGTTCTCCCTGCCCGGGCGGCAGCGGGCGTCGTCCCGTGTGCCGGGCTCCAACGCGCCCTGTTCCGCCGGGGATTGACCGGAGCGGGTACGGTTCGGCGGGCAATCCGCCCGGCCCTGCGGGGATTTGAGATGGTCCCCTGACAGCAGAAGGCCGCCGATTTCGGACGGTCCCCCGCGCCGCCCGAAACCAGCGGACGTACCGGAATCCACCCCGCTCAGCGGGCAGGACAACCAGTACCCTGCTGAGTATATTGGCTCGGAGCCAGTCAACGCAGGAGTTACAGCATGGTCCCGCGCAGGGCGTCGGTCAATGAGGAGTTACGCCGCCGGTCCCGGGAGCGGCTCCTGCAGGCGACCGTCGAACTGGTGGGCGAGCGCGGCTATGAGGCGACCACCCTGGCGGACATCGCCGACCGGGCCGGTGCCGCCCGCGGCCTGGTCTCCTACTACTTCCCCGGCAAACGGCAGCTGCTCCAGTCGGCCGTGCACCGCCTGATGCACCGGGAACTGTCCGCCGGGCTCGGCCGCGCGCCGGCCACCGAGGACGGCCGTGAACTGCTGGCCCGGGCCATCGATGTGATCCTGGGTCTGGCCCGGGACCACCCCCGCCTGATGCGCACCCATATGGCCGGGATCCTCACCGCCGAGGGTTTTATCCAGTGCCCCGAGCAGCAGCGGCTGGCGTTCCTGCTGCGGGACACCGTGACCCGCTATGGCTCCGCCGACCCGGAGACCGACTACCGCCTGCTGCGGGCGCTGCTGATGGGCGCGGTGGTGGCGGTGCTGGTGCCGGGCGCGCCGATGCCGGTGGAGCGGCTGCGGGCCGAGCTGTTCCAGCGCTATGGGCTGGAGTGGACGCTCGGTGTGCCACCGGATGCGGAGCCCTCGTCGCCGGGTGTCTGACCGCCGGCGGCCGCCGGTGTCCGTGCCTGCCGCCGCCGTGTCTGTACGGGCCGCCGCCGTGTCTGTACGTGCCGCCGCCGTGTCTGTACGGGCCGCCGCCGTGTCTGTACGTGCCGCCGCCGTGTCTGTACGGGCCGCCGCCGTGCCCGGATGTGCCGCTGCCGCGCCCCGGCAGTGGTGCGATGCTGGACGCAACCGCCGGAAGGAGCTCCTCCGTGCTTCGCGTCGCAGTCGTGGGATCGGGGCCGAGCGGTGTCTTCACCGCTCAGGCCCTGGTGGGTCAGGAGAGCGTGCCGGACGTCCGGGTGGATGTGCTGGACCGGCTGCCCTGCCCCTACGGGCTGGTCCGCTATGGGGTGGCCCCCGATCACGAGAAGATCAAGTCACTGCAGAACACCCTGTGCACGGCCCTGGAACACCCCCGGATCACCTTCCGGGGCAATGTCCGGGTCGGCGAGGGGCCCGGTGCGGTGGCTCCCGGACGGCTGCGGGAGCTGTACCACGCGGTGGTCTACTGCGTGGGGGCGGCGTCCGCCCGCCGGCTGGGCATCCCCGGCGAGGACCTGCCGGGCAGCTGTTCGGCCACCGACTTCGTCTCCTGGTACAGCGCCCACCCGGATGCCGCCCCCGGCGGCTTCGAACTGCCCGCGCGCTCCGCCGTGGTGATCGGGGTGGGCAATGTGGCGGTGGACGTGGCCCGGGTGCTGGCGCGCGGGGCGGAGGAGCTACGCCCCACCGATGTGCCGCACCGGGCGCTGGCGGCGCTGGCCGACAGCCGGGTGACGGACATTCATATGGTGGGCCGGCGCGGCCCGTCGCAGGCCAAGTTCACCAGCAAGGAGCTGCGCGAACTGGGCGCGCTGCCCGGCGCGCAGGCCCTGGTGCGGGCCGCGGAGGCGGAGCTCGATCCGCACTGGCGGGACCCCTCGGCGCTGCCGGCGGCCGTACGGCGCAATGTGGAGGCGCTCCAGGACTGGGCGCGGCGGCCGCCGCGGGACCATGGGCGCCGGATCCATCTGCGGTTCTTCCTGCGGCCGGTGGCGCTGCTGGGCGAGGACGCGGTGCGTGCGGTGCGTTTCGAGCGGACGGTGCCGGACGGCCGGGGCGGGGTGACCGGCACCGGGTGCTTCGAGGAGATCGAGGCGCAGCTGGTGCTGCGTTCGGTGGGCTACCGGGGCGTGCCGCTGCCCGGGCTGCCGTTCGATCCCGGCAGCGGTACGGTCCCGCATGCGGCGGGCCGGGTGCTGAGGGCGGGGGCGCCCTCGCCCGGTGAGTATGTGGCGGGCTGGATCAAGCGCGGCCCCACCGGGGTGATCGGTACCAACCGGCCGTGCGCCAAGGAGACCGTGCTCTCGCTGCTGGCCGATGCCGAACTCCTGCTGGCCCGTGGGGCATTGGACGATCCGGGCGTCCGGCTGCGGGCGCTGGGCGTGGATCCCGTGGAGTGGCCGGGCTGGCTGGGCATCCAGGCCGCGGAGGCGGCCCTGGGCCGGCGGCTGGGCCGCGACAAGGTCAAGATCCCTGACTGGGCGGGGCTGTTGGCCGCGGCACGGGCGGCCGGCTGAGGTCCGGCTCGGGCCACGGTTCGTACCGTAGTGGCCTGAGCCACTAGAGTGACGCCCCGTGGCTGGACGTCCTTTGCATGAAATCGTCGAACCGGGCTGGGCCAAGGCGCTGGAGCCGGTCGCCGGGCGGATCGCCGCCATGGGCGACTTCCTGCGCGCCGAGATCGCCGCGGGCCGTACCTATCTGCCGTCGGGGGCCCATGTGCTGCGTGCCTTTCAGCAGCCCTTCGACGAGGTGAGAGTGCTGATCGTGGGTCAGGACCCATATCCCACCCCCGGGCACGCGGTGGGGCTGAGCTTCTCGGTGGCGCCGGAGGTGCGGCCGCTGCCGGGGAGCCTGGAGAACATATACCGGGAGCTCCACAGCGACCTGGGGCTGCCCAGGCCGTCCAACGGTGACCTGACCCCCTGGACCCGGCAGGGCGTGCTGCTGCTCAACAGGGCGCTGACCACCGCCCCGCGCAAGCCCGCCGCCCACCGGGGCAAGGGCTGGGAGGAGGTCACCGAGCAGGCGATCCGGGCGCTGGTGGCACGGGCGCGGCCGCTGGTGGCGATCCTGTGGGGGCGGGACGCCCGTAATCTGCGGCCGCTGCTGGGCCAGGTGCCCTGTGTGGAGTCCGCGCACCCCTCCCCCATGTCGGCCGACCGCGGTTTCTTCGGCTCGCGGCCGTTCAGCCGGGCCAATGACCTGCTGACCGGCCAGGGTGCGGCTCCGGTGGACTGGCGCCTTCCATAGCGGCCGGCGGTAGGGTCCCCGCCATGGGGGCTGGTACGGATTCCGCGCAGGTGCTGGGGGTCGACTCGGGCGGCTCGGGGATCCGGGTCGCCCTGGCGCCGCTGGAGGCCGGTGCGCCCGCGCTGACCTGGTCCTCGCTGTCCCCGGTCGGCACCGGTGAGCGGGGTATCGACGCCCGGGATCTGCTGGCACGACTGCTGCCCGCGGCCCGTGAGCTGCTGCGGCAGTCGGGCGCCGGACCGTGCCGGGCGGTGTGTGTGGGCGCGGCCGGGATGGCCGGCCTGGGCGGCGAGCTGCGCGCGGTGCTGCCCGGGGCGCTCCGCGCCGAGCTGGGCGTACGCCATCTGGTGCTGGCCTCCGACGCGGTGACCGCCTATGCGGGCGCCCTGGGCCAGCGCCCCGGCGCCGTGGTCGCCGCGGGTACCGGGCTGGTGGCGCTGGGCACCGATCTGCTGCCCGGATCCGGCTGGCGCAAGGCGGACGGCTGGGGGCATCTGCTGGGCGACTGCGGTGGCGGCGCCTGGATCGGCCGGGCCGGGCTGGAGGCGGCGCTGCGCGCGCACGACGGGCGGCGCGGCGGTTCGGCCGCACTGCTGGCGCGGGCGGAGGCGGTGTTCGGTCCGGCGGCCGGGCTGCCGGGCCGGCTCTACCCGCGCACGGACCGGCCCGCCTTCCTGGCGTCCTTCGCGCCCGAGGTCGCCCGCTGTGCCGCCGGTTGCCCGGTGGCGGGCGGCATCCTGCGCGCGGCCGCCCGGCGGATCGCCGAGGCGGCGGCCGCCGCCTGCCCTCCTCCTGCGGAGCGTCCGGGTCCGGACACCGGTCAAGTGGCACTCACCGGCGGGCTGTTCGAGCTGGGGGCGCCCCTGCTCGATCCCCTCCAGGAAGAATTGCAAAAGCAACTGCCTTATGCGCGGCTGGTGAACAGTGCGGGCGGCCCGCTGGACGGCGCGGTGCGCCTGGCGGCGGCCCTGTTGACGGACAGTCTGCTGCTGCCCGTGGACTCGGCACTTCTCACCGTCATCGCCTGAACACACACTCTGTCGATCGGATAAACCACCGAATAAAATCGGCCAGAGGCCGTCTGGTAACCCCCGCCCGAACGGCCGAGCCCTCGGAGCGACTAACATGCGGCGCCATGAGCTCCCCCACTGGACCGGCCTCCGGCCTGCCTGTACGAATGCCCCGTCCCCGCCAGCCCGGGCGGCACCGGCGGCCGGAGCCCGCGAGTGCGCCGGCGGGTGCGCCCCCGCTCGTTCTGGCGGTGCCCGGCGCGCCCGACCCTGCCACGCGCCGTCTTGCCGAGGAGATCCTCAGCATCGCCCGCTCCGAGCTGCCCGGCCTGGACGCGCGGATCGGCTATGTGGACGCCCAGGGGGACGCCGAGGGCTACCCGGCGCTGGACGCCGTGCTCGGCTTCGCGGCCTCCCAGCACGCCGCCCGGGCCGAGCAGGCCCGCCAGGCGGCCCTGGCGGCCGACTCCGACTCCGACGCCCCCGCCCCGACCTGGGCGGACGGACCGGCCGCGGTGGTGGTGCCGCTGCTGGCGGGGCCGGACAGCGCGGTTTCGCGCCGGATACGCCAATCGGTGGTGAGCAGCGGCTCGGCCTTTGAGCTGACCGACACCCTGGGCCCGCACCCGCTGCTGGCGGAGGCCCTGCACGTCCGTCTCTCCGAGGCCGGCCTGGCCCGTGCCGACCGGGCTCGCCTGTTCACAGTCGCAACTGCTGCGGACGGCATCGTGCTGGCAACCGTGGGGGGCGCCGAGGCGGTGCAGGCGGCGGGCATCACCGGCATGCTGCTCTCCGCGCGGCTGGCGGTGCCGGTGCTGGCGGCGGCGCTGGACGAGGAGGGCGCGGTGACCCGGGCCGCCGAGCAGCTGCGTAGCTCCGGCTCCCGCAGCCTGGCGCTGGCCCCCTGTCTGATCGGCCCGGAGGCCGACGAGGCGCTGCCGTCCATGGCCGCCAAGGAGGCGGGCTGCACGGCCGCCGAGCCGCTGGGCGCCTACCCGGCGATCGGCAAGCTGGTGCTGGCCCACTACGCGACGCTGCTGGGCATCACCCTGTCGCCCCAGGGGGCGCCCGGCCGTTGACCGGCCCCACGAACGGACGGCGGGACGGGACCAGCGCACAGGTCCCGGCCCGCCGTCGTGTTTTTCCGGTTTTCCGGCGCGGCGCTGATGGCACGGCCCCGTTCCCATGAGACGGGACCCAAGAACACGGCCCCGTCCCCTGGGACCGGCCCCGGTCAGGAGAAGATCACGCAGGAGGCCGCGGGCACCGGCACCGAGCCCGCGCGCCGGGGCACTCCGGTGCCCGGGTCCACGGTGAACCAGGTGATGTCACCGGAGCGCTCATTGACCGCGTACAGCAGGCGGCCGCCCGGATGCCCGGCCAGATGGCGCGGCCAGTGCCCGCCGCACCCCACTTCCGCGCGCGGCTCCAGGCGGTCGCCGGCGGGGTCCACGGCGAGGGTGAGGATGCTGTCCCGGCCCCGGTTGGCCACCCACAGGAAGCGGCCGTCGGCCGACATCACCGGGCTGGAGGGGAAGGTCTCGCCAGTGAATCCCGGCGGCACCACCCGGATTGCTCCCAGCGGCTCCAGGACGCCGGCCGTCGCGTCCCACCGGCAGACGGTGACCGTGGGCTCCAGCTCCCCCAGCACATAGGCCCGCCGGCCGCTGGGGTGGAACACCAGCTGCCGTGGCCCGGTGCCGGGCGGCAGCGGTGTCTCCCGGTGGGCGGCCGGCACTCCGGTGGCCGGGTCGAGGGCGTAGCAGTGGACGGAGTCGGTGCCCAGGTCCACCGCCAGCAGCCAGCGGCCGGAGGGGTCAGGCAGCACCGCATGGGCGTGCGGGCCCTCCTGCCGTCCGGCCACCGGGCCGCCGCCCCGGTGGGCGAGCACCGCCGTGGGCTCGCCCGGGGCGCCGTCCGGCCGCAGCGGCAGGGCGCTGACGCTGCCCGAGCCGTAGTTGGCGGTGAACAGCTGGCCGGCGGCCAGGGCGAGGTGGGTGGGGGCGGCTCCGCGCACCGGCACCGGGGCGGCGAGCGGCGCCGGGTGTCCGGGATCGGCGAGGGAGAAGGCGGCCACGGCGCCGTCGTCCGTCTCGCTGACCGCGTAGAGGGTGTCCCGGCCGGGGCCGTGCGCCAGGAAGGAGGGGTTGGCCACGGCACCGGTGCTGTGCACCGGCGTCAGTGCCCCGGTACGGGCGTCCACCCGGGCCGTGGTCAGGCCGTGGCCGCCCGCCTCGGTGAACGAGCCCAGATACGCCAGAGAACCCCGAGCGCCCCGAGCATTCCGGGAACCGCTCATCACGCGCCGCCTTCCGTCGTCCGGTGCGGGCGAGGTTACCTCCGGCCTTGCCGCCCGGCGGCTCAGCCCTGGGCGAAGACCCCGGGTGCCCCGCTCCGCAGCGGTGCCGCCAGCGAGACCAGGGCGGCCTCCAGGTCGTGCAGATGGGCCAGGGCCCGTTCGGCGCCGGGGTGGTGGGCGGGGGCTCCGTCCGGCGCCGGGCCGGTGGCGGCCTCGTCCGGTGCCGCCAGTTCCAGCAGTGTGCTCTCCACCCGGTGGCAGGCGGCGATCAGCCGGATGTCGTGCGCGGCCCCGGGGTCGGCGGCGGCCTCGGCCAGTGCCCGGGTCTGCCGTGCGCAGTCGTCGAGGTGGGCCAGCACCTGACGGGCCCGTTCCCGCCGTGCGCGCAGCGGGTTCAGCGGGTGCAGCAGCGGCGCCAGCGCGATCCGCACCCGGGTGAGCAGCAGTTCCAGCTCGGCGATGTGCGGGGCCGGGTCGGCGCGGTGGTCGCCGGCCAGTCGCCGTGTGGAGTGCGCCATGCACTCCCGTACGGCCAGCAGGGCCCGGCGCACCCAGCCGTCGGTGGCCGCGTGGGTGGTGACCGGCAGCACCAGGGCCACCGCCAGCCCGGCGGCCGCCGCGCCCACCAGGGTCTGCTCCAGGCGCAGGCCCAGCAGGGCGGGGTGCAGCACCCCCATCAGCCCGTAGAGCAGCCCGGCCAGCACGGTGACGAAGAACATCATCCAGCTGTAGGACGGGCCGGCGGTGTAGAAGATGCCGAAGACGCAGGCCGCCAGCAGCAGCACGGTGGGCAGCACGGCCCCGTGCAGCGGGACCGCCACCAGCAGTCCCACCCCGATGCCCGTCACGGTGCCCACCACCCGGCGGAAGCCGCGCACCAGCGTCTCGCCGCGGGAGGCGGTGTTGACGAAGATCCACCAGGCGGCGCCCACCGCCCAGTACCAGCGCGTGCCGGAGACGGCCTGTCCGACGGCCAGCGCCAGGGCGCAGGCGAAGGCGGCCTGGCAGGCCTGCCGGGTGGTGGGCCGGGCGAGGCCGCGGGCCGGGGACGGGGCGGGCTGGGCCGGCGGCGGGGTGCGGCGCTCGAAGCACCACAGGCCGAAGCGGGCCAGTGCGGCCACCGACAGGGCCAGTGCCACGGCGGCGTAGAGCTCGGCCAGTTCGCCGGGGCGGGCCCGCAGGAACTGGGTGGCGAAGAACATCATGAACGCGAACACCCCGAGCGCATGTCCCCGGGCGCCCCAGCGCCGGGCGTACACCCCGCAGAAGACCACGGCCACAAAGGCCGCGTCGCGTGCCGGCGGCTGTGCGTGCAGCAGCGTGGCCAGGGTGAGCACCGGCAGGCCGGCCGCCGGCAGCAGCGCGGTGGTGACCGCCTGCCGCCGCACGGTCGGGTCGGCGACAGTGAAGAGGGCGAGCATGGCCGCCAGGCCGCCCAGGATGGCGGCGGGCAGCGGCAGACCGGCCAGCAGACAGGCCGTGACCGCGAGGCTCACGCCGAGCACGGCCCGGGCGGAGCTGCGCAGCCTCACCCGGCCCGGGTCCGGAGCCGTGAACATCCTCTTCAGAGCCGTCGCCCCCTTTCGGCGCCCGACAGCACACGGCACGTGGCATGACAGAGCGCATGGCATGACAAAGGCGCTGCGGGGGTCGGGATCCGGCTTCCTCGCCGTCCGACGCAGCATCGCAACGCCATCGATGGGAGAAGGAAAGCATCCGCTTCACCGGTGGCTCAACTGTTCCAGCAGAAATTGAGCCATTGGTACAGTGATCAGCCCTGATCCAGAACCACAAGGGAGCCGTTGGCCCATGGCCGTGGACGCGTTGGACGCCAAGATCCTCAAGCTGCTGCTGGAGCGGCCGCGCACCAGCGTGCGGGAGTACGCCCGACTGCTGGGCATCGCCCGGGGCACCCTCCAGGCCCGGCTGGACCGGCTGGAGCGGGATGGTGTGATCACCGGCACCGGGCCCCGGCTGTCGCCGGCCGCGCTGGGGCACCCGGTGCTGGCCTTCGTCCATATCGAGGTGACCCAGGGGCACCTCGATCCGGTGGCGGACGCGCTGGGCGGGGTCCCGGAGATTCTGGAGGCCTTCTCCATCACCGGCGGCGGAGATCTGATGGCCCGGGTGGTGGCCCGCGATCCGGCACATCTGGAGGACGTGATCCAGTTGCTGGTGCGGATGCCGGGGGTGGTGCGCACCCGCACCGAGATGGTGCTGCGCGAGCGGGTGCCGTTCCGGATGGTGCCACTGGTGGAGGCGGTGGGCCGGGCCACCGACAAGCGCGGCGCCTGACGCGGGGCCCGGCCCCGTGGTTCCACCCGCCGGGTCAAATCACGTTAAACGCAGCCGGAATTCGCACCCCTGGCCATCTAACTCATGTGCCGCAAAAGGGAGCTGAGGCCATCGATTCTCCCCGGCACCCGGGGCCATGGGAGTATCGGCTGGTTCCCCCGGCAGGCGGGGGAACCGGCATGAAAAGGAGTGACATGCAGCGACATGGGGCCAGACCGGTCCGCCGGTGGGGACTGGCGCTGACCGCGTCGACCGCCGCCCTGGCGGTGGCGATTCCGGCGGCCACCGCCGAGGCGGCCACCGGTCCGTCGGGCATCGCCGCCAAGGGCGCGTTCCTGCTGGACAGCGGCGCCAACCGGCAGCTGTGGGGCAAGTCGGCCGACACCGAGCGGCAGATGGCCAGCACCACCAAGATCATGACCGCGGTCACGGTCCTGGAGACCCGGGGCGTCAACCTCAACCGTCAGGTCACCATCAAGCAGTCGTACCGCGACTACGTCGAGCGCACCGGCGCCAGCACCGCCGACCTGCGTACCGGCGACAAGATGACGGTGCGCCAGCTGCTCTACGGCCTGATGCTGCCGTCCGGCTGTGACGCGGCGTACGCGCTCGCCGACACCTTCGGCACCGGCTCCACCGAGGCCGCGCGCACCAAGTCGTTCGTCGGCAAGATGAACAAGAAGGCCGCCGAACTGGGCCTGAAGCACACCCACTACGACTCCTTCGACGGCATATCCGACAAGGGGGACAACCACACCACGCCGCGTGACCTGGCCAAGCTGGCCCGGCGCGCCATGACCAGCCCGGCCTTCACCACGGTCGTCAAGACCACCAGCACCCGGCAGAAGGCCACCAACCGCAATCGCACCTACACCTGGTACAACACCAACAAGCTGCTGGGCTCCTACAAGGGCGCCATCGGCATCAAGACCGGCACCGGCACCGCCGCCGGCCCCTGTATCGTGTTCGCCGCGCAGCGCGGCAAGCGCACGGTGATCGGTGTCATCCTCAATGACTCGGTCCAGCGCTACCCGGACGCGGTGAAGATGCTGGACTGGTCCTTCGACACCAAGTCCAGTGTGAAGCTGCGCAAGCTTCCCCCCATCGCGCAGAAGGACTGACCTCCCGCCACGGAGGCCCGGCGCATCTCCCTTTGGGCCCTGAACAGGCAACGCCTTGTTCAGGGCCCTTTGTTGTGCCTCCCGCGCCGTATCGCGGACAACTCATGCCCGGCTTTCTGTTATCGCCGGTAGCCCTGTCGCCTCTCCTGTTCCGAGGACCTCTCGTTCCGCAGCAGCACGACCGGCCGCATCGGCGCGGCCGGCCGGATGAACAAGGAGCAGCTCATGGCACGTCATCCGCGTCTCAGGTCAACGGCCGTCGGCCTGGCGGCTTTTGCCACGGTCACCGGCCTGCTGGCCACCCCGGCTCTCGCGGTGTCCGGCCCGGCGGGCCCGGCCAAGTCCCCCACGAAGGCCCCGGCGAAGGCCCACGTCAAGACCCCCGCCAAGCCCGTCGCCGGTGCCAAGTCCGCGAAGCGGCCGCTGCCGCCGGCCGGTCCGGCCGCCGCCACCGCTTCGGACCGCCCCGCGGTGCAGGGCGCACCGCTGGCCGCCGCCCGGCTCCGTCCGCACAGCGCACCGACGCCCCAGCACAGCGGCACGGCGGCGAAGAAGAAGAGAGCGGCACGGGCCGACGCGGCCTCCTGTACCCCGGCGGACTTCGCCTCCCGGAGCGGCTCGGACCTGGTCGACTACATCAGGGCATCGACCACCGACTGCGTCAACACTCTGTTTACCGTCACCGGTGGGGACGCCTACTGGACCTTCCGCGAACCCCAGATGGTCACCGTCGCCAACGCTCTCCGGAGCGTCGCGGCGACCTACTCCGGCGACAACTCGACCGGCGCGCAGCAGCTCGTACTCTTCCTGCGGGCCGGCTACTACGTCCAGTACAACCACCCCAATGATGTGGGCGGTTACGGTACGGACCTGTCGGCCGCCATCGAAGGCGCCCTGGACGCGTTTGTCGCCAACCCGCACTTCATGGATGTCAGCCAGGCCAATGGCGATGTCATCGGTGAGGTGATCACCCTCACCGACAGCGCCAATGAGCAGGCGCGGTACCTCGACACCTACAAAAAGGTCCTCAACGCCTACGACAGCTCGTACGACGCGTTCCCCGCCATGATCAGCGCGGTCAACAACGTCTACACCCCGCTGTTCCGGGGGCATCAGAACCCCGCCTTCATCCAGGCGGTCACCAACGACCCGGGCATCCTCGACACCCTCTACTCCTTCGCCCAGAACCACCTCGGCCTGCTGGGCACCGACAACTCCTTCCTGGCCTCCAACGCCGGCATCGAAATGGCCCGCTTCATCCAGCACTCCGCGCTCCAGGAAAAGGTGCGCCCGCTGATGAAGGGACTGCTCGATGCCTCGTCGATCACCGGCAGGACCGCCCCGCTCTGGGTCGGCATCGCGCAACAGGCCGACTCCAGCGACAAGGACAACTGCTCGTACTACGACACCTGCAGCCTGACCGACCGGCTCACCGCGGCCGCGCTGCCGATCAGTTACACCTGCGACGGGACGCGCACCATCCGGGCCCAGACGCTCAACTCGGACGAGCTCGCCGCCGCCTGTGACAGCCTCCAGAAGCAGGACGGGTACTTCCACGGCCTGGTGAAGGACAACGGCTCGATCCCCGGCCAGTACGAGGACACCCTTCAGCTGGTCGTCTTCTCCAGCCGCCTTGACTACCAGACATACGCGGGAGCGATATTCGGCGTCGACACCGACAACGGCGGCATCACCCTGACCGGGAACCCGACCGACCCCGCCAACCAGCCCCGCTCGATCATGTACCAGAAGGGCTATGACGACGGTTTCACGGCGGGCATATGGAACCTGAACCACGAGTACACGCACTACCTCGACGCCCGCTACGACATGAAGGGCGACTTCACCCAGGAGATCACTGTTCCGGACATCTGGTGGATCGAGGGGCTGGCCGAGTATGTCTCCTACGGCTACCGCGGGGTCACCGACACCGAGGCGGTCGCCGAGGCGGGCAAGCACACCTATGCCCTGAGCACACTGTGGCAGAGCACCTACAACAACAGTGATGTGACCCGCACTTACCCCTGGGGCTACCTGGCGGTGCGCTATATGTTCGAGAAGCACCCGGAGGACATCCAGGCCATGCTCGCCAAGTTCCGGGCCGGTGACTACGCGGGCGGCTATGCCGTCTACAACTCGGACATCGGCACCCGTTACGACGACGACTTCAACACCTGGCTCGACACCTGCGCGGCCGGCGGCTGCTCGGCGGACGCCGCACACGGCAACCACGGCAACCACGGCACCGCACAGCACAGCACCGCACAGCACGGCTCCGCACGGCACGGCAACGCGCGGCACTGAGGCACCCGGTAAGGGGCGCGGCTCCTGAACAGTCGGGCGGGACCGGCCTGTTCAGGAGCCGCACGGCGGCCTTGCCGGTCCTGGCTCCCGCCCGGAATTGACTCATTCCCCTGTGCAGGTGGCCTCGGCCATGCTGAAGTTGATGGAGATTCCGCGTCCTGCACGGTTGCACAAGGGGAGAGTGCGGTGCTGCTTGGGCTGGTGGCGCTATGCGTGGCGATCAACGCGGTGTTCTGCGGCATCCTGCGATTACGGCGGATCCGCCGCCCGCGCCCCCAGCCCCCGCCCGCCGAGCGGCTGTCTCCGGCGGCCGTTCAACTGCTGCTGCACAACGGCTCGGTCACCACCTCGGCAGTGGCACACACCCTGCTCGCGCTGGAACGCGCCGCACGGGTTCACCTGACCCATCTGGACCATGGCCGGCTCGCCGTCACCACGGCCCCGGCCACCCCCGCTCCCGAACAGCGGGACGCACGGCCACCCGCGCGTCCCGAGGACGGTCCGCCCGGCGTCGCGGGAATCGAACCAGCCCCCCGCCATGGCGAGTTGGTGCTCCAGCGGATCGAACAGCGCCGCGGCGGCCTGGAGTGGGTGCCGCTGGCCGCACTCGGACCGGCGGACGGCAAGGAGTACGACCGCTGGTGGAAGGAGTTCCGGCAGGCCGTGCGCGACGAGTCCGACGAGGCCGGCCTGGTCTGGGGGCCGGCCGGTGACGGGGAGTTGTTCGCCTGGAAGGCCCTGGCCCTGCTCCTGGGGGTGCTGCTGTTCTGCGGATGGCTGCCGTATGTCGGCTCCCTGTACTGGTCGGGGATGCTCGCGCTGCTCACCCTGCCCCTGATCATGGTGCCGGTGAACCTGCTGACCTATGGGCCGAAGCTCACCCCGGAGGGCAGACAGGCGGCCCGCTGGTGGCGCGCCAACGGATCCCCGGCCGACGACCCCGCGCTGGATCCCCTTGTCGTGTGCCGATCGCTGGCCCCCGGAGCGGCCCCCGGCGAGACTCCCCGCTCCGACCGCTGGGTCTGGTCATCCCATGGCGGCCGGTGGCGGCCGGTGCGGATCGGCTCCGTCTCCCGGTGGGGGCTGCCCTCCCAGTTCGTCGTTCTGACACTGCTGTGCGCGGCCGTGGCCCTCTCCCTGGGCTCCGGCTTCCGCCGGCTGCCCGCATCCGAGGCGGCGGTCCCGGTGTCCGTGCCGGTGCTGTGCTGGGTGGTGGTGACGGCACTATGGCTACCCGCGTTCCGGAGGCTGCGCCGGTTCCCCGCCGAGGAGTCCTTTGAAGCCACCGTGGTGAGCCTGTGGTCACGGGTGATCACATCCGGCCGGGACAACAGCCGCTCCCGGACCGCCTACTACTGCGCCCTCGACGACGGCCGCTCGTCCTATGCCTGGTCCTTCGGCCTCGACCCCAGGCTATGGGCCCGGCTCCGCACCGGCGACCTGGTCCGCGCCGAATGCCGCTCGCACCGAATCCGCCTGACCTCACTGACCGTGCTCCAGCAGACCGGACAGCCGCCGGTCCCGCTCGACAAGCGACCTCGGGAGACCTGACGATGCCCCCTGGGCACAAGCCGGACGACGGCACCCAACCCGCCCGTTTCAAAGCGAAGTTGAGCGGCCTGCCGGAGACGCTGCTGTGGACCCTGTGGAATCGGGCCTGCGAGGCGGGGCACGCCGACCCGGTGCTGGACGATCCCCTGGCGACCGCGCTGATCCAGGCCCTCGACTACCCCTTCGAGGCCCGGCTGGGTCCTCCGCATCCCCTCTTCTCCCAGGTGCAGGGGCTGCGTTCGCTCACCTTCGACCGGGCGGTGCTGCGGTACACCGACCGGCATCCGGAGGCCACCGTGGTCGCGCTCGGCGAGGGTCTGGAAACCGGGTTCTGGCGCGTGGACAACGGGCGGCTGCGCTGGCTGAGCGTCGACCTGCCGGAGGCCGTCGGGCTGCGGTGCGCGGTGCTGCCGGAACATCCACGGCTGCGGGTCCTTGCCCGGTCCGCCGCCGACCTCAGCTGGCTCGATGAGATCGACGCCCCTGAACGGGGCACGATCGTCACCGCGCAGGGGCTGATGATGTATCTGCGGCCCCGCGAAGTGAGGGAGATCATCGCCGCATGCGCCGAGCGGTTGCCGGGCGGAGCGCTGATCCTGGACTCGATGCCCCGCTGGATCACCAGGCTGACGCGCGAGGGAAAGATCCGGATCGGCGAGCTGACCATCCCGCCGATGCACTGGTCGATGGCGCCCGGTGACCGTCACCGGCTGTACTCGGTGCATCCGCGCATCACCGAGGTGCGGGCGCTGACCATGGAGCGCGGCCGTGGGGTGACGGGCCGGTTCATCCAGTACCAGCATCTGGTGCCGGTCTTCCGGTCCATCTCCCCCGCGGTGACCCTGCTGCGGTTCGCCTGAACCGCAGCGTGCTCAGCGGGGAGCGGCTCCGCTGCGGGCCACGATCCGGTAGGCGTTGGAGAACCGCGTCCGGCTGAGGAGCGGGGCGAGCAGCTGGTCGAGACCGTAGACGCCGGCGATCAGGGGGACGGCCGACCAGAACAGGGCCTCGCGGGCCGTCCGTTGGAGACGGCTGGGCGGGCGGGCGCGCCAGGGGTCGTCGGCGGGCGGCAGGAAGTGGCCCAGGGCGAGGGCCGCTGCGCCGGTGAGTTCGGCCCGGATATGCGGCTCGCGCCGTCCGACGGCCACCACGGCGCAGCCCAGTGATTCCAGTTCGCGGCGGAGGTTGGCGAGCGGGATGAGGTGCTGGTGCTGGGGCTGGAAGTACCCCGTCCACCAGCGGCCCAGGATCCGGCTCATCACACACTCCGGGTCCGGCACCTCGATGATCAGGTGCCCGCCGGGGGCGAGGACGGTCCGGGCGGCGGTCAGTTCCGCGCGCGGGTCGGTGGAGTGCTCCAGATAGTGGAACATGCTCACCGCGTCATATCTCGCCTCCAGCTTGGGCGCCAGCTCGGTGAGCAGACCCTGGTACGCCTCGGCGATCCGGCCCTGGTTCCTGGCCTCCTCGACACCTTCGCCGAGGTCGAGGCCGTCGAAGACGGTGGCCGGAAGCACAGTCCGGGCGGTCTGGGGGAAGTGCCCGTACCCGGTGCCGACGTCCAGCCAGCGGCGGGGGGTGCCGAACGGGAGCAGG
This sequence comes from Streptomyces sp. NPDC052396, assembly GCF_044593195.1. Lineage (NCBI taxonomy): Bacteria > Bacillati > Actinomycetota > Actinomycetes > Kitasatosporales > Streptomycetaceae > Streptomyces > Streptomyces sp. NPDC052396. The sequence continues at coordinate 27,060 of NZ_JBIUAW010000012.1, forward strand.
GCGCGGGCGCCGGCGAGGTAGCGCTTGCGGCTGCCCTGGGCGCCGAAGACCCATTCCGCCTGGGCGGCACCCAGTCCGTCATAGAAGTCCCGGTAGTAGAAGTCCAGTCCCTCGGGGGTGAGTTGGGGGTTCTGGAAGGAGTGGGAGCAGTCCCGGCACTGGTCGATGACAAAGGTGCCGGGCTTGTGCTGGAGCAGGTCGACGGTGCGCAGCCGGGTTCGCAGCCGGGATGAGCCGCACCAGGGGCACACGGTGCGCTTCGCTGCCTGGAAGCGTTCGGTGCCAAGGGCGAGTTCGCGCTGGTAGGCGATGCGGAGCCGGGCGACTTGCTGGGTCCGGTTCATGCTCCTCCTGGTTCTCCTCGTGCTGTGGCGGCGAGTTCTTCGAGGTGGGCGGCGGCCGCGGCGGCTCCTCCCGCGGCGCGGAAGGAGTCCTGAACCCGGCGGGCGGCCGCGCGGTACTGAGGGGCGGTGAGCAACTCGTCCAGTGCGGCGCCGATGACGCGGCGGTCGCCGCGGCCGAACCGGACGCGGATCCCGGCGCCGGCCGCGGTGACCTGTGCGGCGATCACGGGCTGGTCGTCCCGGATCGGGGCGACCACCAGCGGCACCCCATGCGTCAGGGACTCGGCGACGGTGTTGTGGCCGGCGTGGCAGACCACCGCCGACGCCCGGGGCAGCAGGGCGAGTTGTGGCATCCGGTCCACCGCCAGCACATCGTCGTCCGGGGCGCCGTCGAGCACCCCGCCCGGGTCGGCGATCACGGCCTGGACCTGCCGTGCGCGGTCCCTTACGGCCGCGGCGCACTCGGCGAGGAAGCGGGCGCCGAGATCGGTGTTGGCGGTGCCGAGGGAGACCAGGACGGTGTGCCGGCCGGGGTCCAGCCGCTGCCAGGGGAAGGGCGCCGGTTCGGGCCGTGGCGCGAGCGCGGGTCCTACAAAACGGGTCTGCGGGGGCGGGGTGCACTCGCCCGCCAGGGCGGTGGTGGTGAAGGCGAGGACAAGGTCCGGCGAGAACCGCGGGTCATGGGTGCGCGCCGGATCGCCCAGCGTGCCGCGCAGCCCGGCCAGCAGCTCATGGATCCATGCCGCCACCTTGGGCATTCCGTCGAGCGCGGCGGAGAACTCGGCGGAGGTGGTGGCGGAGGTGGCGCAGCGGATGCCCAGCCGTTCGGCGGTCAGCGCTCCGGCGAGCGCCTGCTGGTCGGCGACGATCACATCCGGGTGGCAGGCGGCGACGGCCCGTTCCACCCCGGGCGCCATCGCGGTGGCGAGCGGCCCGAGGAAGTCCTGCCACAGAAAGCGCAGCGCCGCCACCCCGCGCAGCCCGGGAGGCCGGTGCAGACCGGCGGGCGCCGCGCAGGGGTGGACTTCCGCGCCGGGTCCCGCCAACTCCTCGACCAGGGCGGGGAGTCCGGCCCAGGCCACCCGGTGGCCGCGCCGGGTGAGTTCGGCGGCGACCGCGACCGCCGGGTTGATATGTCCGACGAGCGGTGGCACCACAAAGAGGAAGCGCCTCATACCCGGATGGCCTTCGCCGGGTGCCGGTGCCCCGTACGGAGCCAGTCCAGCATCAGCGGTCCGACGGTCCGTGGGGTGCCGACCAGCACGGAGTGGCCATGTCCCGCGATCCGGCGGGTACGGCAGTCGGGGAGCAGGGACTCCAGCCAGTCCGCCATTGCGGCGAGGTCGGAGGTGTCCCCGTACACCGCGAGCACCGGCACATCCAGAGTCCGCCAACGCTCTTCGTTGGGTATGCGGCTGGCCGCGATGTCCTCGGCGATCGTCGTCCCATGCAGCAACGGGCAGGCCCAGCGCACCAGTCGGGCCTCATGCCGGCCGTAGGTCCGCTCGATCCAGGGCAGGGTCCGCGGGTCCCGGAGCTGGTGTGCCGAGCCCGCCAGCAGGGCGCTCATCTTGGCCGCCCAGGCCACGGTGGGCGGCTCGGACTCCACGACCAGGACGCCGGCGATCCGGTCGGGGTGGTGCAGCGCGTAGTCGAAGGCGACGGTGCCGCCGAAGGAGTTGCCGACCAGGTGGACCGGGCCGGTGATGTCCAGGTCGTGGAGGAGGGCGTCAAGATCGCCGGTGAAGTCCGCCAAGTGGTAGCCGGTGGCCGGGCGTTCGCTGCGGCCGTGGCCGCGCTGGTCGTACATCACCACATCGTGTCCGGCCGCCGCGAGGACCGGGGCCACGGTGAAGTAGTAGCTGCTCAGGTTGTCCGTGGCGATGCCATGCACCAGGACGACAGGGTTCCGGCCGGGCGGTCCGATGCGCACGGCGTTCAGGCGCGGGCGCCGGATGGCCGTCACCCCAGGCATCCGGCGATATAGCGGACGACCTGACCGACGGAGAGCCCGATGATCTCGGGGAGTTCCAGGGCGGCGAAGAAGGCCGGGAAGTCGACCCGGTCGCCATAGCGGCGCCCGAGTTCGCCGGTGAGGGTGATCAGGTCGATGGATTCCAGGTCGAGGTCCTCGACAAAGCGGGTGTCCATGGTGATGGCCATGGCTTCGAGGCCAAGCTCGGGGAGCACACGGTGCAGTGCCTCGGTGAGTTCGGCGAGGACCGCGCTCTCGCCGGCCTCCGGGAGGGCTTTGGACGCGTTGGACGCGGGGGTGGGGGTCATAGGGGGCTCTCCTCGTGGTGCTGCCGATGAGTGTCCTCGGTCCAGGCGACGACATACCGGCGGGGCCGCAGGCCGGGCGGGTTGCCGATCTCGGCGAGGGACACGGGGTGGGTGTGGCCACGGGGCGTATGGACCGTCAGCCGGTCACCGTCGGCGGTGGCGACGCGGAAGTCCCGCGGTCTGCCTCGCAGGCCGGTGCCCTCGGCCTTGGCCGCGGCCTCCTTGGCCGCCCAGAAGCGGATCAGGGTGTGCGCGTCGCCGCCGAGCCGGTCGAAGAGCGGGCGCTCCTCGGGGGCCAGCACCGCGTCCCGGGTGGCCGCCGGCCGCTCGCTGATCTCCTCGATGTCGATGCCGGTGGGTACGGCGCCGGCCGGGCGCACCAGGGCCACCGCGGCTTCCGCGCAATGGGCGAGGGACAACTCCAGTGGGGGCAGCTCCCGGCCGTGCACCCCTTCCGGGTGCGGCCGGCCGCTGTCGTCGTTGCGGACCCGGATCTCGGCGGGGAAGACCGGGCCGGCACCGTGCTGCCATAAGTACTGACGCACGGCGTCCTTGGCGGCGATCCGCCCGAGCAGCCATTGCTGTCTCCCCCGTGGCGGGCGGGCCGCGTAGGCGTCCCGTTCGGCGCCGCCCAGCAGGTTGCGCATCATCAGCTCGCGGGAGGCCGGGTCGGGGAAGTACTCGAAGACCAGATGCCAGCCACCGGGCTGGGCCTGGGCCAGCGTGCTGCGCTCGGGCCACCGCCGGATGGCCTCGGTGACGGGCGGTGCGTCGAACCGGCGGTCCTCCCAGCCATTGATCGCGCACCAGACGGTTCCACGGTGGCTGAGCTGGATGTCCGCCGCCAGCAGGGTCTCGGTGAGGGAGGTGATCCGGATGTGGCAGTCGAGGAGTTGGCCCGCCGCGGGCTCCGGTCCATGGAAGCGGATCTCCCGGATCCCGACCGGCAGCACCACCGTGCGGTCGGGGTGGGTGGCCATCAGCCAGTAGCCGAGCAGCTGTCCGGCGTTGTCCAGGAGCGCGCCGGGTGCCGGCGGAGCGGTGAGCACGCCCCGGACGTGCCGTGCGCCCAGGGCGGTGACCGTGGTGACGCCCCGGAAGAGCGGGCCATGGAACATCCAGCGCTCCTGGTACATCCGCCGGGCCGAGACGGTGGGCACCTCCTCGCCGGCCGGTTCGGGCCAGCGGGCGGGCGGTGCCGGGTGGCCGGGCGCCGTCTCGATCTCCGCACGCGCATACCGGCCGAACTCCACCGTATGGCGGCGGGTTTGGCCGGGGTTGGTCCTCACGGTCATGGTGGCCTCGACGGCCGGCTCGGCGACCAGCCACTCCAGGAACCGGGCCTCGCGGACGGCTACCGGGACACCGGTGCCGGTCGCGGTCACCGCGTCCGCCATGCGCTGGATCATGGTGGTCGCGGGGACCACCGGCCAACGGTCCCCGATATCGGGCCAGTTGGGCCGCTGACGGTAGAAGCAGTGGTCGGCGAGGTAGGGCATGGTGTCCAGGGCCACCCGGACCGTGCTGGTCCGGGCGAGGTCCGCCGGGTGGCCCGCCATTGTCGCCCGCCGTGGTGCGGGTGTGGCGGGCCGGGGGCCGCCGTGTGCGGCGAAGAGGGCGGCGGCCGCGTCGGCCGTCTCGGCCAGCAGGGCACTCAGCTCCGCCGCCGCCGGGAACCGCCGTGCGGCGTGGTCGAGTTGACTGGATCCGCCCGGGGCGGCCGGCGCGTCGCGCAGCGCCGCGCGCAGCCGGTCCCGGGTGGCGGGTTCGAGGTGGACCGGTCCGGCATCCAGGGCGAGCCGCACCTCCGGCCGGGCCGGGCCGGTGGCCGGTCGCGGAGGTACGGTGCCGGTGCCGCGGACTCCCCCGGGGTCCAGGGCCGTGAAGTCGGGCTCCGCCCCATACGCCCACAGCCCGGCCACGGCCCGCCGCAGTTGGCCCAGGCCGTCGTCGTCCATGGTTCCGGCGGAGACCGCCAGGTGCTCGCGGCCGGTGAGGATATCGCCGGCCAGCGCCGGCAACTGGCCCTGGCCGGCCTGGACAAAGGCCCGGAACCCGGCCGCGTACAGGGACTCGACCAGACCACGGAACCGGACCGGCTCCAGCAGATGGCGCACGGCCAGTTCACGGACCTCCGCCTCCCCCTGCGGGAACGGCGCGCAGGTCGTACCCGACCAGACCGGCACCCAGGGCCGGTGCAGGGTGAAGCGGCGCATCGCCTCCCGGATGGGCCCCAGATAGGGCGCCAGCATGGGGGTGTGGAAGCCGGACTCAAAGGGCAGCTCGCGGCCGAGCACGCCCGCCCGGCGCAGCCGTTCCGTCACCTTCGCCACCTGGGCGGCACGGCCGCAGACCACGGACTGGTGCGGGGCGTTGTCGTGGGAGAGCACCACCTGGTCCACACCGGCCAGGGCCGCCTCCACCTGGTCGGCGGGGGCTCCGAAGGCCACGAACACCAGGTCCGGAACGCGCAGTGAGGTGGGGTCGAACTCCCTTAGGAAGGCGTCCACTTCCTTGTCGGCGAAGATCCCGCCGACGGCCATGGCGGTCCACTCCCCCACGCTGTGCCCGGCCAGGGCGTCCGGAACCACACCCACGCGGCGCAGCGCGGCGGCCAGGAGGCGGCCGGCGTCGACGACGGCGGCGCCATGTTCGGCCACGGCGCCCACCCGGGCCTGCTGCCAGGTGGGGCGGGGCAGTTGGAAGTGCCGGGCGATGTCCGCGCCCTGGGGTGTGAACCCGGCCTCCAGGCCGGGGAAGAGGAAGGCGGTGCGGCCGCCGCCGGCCGGTCCGAGCAGTGGCCGGGGCGCGAACCACACCTCGCGGCGGCCGCCCCAGCCCAGGCCGCGGGCGACCACCTTCCTGGCCAGTGACAGGCGTTCGGGCCCGGGCCCGGCCACGGCCACCCGGGCGCCGCCGGCACCGATGGCCCCCTCGGCCCGCAGCCGGGTGTCTTCACCCTCGAGTAGCGTGCGCAGCTCTTCCGTCGTGTCCGCCGCGATGCGCAGAAGCGGTTCGGGCTCGCGGACTCGCAGCGCCGGGGATGCGGCCCGCCGCTTCCCGGTCGCGGGGGCGAACTCCTCCAGCACCACATGGGCGTTGATGCCGCCGAAGCCAAAGGCGTTCACCCCGGCCCGGCGCACCGCCGCCGCCCAGGGGCGGGCCGTCGGGGCCGGGCGGAAGCGGGTGGCGAGCAGGGCGGGGTGGGGGTCTTCACAGTGCAGGGTGGGCAGCAGCACCTGGTGGTGGAGGGCCAGGGCGGCCTTGACCAGGCCCGCCGCGCCGGCGGCCGGCATGGTGTGGCCGATCATCGACTTGACCGAGCCGATCACCGCGTCCGGTTCGCTCGGGGTGCCGAACACCCGCCGCACGGTGGTGATTTCGGCCGCGTCGCCATTCGGGGTGCCCGTGCCATGCGCTTCCAGCAGGCCGATCGCCCCCGGGGCGGCGGGGTCCACCCCGGCCGCCGCCCAGGCCAGCCGGACGGCCCGGGTCTGGCCGTCCGGGTCGGGGTTCACCAGGGCCGCGGTCCGCCCGTCACCGGCCACCCCGACTCCCCGTACCACCGCGTACACCCGGTCGTCGTCGCGTACCGCGTCGGCGAGCCGTTTGAGGACGACCACCGCGGTGCCCTCGCCCATCAGCACACCGTCCGCGTCCCGGTGGAAGGGGCGGATCCGCTGGGTCGGGGAGAGCGCGCCCAGGCGGGCGAAGACCGACCACAGGGTCACATCGTGGCAGTGGTGCACGCCCCCGGCGAGCATCACATCACAGCGTCCCGTGGTCAGTTCGGTCACCGCCTGGTCGACCGCCAGCAGTGCGGAGGCGCAGGCCGCGTCGACCGTGTAGGCGGGGCCGCGCAGGTCCAGCCGGTTGGCGAGGCGTGCGGCGGCGAAGTTGGGGACCAGTCCGATGACCCCGTCGGGGCTGTCCGGTCCCAGGGCCTCCTCGAAGGCGGTACGGATCCGGGCCAGCCGTTCCTCGCCCAGGCCTGGCAGCAGCTCCCGCAGGGTGCGGGTCAACTGGCCGGCGGTGCGGACCCGTTGGTCGAGCCGCGCCAGCCCGGCGGTCAGATAGCCGCCGCGGCCCAGCACCACACCGATCCGGGCGGGGTCCACGGCGGTGAGGCCGCCCGCGTCGGCGATGGCGTCGGCCGCCGTGCGCAGGGCGATCAGCTGGTCGGGCTCGGTGGCCGGGACGGAGCCCGGCATCATGCCGAAGGCGGCGGGGTCGAATCCGGTGAGCCGGTCGTCGATGAATCCGCCGCGCCGGCAGTAGATGGCACCGGAGCGGTACTCGTCCTGGTCCCAACGGCCCGGCGGGGCCTCGGAGATGGCGTCGGCGCCGGTGCGGAGGTTGTGCCAGTACCGGTCGAGGTTCTCCGCGCCGGGCAGGGTGACGGCCATCCCGATGACGGCCACCGGCTCGGGGTTCACCGTCACCACCCGGGAGCGGCGTAGACGACCTCGTCCATCTCGTCGTCGCCCCAGCTCAGTTCTCGCAGCAGAGCGAGCACACCCTCCCTGGGGTCGATCAGGCCGATACCGCGCCGGGCATACTCCCGGGCGAGTTCGGGGCCGACCATCCCGCCGTGCACCTCGTCCGGGGCCCATGGCCCCCAGTGCACGGTCAGTACCCGCCGGCCCGTGCGGCGGTGCCACTGTCGGCCCAGCGTGGCCAGGGCGTCATTGGCGGCGGCGTAGTCGGCCTGTCCCCGGTTGCCGTACACGGCCGCCACGGAGCCGAACAGCACGGTGAAGCACGGTGGTTGGGGCAGCCGGCGCAGCGCGGTGAACAGGGTGCGGGCACTGTCCGCCTTGGTCTCGTAGACCTGGGCGAACGAGGCCGGATCCTTGTCGGCGATGAGCCCGTCCGCGATAACTCCGGCGGCGTGCACCAGACCGTCGATGCGTCCATGGCGGGCATGGGTCTCCTTGACCGCCTGCTCGACGGCGGCCGGGTCCCGCAGATCGACGCGACGGTACCGGCCCTCGCCGCCGGCCGCGCGGATCCCGGCGAGGGTCGCCTCGATCTCCCGGCGGGCCAGGACGCGGCCGGCCTCCCGGTCGATCTCCGCGGGGCCGCCATGCTCCCCGCGCGCCGCGAGCGCGGCCCGCAACGCGGTGCGGCCGGTGACGCCCGCGATCCCGGGCGGCTCGGCGGTGTCGGCCGGGCCGGTGCGGCCGAGCAGTTCGATCCGGCAGCGGGCGGCCGCGGCGAGGGCGATGGCCACCCGCGCGGCGATGCCCCGCGCGCCGCCCGCGAACAGCAGGACGGACTCCGGCCCGAGGCCGAGTGCCTCGGCGGCCCGTTCCCCGGTGGACTCGTCATCGGTGCGCAGCCGGTCCCGTGGGGCCTCCCGCGGTTCGCTGCCGAACCGCCGGCCGTCCGTGGTGCGCTCGACGACGGGCGCCCGGTCCGGTGCGAGGAGCTCTCCGAGGATGGCGTCCGCCGTCCCGTCGTCGTCCCACGAGCCGGGAACGGACACCAGGCGGGCGACCGTGTCCGGATACTCACGGGCGACGGTACGGAAGAAACCGGCAAGCCCTTCGCCGCCTCCGTCGTCCCCGGCCTGCCGGACATACAGCAGCCGGCGCGGCCCGCGTCCGAGCAGTTCCTTGAAGAGGGGGAAGGCGTCCGGCAGCACCGGCCTGGCCAGCTCCCCGGCGGGACCGGCCAGCAGGATCACTCCGTCCAGCGGCCCGGCGGCGTCGCCCGGGGCCCCGTCGGAGTGGGCGACATGCGCCCCGAGGCCATGGAGCCGGGCGAGGAGGGCCTGGGTGAGGCGGGCACTGCCGCCGAGCACCAGGAGGTGGCTGCCCCGTAGGGCCGTGGTGCCGTCCGGTGCCGGCGCGTCGCTCAGTGCCACGCCCCGCAGCACATACCGCTGGGGCGCTACTCCGGTCGGCACGGTGGCCGCGGGGGCGGCCGGCTCCGGCTGCGCCGGGACGCCCGTGATGCCCGTGACGCCGGTGCTGTCCGTGGCGCCCGCGGCAACCATGACGCCGGTGCCGCCGGTGCCGCCGGTGCTATACGTGGCACCCGTGGCGCCGGTGGCGCCCCTACCGTCCGTGACGCCCATGACGCCGGTGGCGCCCGTAACGCCCATGCCACTGGCGTCGACCGCGCCGTCCGTGACGATGGTGCTGTCCCTGCCGTCCGCGACGCCCACGGCGCTGGTGCCGACCAAAACGCCCACGGCACTGGCGCCAACCGTGCCATCCGTGACGCCCGTGGCGCCGGTGCCAACCGTGCCACCCAAGGCACCCGCGCCGCCCGACTGCGCGGCCATCCACTCGGCGATCGACGCCGCGGTCCGCGCCCGGGACACCTTCTCCAAGTAGGTGTCGTCCCACGTCCGTTGGCCGGCCCCCGCACCCCCCAGCCGCTTCAGCAGTTCGCCCGCGATCTCCGTCCGCTTGATCGAGTCCACGCTCAGATCGGCCTCGAGGTCGAGCTGGGGATCGATCATCTCCACGGGGTAACCGGTCCGTTCGCTGATCACCGACAACACCGTGTGCAACAGATCCGGCTCGCCGGCCTCCGCGTCATGGCGTGCCTCGGCCGGCACCGCCTCGGCCGGCAGGGCGGCCGGTTCCGTCATCGGCGCGGGGGCCGGTGGTGGAACCGCTCCCGCGCCCCCGAAGTACGTCAGCAGGATGTCCCGCTGTGCCGCGATCAGTTCACGGCTGCCGCGCAGGAAGTCCTGGAGCAGCACCTCCCGCTCCACCCGCCCGGTGCCGTTGGCGCCGTCACCGCCGGGGGCCGACATGAGCGGCGCGATCTTCCGTGCGGGCCGCAGGCCGCCGGGGAGCGGTCCGCCGTCCGCGGTGCGGACCAGGTGGCCGTCCACGATCCAGCCGGGGCGCTCCGGCAGCCGCCCGGGTTCGGCCACCACCGCGTCCCGGCCCGCGAACAGCGCTTCCGCGTCGACCCGGACGCCGCCGGAGACCGCCAGCCGGGCCAGCGCCTCCAAGTGGCCGCGCAGCCCGGCCTTGGGGTGCGGTTCGAAGGGGACGGCCAGGTGCGGACGGTCACCGAGGGTGGCGCGTACCAGGCCGGTGAGTGCGGTGCCCGGGCCCGCCTCGACAAAGATCCGCGCGCCGGCTTCGTACATCGCCTCGATCTGTTCGGCGAAACGCACCGGCGCCACGATCTGCCCGGCGAGGCGGGCCCGCAGTTCCGTGGTGTCCGCCGGGTAGCGGGTCGCTGTCAGGCCGGACCACACCGGGAGCTCCGGTGTCCGCAAGGGGCGGGAGGCGAGCACCTCGGCGAAGGTCTCCGCCGCGCCGGCCATCATCGGGCTGTGGAAGGCGCAGGCCACCTCGAGCGGCTGGACCCGGAAGCCGCCGTCCTCCAGGGCCACGACCGCCTGCCGCACCGCTTGGGCCGGCCCCGAAATGGTGGTCTGGGACGGGGAGTTGTGCCCCGCCACCACCACCTGGCCGATGAGGCCGGCCCCGGCCAGCGCGGCGTCCACCGGGGCCGCCCCCGCCGTGACGGCGGCCATGGCACCCGGCTCCTCCCCGGCCGCGTCCAGCATCGCCTCGGCACGCAGCAGGCTCAGCTCCGGCAGCGTCTCGGCGGGGAACGCGCCGGCCACGCACAGCGCCACCAGCTCCCCGTATGAGTGGCCGGCCGCCATGTCGGGGCGGATGCCCAGATCCATCAGCACATCGTGGACGGCCAGGCAGGCGGCGCCCAGGGCCGGCTGAGCCCGGCGGGTGTCGGCGAGCCGGGCACGCCGCGCGTCCCGCTCGTCCGGGCCGAACGCGGCCGGCGGGAACATCTCGCCGACCGGGGCTCGGCGCAGATGCCGGTGGGTCTCGGGGAAGGCGGTGAACAAGTCCGCGAGCATGCCGGGCCGTTGGCTGCCCTGGCCCGGGAAGAGGAGGGCCAGCGCGCCGGTCACCCGCTCGGCTCCGGCGGTGAAGACGCCCGGTGCCGGCCGGCCGGCCAGCGCGGCCCGCAGCAGGCCGGGCAGTTCGGCCAGGCCGGCGGCGACCACGGCCGCGGTGACCGGGCCGGCGGCCGGGTCCGAGGCCCGGCGCGCCGCGGTACGGGCCAGATCGCGAAGGCGCCACGCCGGGTCCGCCTCCGCCAGCCGCAGCAGCTCCTCGACCGCCGTCTCACCGCGGAACAGGAACAGTTCGGCGGGCCAGGCGTCGGCGGCCCGGCGTGGCGGCGCCTCGCCGTCGCACCCCCGCATCACCACATGGAAGTTGGTGCCGCCGAAGCCGAAAGCGCTGACCCCGCCCACCCGTTCACCGGCCGGCTGGGCCCAGGGCAGGGCCCGCCGGTGGAAGACAAACGGGCTGGTCCGTGGGTGCCACGCCGGGTTGGGCCGCTGGAGGTGCAGGGTCGGCGGGCGCACCCCGGTGTACAGGGCCAGGGCCGTCTTGATCAGACCGGCCAGGCCGGCCGCGCATTTGGTGTGGCCGATCTGCGACTTGACCGAACCGACCACACACCGGCCCGGCTCGGCGCCCGACTCCTGGAACACCTGGGTGAGCACCTCGAGTTCGGTGCGGTCGCCGACCACCGTGCCGGTGCCATGTGCCTCGACCAGCCCGACCCGGGAGGGCGGGATATGGGCCTGGGCATAGGCCCGTTCCAGGGCGGTGCGCTGGCCTTCCGGACGTGGCGCGGTCAGGCCGAGGGACCGTCCGTCGCTGGAGGCGCCGATGCCCTTGATGACGGCATAGACCCGGTCCCCGTCCCGTCGGGCGTCGGAGAGCCGCTTGAGCACCACACAGCCGACGCCCTCGCCCAGCGCGATGCCGTCCGCCCCGGCGTCGAAGGTCCGGCAGCGGCCGGTCGGGGAGAGCGCGTGCACGGAGGAGAAGAGCACATAGTCGTTGATGCCGTTGTGCAGGTCGGCGCCGCCGCACAGGACCAGGTCCGCCGCCCCCGCCGCCAGCTCCTTGCAGGCCACGTCGACGGCGGCGAGCGAGGAGGCGCAGGCGGCGTCCACGGTGTAGTTGGCGCCGCCGAGGTCGAAGCGGTTGGCGATCCGGCCGGAGATGACATTGGCGAGCATCCCGGGGAACGAGTCCTCGGTGAGGGTGGGCAGTTGTTCCGCCAGTTCCTCCGGGATCCGTCCGCCGAGATAGGACGGCAGGACGGTGCGCAGCGTGGCCGCGTGGGACAGATCGCTGCCGGCCTCGGCCCCGAAGACCACCCCGGTGCGTTGACGCGGGAACTCCCGGTGCTCATAGCCCGCGTCGGCGAGGGCTCGCCGGGCCGCCTCCAGGGCGAGCAGTTGGACGGGTTCGATGGCGGCAAGCGAGGTCGGAGGGATGCCGTAGCGCAGCGGGTCGAAGGGAATTCCCGGCAGGAAGCCGCCCCAGCGCGAGGCCGAGACATCGTGCGCGGGCGCCTCTTCGCCGTGGTACAGGGCCGGATCCCAGCGTTCCGGGGGCACCTCGGTCACCGCGTCCATGCCGCCGAGCACCTGGGCCCAGAAGGCGGGCAGGTCGGGGGCGCCGGGGAACATGCCGGCCATGCCGACGATCGCGATATCGAGCGGCCGTGGCGCGGGCACCCTTGGTGTGCCGTCCGCCGCCCCGGAGACCGCGCCGGCCGGCACTTCCGCCGCTCGCCGTTGGTAGAAGGCGGCCGCCCCGTCCGTCACTCCATGGTGCAGTTCGGCGACGGTGGTGATGGCGTCGCGCAGCACCGCCACCTCTCCGGCCATAAACATGCCCTCGTTGAACTGCCGTCCCTCGTCCACCTCATGGAGCTCACCGTCCACCCGCTCGATGCCCTTGCTAGCGATGCGCAGCCGCCCGAGGTTGAGCCGCTCCAGCCGCTCCCAGGCCTGCCGTCCGGGGACGCCCTGCCGGCGCAGCTCCTCCTGGTGCGTGCGGTAGGTGTCGGTGAACGGGCTGGGTACGCAGCGGGTGACATGGCCCGGAGCGGTGTCCAGCAGGACGGTGCTCTGAGCGCCCAGCACCGTGTGCTGGAAGACCGGCCGCACCGCGCCGCACTCCACCGCCTCGCGGGTGAAGAGATAGGCGGTGCCCATCAGGAGGCCGATCGCGGCACCGCGCCGGGTGAGCCCGGTGGACAGCGCCGCGACCATCGCCGCCGAGCGCTCGTCGTGCACCCCGCCGGCGAACAGCACCTCGATGCCCGGCGCCTCGTCCCGACCCGGGCGGGCGTCCAGGAAGTCCGTCAGGACGGCCAGTTGGGCCTCCCACAGGGGGAAGGAGTTGCTGGGTCCGATATGGCCGCCGCATTCGGCGCCCTCGAAGACAAATCGCCGGGCACCCGCGTCAAGGAACTGGCCGAGCAGCCCGGGTGTCGGAACCTGCAGGAAGGTGCGGATGCCACGGGCGTCCAGCGCGGCGGCCTGCGTGGGGCGGCCGCCGGCGAGGATGGCGTGGGTGGGCCGGAGTTCGCGCACGGCCTCCAGCTGGGCGGCGCGCACCTCCTCCGGCGCGAAGCCCAGGATGCCCACGCCCCAGGGCCGCCCGTCGAGGGCGTTCCTGGTCTCCTCCAGGAGGGATCTGGTCTGCTCGGGGCCGGCCAGGGCCAGGGCGACAAAGGGCAGGCCGCCGCCCTCGGCGATGGCGGTGGCGAACCGTGCCTGGTCGCTGACCCGGGTCATCGGCCCCTGCACCACGGGGAGTTGGGTGCCGAGCGAGCGACTCATGGCCGATCCGGGGAGCAGCGCCTCCGTCGCACCGGGGGCGCGGATCGCCCGGTCGATGCCCTCGAGCACGGACCGCACCGCGGCACCCACCGTGCGGTACTGCTGGGCGAAGCGGCGCGCGAGGAAAGCGTCCTGCCCCAAGGGGACGGGGCGGTCGCGCAGTTCGGCGGGGACCCCCGGACGATCGCGGTCCAGCAGGCGCTGTCCTTCGGAGAGCACCGTCCCGGTGCCGTCCGTAGTACGCAGCAGCCGGGCGAGCGCGGCCGGAGTGGCCGCTTCCGCCAGCAGCGCGAGCTGTACATCGAGGACGACACCGGCGGCGCCCGCCACCACGGCCGCCGCCGCGGTGTTCGGTCCGATGCCACCGCAGGCCCAGATGGGTACGGTCAACTCGGGGTCGGCGAGGAGCTGTTGCAGCAGTACAAAGGTGGACAGTCCGCCGGCCGGGCCGCCGCACTCACTGCCGCGTCCGATGATGCCGTTCGCCCCCGCCCGTACCGCGGCCCGGGCCTCGGCCCGTGAGCGGACCTCGGCCAGCACGGTGCGGCCCCGATGTCCGCTCTCGGGCCAGCTGACACCCGGGGCCAGCAGGACGGTGCCCGGCCCTCCGTCGTCCCGGTCGGGCAGCTCCGCCGGCTGGATCGCGCAGCCCTCCGGGACACGCACCCCGAAGGTGCCGCGAGTCCACCGGCGGGCGAGGGTCAGGGCTTCACGGTGAGGGCGCCCCCCGCTGCCCAGGTCGAGCACACCGAGCCCGCCGGCCCGGGAGACGGCCGCGACGATCCGTGCGTCGGCTTCGCCGAACGGACTGACACCGATGACGGTCTGCATCATGAAGCCTGCCCCCCACCAGGGACTCTGGAAGCCGGACAATACGGCAGGAGTCGGACGATACGGCAGGAGCCGGGTGCTCGATCGCTCCCGCCTCCACAGTCGCTTCTTTCCCACAGACAGCATGACGTTCCGCATCACCGTTGCACCCAACAGATGAGACGTCAAGTAGCGTTCGAATAGGTGTAGTTGTCTGCCTGGCGAGCCCACCACCGTCCGTGCATCACATTCCGCTTCACAGCGGGCGTCACCCCCGCAACCTCGGACAAGCCCTTCGCTCGCCCCCGTGCGTCACTCACCTCACATGTGCGTCAGGGGAATTGGCCGGCCGCCAAGCGCCACCCGGGCAGGCCAAGCCGAACAAGGCATTCCGGTGCCGCCGCAAAGACAACCCGGGTCGGCTCGAATTGCGGACAGCGGGGAGTTGTCTCCGAACCCGGTACCGGAGAAGGCCCGTTGGAGCACCGGTGACATCAAGTCACCTGTAATTGATCACCGTTCAATGGATCCAATCTCAAAGCTGAGCACAAATTACACACATCCCCTCTACATACCGGCTCCGATGGCCTAGATTGTGCGTGCTTCAGCTACCCGGGCACGAGGCGATCAATAACGATCTTCGGAGCCCGGGAGGGGACCCTGGGTGCGGGGAGCACCCGCGGTTTTCGACGGGTTCCCGCGCACCTCGAGAGTCTGGCAGGACAGGCGAGTCCGCTGCCGTCAGGGCGGTTGTTCAAGGAGCACTGGAACAGCACGGGATGTCATGCGCGGGAGGCGGGGGCCTCCCGGGTGAGAACAGTGCGGGGGGCGGGGGCCTCCCGGGGGGAGGAACAGTGTTAGGCGAACACGTCGCACCACTGCTGACCTGGGGGGTCCTGTGCGGCAGGGGGGTTTAGTCAGCTCGTTTCCATCGGCACGAAGACGTTTGGCGAACGGGGCGATCGGCCAGCCCGCGATCGACTGGGAACAGCGGTACCGCCGTACCGTGATCACCAGCGACACTCTGACCACCGCCTTCGTGGTGGTGGCGATCGGGATCTTCTTCGGGGCCCGGGACGCGGTCAACTGGCATGAGAAGTGGGGAATTCTCGCATTCGGCACCGAGCTGCTGGTACTGGGAGCGCTTGCGGTGAGCCGGGCATGGGCCCCGGCCGTACTCGGCCAAGGGGCCGAGGAATTCCGCCGGCTCGGACGCTCACTGTTCACAGCGGCCGTCCTATTGTCGCTGGGCGGGATCGCTCTCGCCTCGCGCAACATCAAACTCTGGATCTTCGTCGCGATCCCCGCGATAGCGATCATCACCATGACCGCGCGGTATCTGCTGCGCCTCTGGCTGCACAAACAACGGAAAGAAGGATGGTGTCTGCGACCGGTGCTCGCTGCCGGGAGCCCGGACACCCTGCGCGACCTGATCACCCGGACCCGCAAGTTCCCGCACCTCGGCTGGCGGGTGGACGCGGTGTGCACCACGGACGGGCTCGGGCTCGACGGTGACCAACTGGACGGAGTGCCGGTGGTGGGCCCACTGGCGGACGTCGCCAACCATGTCCGCCGCGACGGCTACCGTGTTGTCGCGGTCACCCCGGACCCGCACTGGACACCGGACCGGCTGCAGCGGCTGGCCTGGAACCTCGAGGGCAGCGATGCCGAGATGGTCGTGGCCCCCGTGCTGATGGAGGTGGCCGGCCCACGGCTGCATGTCGACGCGGTGCTCGGGATCCCGCTGCTGCGGGTCAGCATGCCGGCCTTCACCGGGGGCCGCCGGGTGGTCAAAGGGGTCGTCGACCGGCTGGGCGCGGCGGTGCTGCTGATGCTGTTCGCGCCGCTGATGGTGCTCGTCGGGCTGCTTGTGCTGGTGGACAGCCGGGGTGGGGCCTTCTACCGCCAGCGCAGGGTCGGCAAGGACGGCCGCGAGTTCACCATTCTCAAGTTCCGCACCATGGTCGCCGGGGCCGACCGGGCACGTGCCGAGCTGGCCGACCGCAATGAGGGCGCCGGCCTGCTGTTCAAGCTCCGCCGGGATCCCCGGGTCACCCGGGTGGGAGCGGTGCTGCGCCGGTACTCGATCGACGAGCTCCCGCAGCTTTTCAATGTGCTCACCGGATCGATGTCGCTCGTCGGTCCACGGCCCCCGCTGCCGGAGGAGTCCGCCGCGTACGGCCCGGACATCCGGCGGCGGCTGCTGGTCAAGCCCGGGCTCACCGGCCTGTGGCAGATCAGCGGACGCAGCGACCTGCCCTGGGAGGAGGCGGTCCGGCTGGACCTGCGGTATGTGGAGGACTGGTCGCTCGCCCTGGACACAGTGATCTTGTGGAAGACGCTGCGTGCGGTGCTCTATGGGCAGGGGGCCTACTGATGCGCGGGGAGCTGCGGCTCAATCGTCCGGCCGGCGTGCGGACCGCGGGCCGCCAGGGCCTGCCCAGGGGGAGGAACGGGTCATGAGAGTCAGCGTTTTCGGGCTTGGCTATGTGGGCTGTGTGTCGGCCGCGTGCCTGGCGAGCATGGGGCACCAGGTCATCGGGGTGGATGTGAACCAGGTGAAGGTCGGCCTGGTCAATGACGGCAAGGCCCCGGTGGTCGAGGAGCGGATCGGCGAGCTCATCGCCGAGGTCGTACGGACCGGAGCGTTACGCGCCACCGGCGACGTCCGCGAGGCGGTCAGGGACAGCGAGGTGTCGCTGGTCTGCGTGGGCACGCCGTCCGAGCCCAACGGCAGCCTGTGCACCACCTACTTGGAGCGGGTCACCGAGGAGATCGGCGCCGCGCTGGCCGAGCGCGGCGGGCGGCACACCGTGGTGTTCCGCAGCACCATGCTCCCGGGCACCTGTCTGAACCTGCTGGTGCCCATTCTGGAGAAGTACGTCGGCGGCACGGCCGGGGTGGACATCGGGGTCGCGGTCAACCCGGAGTTCCTGCGCGAGGGCACCAGCGTGCGGGACTTCTTCGACCCGCCCAAGACCGTCATCGGCGAGCTCGACCCGGCGAGCGGCGACGCGGTGCTGGCGCTCTACGACGGCCTGCCCGGCGAGGTGTTCCGGGTGCCGGTCCCGACGGCCGAGGCGATCAAATACGCGGACAACGCGTTCCATGGCCTCAAGATCGGCTTCGCCAATGAGCTGGGCGCGGTGTGCCAGGCGCTCGGGGTGGACTCGCACCAGGTGATGGATGTGTTCCTGGCCGACCGCAAGCTGAACATCAGCCCCGCCTATCTGCGGCCCGGCTTCGCCTTCGGTGGCTCCTGCCTGCCCAAGGACCTGCGCAGCCTGGTCCACGCGGCGCAGCGGGCCGATGTCTCGGTGCCCATCCTCGCCCATGTGCTGCCCTCCAACTCCGCGCATCTGCAGCGCGCGGTGGAGCTGGTCGAGCGCACCGGCAAGCGCCGCGCGGGATTGTTCGGGCTGTCCTTCAAACCCGGCACCGACGACCTCCGCGAAAGCCCGCTTGTCGAGCTGGCGGAGCGGCTGTTCGGCAAGGGGTACGACCTGAAGATCTATGACGCCCATGTGAGCCTCTCCCGGCTGCTCGGCGCCAACCGCGAGTACATCGAGACCCGGCTGCCGCACCTTGCGCAGCTGCTCGCGGACTCCGTCGAGGAGGTGCTGGAGCACGCCGAGGTGTGCCTGGTGGGGACCAGGGATCCGGCCGTGCTGTCGGCGCTGCCCCATGGTGACGGCCCGGTGCTCATCGACCTCATCCACCTTCCCGACGCCGAGGCGCGCCGGGCCGAACCGGGGTACCTGGGCCTTGCTTGGTAATGCGACCAGTAGAACCGGACCGGCCCGTCGCGCGCTGATCCTGGTGGAGAACCTGTCGGTGCCGTTCGACCGGCGGGTATGGCAGGAGTGCACAACGCTGCGCGACGCGGGCTGGAAGGTGCACGTCATCTGTCCCCGGGGGAGCAAGCGGGACACGGAGCCGGAGGCGGAGATCGACGGGGTGCGGATCCACCGCTACCCCTTGCGCGCGGCCACCGGAGGGCCGGCCGGCTATCTGCGGGAGTACGGATCGGCGTTGTGGCATACGGCCCGGCTGGCCCGCAAGGTCGGCCCGGTCGACGTGGTCCATGCCTGCAACCCGCCCGACCTGCTGTTCCTGCCGGCCCTATGGCTGAAGCGGCGCGGCGCGCGGTTCGTCTTCGACCAGCACGACCTGGTGCCCGAGCTGTATCTCTCCCGGTTCAACCGCGGCGAGGATCTGCTCTACCGCGCCGTGTGCGCCCTGGAACGGCTGACCTACCGGGCCGCGGACGTGGTGCTCGCCACCAATGAGAGCTACCGGGACGTCGCGCTGCGCCGTGGCGGCAAGCGGCCGGCGGACGTCTTTGTGGTGCGCAGCGCGCCCGCCGTCGACCGGTTCCAACCGGTGCCGCCCGAGCCGGAGTTGAAGCGCGGCAAGCCTCATCTGCTGTGCTACCTCGGCGTCATGGGCCCGCAGGACGGCGTCGACTACGCCTTGCGGGCCCTGGCGAAGCTGCGCGACGAGCTCGGACGGACCGACTGGCATGCGGTGTTCATCGGCGCCGGTGACGCCTTTGACGCGATGGTGGAGCTGTCCCGGCGGCTCGGGCTCGGTGAACAGGTGCGGTTCACCGGGCGCATTCCGGACGCCGATCTGGTGCGCTACCTGTCCACCGCGGATGTGTGCCTCTCCCCCGACCCGCGCAATCCGCTCAACGATGTGTCGACCATGAACAAGGTCCTGGAGTACATGGCGATGGGCCGGCCGATCGTCTCGTTCGACCTCCGGGAGGCGCGGGTCTCTGCCGGTGACGCCGCCGTCTACGCGCCCGCCAACGAGGAGTCCGAATTCGCCAAGCTCATCGCGCTGTTGCTGGACGATCCGGAGCAGCGGGCCCGGATGGGCAGGGTGGGCCAGGAGCGGATCAGCGGGCAGCTTTCCTGGCGGAACTCGCAGGCGTCGCTGCTCGCCGCCTATGCCGTCGCCTGCCGTGACCACCCTCCGGTGTCGGCGGGCGGCCCGGTCCGGTCGGGGCGGAGGCCGCGCCGTTGAGCGAGGACCCGATACGCCTGGTCACCATCGGGCGGATGCTCCGTCGGCGCTGGCGGTTTCTCGCCATCCTCACCGTGCTGGGCGCGCTCGTCGGCTACGGCACCTCGGTGCTGTTCCCGCCGCGCTATACGGCGTCGGCGTCGGTGCTGCTGCCGGGGCAGTGGGAGGAGCGGGCGCTGCTGACCCAGGCGGAGATCGCGACCAGTTCGGCGGTGGTCGACCGCGCGGCTGCCAAGCTCGGCTGGGCGGGCGGCGGCCGGCTGCGGGACCGGGTGAGCGCCAAGGCCGCCGACGGGAACATCATCAAGATCTTGGGTACTGCCGACACCCCGGAGCGCGCACAGCGGCTCTCCGACCAGGTGGCCCAGCAGTTCGTCACCTTCGCCGCGCGGATCGCGGGCGACGGCGCCGACCCCGACCCGACCACCGGGCCCGAGGCACTGCGGCAGAAGGTGGCGGAGACCAACCAGCGCATCACCGACCTGGCCAATGCGGCCGATCCCGGGCGGACCGTGGAGAGCGTGCAGGTCCGTACCGAGCTCGAGAAGCTGCGCACCGGGCTGGCGGAGGCCATGAAGAAGCTGGACCAGGCCGGTCCGGGGGCCAACAAGGCCGGCATGGTCGTCATGGGTCCGGCGGCCCGGCCGACCGGCGCGGCCCCGCCGACCAGGACGCAGCTCAGCGTCGCCGGGGCGCTGCTGTTCTTCCTGCTGGCGGTCATCGGCCATCTCGCCGCCGCACGGGTCAATCGCCGGCTGCGCACCGAACCGGAGATCGCGGCGGCGCTGGGCTCGGCGCTGCTGGGCACCGTCGACGTACCCGGTGAACGGTCCGTGTACCGGCCACCGGGCCATGGCGCGCGGGCCTGGATCCGCCGGCTGCTGGGCGTCGACATCCGGTGGGACATACCGGCCCCGCAGAGGTCCGGCGACGAGGCCGGCCGGCGGATCCGCTACCGGCGGGTGTGCGCTCGCCTCCGGGAGCAACTTCCGGCCCCCCGACGGCTGTTGGTTGTGGTACCGGACGGCGACGAGATCGCCCGCCGGGCCGCCGAACAGCTCGCCGCCGAGGCCGGGAGCGACCTGATGCCACGCATGGTGGCGGTTTCGGTGCCCCGGCCGATGGTGCCGGACCACGACACCGAATCCGGAGCCCTGGTTGTGGTCAGCGCGGGCAGCTGGACCGCGGAGCAACTCGCCGGCATCGCGGAGGCATGTGCGGACGGCGGGCATGAGGTCGTCGGCATCGTCGTCGCCGGCACGGTCCGGGCCCGTCCGACGCCGTCCGCCGACCGTCCGCCGGCTGGCGCCACTCCGGCGCTCGCGGTTCGCGGCCACGCGAGCGGAGGTTCTGTGTGACGACGAGCAGGACTTCGGAGTCGTCGGCCGCCGCTCCGCTGCTGGACCTGCAGGCACTGGTGGTGGCGGTGCGCAGGCGCCGCCGGCTCTGGTGCTCCATGGCACTGCTGGGGCTGCTGGTCGGCGCGGTGCTGGCGGTCCTGCTGCCGCCACCGCCGACCGCGGTGACCAAGGTGCTGGTCGCGCATCAGGCGGACCAGCCGAACGACACCGGCACGCTGATCCGCACCGATGTCGAGCTGCTGCGGACCACCCGGATCGCCGGCGAGGCCCTGAGGTCCCTCAAGTCACCGGAAAAACCGGAGGACTTCATGGGGACCTACCGGGGTACCGGCCTGACCAACAACCTGCTGCAGATCGATGTGACAGGTGACAGCGACGCACAGGCGGTGGCCCGGGCCAAGGCGCTGGCCGACGCGTTTGTCGCGGACCATCTGCGACGGATGCGGGAGGCCGCGACGGCCGAGGCCAAGGCCCTGCTCGACCAGCGTGACCGCATGCGGGACGAGCTCACCCAGGTCAACAAGGCGATCGGGGACCGGTCGCCGGGGAACGACCCCAAAGCGTCGGCGAGCATTGAGTCGCTCTTCGCCCGCCGGGCCGAACTCAACTCGCGGATCACCGATTTCGACCAGCGCGCCGCGGAGGCACGCACCGGCACGCCCAAGCTCATCGCCGGCACACAGATCGTGGACGCCCCGCGCGCGGTGCGGCACTCCCTGCCCAAGGCCGCGCTCACCAACGCCGCGATCGGGCTCGTCCTCGGACTGGTCCTCGGGCTCGCGGTGGCCGCGGTGGGCACGGTGGTGGCGGACCGCCCCGTGCTGCGCCGGGAGATCGCGGCGAACCTGGGCGCCTCGGTCATCGCGGAGCTGCGCAGCGTGCCCCGCGGGCCGGCCGGGCGGTGGCAGCGCCGGCGGACCCGGGCGGCACGCGAACGGCTCACCGCGATCCTGGCCCGCACCGTGCGCGGCTCCACGGAACCGGTGTCGCTGCTGGAACTGGGCTGTGCGCGCAGCGCGAGCGCGCTCGCCCTGGACGTCGCCAGGGCACTGGCGGCGGAGGGGCCGGTGGTCATCATCGATGGCCTGCCCGGCCCTGAGCTCACCAACAGCCACCCGAAACCCGGTGACTTGACCGTGGTCAGCGGCGAGCCCGCCACGGATGTGCCGCATCAGGCGCGCCGGCTCGGCGTCGGCTCGGTCGCGCCCGGCACGGCGTGGACCGACCTGCGGTACCTCGGCGGCCAGACCGTGCTGGTGGTGCGTGCCGGGCACGGCAGCGCCGCCTGGCTGCACACCGTGGCGCGGCAGCTCGCGGATCAGTGCGTTCCGGTGATCGGTGTGGTGCTGGTCGACCCCGATCCGCGTGACCGGACCGACGGCACGCTGTGGGACGGGCCGCGCACCGCGCTGCGCGGCCGTTATGAGCGGCCGGCACTGCAGAACGGGACGGTCAGGCCGCGGCCGGAGCGGCCGCCGCGGCCGGCCGCACGGGTTCCGGACAGCGACCAGGAGGCGCGGTAGAACATGTGTGGCATCGCAGGTACTTACCGATGGCCGGGCGGGAAGGCCGTGACCGACCGGCTCACCGAGATCCTCGCCCACCGCGGTCCGGACGGGACGGGCCGCTACAGCCACCCCGCCGGTGACGGCGAGGTGCAGCTCGGGCACCGCCGGCTGGCCATCATCGACCTGTCCGGGACCGGCGCCCAGCCCATGGTCTCGGGCGGCCTCGCCCTGACGTACAACGGCGAGCTCTACAACGCGCCCGAACTGCGTGCCGAGCTGGCGGCCGCCGGGGTGCGCTTCCGCGGCACCTCCGACACCGAGGTGCTGCTGGAGGCCTGGCGGCGCTGGGGCACCGACTGCCTGCCCCGGCTGCGCGGCATGTTCGCGTTCGCGGTCTTCGACGAGCGAACCGGTGAACTGGTGCTCGCCCGCGATCAGATGGGCATCAAGCCGCTGTTCCTGCTCCGGCGCGGTGCGGGCCTGGTGTTCGCCTCCGAGCTCAAGGCGCTCGCCGCCGTGACCGGCGGATCGCTGGAGGTGGACCATGCGGCGCTGGTGGCCTCGCTGCTGTACTACTGGGTGCCGGACTCGCGCTGTGCGTTCCGCGAGGCGGAGAAGCTGCCGCCGGGAAGCTGGCTGCGGTGCCGGCCCGACGGCCGGGTGGAGCGCGGCCGGTTCTGGAACCTGAAGGACGTCGCCGCCGAGGCCCGGGAGCGGGCGCGGGGCGGCGAGCAGCCGGATGTGGCCGCCATCGTGGCGGAGTCGACCCGGCGGCACCTGCTCTCCGACGTACCCGTGGCGACCTTCCTCTCCGGCGGGCTGGACTCCAGCTATCTGACCGCGCTGGCGGCCCGCCACCAGCCCGGGATCTCCGCCTACACCATTGGATTCCGCGCCGAGGACGCCAGGTTCGAGGCGATGCCGGACGATCTGCGCCATGCCCGGCGGGTGGCCGCGCGGTTCGGCGTCGACCTGCATGAGATCGAGATCGCCCCGAATGTGCTCGACCTGCTGCCGCGGATGACCTACCACCTGGACGAGCCGATCGGCGACCCCGCCGCGATCAACACCTTCCTGATCTGCTCGGCCGCCCGGGAGGCCGGGGTCAAGGTGCTGCTCTCGGGGATGGGTGCCGACGAACTGTTCGCCGGTTACCGCAAGCATCTGGCCAATCTGCTGGCGCTGCGCTATCAGCGCATCCCGCGCCCCCTGCGGCGCGGTCTGTCCGCGGCCGTGGACCGGCTGCCGGTCGCCACCTCCCGCCGGGGGTACCGGTCGGTGCGCTTCGCCAAGCGGTTCCTCTCCTTCGCCGAGCTGCCGGAGGAGACCGCGTTCCGGCGCAGCTACACCATGTACGACCAGGACGAGCTGCTCGCCCTGATCCATCCGGACCTGGCCGGGACGGTCAAGGACGTGCTGACCGAGCATGCGGACATCTACCAGGACAACGGCCTCGACGACTTCGTCAACCGCATGTGTCTGGGCGACGCCCGGATGTTCCTGCCGGGTCTGAATCTCGCCTATACGGACCGGTCGAGCATGGCCGCGTCGACCGAGGTGCGGGTGCCGTATGTGGACGTCGAGGTGGTCAAGGCGGCGTTCGCCGTGCCCGGCGCTCGCAAGATCGTCGGACGGCAGGGCAAGGCCGTCCTCAAGGAGGCGGCCACCTCGGTCCTGCCCCGGGAGATCGTCTACCGGCCCAAGGGCCTGTTCAGCGCCCCGCTGCGCGCCTGGATGAGCCGGGATCTGGCACCGCTGGTGCGCGAGGTGGTGCACGACGGTGTGCTGGTCCGTTCCGGGTTCCTGCGCCGCGAAGCGCTGGCGCGGCTGGTCGCCGAGGACGCCGCCGGGCAGCGGGACTTCTCCAAACATCTATGGCATGTGCTGACCCTCGAGTACTGGTACCGCGGTGCGACCTCTGGCTCCGGCCAGGGCCGGACCGGTTTGACGGCGTAGAAACAAGAGGAGCTTGGGTGAAACAGGTTGTGCAGAACTACAAGAGCGGCGAGCTGGCGGTGCTCGAGGTGCCGGTGCCGGGGTGCAAGCCGGGCGGGGTGCTGGTCCGCAGCGCCTACTCGCTGATATCCACCGGGACCGAGCTCATGAAGGTGTCCGAGGCCGGCATGTCGATGCTGGGCAAGGCCCGCTCCCGTCCGGACCAGGTGGCCAAGGTCATGCAGAGCGTGGCCACCAACGGGGTGCCCGCCACCTACCGCAAGGTGATGGGCAAGCTGGACTCCTATACGCCGCTGGGCTATTCGCTGTGCGGGGTGGTCGAGCAGGTCGGCGCCGGGATCGACGATGTGAAGGTCGGCGACCTCGTGGCCTGTGCCGGCAATGAGCACGCGTTGCACGCCGAGCTGAACTGGGTGCCCAGGAACCTCTACACCCCGGTGCCGGACGGCCTCGCGCCGCGGCACGCGGCCTTTGGCACCGTCGGGTCCATCGCGTTACAGGGCGTCCGCCGCGGCGAGTCACAACTCGGCGACGTGGCACTGGTCATCGGCCTCGGGCTGATCGGGCAGCTGGTGGTGCAGCTGCTGGCCGCCTCGGGGGTCCGTGTCATCGGGGTCGACCCCGACCCGGTGCGCTGCGAGCTCGCCGAGCGCCTGGGCGCCGCGGCCTGCGGCGATCCCGCGTCCGCGGCCGTGGAAGCCGCCGTCGCCGAGCTCACCGGCGGTCATGGCGTGGACCAGGTGTATCTGGCCGCCGGCGGCGGCAGCAACCAGCCCGTCGAGCTGGCCGCCCGGCTGAGCCGGGACCGCGGCCGGGTCGTCGACATCGGCAAGTGCCGTCTGGACCTGCCGTGGAACGCCTACTACGAGAAGGAGCTCGACGTCCGGTTCTCCCGCAGTTACGGCCCCGGGCGCTACGACCCGGAGTACGAGCTGGAGGGGCGGGACTACCCGATCGGCTATGTGCGCTGGACCGAGCGCCGCAACCTGGCGTGCTTCCTCGATCTCCTCTCCCGCGGCCGCATCGATGTGGAGCCCCTGGTCTCCCATATCGCCGACTTCGATGACGCCGTCGAGACCTACCAACGCCTCAAGGACGGCGAACTGAAGGCCGTGGCCGTGCTGTTCCAGTACCCCGGACACCAGGCGGAGGCCGAGGCCCCGGCGGTCACGGTGCCCACGGTGAACGTACGGCGGAGTCCGGCCCGGGCTGTCAAGGGGCCGGTGCGGCTGGCATTCGTCGGCGCGGGGAACTACGCGACATCGATGCTGTTGCCGCACCTGGCACAGCGCGACGGCGTCCAGTTGGCGGCAGTGGTCACCACCACGGCGTTGTCCGGGGCCAACGCGCAGCGGAAGTTCGGTTTCGCCAAGGCGACCACCGATCTCGACGCCGTGCTCGGCGACCCGTCCATCGACGCGGTGTTCGTGGTCACCCGGCACAGCTCGCACGCCGAACTGACCCGGAAGGCACTGCTGGCCGGCAAGGCGGTGTTTGTGGAGAAGCCGCTGGCCCTCACCGAGGACGAGCTGGCCGGCGTGCTCGCCACGGTGGAGGAGTCCGGCAACGACCGGCTGCAGGTGGGCTTCAACCGCCGGTTCGCGCCGCTGCTGCGGGAGGCCGGGAAGCGGTTCGGCGCCCGGACCGGTCCGGCGAGCGTCCGCTATCTGGTCAACGCGGGCCGGCTGGGGCAGGGCAGCTGGTACCTCCAACAGGGCACCGAGGGCTCGCGGTTCGCCGGCGAGGGCGGCCACTTCATCGACACGGTGAGCTGGCTGCTGGCGGCCGACCCGGTCTCGGTGTACGCGGCCGCCACGCCCGGCAACGAGGACCTCCAGGTTGTGCTGCGCTACCCGGACGGGTCCACCGCCACCATCAGCTATGTCACCACCGGCGCGCCCGGCTTCCCCAAGGAGACGCTGGACCTGGTCGCGGACGGCAAGGTGCTGCGGCTCGACGACTTCGTCCGCGCTTCGGTGTATTTCGAAAGCACGGCCGGCCGTAAGCGGTGGGTCAGTTCACGGCTGCCCCAGGCCCGGGACAAGGGCCAGAACGCCGAACTGGCCGCGTTCATCAAGGCCGTACGGACCGGCGGGCCGATGCCGGTGCCACTGGAGTCGCTGGCCGCCACCACGGCGGCCACCCTCGCCGTGCGGACCGGCCTGACCGGCGGCGCTCCGGTGACCCTGGCGAGAGCGCGATGACGGTGAGCTCGGGAAGTCCCGGCTGGTACCTGCGGCGGCTGTCCCGGATGGGACCACGGGAGGCCGCCGGCCGGGTGGGCGACGTGGTGCGCAGGCGGCGGTGGCGGTCGGCGCCGCCGGACTGCCCTGGCGTGACCGGCGCCCGGTTCACCGCGGTACTGCCCGCCGGGGCGATCGCCGCGGTGCCACCGGATGCCGCGAAACGTCTTGTCGCGGAGGCGGACCGGCTGTTGGACGGGCACGCCACGTACTTCGGGGTGGACCGCGACGACCTGGCCGACCCGGACTGGTGGTACGACCCGAAGACGGGGCGCCGGGCTCCCTGGGGCCATGCCTTCGATGTGCCGTACCGGAACGAGGACGCGGTCGGGGACATCAAGCAGATCTGGGAGCTGTCCCGGCATCAGTACCTCACCGTGCTCGCCGCCGCCTACGCGCTCACCGGGGACGAGCGGTACGCCGAGCGAGTGGCCGGGCACCTGCGGTCCTGGTGGGCGGTCAACCCGCCGCTGCGCGGGGTGCACTGGATCAGCGGCATCGAGCTGGGCATCCGGCTGCTGTCCTGGGTGTGGATCCGCCGGCTGCTCGACGGCTGGCCGGGCGCGGCCGGGCTGTTCGAGGACAACCCGGCGGCGCGGAACCAGATCTGGCACCACCAGCGCTGGCTGGCCGCCTTCCCCAGCCGGGGATCTTCGGCGAACAACCACGTCATCGCCGAGGCCGCCGGGCAGTTGGCGGCGGCCTGCGCGTTCGGGTGGTTCCCCTCCTCGGCGCGTTGGCGAGCCGACGCGCTGCGGTCGCTGGAGCGGCATCTGCGCGGCAACACCTTCCCCTCCGGCCTCAACCGCGAGCTGGCCACCGAGTACCACGGACTGGTGCTGGAGCTCGGTCTGGCCGCGGTGGCCGAGGCGGATGCCGCCGGCGTGCCGGTCCCCGCGACCGTCCGGCTGGTGCTGCTGCGGATGACCGACGCGCTCGCGGCCATCGTGGACGGCCGACTGCGGCCGCCGCGCCAGGGGGACGCGGACGACGGCCACGGTCTGGTCGTGGACGGCGCGGGCACCGACCGCTGGGCCTCGCTGCTGGCCACCGGGGAGGCCGTGTTCGGCCGGCTCGCCTGGTGGCCGGCCGTGACCGGCACCGATGTGCGCACCCCGCTGCTGACCGCGCTCATCCGGCCGTACCCGAAAAACGGATCCGCACCGGCCGTGACCCGCCCGGCAAGCCGGCCGGCCCACTTCGCCGACGCGGGCATGACCATCCTGCGCGGTCCGGCGGAGATGGCGGAGATCTGGTGCCGCTGCGACGCCGGGCCGCATGGCTTCCTGTCCATCGCCGCGCATGCCCACGCGGACGCGCTGTCCGTGGAGGTCCGGCACGACGGGGTCGATGTGCTCGCCGACCCGGGGACGTTCTGCTACCACGGGCAGCCCGAGTGGCGGCAGTACTTCCGGTCGACCCTCGGCCACAACACCCTGGGGCTGGACGACGGTGACCAGTCCGTCTCCGGCGGCCCGTTCCTGTGGACCCGGCATGCCCACAGCCGCGTCCTGGCCGTGGACACCTCCGGCGAGAGAGTGGCCCGCTGGTGTGCCGAGCACAACGGTTACCAGCCCTCCGTGCACCGCCGCCGGGTGGAACTGGACGCCGCCAGGCGGGAGTTGCGGGTGGTCGACGAGGTGCGCGGCCCGCGGCGGGCCGTGCGCCTGGCGTTCCACCTCGGCCCGGCGATCGCCGCGGACCTGGTGGGGAACCGGGCGGTGCTCACCTGGACCCGGGACGGCGAGGACCGCTCCGCGGTGCTCGACCTGCCCGGGCAGCTGTGCTGGCGGGCGCATCGCGGCGAGACCGGTCCGCCGCTGGGCTGGTACTCCGCCGGCTTCGGACGCAAGGAACCCGCCACCACGCTGGTCGGCACCGGCTTCGCCGACGGCGCGGCGGGGTTCACCACCGTGCTCGGGTTCCGCGGCTAGGGAGGACGTGTGGGGATCAAGTGGCGGAACTGGGCGTTGCCGGCGGCACCGCTGGCGCTGGCCCTGCTGGCGACCGGCTGTGCGAGCACCTCGGGCGCCCCGGCGGAGCCGACCGCCCAGCCATCCACCTCCGCGGCCCGGCCCGTGGCCCGGGTGTGCGCCAAGCCCGCGGCCGGGCCGGCGAAGGCGCCGGCGGGCGCGGTGACGGTCGACCCCGGGGTGGTCGGCGACCTGGCCGCGAAGACCAGGAGCAGCCCCCCGAACACCACGTTCTGGCTTGGGCCGGGCACCCACCGGCTGGAGCCGGACCGCTACGCCCAGGTCGTCCCCAAGGAAGGGGACAGCTACCTGGGCGCGCCGGGCGCGGTGCTCGACGGCCGGAAGACCAACCAGTACGCGTTCGCCGGCGCCGCCCGCAATGTCGCCATCCGCTATCTGACCGTGCAGGGTTTCGTCGCCCCGCAGAACGAGGGCGTGGTCAACCATGACTCTGCCGACGGGTGGGTGATCGAGCACACCACGGTCCAGAACAACTCCGGCGCCGGGCTGATGGCCGGTGCCCGTCAGCGGGTCCGCGCCAGCTGCCTGCGCGCCAACGGCCAGTACGGAATGAACGCGTACAAGGGCGGTGCCCCCATCAGCGGCCTGGTGGTCCAGGGCAATGAGATCGCGGCCAACAACACCGACGACTGGGAGCGGCGGCAGTCGGGCTGCGGCTGCACCGGCGGCGTCAAGTTCTGGGCCGTCAACGGCGCCGATGTACGCGGCAATTGGGTGCACGACAACCGTGGAACCGGGTTGTGGGCGGACACCAACAACAATGACTTCCGCATCGAGGACAATGTGCTGGAGGCCAACGACGGTGCCGCGCTGATCTATGAGACCAGCTATAACGCGGTCATCCGGAACAACACGATCCGGCGGAACAACTGGGTCGAGGGCCGCAGATACGCCGACCGCGGCGACAACTTCCCGTTCGCGACCGTCTACTTGTCCGAGTCCGGTGGTGAACCACGGATCCAGGCCCGCACGGACAAGATCGAGATCTACCGGAATGTGCTGGAGAACAACTGGTCCGGCATCACCCTGTGGGAAAACGCCGACCGGTTCTGCAACAGCCCGGCCAACACCTCCTCCGGTGACTGCACCTTGCTGGTGCGGCACTCCGGCCGCTGCGCACGGCCGACGATCGCCACCGCACCGCTCTACACCGACTGCCGGTGGAAGACCCAGCGGGTGGACATCCACCACAACCGCTTTGTGCTGGACATGTCCGTCGTCAAGTGCACGGTGAAGTGCGACCGCATGGCGGTACTGGCCAACTACGGCACCTATCCGGACTGGTCGCCGTACCAGGGCGAGCGGGTGGCCGAGGCGATCACCCTCAAGCAGGACAACCGCTGGCACGACAACGTCTACCTCGGACCTTGGAAATTCGTCGCCCATGACCCGAGCCGGGTCCTCGACTCCGGGCAGTGGCAGGGCGCGCCGTACCAGCAGGACGCGGGCAGCACCTTCGCCGCACGGGACGGTGACTGAGATGAGCGGGGACCTGACGCGCGAGGGGCTGCCGGGCGGCCCGGACACAGCGGGCACGCCGAGGACCGTCGGCATGGTCTGGGGGTCGCTGATCCTCAACACCCTGGGCTCCGCCGGGGCGAAGACCATCATTCCGCTGCCCCGCTCCCTCATCCAGCTGGTCACCATGGGCGCGCTGGTCGCCGCGTTCGCGCTGGCGCTGGCACTCAATCTCCGGCTGCGCATCCAGGCCGGCGCCTTCCTGTTCCTGCTCACCCTGCTGCTGGTGCCAAGCGTGATCTCCAGTGCGCATCTGGAGTCCGGGTTCGGCGCGCTGTTCCGGTGCGCCCGGCTGGCTCTCTTCACCGGCACGCTATGGCTGCTCAGCCGCTGGTGGGACGGCGGCCTGACGTTTGTCCGGCACCACATCCGGATGTACTTCGCGGTGCTCGGGGCGGTGGCCGCCGGCCTGCTCATCTCGCCGGGCGCGGCCATGCCCGGGCTCTACGGCGGGCGGCTGGTCGGCGCGTTATGGCCCCTCACACCGCCGCAGATCGGCCAGTACGCGGCGGTGATCATCGGGCTTACCGTGCTGCTGGTACTGGGCCGGCGGACCGACCGGGCCAGTGCCGCGATGGTCATCGTGCCATCACTCATCCTGCTGGCGCTGACCCATACCCGGACGGCCACGCTCGGCCTGTTCATCGGGCTGGCGCTGGCGATCGGCTCGCTCCTCCTGGCCAGCGCCGCGGCCCGCCGGTTCTTCACCTGGGCGGTGCTGTGCGCCGTGGTGGCCGCGGTGGGGCTCAGCTCTGTGCTGCAGGCCTGGTTCCTGCGCGGCCAGAGCCAGGAGAACTTCAGCAACCTCACCGGCCGGGCCAAGGTCTGGGACGCCCTGCTGGCAGCGCCCCGGACGACCACGGAGCAGCTGTTCGGCGTGGGCCTGGGCGACAAGTCCTTCGGCGGGCTGCCGATCGACAACAGCTGGCTGGCCGTCTACAACGAGCAGGGTCTGACCGGCGTCGGCCTGGTGGCGGCGATCATCATCGTGCTGGGCGGGATCGCGTTGCTGCGGCCGCCGTCGCTGTCGAGGGCCTGCGCGATCTTCCTGATCAGCTACTGCGCGATCGCGTCCTACACCGAGGCAGGGCTGGGCGATGCCTCGCCGTATCTGCTGCATCTGGCCGTGGCCGCCTCGCTGTTGGCGGCACCCGCCGAGGCCGCGCCCCTGCCGACGCCCGCAGTCCCTGGACGACAACTCCCGCGCTGGGCCAAGGACCGGAGGTGACCTCAACCATGCACGTTCTCGTGGTGCACAACCGCTACTCCTCGGCACAGCCGAGCGGGGAGAACAAGGTCGTCGACCAGGAGGTGGAGCTGCTGCGCGCGGCCGGCCACCGGGTCGAGGTGTTCGAGCGGCGCAGCGACGACATCGCCGCCCGGTCCCTGCCGGGCAAGGCCGCGGTGCCCCTGCTGGTGCCATGGAACCCGGCGGTCCGCGCGGAGCTCGCCGCCCGGCTCCGGACCGAGCGGCCGGATGTGGTGCATATCCACAATGTCTTTCCGCTTCTGTCGCCCGCGGTGCTGGCCGCCTGTGCCGACGCCGGCGTGCCCGCCGTGGCCACGCTGCACAACTACACCCAGGTCTGCCCGCCCGGCACGCTGCAGCGGGACGGCCGGCCGTGCACCGAGTGTGTCGGGGCGGCGCCGCTGCCCGCCGTCCGGCACGGCTGCTACCGGAACTCCCGGCTGGCGACGGTGCCGCTCGCGGTCAGTCTGTCGGTCAACCGGCGGCGGTGGTGGTCCGGCGTGGAGCGGTTCTTCTGCATCTCCGCGGCGCAGCGCGATGTCCTGGTGCGAGCCGGTATGCCGGCCGAACGGCTGGCGGTGAAGCACAACTTCGTGCCCGAACCGGGAGTCCGCCGAGCGGGCCCCGGCGAGCATCTGCTCTATCTCGGCCGGCTCGCGGAGGCCAAGGGCGTGCGGCTGCTCATGGCCGCGTGGGACGAGATCGCCGCGAGCGGCGGTGTAGGCGTGCCGCTGGTGATCGCCGGCGCGGGGCCGCTGGAGCGCAAGGTGACCGCCTGGGCGGCGGGCCGGGACGATGTGCGCTACGTCGGCCTGTACGACCAGGACCGGTGCCGCCGGGCCATCGCGCAAGCGGTCGCCGTGGTGGCCCCCTCAACCTGGCTGGAGGCGTTCGGCCTGGTGGTCGTGGAGGCGATGGCGGCCGGGGTCCCGGCCGTCGCCGCCGATCACGGCGCCTTCACCGAACTCGTCGAGGACGGGGTGACGGGACTGCTGCACCGGCCGGGCGAGCCCGCCTCGCTCGCCTCCTGCCTGCGCCGGATCACCACCGAGCCGGCCGCCGGCCGGGAGATGGGCCAGGCGGCCCGGCACCGTTACGAACAGGCCTTCAGCCCGGCCGTCGGGCTGGAGCGCCTGGTGAAGGAGTACCGCACCGCGATCGCGGGGCGGTCGGCACTGGCTCGCGGCGGGGACACCCTCGCGAGCAGGGGGGACAGGAACAGCAGATGACAGCATGCAGACTCTGCGGCTCGGAAGCGATGGCGAGCGTGGTCGACCTCGGGGCGACCCCGCCGTGTGAGAGCTTTCTCGCCGCGGACCAACTGGACCGGCCGGAACCGGCGTACCCGCTGCACCTGCGGGTCTGCACCGACTGCTGGCTCGCGCAGATCCCTCCGCTGATCACCCCGGAGGAAACGTTCACGCAGTACGCGTACTTCTCCTCCTACTCGACCTCCTGGGTGGAGCACGCGCGCACCTTTGTCTCCGACGCCGTACAGCGGGTGGGTCTTGGCCCCGACGCCTTTGTGGTCGAAGTCGCCAGCAATGACGGGTACTTGCTGAAGCATGTGGTGGACCGCGGGATCCGCTGCCTGGGCATCGAG
This sequence comes from Streptomyces sp. NPDC052396, assembly GCF_044593195.1. NCBI lineage: Bacteria > Bacillati > Actinomycetota > Actinomycetes > Kitasatosporales > Streptomycetaceae > Streptomyces > Streptomyces sp. NPDC052396. The sequence continues at coordinate 59,617 of NZ_JBIUAW010000012.1, forward strand.
CCGTCGGTGAACGTCGGTGCCGCCGCGCGGGACGCGGGTGTGCCCACGCTCACGGAGTTCCTGTCCCCGGCCACCGGCTCGGCCGTCCGCGCCGAACACGGCCCGGCGGACCTGGTCGTGGCCAACAATGTGTATGCGCACATCCCCGATGTGGTCGGGTTCACCCGGGGACTGCGTGCCCTGGTCGCCGACGACGGCTGGGTCTCCATCGAGGTGCAGCACCTGCTGACCCTGATCGAGGAGAACCAGTACGACACCATCTACCACGAGCACTTCCAGTACTACACGGTCGCGTCCGCGGCCCGGGCGCTGGCAAGTGGCGGACTCGCCCTGGTGGACGTCGAGTTGCTGCCCACCCACGGCGGCTCCATCCGGCTGTGGGCCCGTCCGGCCGAGGTGGCCGGCGAGCCGGCCCGGCAGGTGTCATATGTGCTGGACCGGGAGAAGGCCGCCGGGCTGCAGGAGCTGTCCGGGTACACCGAGTTCTCCGCCCGGGTGGCCAAGGTCCGCCGGGACCTCCTGCGATTCCTTGTCGAGGCGGCCGAGCGCGGCGAGACGGTGGTCGGCTATGGCGCCCCGGGCAAGGGCAACACCCTGCTCAACCACTGCGGCATCCGGCCCGATCTGCTGCCGTACACGGTCGACCGCAACCCCTACAAACACGGCAGGTTCACCCCGGGCACCCGCATCCCGATCCTGCCGCCCGAGCGGATAGCCGCCGACCGACCGGACTACATCCTCGTCCTCCCCTGGAACCTCCGGGCCGAGCTGGTCGAGCAGTTGTCCTTTGTGCACGCCTGGGGCGGCCGGCTGGTCTTTCCCATCCCGGAACTGAGCATTGTCGAGGTCAAGCGATGAAGGTCGTTCTGTTCTGCGGCGGTTATGGGCTGCGTATGCGCAACGGAGCCTCCGACGACATGCCCAAACCGATGGCGATGGTCGGCCCGCGGCCGCTGATCTGGCATGTGATGCGCTACTACGCCTACTTCGGGCACACGGAGTTCATCCTGTGCCTTGGATACGGGGCTCACCACATCAAGAACTTCTTCCTCAACTACGAGGAGACGACCTCCAACGACTTTGTGCTGCGCAACGGGCGGACCGAGCTGCTGTCCACCGATATCGCCTCCTGGACGATCACCTTTGCGCAGACCGGCATCGAGTCACCGATCGGGGAGCGGCTGCGCCGGGTGCGGCATCATCTGGACGGCGACGAGATGTTCCTGGCCAACTACGCCGATGTGCTCACCGACGCCCCGCTGCCGGAGATGATCGACCGGTTCGCCCGGCGCGACGCCGGTGCGTCGATGATGGTGGTGCCGCCGCAGTCCTCGTTCCACTGTGTGGACCTGGGCGATGACGGTCTGGTGGGGGGCATCACCGCGGTGAGCGAACTGCCGCTGTGGGAGAACGGCGGCTACTTTGTGCTCCGCCAGGAGGTCTTCGACCATATCCCGGAGAACGGGGACCTGGTCGCCGACGGATGCGCCCAACTGGCCAAGCGCGGCCGGCTGGTGGCGCACCGGCACCGTGGCTTCTGGAAGCCGACCGACACCGTGAAGGAGCGGGCCGCGCTCGACGCCGCCTACGCCCGGGGCGACCGCCCATGGGCCGTGTGGGAACGGGACAGCGCCGGAGCGCGGGCATGATCCGGCTCGGGGCCGGACGCCTGGACCGGATCGTCGCGGTGGGCGCGCACTGCGACGACATCGCCATCGGCGCCGGCGGCACGCTGCTGACCTTGTGCCTCGCGCGGCCGGGCATCCGCGTCGACGCGCTGGTGCTCTCCGGCGGCGGCAGCGGGCGGGAGCAGGAGGAGCAGGCCGCCCTCACCGCCTTCTGCCCGGGCGCCGAACTGCGCCTGACCGTACTCAAGTTGCCGGACGGCCGGCTGCCCGCGCACTGGGAAGAGGCCAAGGGCGCGGTCGAGGAGCTGCGTGCGGGGACCGAGCCGGATCTGGTGCTGGCCCCGCGCACCGAAGACGCGCACCAGGACCACCGCGGCCTGGCGCGGCTGATACCCACCGCGTTCCGCGACCACCTGGTACTCGGCTACGAGATCGTCAAGTGGGACGGCGATCTCGGCCGTCCGGTGGCCTACCAGCCGCTGTCGCCCGAGATCGCCGAACAGAAGGTGCGGCTGTTGCAGGAGCACTACCCCTCGCAGCGGCACCGGCCCTGGTACGACCGCGAGGCCTTCCTCGGGCTGGCGCGGATCCGCGGCATCGAATGCCAGGCGCGCTACGCCGAGGCCTTCGCCGTCACCAAACTCACTCTCAGTCTGGGGGAATGAACCTTGCGCGTGCTACTGACCGGACACCAGGGCTACCTGGGCACCGTGATGGCCCCGGTGCTCACGGCCGCCGGGCATGAGGTCGTCGGTCTCGACGCCGGCCTGTTCGCCGACTGCCTGCTGGGCCCGACGCCCGCGGACCCGTCCGGACACCGGGTGGATCTGCGCGACATCACGGCCCAACACATGGCCGGGGCGGACGCCGTGATCCACCTGGCCGCGCTGTCCAACGACCCGCTGGGATCGCTGGCGCCGGAGCTCACCTACGACATCAACCACCACGCGTCCGTGCGGCTGGCCCAACTGGCCCGCGACGCCGGAGTACGGCGCTTCCTGTACGCGTCGACCTGCTCGGTCTACGGCGCCGCCGGCGGCGACGACCTGGTGGCCGAGGACGCCCCGCTGCGCCCGGTGACGCCGTACGCGGAGTCCAAGGTACGGGTGGAGGACGACCTCCACGCGCTGTCCGACGGCGACTTCAGCCCGGTGTTTATGCGCAACGCCACCGCCTTCGGCTACTCGCCCCGGCTGCGCGCCGACATCGTGCTCAACAATCTGGTGGGCCACGCGCTGCTGTCCGGCGAGGTGCTGGTGCTCTCCGACGGCACTCCCTGGCGTCCGCTGGTGCACGCCGCCGACATCGCACGGGCCTTCGCGGCCGCGCTGACCGCGCCCCGGGAAGCGGTGCACGACCGGGCGTTCAACATCGGCAGCGAGGTCAACAACGTCACGGTCGCCGAGATCGCCGAGCAGGTCGCCGAGGCGGTCTCCGGCGCGAAGGTGGTGATCACCGGGGAGACCGGTGCCGATCCCCGCTCGTACCGGGTGGACTTCTCCCGGTTCCGTGCCGCGATACCCGGCTTCGACTGCGAGTGGACGGTACAGCAGGGCGCGCTTGAACTCGCCGACGCCTACCGGAAGTTCGGGCTGACCCGGGAGGACTTCGAGCGACGCTTCACCCGCCTCGCCGTACTGCGCGCGGCATCCGAGGCCGGCACCGTCGACGACACCCTGCGGTGGCGCCGGTGACCGCGGTCGGCGAAGAGATGCATGCCCTGGTGGAGCGGCTGTACCCGCTGTGCCGGAGCATCACCGGCGACGGTGTGCGCGCCACCCTGGAGATCGTCGACGAGTACATCCCGCTGCGGGTGCATGAGGTGCCGACCGGGACCCAGGTGCTCGACTGGACGGTGCCCCAGGAGTGGAACATCCGGGACGCGTATATCGCCGACACCGCGGGCAACCGGGTCGTCGACTTCGCCGCGTCCAGTCTGCATGTACTGGGCTACAGCGTGCCGGTGTCGGCGACCATGCCGCTGGCCGAGCTGCGCGCCCATCTGCACACGCTCCCGGACCACCCGAACTGGGTGCCGTACCGCACCAGTTACTACCAGCCGGAATGGGGGTTCTGCCTGGCGCAGGAGACCCTGGACGCGCTGCCGGACGGCGAGTACGAGGTGCGCATCGACTCCACCCTCGCGGATGGCCACCTCACCTACGCCGAGCACCTCGTCCCCGGGCAGGTCGCCGACGAGGTGATCGTCTCCTGCCATGTCTGCCACCCCGCGCTGGCCAACGACAACCTGGCCGGCATCGTGGTGGCGACATTCCTGGCGCGGGAGTTGGCGCAGCGGACGCCCTGGTACACCTACCGGTTCATCTTCGCGCCCGGCACCATCGGGGCGATCACCTGGCTGGCCCGCAACGCGGAGCGGATCGACCGGGTCAAGCACGGCCTCGTGCTGGCCTGCGCCGGCGACCCGGGCCGGCTGACTTACAAGCAGAGCAGGCGCGGCGACGCGGAGATCGACCGGGTGCTGCGGCATGTGCTGCACGCCTCCGAACGCCCGCATCACATCGCCGAGTTCACTCCTTACGGCTATGACGAGCGGCAGTTCTGCTCGCCCGGGTTCGATCTCGGCGTGGGCTCGCTCAGCCGGACCCCGTACGCCGGCTATCCCGAGTACCACACCTCGGCGGACAACCCGGCCTTTGTCTCCCCGGAGGCGATGGCGGACACGCTCGCCGTCTGCCGCGAGGCCTTCGCCGTGCTGGACCGCAACCGGCGGTACACCAACCTCAGCCCCTATGGCGAGCCGCAGTTGGGCCGGCGCGGGCTGTACGACTCGCTCGGTGGCCGCAGTGACGCCAAGCAGGCCGAGATGGCCATGCTCTGGGTGCTCAGCCTCTCCGACGGCGAGCACAGTCTGCTGGATGTCGCCGAGCGGTCCGGGCTGCCGTTCGACACCGTCGCCGCCGCGGCCGACGCCCTGCACGGCGCCGGACTGATCAAGGCATGACACCGATGACCACCAGGAGGGAGACCCGGGCCGGACACGCCCGGCCGACCGGCAAGCGGGCCATGGTCGGCCGGCTGTCCTGGGGACTGGCCGACCAGGCGGCCTCCAGCATGAGCAACTTCGCGGTGGGGATCTATGTGGCACGCTCGCTCGGGCCGGCCGCGTTCGGCGCGTTCAGCCTGGCCTGGGTGACCTACGGCGTGGTGCTCAATGTCTCCCGCGGGCTGGCCACCGACCCGCTCGTGGTGCGCTTCAGCGGCGTGCCGGACGCCTCCTGGCGCTCGGCGGCGGCCCGGTCCTCGGGTACTGCGCTCGGCGTCGGTGCCACCATCGGCGCGGCATGTCTGCTGGCCGGCCTTGCCCTGGGCGGCAGCGTGGGGCCCGCGTTCGCCGTCCTCGGCGTGGTGCTGCCGGGGCTGCTGCTGCAGGACGCCTGGCGGTTCGCCTTCTTCGCCGCCGGCACCGGGCGGAAGGCGTTCGTCAATGACCTGGTGTGGGGCGTCGCGCTCGTTCCGGCCCTGGTGGCGGCGGCCCAGGTGGGCAGCGTGGCCGCTTTCGTACTGGCCTGGGGCGTGTCCGGCGCGGTGGCCGCGGGGCACGGCTGCTTCCAGTCCGGCATCCGGCCCCGGATGAGCGGAGCGCGCGGGTGGCTGCGCGAGCAGCGCGACCTCGGGTACCGGTACCTGGTCGAGAACGTCAGCCTCAGCGGCGCGAGCCAGCTGCGGGCGTATGGGCTCGGCGTGATCGTCGGGGTCAGCGCGGTGGGCGCGGTGCGCGGCGCCGAACTGCTGCTCGGCCCCTTCCTCGCCCTGCTGATGGGGCTGTCGCTGGTCACCGTCCCGGAGGCGGCCCGGGTGCTGCGGCGGGCCCCGCATCAACTGGGCAGGTTCTGCCTCCTGCTGGGCGGCGGGCAGGCCGTTGCCGCGCTGCTCTGGGGCGGGGCTCTGCTGCTGGTGCCGGACCGGCTCGGCGAGCTGGTCCTCGGCAGCGTCTGGCACTCCGCCTCGCAGCTCATCGTGCCGGTCACGTTCTCCGTCACGGGCGCCGGCCTGGGCACCGGCGCGGCGGCCGGGCTGCGCGCGCTCGGCGCGGCCCGGCGCAGCCTGCGCAGCCAGCTGTTCGCCTCCACCTGCTATGTCGGCGGCGGGCTCGGCGGGGCCGCCGTGGCCGGCACGGCCGGCTCGGCCTGGGGCGTCGCCACCGCGACCGTCTGCGGCTCGGCCGTGTGGTGGCTGCAGCTGCGGTCCGCCCTGCGCGAGCGCCACCGGAACCCCATCCCCGAAGTGAGGACGTCATGACCGCCCACCCCCGGCTGAGCATCGGCCTGCCCGTCTACAACGGCGAGGAGTACCTCGCCGAGGCGCTCGACGCCCTGCTCGGCCAGACCTACCAGGAGTTCGAGCTGGTCATCTCCGACAACGCCTCGACCGACGGAACGCAGGACATCTGCCGCGAGTACGCCGCGCGGGACCCGCGCATCCGGTACCTCCGGCTGTCCCGGAACATCGGCGCCGCGCCGAACCACAACTATGTGTTCACCCAGTGCCGTGGCGAGCTGTTCAAGTGGGCCTCGCACGACGACCTGTACGCCCGGGACCTGCTGCGGCGCTGTGTGGAGGCGCTGGACGAGCGGCCGGAGGTGATCCTCGCGCACTGCGGCCAGGCGGTCATCGACGGCGACGGCCGGCTGAAGGTCCCCTACGAGTACGGGCTCGCCACCGACTCGCCGCTCGCACCGGAGCGCTTCCGCAGTTTCCTGTTCGAGCCCGGTGGCGACGACTTCTACGGGGTGATGCGGGCCGACATGCTGCGCCGGGTGAGGCCGCACAACAGCTACCACCACGCGGACCGCACCTTCGTCGCCGAGATCGTCCTGCACGGGCCCTTCCACCAGGTGCCGGAGCTGCTGTACTTCCGCCGCGACCACCCCACCCGCGCCGAGCGGGCGAACCCTTCCAAGCGCTCCCGGTGCGTCAACCTGGACCCGCGCCGGGCAGGCCCGCTGCACCCGACGCCCCGGCTGCTCGCCGAGTATGTCTGGGGCTTTGTCGCGGCGATCCGGCGGGCGCCGTTGTCCCCGGCCGACCGGCGCGCGTGCTTCCGGCACCTGGCCGCCTGGATGGCCAGCCGCGCCCGGCCGGGCGCCGGCGAGCGGGTGGAGGACCGCGCCCCCGTCGACCCGGGCCGGCTCACCGTCTCCGTCGACGCCCTCGTCGCGGGCCGTGAGGGGCGGAGGGCATGAAGACCGCGACACATGTGGGGGTGTTCGGCCTGCTCGGCTCCGGCAACCTCGGCAACGACGGGTCCCTCGAGGCGGTGCTCGACTACCTCCGCGCCGAGCACCCGGAGGCGGTCGTGGACGCGCTGTGCGGCGGACCTGAGGCCGTCACGGCCCGGTACCGGATCCCCGCGACGCGGCTGCACTGGTACCGCGGGGAGTACCGGACCGCGTCACATGCGGGCGCGATCGCCGCCAAGGGCCTGGGCAAACTCGTCGACGCCGTCCGCACCGCGGCCTGGGTGCGCCGGCACGATGTGGTGATCGTGCCGGGGATGGGCGTCCTGGAGGCCACGCTGCCGCTGCGGCCATGGGGCTTTCCCTATGCGCTGTTCCTGCTCTGCGCGACCGGCCGGCTGTTCGGCACCCGGGTCGCGCTGGTCGGCGTCGGCGCCGCCCCGATCGGCGACCGGCCGACCCGGGCCCTGGTGCGCTGGTCGGCGCGGCTGGCCGCGTACCGGTCGTTCCGGGACGCCCCATCCCGTGACGCGATGCGGGAGATGGGCGTGGACACCGCGCGCGACAAGGTCTACCCGGATCTCGCCTTCGCCCTGCCGACGCCGCCGGCGAGCCCGCACTCGGACTCGCCGGACCCGGTCTGTGTCGGCGTCATGGACTTCCACGGTGGCAACGACGACCGCGCCCGGGCCGAGGAGATCCACCGGCGCTACCTCGACGGGACAACTCGCCTCGTCCGCGCGCTGGTCGAGGACGGCAGGCCGGTCCGGCTGGTCACCGGCGACGCATGCGATGCGCCGGTGGTCGCCGCGATCCTCGACGCGGTGGACTCACCGCTGGTCACCGCCGCCGAGGCGGCCTCGCTGGCCGACCTGATGAAGGAGATGGCGGCCGCCGGCACCGTGGTGGCGACCCGCTACCACAACCTGGTCTGCGCGCTGAAGGCCGGCACGCCGACGCTCGCCCTCAGCTATGCGGCGAAGAGCGACGCGCTCATGGCCCGGATGGGGCTGGGCGCGTACTGCCACCCCGCCCGCGAGGTCGACGCCGACCGGCTGCTGGAGCAGTTCCGCTCGCTGGAACAGCGATCGGCGAAGCTGCGACAGACCCTCACCGAGCGGAACCTCACCGCCACCCGGCAACTGGAGCACCAGTTCACCGCCTTGACCATGGCCCTGTTTCCGACAACCGACCACGCCCACCATGGGCAGGAGGCTCGATGAAGGCGACCGAAGTCCCGGAGATCGACGGCGCATACCTCTTCGAGCCGACGCCCTACGCCGACGAACGCGGCTTCTTCTGCCGCACCTTCGACGCCGATGTGATCCGCTCGGTGGGCCTCGACCCGGACACCTTCATCCAGGACAGCCTGTCCCGCTCGGCCCGGGGCGTGCTGCGCGGCCTGCATCTGCGCTCCGGCGCCGGCGAGGCCAAACTGGTGCGGTGCTCCTACGGGAGGATCTTCGACGTTGTCGTGGATCTGCGGACGGACTCTCCGACCTACCGCAACCGGGCCTTCTTCGAGCTGTCCGGCGAGACACAGCTGACCCTGTACATCCCGGCGGGGTGCGCGCATGGCTTCCAGGCCCTGACCGAAACCGCCGACACCTCGTACCGGATCGACCGCCCGCACGATCCGGCCGAGGATGTGACGATCGCCTTCGACGACCCGGAGCTCGCCATTCCATGGCCGCTCCCGGTCACATCGATGTCCCAGCGGGACCGCGAGGCGCCGAGCCTCGCCAAGGTCCTTCCATATATGGAGAGTTGAGGTCGGCGTGGCCACCCAAGACACCGAAGAGCTCAGCCTGCCCCGGTCGCGGCAGGCGAACGAGCGGCTGCACGCCCTGATCCCCGGGGGCGCGCACACCTACGCCAAGGGCGACGACCAGTACCCCGAGAACCTGGCCCCGGTCATCAGCCATGGCCGCGGTGCCCACGTATGGGACATCGACGGCAACCGCTATATCGAGTACGGCTCCGGCCTGCGGTCGGTCAGCCTCGGCCACGCCCACCCACGGGTGGTCGAGGCGGTGCGGCGGGAACTCGACCGTGGCAGCAACTTCGTCCGGCCGTCCATCGTGGAGGTCGAGGCCGCGGAACGCTTCCTGGCCACGGTGCCGACCGCCGAGATGGTGAAGTTCGCGAAGAACGGCTCCGACGCCACCACCGCCGCGGTGCGCCTCGCCCGCGCCGCCACCGGGCGCCCACGGGTGGCCATCTGCGCCGACCATCCGTTCTTCTCCGTCGACGACTGGTTTATCGGCAGCACGCCGATGTCCGCCGGCATCCCGGCGGCGACCACCGAGCTCACCGTGGCGTTCCCTTATGGGGACCTGGCCGCCACGGAGGAGCTGCTCACCCGCTACCGGGACGAAATCGCCTGCCTGATCCTGGAACCCGCCTCCCACACCGAGCCTCCGCCCGGATACCTCGCCGGCCTGCGCGAACTGGCCGACCGGCACGGCTGCGTACTGATCTTCGACGAGATGATCACCGGCTTCCGCTGGTCCGAGGCGGGCGCCCAGGGCCTGTACGGCGTCGTCCCCGACCTCTCCACATTCGGCAAGGCGCTGGGCAATGGATGCGCCGTCTCCGCGCTGGCCGGGCGCCGCGATCTGATGGAGCGGGGCGGGCTGCGTCACTCCCACGACCGGGTGTTCCTGCTGTCCACCACACACGGTGCGGAAACGCACTCGCTGGCAGCCGCGATGGCCGTGCTCACCACCTACGCCGAGGAGGGCATCACCGCACGGCTGCACGCCCTCGGTGAGCGGCTGGCCGCCGGTGTCCGCGACGCCGCGGCCGCCATGGGCGTCGGCGACCACATCGTCGTCCGGGGCCGGGCCAGCAACCTGGTCTTCGCCACCCTCGACGAGAACCGGCAGCCGTCGCAGCGGTACCGCACCCTGTTCCTGCGCCGGCTCCTCGCGGGCGGAGTGCTGGCCCCGTCGTTCGTGGTGAGCAGCGCGCTCGGCGATGCCGACATCGATCAGACCGTGGAGGTGGTGGCCCAGGCATGTGCGGTGTACCGGAAGGCACTGGACGCCGCCGACCCCACTCCCTGGCTGGCCGGCCGACCGGTGAAGCCCGTCTTCCGCCGCCTGGCATGACCTGACATCAGCGACCCTTCCGCCAACCTGCATCAGCCATCCGGTCGACCAGCCACGCGGTCCCCGGTACCACCGCCAGCGCGGTGCACCAGCCGCCGAGGACGTCGGTCGGGTAGTGCGCGCCCAGGGCGACCTGCGTCCAGCCCATGGCGGCGCCGGCGACCAGCGCCACGGCGAGCACCAGCAGTGTGCCGGCCGTCCTGCCGAGGCCGAGCCGGCCGGTCGCCGGCAGCGCCACCGCCAGGGCGAGCGCGGTGACAAAGGCGGTGTGCCCGCTCGGGTAGGACAGGTACCCGCCGTGGATGGTGCGTCCCGCCAGGTGCTTGAGCAGCGTCGCCGTCCCCACGGTCATACCGACGCCGACCACGGTGAGCACCGCCGCGCGAGGATGCCGAAGCAGCAGGCAGCCCGTCACAGTGGCCACGACCACCACCACCGACCCGGCGGGCTCTCCCAAGTAGTCCATGGCCAGGGCAACTTGCCGCCATGGCGACCGCACCCCGTCCACCGCCGGCTGGATCCACCCGTCCACCATGCCGGGCTTGCCGTCGCCGGCATACCGCAGCCCCAGCACGACGACCACCAGCGCGGCGAGGCCCGCGATCAGCCCGAATCGCGCACGCAGCGACGGGGACAGCACCGCGGTCCCCGGCCGTCCGGTCATCCGCCCACCACCACCGCCAACACCGCATGACACAAGGCAGTCATGCCAGGAAGCTCAACCGCACCTGACGGTCCGGATTATCGACATTCGTGTCGACCAGACAGACCGACTGCCAGGTGCCCAGCTCCAGCCGCCCGCCCACCACCGGCAGCGTCGCATGCGGCGGCACCAGGGCCGGCAGGACGTGGTCCCGGCCGTGGCCGGGGCTGCCGTGGCGGTGGCGCCACCGGTCGTCGGCCGGCAGCAGTTCATGCAGGGCGGCCAGCAGGTCCTCGTCGCTGCCCGCGCCGGTCTCCAGCACCGCCACCCCGGCCGTGGCATGCGGGACAAACACATTGAGCAGCCCGTCCCGGCCCCCGGCCGCCTCGTGCAGGAAGGCCTCGCAGTGCCGGGTCAGGTCGTAGACGGTCTCGGCGGATCCGGTGGTGATCCGAAGTACCCGTGTGTGGAAGGTGTCGCTCATGCCGCCATTGTCATACGAGGTCACCCGACGGGGTGAGAGGTGGGCACCGGAGTTCGCCCCGGGTAGGTCTTGATGGGGGGCCTGGAAGGGAGTACGGCCATGACCATCGGTTCCACGCCGGCGGAGGTGATCGCGGTCGATGTGGCCCGGGACTTCTGGGACCGGCTTCCCTTCGACGTCCGGGGTGCGGAGTACCACGCCGACCCCTACCGGTTCCAGGAGCGGTTGCGGGCCGATGGCCCGGTGCTGCGGCTGGCCGGGGAGGTGGTGGTGGTCACCGGCTACCGGGAGTGCCTGGCGGTGCTGGGCGATGAGCGCTTCGGCTTCGGGGCGCTGAACACCGGCGCCCAGTCGTTCCTGATGGTGGATCCGCCCGAGCACCGGCGGCTGCGCACCCGGATCGCCGCACCGTTCACCGCCCGGGCGGTGGCGCGGCTGCGGCCGGCCATCGAGCACCGGGTGGCCGGGCTGCTGGCCGGCGTCGACCGCTCCGGCGAGGTCGATGTGATCGCCGGGCTGGGCGCACCGCTGGCCCTGGATGTGATCTGTGCCCTGGTGGGCGTTCCGCTGGATGAGCGCCCGCAGTGGATCCAGGCGCTGTCGATGATGGCGGCCGGCTTCGACCCGGAGGCCCTTCGGGACGCCGCCACCAGTGACCGGGTCAACTGCGCCCGGCTGGACTTCGCCCGCTATCTGCGCGGGCTGATCGAGCAGCGGCGGGCCGCCCCGGCCGGCGACCTGGTCAGCGCCCTGGTCCGGCCGGGCCCGGACGGCTCGGTGCTGACCACCGAGCAAGTGACCACCGCCGTGGGGCAGTTGGTGGTGGCGGGCTATGAACCCGCGGTCGACCTGATCGCCAATGGGCTGTACGCGCTGCTGTGCCACCCCGGCCGGCTGGCCTGGCTGCGGGCCGGGCCGGAGCACACCGCGGCGGCGGTGGAGGAACTGCTGCGCTATGACCCGCCGATCCAGCTGCTGACCCGGGTGGCGCTGCGCGACGCGGTCATCGCTGACCTGCCGGTGGCCGAGGGCACGGTGGTGGGCCTGCTGACCGGAGCCGCCAACCGCGACCCCCGTCTGCACACCGAGCCCCACCGGCTGGATCTGACCCGGGCGCCCCAGCATCTGTCACTGGGCTGGGGCGAGCACTTCTGCCTGGGGGCCAAGCTGGTGCGCGTCCAGGCGGAGGCGATGCTGGGCGCCCTGGTGCGCTGCCACCCGGTGGCCACCGGGGAACCGGTGCGCCACAAGCCCACGCTGATCAGCCGTGGGCTGGAGCGGCTGCCGGTGGTGCTCACCGCGGATCCGGCGGAGGACGGCCGCTGGTTCTAGCGGCCGTCCCGCCGGCCGGGCTACCGGGCCCCCGCCCCCAGCCGGCGCACACACCGCTGGGCCAGGTCACCGACCGTGGCACTGTTGATGATCTCCACGGCGGGCAGGTTGCAGCCCAGCCGCCGGTGGATCGCCGTCATCAGCTCGGCCCCCATCAGGGAGTCCAGGCCCAGCTGGGCCAACGGCCGCTCGGCGGTGAGGAGTTCGGGCGAGGTCTGCAGAATGCCGGCCAGGATCTCCACCAGCACCCCGGTCACCGCGGCCAGCGCCTCCTCGGGGGTGGCCCGGGCCAGCAGCAGCGCCAGTTCCCGCTCGCCCGCTCCGTCTCCGTCCTCGCCCTCCGGCCGTACCAGGGCGAAGCGGGGCGCGGCCACCGCGCCGCTGCCGTGCCGGACCTGGGCCCAGTCGATGCCGGCCAGTGTCACCACCCCGCCGGCCCCCTCGGCCAGCAGCCCCTCCAGGGCGTCCAGCGCCTGCCCGGCGGGCACCGGGGCGAGCCCGATCCGGGTCATAAAGGCGTCCAGCCGGTTGCGCGCCACATGCCCGGCGTCGCCCAGTGCTCCCCAGGCCACCGCCAGGGCCGGGCGTCCCGCCCGGCGGCGGGACCGCACCAGGGCCTCCACCATCAGGTTGGCGGCCGCGTAGTTGGCCTGGTTCTGGTTGCCGAACAGAGCGGAGACCGAGGAGTAGACCACGAAGAAGTCCAGCTGCCGCTCCCGGGTGAGCCGGTCCAGCAGCAGCGCTCCCCCGGCCTTGGGGTCCAGGCTGCGCCGCAGCGCCGGCTCGTCCAGGCCGGTCAGCGGCCGGTCGTCGAAGACCGCCGCGGCGTGCACAATGCCGCGCAGCGGGTGCTGCTCGGTGTCCGCCGAGGCCAGCAGCGCGGCCATGGCGGCCTCGTCGGTCACATCGGCCGCATGGGCGGTGGCGGTGACGCCCAGGCGGTTCAACTCCTCCAGCAGCGCGGGGGCTTCGGGGCTGTCCGCGCCCCGCCGCCCCACCAGGCACAGCCGGCGGGCGCCGCGCTCGGCCAGCCGGCGGGCGGTGGCGGCGCCGAAGCCGCCCAGCCCTCCGGTGACCAGATAGGTCGCCCGGGGGTCCAGCCGCAGTGGGCCGGGCTCCCGCCGCACCGGCGGGGCGGTGGCCAGCGAGATCACCACCTTGCCGATGTGCCGGGAGTGCTGCAGCGCCTCGAACGCCTCGGCCACCCGTGCCGCGGGGTAGACATGGTGGGCGATGGGGCGGTGGACCCGCTCCCGTACCCGCTCGGCGACCTCGGCGAACTCGGCCGCCACGGTGCCCGGCCGTTCCCTGGCCAGCTGGGCCAGGTCCGCCGCACAGAAGGTGAGGTTGTTGAGGAAGGGGCCCATGGGCAGCCGGCTGTCGGCATACAGGTCGCGCTTGCCCAGTTCGATGAAGCGGCCGCCGGGCCGGAGCACCTCCAGTCCCCGGCTGATGGCCTCGCCGGCCAGGGAGTTGAGCACCACATCGACGCCGCGGCCGCCGGTGAGCTCCCGGATCCGGTCGGCGAAGCCCAGGGTGCGGGAGTCCAGGACGTGCCGGACGCCCAGCAGGCGCAGCAGTTCGCGCTTGGCGGGGGTGCCGGCGGTGGCGATGACCTGGGCGCCGGCCTGCCGGACGTAGTGGACGGCGGCCAGTCCCACGCCGCCGGCGCCGCCGTGCACCAGCACCGTCTCGCCGGGCGCCAGCCGGGCCAGGTGGTGCAGGGCGTGGTGGACGGTGAGCAGCACCACCGGCAGGGTGGCGGCGGCGGTGAAGTCCAGTTCGCCGGGGATGCGGCCGACGGTGGCGGCGGGCAGTGCCACATGGGAGCGCAGGGTGCCGGAGCCAAAGGCGAACACCCGGTCGCCAACGGCGAGTTGGGTGACCCGGGAGCCCACGGCGGTGATCACTCCGGCGCATTCCATCCCGGCCCGCTGCCCGCCGTCCTCGGGGTCCAGCGGTACGGACCCCAGTGCCTGGAGGACATCCCGGTAGTTGAGGCCGGCCGCGCGGACCTCGACCACCACCTCCTCCGGTCCCGGTTCGGGCACCTTTGCGGGGACCCAGTCCAGGCGGTAGGAGCGCCCGGGGTCGCTCAGCCGCAGGGCGAACGCCGGTGCGCCGGCGGCGGGCCGGGGGTCGTGTCCGGGGCGGAGCCGGGTGACGAACCGTCCGGCGGCGCCCAGCAGGACTTCATCCTCCTCGTCCGGGCCGGTGAGTTCGGCGGCCAGCCGGTCCGCGTCCGTCTCCACCCGGCCGGCGGGCTCCAGGGAGATCCGGCGGACCCGGATGTCGGGGTGTTCGGCGGCCAGGCAGCGGGCCACGCCCCAGGCCGCGGCGGTCGCCGGGGCGGTGGGCGGTTCGGGGGCGGGCAGTGCGCCGGTGGGCGGGGTGACCAGCCAGAGGGTGAGTCCGGTGCGGGGCCCGGCGGCCATGGCCAGCGCGCGCAGCAGCGCGGTGTGGCCGGCCGGGTCGTCGGCGCCCAGCAGCAGGAGTACGTCCGGCCCTTCGGGGGCCCTGGCCAGCTGGGTGGACCAGTAGTCGGCGTCGGTGCTCGGCGCGACCTGGTGCACCCGGCCGCCGGCCGCGGCCAGCCGTTCGCCGACCACGGAGGCCAGGGCGGCCCGGGACGGCTCGGCGGCGATCAGCCAGCCGCCGGACAGTCCGGGCGGCTCGTCGGCCGGCCGGTCGTGTTCCGGCCGTCCGGCCAGCAGCACCGTGCCGCCCGCCTGTTCGCCAAGGACCACCGGGTCCTGCCAGCCGCCCTCGGCCAGCAGCCGCCGCCAGCCGTCGGCGGTGGGCAGCGGTCCGTCGGGGCGGGCGCCGGTGTCCTGGCGTTCCCAGTAGGCGGGCGGCAGCGCGGTGAGCAGGGCGAGCGGTGCGGGGTCGTGGGGGGCCACGGCCAGCAACTGTCCGCCGTCGTCCAGCAGTCGGGCCAGGTGGCCCAGGGCGCGCGGCAGGTCGCGGGTGGCGGTCAGCGAGCCCACCGCGATCACCAGGTCGAAGTCGCCTTCGGTCCAGCCCTGTTGGGCCGGGTCGCGGTCGGGGTCCAGGACCCGGTAGGAGATGAAGTCATGGCCGGTGAAGCGGCGTTGGGCGCGGGGGAAGCGGGCGGCGGAGCGGTCCGCGTAGACATAGCGGGTGCGGTCCGGCGGCAGCAGGGGCAGCAGGCAGGAGGTCGCGCCGCCGGTGCCGGCGCCCAGTTCCAGGACGCGCAGCGGCCGGCCGGCGGGCCAGTGGCGCAGCAGCCGGTCCAGTACCGCGGCGGCGGCCCGGTTGGCGTAGCCGCTGAGGGGGCCGTCGGTGCGCAGTTCCTCCAGCAGCGGCCGGTTGGTCTCGGCGGCCAGCAGTTCGGCCGGGTCACGGTGGCCGCGGAGCACTTCGACCAGCTGGACGGTGACGGCGGCGAGCAGGGCGAGTTCCACGCCGAGGCCGGGGCACTCCTCGGCGGCGGCCCGGAAGCGCTCCAGTGGTGCGGCCCGGCGGAGCAGCCGCCAGCCGCCGTCCACGGGTTCGGCCAGGCCGTGCTCGTGCGCGGTGCGCAGCAGCAGTTCCAGCAGTTCGTCATAGCCGGGCGCGGTGTGCAGGTCGGCGACGGTGAAGGTGCCGGTGCGGTCGTCGCCCAGCAGGGCGGCCACGGCGGCGGCGCCGAAGTGGGCGGTCAGCTCGCGCAGGACGGCCGGTGCCCGGTGGTCCGCGTCCAGCCGGGCGAGTTCTCCGGCGCAGGCCGCGGCGGTTTCGGCGGGCGGGGGCAGCGGTGCGGGTGTGGTGGCGGGTCCGGGGCGGGGGGCGGCGCGGGCCACGGTGGTGTGGAGCAGGCCGCGGCGCGCGTCCTGCTCGAAGCGGCGCAGCCGGCAGCCTTCCATGCTGAGGCAGACCAGTCCGCTGGGGGCCAGCACGGTGATGTCCCACAGGACCTCGCGGTCGGAGCGGGCGCGGGAGCGGACATGGATATGGCCGCCGGCCGGCATCCGCCGCCAGGCGCGCAGCCGGGCCACGGACACCGGTACGAAGGGCACCCCGTCCTCCGCGATGTCCTCCAGCAGTGCGGCACCGGCCTGCAGGGCGCCGTCCAGCAGCGCGGGGTGGGCTTCATAGCCGGTCTCATAGCCGGTCTCAGGCCCGCCCGGGGAGGCGGTGGCGGCGTATTCGGCGAGCACTTCGCCGTCGCCGGTCCGCAGTCCGCGCAGCACCTGGAAGGCGGGGCCGTAGCGCAGGCCCGTGCGCCGGGTCAGCCGGTAGTGTTCCTCGGCCGTGCGGCGGCGGGGCAGGCCGGCGGTGATCCGGTCCAGGTCGGCGAGTTCGGGCACCGGTGCGTACAGGCGGCGCAGCCGGGCGCGGGCGTGCTGCTGCCAGGGGGCGTCCGGCTCGCCCCGGCCGGCGATATGGATCAGGCCGTCGTCGGTGGACAGGGCGGTCTGCAGCTGGACTTGGCGGTCCTCCTCGCCGAAGGGCAGGACCAGAGGGGTGGTCACGGTCAGGTTGGTGATCTCCAGGGCGGCGTCCATCACCCGCCGTCCGGCGGCCAGCATCATCTCGATATAGCCGGCGGCGGGCATCACCGCGCTCTGCCCGATCCGGTGGTCGGTGAGATAGGGCGCCCGCGCGGGGTCGAAGGGGCCGTGCCAGACGGGTTCGGCGACCGCGGCCCGCTCGCCGAGCAGGGGGTGGTCCACGGTGCCGTCACCGCAGCCGCCGGCCCAGGCGGTGGGGGCGGCGTTCCAGTGGGCCTCGCGCTGCCAGGGGTAGGGGGGCAGGTCCACCACCCGGCCGGGGCGGGGGAAGAAGGCCCGGTGGTCATGGCGTACGCCGCCGGCCAGCAGCCGGGCCGCGGCGGTGTGCACCGCCTGCTGTCCGGGGTGCTCCCTGGAGAGCGTGGGCAGGACCAGGGCCTTGCCGGTGAGGCGTCTGAGGTAGCCACAGAGCACCGGGTGCGGGCCGATCTCCAGGTACATGTCGCAGCCCAGTTCGGTGAGTTGGGCCACGGCGGCAGCGAACAGCACCGGGCGGCGGAGGTTGTCCCACCAGTAACGGGCGTCCAGTTCGGTGCCGGAGAGCACGGTGCCGGTGGTGGCGGAGGCGTACGGCACCTGGGCGCGGCGTGCCTTGAGGTCGGTGAGGTCGGCCAGCAGGGTGTCCTCCAGGCCGTCCATGGCGCGGCTGTGGAAGGCGTGGTCCAGGGCGAGCCGGCGGAAGAACAGCCCGTGTTCCGCGCAATATTCGCCCAGTTCGGCCAGGGCGTGCCGGTCTCCGCTGATGGTGACGTCCCGGGCGCTGTTGATGCCCGCGATCTCCAGCCGGCCGTGGTGGGGTTCCAGCAGACGCTGGGCGTGGGCGGGGTCCGTGCCCAGCGCGGCCATGCCCCAGTCGCCCACGGTGGTGGCCTGGGCCCGGGAGCGGGCCACCACCACCCGGGCCGCGGTGGCCAGGCCGAGCGCGCCGGCCGCCCAGGCGGCGGCCATCTCGCCGGAGCTGTGGCCGGTGACGGCGGCCGGGGTGATGCCCTGGGCGCGCAGCATGGCCACCAGGCCCACCTGGACAGCGAACTGCAGCGGCTGGGCCACATCGGTGGTGTCCGGCCTGCCGGGGGTGGCCAGTTCCTGCCGCACCGACCAGCCGAGCAGGGGCCGCAGCGCCGCGTCGGCCTCGGCCACGCCGGTGCGGAACTCCGCGTCCTCCCTGAGGAGTTCGGCTCCCATGCCGGTCCACTGGGCGCCGTTGCCGGAGAAGACGAAGGCCACCGAGCCGCGCGGGGCGGCGGGGGTGGCCTCGGCGGGCTCCCGGGCGGCCAGTTCGCGCAGCCGCCGGGCGGCGGTGGCCGGGTCGGGGGCCAGGACCGCGATGCGCTCCTGATGGCGGCCCCGCCGGCGGCCGGCGGTGTAGGCCAGGTCGTAGAACTCCTCGGGCGGGCAGCCCTCCAGCCGGTCGGCCAGCCGCCGGGCGGCCTCGGCGGCGGCCTGCTTGGTACGGCCGGAGACCAGCACCGGCAGCGCCTGGCCGGGCGGCGGCTCGGCGGGCGTGGCCACCGGGGGCGGGGAGGCCAGGACCACATGGGCGTTGGCGCCGCCGAAGCCGAAGGAGTTCACTCCGGCCACCGCCCGGCCGTTGGCGGTCGGTTCCAGGGGGCGGGTGTCGGTGGCGGGGGCCAGGCCCAGCGCCTCGAAGTCGATGTCCGGGTTCAGCGGCAGGGCGTGCAGATTGCCGGGCAGCCGGCGGTGGCGCAGCACCTGCAGGGTTTTGAGCAGGCCGGCCATGCCGGAGGCGGGTTCCAGGTGGCCGAGGTGGCTTTTGACCGAGCCCACCGGCAGCGGCCGGCCGGGGGTGCGGCGGCTGCCCAGGGCGCGGCCGACCGCGCCGCACTCCACCGGGTCGCCCACCGGGGTGCCGGTGCCGTGCATCTCCAGATAGACCAGTTCGTCCGGCTCGATGCCGGCGGCCGTGTAGACCTCGCGGAGCAGGGCCTCCTGCGCCTCGGGGCTGGGCTGGGCCAGGCCGGGGGTGTGTCCGTCAGTGTTGACGCCGCTGCCCAGGATGAGGGCCTGCACCCGGTCGCCGTCCGCCAGTGCCGCCGCCAGGGGTTTGAGCACCACCAGGCCGCCGCCCTCGGCCCGTACATAGCCGTCGGCCCCGGCGGAGAAGGGGCGGCAGCGGCCGGTGGGCGAGAGCATGGACGCCTTGGCGAAGCCGACGAACTCGAAGGGGCTCAGCAGGATGTTGACGCCGGCGGCCAGGGCGAGGGGGCTGCGGCCGGTGCGCAGTGCCTCGCAGGCGTGGTGCAGGGCCACCAGCGAGGAGGAGCAGGCGGTGTCCACGGCCAGGCTGGGTCCGCGCAGGTCGAGGAAGTGCGAGACCCGGTTGGCGATATTGCAGGAGGCGCCGCCGGTCATGGTGTAGGCGTTGGCCGAGCGGGGGTTGAGGCCCTGCAGGAAGGCGAAGGACTGGCTGGAGGCGCCCACATAGACCGCGGCCGGTGAGCCGGCCAGGGTGGCGGGGTCGATGCCGGCGTTGTCCAGGCCCTCGACGGCCATCTCCAGCAGCAGCCGCTGCTGGGGGTCCATCCGCACCGCTTCGCGGGGGGAGAGGTTGAAGTAGCCGGCGTCGAAGCCGCGCACATCGTCCAGAAAGCCGCCGGCGAGGGAGTATGCCTTGCCCGGGCGGCGGGGGTCGGGGTCGAGCCAGCGGGCCGCGTCGAAGCGGTCCGGTGGTACCTCACCGATCAGGTCGCGGCCCGCGCACAGGGCCTGCCACAGCTCTTCCGGGCTGGTGATCCCGCCGGGGAGCCGGCAGGCGGCTCCGACGATGGCGATGGCATCACTGGCGCTGGCATCAGAGGAGGGCAGCATGGAAAGACTCCTCACGGTGGAATGCCGATATTTCGCTTTCAGGGGCTCATGCTAGGGGCGACTGTCGGAATATTCGGCCGAATGTCCGCAACACGGCACGGACAGCCCAAAGAACGTGGCCAGAGAACTTGGCACTCCATTAGCCCGGGGAATCGGTACGACCATGAAAAGTATTTCCGCACAAGAGATTTCCGCGGCGCGGATTCCGGTGCCGGCGCTTGCGGGCGTCCTGGTGGTTCCGGTTCTGGGCCGCCGGCCGGAGACCGACCCGTCGGCCTTTGTGGCGCCGACCGCCGTACTGGTGGGCCCGGTTCTGCTGGCGGCGCGTTCCAGCGTCTGGTACCAGGCGGTGCTGCGGGCCGATGGCGACGAGATCCGGGTGGGCGAGTCCAGCAATGTGCAGGACGGGGTGGTGGTGCACACCGATCCGGGGGTTCCGGTGCGCATCGGTGCCCGGGTGACGGTCGGCCATCACGCCACCCTGCACGGCTGTGTGGTCGAGGACGATGTGCTGATCGGCATGGGGGCCCGGGTGCTCAACGGTGCGCGCATCGGCGCGTTGAGCGTGGTGGCGGCGGGCACCGTGGTGCCGGAGGGGCGTGAGGTGCCGCCGCGCTCGCTGGTCGCCGGTCCGCATGGCGCGGTGGTGCGGCCGGTGACCGAGGAGGACATCGCCCTGATCGGGGTGCACGCCCAGAACTACCTCGGCCTGGCCAGAGTGCACCGATCTTCCCTGGCGCCGGAGCCTGCGACAGGATGACGGCGGCCGGTCACCACCGAGGAGGGCCGATGCGCGTCGCGCTGTTCGTCACCTGTGTCAATGACACGCTCTGCCCGGGCACCGGGCGGGCGACGGTGGCGCTGCTCAACCGCCTGGGCGTCACCGTGGAGTTCCCGCCGGAGCAGAGCTGCTGCGGCCAGCCCTTCCTCAACAGCGGATACCGCAGCCGCACCGGGCCGCTGGTGCGCCGGTACACGGAGGTCTTCGGCGGCTATGACCACATCGTCACCCCTTCCGCTTCCTGTGCCGCCATGGTCCGTGAGCAATTCCCGCGGCTGGCCGGTGACTTGACGGCCCGGGTGGCGGCCCGGACCCATGAGCTGTCCGAATTCCTGGTCGATGTGCTGGGGGTGACGGAGGTCGGCGCGTATTTCCCGTACCAGGTCACCTATCACCCCACCTGTCATGGCCTGCGCGCCCTGGGTCTGGGCGACCGGCCGCGGCGGCTGCTGGAGAAGGTACGGGGCCTGGAACTGCGGGAGTTGTCCGGAGCGGAGGAATGCTGTGGATTCGGCGGCACCTTCTCGGTGAAGAATCCCGCGGTGTCCGCCGCGATGGGCGCCGACAAGGCGCGGGCCGTCACCGCCACCGGGGCGGGCGCGGTGTGCGCGGTGGACAACTCCTGTCTGCTGCACCTCGGGGGCACCCTGGCCCGCCAGGGCTCGGCGGTGCGCCCGGTGCACCTGGCCGAGATCCTGGCGAGCACGGAAGGAGATCTGTGGTGAGGACCCAGCGGACCCACCTGGGCATGCCGGCCTTTCCCGAGGCCGCCGAGCATTCCACCCGGGACCTGCGGCTGCGCGCCAACCTCCGGCACGCCACCGGCCTCATCCGCGAGCGGCGGGCCCGGGCGGTGGCCGAACTGGCCGACTGGGAGCGGCTGCGGGCGGCCGGCGCCGCCATCAAGGACCGCACCCTGCGCCATCTCGACCACTATCTGCTGCGGCTGGAGGAACGGGTCACCGCCGCCGGCGGCACCGTGCACTGGGCGGCCGACGCCGCCGAGGCCAACCGCATCGTCACCGGCCTGGTACGGGCCACCGGCGAGCGCGAGGTGGTCAAGGTCAAATCCATGGCCACCCAGGAGACCGGCCTCAATGAGGCGCTGGCCCGGGCGGGCATCCGGGCGTACGAGACCGACCTGGCCGAGCTGATCGTGCAGCTCGGCGATGACACCCCCTCCCACCTCCTGGTGCCCGCGGTACACCGCAATCGCACCGAGATCCGGGACATCTTCCGGGAGCGGATGGGCCATTGGGGCCGCCCGGCACCCGAGGGACTCGGCGACCGGCCCGCCGAACTGGCCGAGGCCGCCCGGCTGCACCTGCGGGAGAAGTTCCTGCGGGCCAGGGTGGGCATCTCCGGGGCCAACTTCATGGTCGCCGAGACCGGCACCCTGGTCGTGGTGGAGTCCGAGGGCAACGGCCGGATGTGCCTCACCCTCCCGGAGACCCTGATCTCGGTGGTGGGCATCGAGAAGACCGTGCCCACCTGGCAGGACCTGGAGGTGTATCTGCAACTGCTGCCGCGCTCCTCCACCGCGGAGCGGATGAACCCCTACACCTCCATGTGGACCGGCACCACCGAGGACGACGGGCCGCGCCACTTCCATCTGGTGCTACTGGACAACGGGCGCACCGACACCCTCGCCGACCGGGTGGGGCGGCAGGCCCTGCGCTGCATCCGCTGCTCGGCCTGCCTGAATGTCTGCCCGGTCTATGAGCGGGCCGGCGGCCATGCCTACGGCTCGCCCTACCCGGGGCCGATCGGCGCCATCCTCACCCCCCAACTGCGCGGCCTGGCCTCCCCATTGGAGGAGTCGCTGCCCTTCGCCTCCACCCTCTGCGGGGCCTGCTACCAGGTGTGCCCGGTGGCCATCGATATCCCCCAGGTGCTGCTGCATCTGCGGGAGCGGGTCGCCGAGGGCGGGGAGGCCACGGTGCGGGGCACCCGTACCGTGATCAGGCCCGCCCGCCGGCACGCCCTGGAACGGAGGCTGATGGAGACCGCCGCCTGGACGCTGGACCATCCCGGGCTGCTGCGCCGGGGCCAGCGGCTGGCCGCCCGCACCCGGCGGCTGCACCCCAGGCGGCTGCCCGGCCCCGGACGGGCCTGGACCGAGAGCCGGGAACTGCCCACGGTGCCACCGGAGTCCTTCCGCGACTGGTGGGCGCGCACCCGGGGCGGTGCCCGGTGAGCGGCTATGGCAGCCGGGAGCGGATCCTGGCCCGGGTGCGGCGGGCGCTGGCGGATGTGCCGGCCCATGAACGGCCCGGCGACCACCCGGTGCCCCGGGACTACACCACCGTGCACGGCACCCGGACCCCCGAGGAGACCGTCGACCTGCTGGCCGGGAACCTGGCAGACTACCGCGCCCGGGTGCACCGCACGGACACCGCGGGACTCCCCGCGCTGCTGGCCGCCCTGCTGGCCCGGCGCGGAGCCCGCCGAGTGGTGGTACCGGCCGGGCTGCCGCCCCAGTGGCTGTCCAGGGCGGTGGTGGAACCGGTCACCGACTCCCCCGCCCTGACCCCCCGGGAACTGGACGCCATGGACAGCGTGGTCACCGGCTGCGCCCTGGCCATCGCGGAGACCGGCACCGTGGTCCTGGACGCCGGCCCGGACCAGGGGCGGCGCCGGATCACCCTGATCCCCGACCACCATCTGTGTGTGGTGCGGGTTCCCGACCAGGTGGTGGACTCGGTGCCGCAGGCGCTGCGCCGGCTGTCCCCCTCCCGGCCGCAGACCTGGATCTCGGGCCCCTCGGCGACCAGCGACATCGAAATGGACCGGGTCGAGGGGGTGCACGGTCCGCGCACCCTGGAGGTGCTGCTGGTCAACCCCTGAGGGTGACCCCGCCGTTGGTACGCACGGCCCGCGTACGCGGCACAGGTGTCTGGGTGGGGCATCCGCGCACCGGCAGGCTGAAGCCGACAACGCAGTTGAGGCGAAAGAGGCTTCGGACGATGACGGTCAACACGGTGGACGCGCTGAACTGGTCAAGTGCCTGGTCAGCGGCGGTGCAGCGGCCCAGCAGCGGCTTTGCGGAGAACTGGGCGGAGCGCGGCTTTGACCACCACTCGGTACGGCAGGTGGTACGGCTCACCGGCGGCGGTACCGCGCTGCGCATCCGGCTCTCCAACCGCTATGGGGCGGAGCCGCTGACGGTCCGGTCCGCGACCGTGGCCCTGAGCGCCGGCGGCGCGGCCGTGAAGCCAGGCACGGTAAGGGAGTTGGCCTTCGCCGGTGACGCCTCGGTATGGATACCGGCCGGGGCCGAGACCATGACCGACCTGGTGGAACTCACGGTGGAGCCCTTTGCCTCGGTGGCGGTGACGCTCTACTTCGACGGCCCCACCGGCCCGTCGACCTTCCATGCCCAGGCGTGGACGGACAGTTACCGGGCGGCCGGTGATCACACGGCGGACCCGGGCGGGGAGCACTTCGCCGAGGTCACTCGCTCCTGGTACTACCTCTCCGATGTGGAGGTGGCGGACGTGGGGCCGGTCCAGGAGGCGGTGGTGGCCTTCGGTGACTCCCTCACCGATGGCTTTGGCAGCACGGTGGGCACCAACCACCGTTATCCGGATGCCCTTGCCGAGCGGCTGGCCGCCTCGGGACGGCGGTGGGCGGTGCTCAACCAGGGCATCGGCGGCAATCTGACGCTCCATGACTCCCCGTGGTTCGGGGAGCGGGGACTGGGCCGCTTTGAGCGGGACGTCCTGGCCAAGCCGGGGGTTCGCTCGGTGATTGTGCAGCTGGGTCTCAATGACATCGGCTTCAGCGAGGTCGATCTGCCGACCTACCGGCCCAACCCCGAGGTGTCCCCGGAGCAGTTGATCGCCGGGTACCGGGAACTGATCGAGCGTGCTCATGCCCGTGGGGTCCGGGTGATCGGTGCCACCATCACTCCTTTCAAGGGCTCGGAGTACTTCACGGCCCGGGCCGAGGCCAAGCGCCTGGCGGTCAATGAGTGGATCCGTACCTCGGGTGCCTATGACGCGGTGGCCGACTTCGCCGCGGTGCTGGCCGCCCCCGGTGACCGCGAACTGCTGAACCCCGCCTATGACTTCGGTGACCGCAAGCACCCCGGTGACGCGGGCTTCCGGCTGATGGCCGAGGCGGTGGACCTGGCCGCGCTCTGATCCAGGCCCCGGCGGCCCGCTATCCCACCGTGGCCAGTTGGGCATCCCGGCGCAGCAGCGCGGCATAGCGTCCGTCCTCGGCGAGCAGTTGGTCATGGGTGCCGGACTCGGCGATCCGTCCGGCGTCCAGGACCACGATCCGGTCGGCATCGCGGATGGTGGAGAGCCGGTGGGCGATGGTGAAGGTGGTGCGCCCGGCGGAGAGTGCGTCAATGGCCTGCTGGACGGCGTACTCGGTGCGGGTGTCCAGGGCGGAGGTGGCTTCGTCCAGGATGAGGATGGGCGGGTCACGCAGGATGGTGCGGGCTATGGCCAGGCGCTGTTGCTCTCCGCCGGAGAAGCGGTGGCCGCGCTCTCCGACCAGGGTGTCATAGCCCTGGGGCAGGGCGGCGATCCGGTCGTGGATCTGGGCCGCCCGGGCGGCGGCCCGGAGTTCCTCGTCGGTGGCGTCGGGTTTGGCGAAGCGCAGGTTGTCGGCGACCGAGGCATGGAAGAGGTAGGTCTCCTGGGAGACCACGCCGACCGCCCGGGAGAGGGTGTCGAAGTCCAGCCGGCGCACATCCACCCCGTCGATCAGCACCCGGCCCCCGGTGACGTCATAGAGCCGGGGAACCAGATGGCTGAGGGTGCTCTTACCGGATCCGGTGGGCCCGACCACGGCCAGGCTGCCGCCGGCCGGGACGGTCAGGTCGATCCCGGTGAGGGTGGGCGCGGCGGATCCTTCGGGGTCATAGCTGAACTCGACGTCCTCGAAGCGGACTTCGCCACTGATCCGTTCCAGCCGCACCGGCCGCTCGGGTTCGGCGATCTCCACCGGGAGGTCCAGATATTCGAAGATGCGCTGGAAGAGGGCGAGCGAGGTCTGGATGTCCACTCCGGTGCTCAGCAGGCCCACCGTGGGCCGCAGCAGGCCCTGTTGGAGGGAGACAAAGGCCACCAGCGTGCCCAGGGAGAGTCCGGGGCCGCCGAAGGTCAGGGCCATGCCTCCGGACCAGTAGAGGACGGCGGGCATGGCGGTCATCACGATGCCGATGACGGACATCCGCCAGCGGCCGGCCATCCCGGCCCGCACCTCCAGACCGGCCAGCCGGTCGGACTCCTCGGCGAACCGGGCGGTCAGCGAGTCGGCCCGGCCCATGGTGCGGCCGAGCACAATGCCGCTGACCGACAGCGACTCGGCGACCATGGTGGCCATCGCGGCCAGCTGCTTCTGCCGCTGCGAGGTGATCTTCTTGCGTTCCCGCCCCACCCGGTGGCTCAGCCAGCAGAACAGCGGCAGAAGCAGCAGGGAGACCGCGGTCAGCCGCCAGTCCAGGGCGAGCATCGCCGCGATGGTGGCCACCACGCTGGTGAGGTTGGAGACCAGTGAGGTGGCGGTGGAGGTCACGGTGGACTGCATGCCGCCGATGTCATTGGCGATTCGTGACTGGATCTCCCCGGAACGGGTGCGGGTGAAGAAGGCCAGCGGCATGCTCTGCAGCCGGGCGTAGACCCCGGTGCGCAGGTCGTGCATCACCCGCTGGCCGACGGTGGTGGAGATCAGCGTCTGGAGCACGCCGAAGACGCTGTTGACCACGGCGGCGGCGATCATGCCCAGGGCGAGCAGGGTCAGCAGCCCCGTACGGCGGTGCGGGATGGCCGTGTCCAGGATCTCGCGCAGCAGGAACGGCGAGGCCAGGCTCACCAGCGAGGAGGCGGCGACCAGCGCCCCCACCAGGGCGAGCCGGCCTCGATAGGGGCGGAACAGCCGGAGAATCCGCCGCACCTGGGCGGGCCGCTCCGGATCGGCGCGGGTGGGAGTGGAGTCGGTGGAATGAGGGCGCATGGCTCCTTCAATGCGATCGGGTTCAACGCGTGGGGTTCAACGCGTGGGTTCAACGTGGGTTCAACACGGTGGGGTTCAACGCGGTCGGGTTCAACGCGGTCGGGCAGCTTCCATCGGGCGGCGGGCCCACGGAACCCCTGAGCATCGAACCATGCAGAGCATAGCTCACTGTTACCTATACTCACAATGGACTTGGTCCTGATAGCCTGGGCCCATGACCGTCCCCGACCCGTCCGCCCAGGTGGCAGAGCAGTTGCTGCGGCTGACCCGCAAGCTCCACCGGGCCCAGAAGCGCTATCTGGACCCGATCGGCATCACTCCCGCCCAGTCCCGGCTGTTGCGCGCGGTGTCCCATCACGATCAGGCGAGCGGGGCACCGCGGATGGCCGATCTGGCCGAGCGCCTGGAGGTGGTGCCCCGGGCGGTCACCACCCTGGTGGACGCCCTGGAGGCGAACGGCGCGGTGCGCCGGGTGCCGGATCCCGCCAACCGCCGGGTGATCCGGGTGGAGCTCACCGAGGACGGCCGGCGCACCCTGCGGGCGCTGCGCGAGGCGCGCCGCTCGGCCGTGGAGGAGATCCTGGCGCCACTGACCGCCGAGCGCCGTGCCGCGCTCGGCGGTCTGCTGACCGAGTTGCTCGGGGGTGGGCCGGTTCCGTGCGGTGACTGATGCCGCCGGGCCCGCCCGCCGTCAACAGCCCCGGCGGTCCTCCGTCAGCTGCCCCTGGACGGTGGCCAGGGTCCGGTCGTAGCAGGCGCCGGGGCCGAGCAGCCGGTAGCGCTCCTGGGAGACTCCCCTGGCGTGCCGCTGCTCCCGGGGGACGTTCTGCATATAGGACGCGTTACCGGCATAGGTGTCGTCCAGCCGGCTCCAGTCGAGGCGCTTCCCCGCCCGCATGGTGCGCAGGTCCGCCTGGTCCCCCATGGTCAGCACGGTGCGCAGCCGGTTGTCCGGATCCACGGTGGTGACGCCCTCCATGCGGTACTCGCGGTGGGCGGTGCTCACCGTGGCCGGTCCGCGGCCGGCGACGGTGACGGTCTGGTCGTCCGTCCAGCGGGCTCGCAGTCCGTCCGTGGTCTCGCCGTCCTTCCAGCGGTGCAGCGAGGTGTCGCTGACCCGGCGGCCGACCGTGGTGGTGACCCGGCCGTGCGAGGTCTTGAGGTATCCGCTGACGGTAAGCGCGTGCTCGGCGCCGGCCGTCACCCGGTGCCGGGGGCCGGCCCGATAGTCGGCGGTGTCGCGCGGGGCGGTCTCCTGGTGGCCGGTGAGCGCACCGGTGACCACGGCGGCCTTGGCGTCCTGCCAGACCAGGACATTGACCGGGGTGTCCCAGCCGCTCTGCCCCTTGGGCACGCCGGCCACCGACACCGATATCCGGTGCGGCTTGCCGTCGTTCAACTGGCCGGCGAACGGGGTGAGATCGAACTCCACCGGTTTGACATCGAAGGCCCGCGGGCCCGGGACGACGTACCACAGGAAGGGGTTGGACCAGCCGCCGGTCCACACCGTGGGGTAGGGGGCGGCGATCCCGGCCAGCCGTCCGTCCACCGAGACCCGCACCTCACGGTGCGGGCCGTCCTGGGACTTGCAGGAGTAGGGCGCGTTCTCCGGCACGGCCAGGTACCAGAACTCCTCGCAGCCGCCGCCGGATCCGGTGGCATAGACCTCGGCGAGGATCCGCTCGCTGTTCCGCGGGGTGCTCAAGGTGCCCTCGTAGGACGCCCCTTCGCTGTGCGCGCTGCCCAGGGTGAGTACCCGGTCCGGCGTGTGGGCGGGCCGGGTCCGGCCCTCGGCGGCGTAGAAGGTCAGGGTGGCCTTGACCTTGATGACCCCGGTGTAGGTGGCGTCCACGACGTTGCCGATCAGCATCTCCACAGGCTGTGCGGAGCGCAGGGTGGGCGCGTAGCGGGTGACGTCCTTCTCCACATGCCAGGCGACGCCCTTGGGCGAGGGCTCGGGCGTGGAGGTGCGCAGCACTTCCACGCCGCCGATGTGCAGATAGCCCAGCCGGTCGTACTGCCGCCCGGCGACCGAGCCGTCCAGCCGCAGCACGACCTTGTTCCAGTGGTCGCCGCAGCCCTTGGGCGGGGTGTAGGTGGCGCGGTAGGGGGTGTAGTCGCGGAACTCGGTCTGCGCCACGGTGACTTGGCAGGAGGTGGTGTGCGGTACGGACACCGGCGGGCCGGCGGTGACCGGGTCGTGCCAGGAGGTGCCGAACTCCGTGGGTGGCGGCGGGGTGGCGGCGGCCGCCGGGTGGATGCCCAGCGCCAGCCCGAGGGCCAGGGTGCTCAGCGCGATCAACAGTCGTCTCATGCGCCAGGAGTGAACCGCGTTACGCCGCGCCCTGCTAGAGCGACTCTTGGCCAGCCGGGCGCCCCATGCCTCGGACCAGGTCCAGCGCGCCCAGCCCGCACACGGCGCCGAGCACGATGAACACCGGGGTGAGCACCTTCGCCGGCACCGATCAGCAGGGCCCAGAGCGCGGTGTGCGTCAGGGTGCGGTGGCCGCCATTGCGCCGTGGATCGCCATGACCCGGGTGGCCCGGTAGACGGCGAGCGAGAGCCGGTCCACGATAGCCAGGCCGCCGCGCCGGACAGCGAGTGCGCCGGTCCCATCATGGTGGTCCACCCCTTTTGCCGGCTTGTGCCGTATGGCGTCCCATGTTTCTGACGCCGGTTCGGCAACTCAGCGTAACCCCCGATGATCATCGACTGACCGGCCGGTTGTCCGACCGGGGGGCGGGCCAGGCAGTATGGAGGCGTGACCCTTATCGATCAGATGCCGAGCCATGCCGACCCCGATGCCCTCTTCGAGGCATTCTCGACCTGGGCCGAGGAGCGGGGCATCTCGCTGTACCCCGCGCAGGAGGAGGCGCTGATCGAGGTGGTCTCCGGGGCGAATGTGATCCTTTCCACACCGACCGGTTCCGGCAAGAGCCTGGTGGCGGCCGGCGCCCACTTCACCGCGCTCGCCAACGACCAGGTGACCTTCTACACCGCCCCCATCAAGGCGCTGGTCTCGGAGAAGTTCTTCGACCTGTGCAAGCTGTTCGGCACCGAGAACGTCGGCATGCTCACCGGCGACGCCTCGGTCAACGCGGACGCCCCGGTGATCTGCTGCACCGCTGAGGTGCTGGCCTCCATCGCGCTGCGGGACGGCAAGGACGCCGATATCGGCCAGGTCGTGATGGACGAGTTCCACTTCTATGCCGAGCCGGACCGTGGCTGGGCCTGGCAGATCCCGCTGCTGGAGCTGCCCCAGGCGCAGTTCATCCTGATGTCCGCCACTCTGGGCGATGTCTCCCGGTTCGAGGAGGACCTCACTCGCCGTACCGGGCGGCCCACTTCGGTGGTGCGCTCGGCCACCCGTCCGGTGCCGCTGTCCTATGAGTACCGCAGCACCCCGCTCACCGAGACCCTCACCGAGCTGCTGCAGACCCGCCAAGCCCCGGTCTATATCGTGCACTTCACCCAGGCGGCCGCGGTGGAGCGGGCGCAGGCGCTGATGAGCATCAATATGTGCTCGCGCGAGGAGAAGGACGAGATCGCCAAGCTGATCGGCAACTTCCGGTTCACCACCAAGTTCGGCCGGAACCTGGCGCGTTTCGTCAAGCACGGCATCGGGGTGCACCACGCCGGCATGCTGCCCAAGTACCGCCGCCTGGTGGAGCGGCTGGCCCAGGCCGGTCTGCTGAAGGTGATCTGCGGCACCGACACCCTGGGCGTGGGCGTCAACGTCCCCATCCGCACGGTGCTGTTCACCGCGCTGACCAAGTACGACGGCCAGCGGGTGCGCACCCTGCGGGCGCGGGAGTTCCACCAGATCGCGGGACGGGCCGGCCGGGCCGGCTTCGACACCGCGGGCTTTGTGGTGGCCCAGGCCCCGGACCATGTCGTCGAGAATGAGAAGGCACTGGCCAAGGCGGGCGACGACCCCAAGAAGCGGCGCAAGGTGGTGCGCAAGAAGGCGCCCGAGGGCTTTGTCAACTGGACCGAGAACACCTTCGAGAAGCTGATCGCCTCCGAGCCCGAGCAGCTCACCTCCCGCTTCCAGGTGACCCACGCCATGCTGCTGTCGGTCATCGCCCGCCCGGGCAACGCCTTCGAGGCGATGCGCCGGCTGCTGGAGGACAACCACGAGCCGCGCCGGAACCAGCTGCGGCACATCCGCCGGGCCATCGCCATCTACCGCTCGCTGCTGCACGGCGGCGTGGTGGAGCGGCTGGACAAGCCGGACGCCGAGGGCCGTATCGTCCGGCTGACGGTGGACCTGCAGTCGGACTTCGCGCTCAACCAGCCGCTGTCCACCTTCGCCCTGGCCGCCTTTGAGCTGCTCGACCCCGAGTCCCCGTCCTACGCCCTGGACATGGTGTCGGTGGTGGAATCCACCCTGGACGACCCCCGGCAGATCCTGGCCGCCCAGCAGAACAAGGCCCGGGGCGAGGCGGTGGCGGCGATGAAGGCCGAGGGGGTGGAGTACGAGGAGCGCATGGAGCGGCTGCAGGACATCGGCTACCCCAAGCCGCTGGAGGAGCTGCTCACCCACGCCTATGACGTCTACCGCAAGAGCCACCCCTGGGTGGGCGACCATCCGCTCTCCCCCAAGTCGGTCATCCGCGATATGTACGAACGCGCCATGACCTTCACCGAGTTCACCTCCTTCTACGACCTGGCGCGCACCGAGGGCATCGTGCTGCGCTATCTGGCCAGTGCCTACAAGGCCCTGGACCACACCGTGCCGGCCGACCTGAAGTCCGATGACTTCGAGGACCTGATCGCCTGGCTGGGCGAGATGGTGCGCCAGGTGGACTCCAGCCTGCTGGACGAGTGGGAGCAGCTGGCCAACCCGGAGGAGGAGACCGCCGAGCAGGCCCAGGAGCGCGCCGACCAGGTCAAGCCGGTCACCGCCAACGCCCGGGCGTTCCGGGTGCTGGTGCGCAACGCCCTGTTCCGCCGGGTGGAGCTGGCCGCCCTGGACAACCTGGCCGAACTGGGCGAGATGGATGCCGAGTCCGGCTGGGACGAGGAGCGCTGGGCCGAGGCCATGGACGCGTACTGGGAGGAGTACGAGGACCTGGGCACCGGCCCCGACGCCCGCGGCCCCAAGCTGCTGCGCATCGAGGAGCACCCGGAGGACGGCCTGTGGCGGGTCCGCCAGACCTTCGCGGACCCCAATGGCGACCATGACTGGGGCATTTCGGCCGAGGTCGACCTGGCGGCCTCGGATGAGGAGGGGCGTGCCGTGGTCAAGGTGACCTCGGTGGGGCAGCTGTAGCGTCCGGCCCGGAGCGGCCCGGTCCCGCGCGGTCCACCGTGTAGCGGCGCAGTTCGCCCCAGCGCCGGTCACGGATCTGGATGAATCCCGGGCCCTGCCGCCAGACGCACCGGCCCAGATAGTGGTCGTGGCGCCGGCGGGCCGGCAGTTCCGCGCCGTCGGGCGGGCCCAACAGCTCACCCGGCGGCTGGAGATGGCCCAGGGACCGGGCGGACGGGGTGCCGGGTCCCAGCCGTACGCGCCAGTCGACGCAGATGGCGTGTGCGGTCAGCTCCCTGATCAGACAGGGCGTCCGGACGGCGGCCTCGGGGCGGGAGTGGTCGGTGAGGTCGGTCAGGCCGGGGAACTCCACCCCGGCCCGCCACCGGCCGCCAGTTGAGAAATCGGCTTCCGTATTCCCTGTTCTGCCGCCCGGATCATTCCTCGCCCGGGTCCACCAGCACGGTCATCTCAAAGGCGATCTGCCCGATGTCCGCCCCGGAGCCGCCGAGTACGCACAGACAGCTTCCATCGCCGGCCGCGGTGACCAGCAGCACTCCCCCGTCGAACTCCACCATCGTCTGCCGCACCCGTCCCGCCCGGAACTGCCGCCCGGCACCCTTGGCCAGGGCCTGCAACCCGGAGGCGACGGCGGCCAGATGCTCGGCGTCCTCGCGTTCCAGGCCGGTGCTGGCGCCGGTCACCAGACCGTCGTCGGACAGCACCAGTGCGTGGCGTATCCCCTCGATCCGCCGGGTCAGATCGTCGAGCATCGGACCGAGTTCCCTGTCGAGCGCCATACGTCGCCGCCTCCCCGTTTCGCGGTTCCCGAACTGCCGTGCAAGCCTTGCTCACCGGCGACCCGTCGGCAACCCGGCCACCGGCCGGTCAGCCCGCCGGCACCGCCGATGCCGCCGGCACCGCCTCTCCCCGCACGGCGGCGGCAAAGGCCTCGGGATTGTCGAACATCACGTTGTGGCGGGCTCCCGGCACGGTCTCCACCTCCACTCCCGCCGCCACCAGCTCCCGCCGGCCGCGGAGTTCACCGCTGAGCTCGCCCTGCAGATACCGCCGGGGTATCCGGGTCCGCAGCAGCATCTGCCGCATCGTGGGCCGGGTCGCCCGCACCAGGTGCACCGCGCTGCGGTGCAGGGCCACCGGGGCGGCCAGCCGCATGGTGGCCCGCCACAGCGGCCCCACCCGCTCCAGGGTCCGCGCATAGCCGTCGCGCAGGAACTCCTCCTCGGAGTACGCCGCGATCCCGCTGCTGCCCGAGGTCACGGCCGGGTTGGGGTCCAGATTGGCCTCCGCCAGCAGCAGGCGGGCGACCAGTTCGGGCCGCCGGTGGGCCAGCACCATGGCCACCGCCCCGCCCATGCTGTGCCCGATCAGCTCGGCGCCGCGCACCCCGGCCGCGTCCAGGGCCGCCGCCAGCGCGTCGGCGTGTTCCTCCAGGGAGTAGCCGAAGTCAACCGGCCGGTCGCTGATGCCATGACCGGGCAGGTCGACAAAGAGCGAGCGCCGCCCGGCCAGTTCGGGGCGCGCCGCGATATGGGCGAAGTACACCGGCGAGGAGGAGCCCAGTCCATGGACGTACACCCGGGCCGGCCCCTCCCCCGCCGTCTCGGTCCACCGCACACAGGCCCCCTCGGGGCCGAACTCCGCCTGGTACACGCCCGCTCTCCTTCCGGTGATGTCCCGCTGATGTCCTGCTGACGTCCCGCTGATGTTGCGCGCCGCCACAATACATCGATGTCGATGTATTCCGATGGCGAGGTACCACGGGCCTGAGGTTGAATACCGGCATGCTGGAACTCGCCATCCTGGGCTTCCTCTACGAGACCCCGCTGCACGGCTATGAGCTGCGCAAGCGCATCGCCGCCCTCACCGGGCACGTCAAGCCGGTGGCCGAGGGGTCGCTCTACCCCGCCGTCAAGCGGCTGGAGAAGGCCGGGCTGCTGGCGCGGGAGACCCAGCCGGGAGCGGGCGCGGCGCCCCGGCATGTGCTGAGCCTGACCGAAGCCGGCCGCGCGGAGCTGCGCCACCGCCTGGCCCGGCCCGCCGAAACCGACATCTCCGATGAGAACCGCTGGTTCACCGTGCTGGCCTTTCTGCGCCACCTGGCGGACCCGGACGCCCAGGCGGCCGTACTGGAGCGGCGGCTGGCCTTCCTCAGTCAGCCCGCCAGCTTCTTCTACGCCGGTGACCGCCCGCTGCGCGCCGAGGAGATCGAAGACCCCTTCCGGCGCGGGGTGCTCACCATCGCCCGTGCCACCAGCCGCGCCGAACTCACCTGGCTGCGTACCACTTTGGAGACCCTGCGGGCGCGGTGACCCGGCGCACCGGTGTGCGCCGCGGGTCCGGCTCCCGGGCGCCGGGCACACTTGGACAACCGCGAAGGCGTGTCACCAACCGCTCGGCCACCCTTTCCCTTTCCGTCACCCTGAAGTCGTGTACATGCCAGTCCAGCCGCCCTACGCTGCCAGCGCACCACACGGAGAGACACCCCGGAAGAGCTGCCGCCCACCCCCACGTACGGAGGACCCGTGCCCGCCGCAGCCATCGACCACCCCGCCCCGCGCAGACCTCGCCGCCGCCGGATCGGCGCCATGGCCACGGCCCTGGGACTCGCCGCCACCTCGCTGGGCCTCTGGGCCTCCAGCTCCTCGGCATCCCCGGCCGCGGCCGTCCCCACCCCGGACCATGTGGTGGTGGTCGTCTTCGAGAACCACGCCTATGACCAGGTCGTCGGCTCCTCCAGCGCCCCCTACATCAACTCCCTGGTCAAGGGCGGCGCCAACCTCACCCAGTCCTTCGCCGAGACCCACCCCAGCCAGCCCAACTACTACGCGCTGTTCTCCGGCGACACCCAGGGCGTCACCGACGACAGCTGTGTGGACATAGGTTTCAGCGACGCCCCCAACCTGGCCTCCGAACTGGCCGACGCCCACCAGAGCTGGGGCAGCTACAACGAGTCGCTGCCGTCGGAGGGTTCCACCACCTGCCGCAGCGGCAACTACGCCCAGAAGCACAACCCCTGGTTCGGCTTCAGCAATGTACCGCTGCAGAGCGCGCACACCTTCGACGCCTTCCCCAGCGACTACAGCCAGCTGCCGACGGTGTCCTTCGTCGTCCCCAACCTCTGCAACGACATGCACGACTGCTCGGTGTCCACCGGCGACAACTGGCTCAGGAACAACCTCAAGAGCTATGCCGACTGGGCGCAGAACCACAACAGCCTGCTGCTGCTCACCTTCGACGAGGACAACCGGCTGAGCGGCAACCGCATCCCCACCGTCCTCTACGGCCAGCCGGTCAAGGCCGGTTCGTCCACCGACACCACCTACAACCACTACGACGTGCTGCACACCCTTGAGGACATGTACGGCACCGCGCATGCCGGAAACGCCGCCAACGGCCAGGACATCACCGGCATCTGGAACAACTGACGTGTATCTCGCGGACAGCCGCGGCACCCCTGACAGCCCCGACACACCTGACACCCCTCATACCGCCGGCCGGGCCGCTGGGCCCGGCCGGCGGGCCGTCGTCCCGGGCGCGGTGCTGGTGCTGGGCACCGTCAGCCTGGTCACCGATGTCTCCTCGGAGATGGTCACCGCCGTCCTGCCGCTCTACCTGGTCGGCGAACTGGGCCTGACCCCACTGGGGTTCGGCCTGCTGGACGGCGTCTACAACGGCGTCAGCGCCCTGGTGCGACTGCTCGGCGGCCGGCTCTCCGACCGCCGCGGCGG
The DNA here is from genome assembly GCF_044593195.1 of Streptomyces sp. NPDC052396. NCBI lineage: Bacteria > Bacillati > Actinomycetota > Actinomycetes > Kitasatosporales > Streptomycetaceae > Streptomyces > Streptomyces sp. NPDC052396. The sequence goes on from NZ_JBIUAW010000012.1 coordinate 95,119, forward strand.
CCACAAGGCGGTGGCGGCGGTGGGCTACGGCCTGTCCGCGCTGTGCAAACCACTGCTGCTCACCGTGCACAGCCTGCCGCTGATCGGCGCGGTGCTGGCCGCCGACCGCACCGGCAAGGGGCTGCGCACCGCGCCCCGGGACGCCCTGATCTCACTGTCCTGTGCACCCGCCGCCCGGGGCCGGGCCTTCGGCGTGCACCGGGCCATGGACACCGCGGGCGCGCTGCTGGGCCCGCTGGCCGCCTTTGTGATCCTGCGCATCGCGGCCGGCGGATATGACGCCGTCTTCACCGTCAGCGGCTGCGTCGCCGCGCTGGGCGTGCTCATCCTGCTGCTCTTCGCCCCGGGGCGCACCGCCCGGACCGGTCCCGTCCCGGAGTGCCAACCCCGGCCGGTACGGGGCCTGTTGCGCCTGACGGCCGTACGGCGGCTGACCGGCTGCGCGATGCTGCTGGGGCTGACCACGGTCAGCGACTCCTTCCTCTATCTCACCCTGCAGCGCCGGCTGGAGCTGTCGGAGTCCTGGTTCCCGCTGCTGCCGCTGGGCACCGCGGCCGCCTTTCTGCTGCTGGCCGTGCCGCTGGGCGTGGTCGCCGACCGGATCGGCCGGCGCCGGCTGTTCCTCGCCGGCCATCTGGCCCTGCTGGCGGCCTACGGCCTCCTGATCACCTCTCCCGGCGGCTCTCCCGTGCTGGCCGGCGCGGTGCTCACTCTGCACGGCGCCTTCTATGCCGCCACCGATGGAGTGCTGGCCGCCGCCACCGCCGACGCGGTGCCCGAGCAACTACGCGGCAGCGGCCTGGCGGTGGTGCAGACCGGGCAGGCGGCGGCCCGCTTCCTGTGCTCCCTCGCCTTCGGCGCGGCCTGGACCGCCTGGGGCGACCGCACCGCGCTCACCACGGCGGCGGCGGGCCTGGCGCTGTCCGCCGCGCTCAGCATCCCGCTGCTGCGCCCCAACCCCACACCGGAGCAGGCCCGTTGACCCGAACCCACCGCATCCTGATCCTGCTGACCGCGGTCCTCGTACTGGGCGCGGTGGCCATCGGCGCCACCCTGCACGCGGCCGGGCGGGCGGCCGAGAAGGACCGCCCCCAGGCGGGCGGCCCCGAGGTCCGTTCCGGCGCGGTGGTGCTGGACGCCCCGGGCCGCGCCGTCTTCCGCAATATGGCCTGGGGCCCGCACCGCGACCAGCTGACCTCGGTCCCGGCCGGTGATCCGGGCGGGGTGCGCACCGCCTCCGGGGTGCGCTGTCTGCGCTTCCACTCGGCCGGCGGGACCGGGGTGTGCCTGCAGGCGGTGCACGGCAAGCTGCGGGACGGCTACCGCGCGCTGGTGCTGGACGCCCGGTTGCGCACCACGCACCGCTACGGCCTGTCGGGCATCCCCACCCGGGCCCGGGTCTCGCCCAGCGGCCGCACCGTCGCCTGGACGGTCTTCGTCAGCGGCGACTCCTATGCGGGCACCTCCTTCTCCACCCGGACCTCCATCGCCGACGCGCGCTCCGGGGACCTCGACCGCGATCCGGAGAGCTACCGCTTCCTCCTGGACGGCCGCCCGCACCACGCCCCGGACCTCAATGTCTGGGGCGTCACCTTCGCCGATGACAACCGGTTCTTCGCCACCGTGGCCACCGGCGGACAGACCTATCTGGTGCGCGGCGACCGGCGGCAGCGGACGCTGAGCTCGCTGCACCGGAATGTGGAGTGCCCGTCCCTGTCCCCGGACGGAACCCGGGTGGCGTACAAGAAACGGGTGGCGGGCGCCTCCTCGGACGCCCCCTGGCGGCTGTACGTCCTGGACCTGCGCACCCTGCGGGAGACGGCCACCGCCGAGGGGCGCAGCGTGGACGATCAGGCGGTGTGGCGGGACGGCCGGACCCTGGTCTACTCCCTGCCCGGCGCCTATGGCTCCGATCTGTGGACGGTGCCGGCGGACGGCTCCGGCCGGCCCCGCCTGCTGACCAGGGCGGCGCTTGCCCCGGCCTTCCCGGCCGGCTGAGCGGCTATGGCCGGTCCGACAACGAGAACCGGCAGGAACCGGCGAGAACCGGCAGGCGACGCGCTACCGGTCCAGCTCCTTACGGGCCACCCTGCGCAGCCGCTTGCGCTGCGAGGGATCCAGCAGCAGATAGGCACCCACCGGTACGCCCACCATCACCAGCAGTCCCACCCAGAAGCCCACCAGCCATATCAGCACCACGCCCGCCGTCACGCCCGCGACGGCGACCTTCGCCCCATTGCTCATCGGACCGCACCTCCTCGCACGACCGCGCACCGCGCTCTCGCTCTTCCCCAGCACAACGCCGGGCCGCCGCGCCCGGTTCCCGGCCGGCCCGGGGCCCGGAGCGGGCAGGGCGGTCGGGTACCCTCGACCGCCCCGGCCCCGGCCAGTCGAGTTCGAGGATCGCTTCGAGGATTGCGCAGCACCGTGACACCACCCCCTGCCGCAGCGCCCTCCGACCTCGCCCGCCTCGCCCGCTCCTCGGCCACCTTCCTGCCCGGCGACCCCACCCGTACCGGCCGTATCGCCTTCTGGCGTGCCGATGGGCAACCGCCACTCCCCGGCGGACCCTCCGAGGAGCTGACGGTGGTGGTGCCGGACGGCACCCCGGTCACCACCATCGCCGTGCCGGCCACCGTGCTGCCGGTGCGCGAGGCGCTGCCCGTGCTCACCCGCGCCCGCGCCGTCGGCGCCGGCGCCGACGAGGCGGCCGTCTTCTGGGGCACCGTGGCCGTCCTCGCCCTGCAGCTCGCCGCCCGTGGCCGGCTGTTGCCCGCGACGCCGGCGGAGCTGCGCCGGATCCGCGAACTGGCCGAGGCCATGCCGCCCGCCGCGCACGCGGTTCCGCTGCCGGACAGCGACCCGCCGCTGCTGCCCGAGCCGGAGCCGCTGGTACGCGCCTTCCTGGACGCGGTGACCGGCGGCCTGCCACGCGGTTCGGCCACCCAACTCACCACGGCGGGCCGGGCGTTCACCGCACCCGAGCCCCGTCGGCTGCCCGAGCAGCGCCCCCGGGCCGGCAGCCCGGCCACCGGTGCCAGGGTGCGCCTGTCCCTGCGCATCGAGGCCCTGGGCCCGGACGGTGACCGGCCGCGTCTGCGGGCCGTGGCGCAGGTGCACAGCCTGGCCGACCCGGCGCTGGTGGCGGACGCCGCCCTGGTGTGGTCCGGCCGCACCATCCTGGGGCCCGGCGCGCGGGCCGGCGCCCTGTCGGCGCTGCGCCGTGCGGTACACGCCTGGCCGCCGCTCGCCCCGCTGCTCTCGGCCGCGGTGCCCGACGCCCTGGAACTGGCCGACGAGGAGGTGGGCGAGCTGCTCGGCCCGGCGGCCGCCGCCCTGGACGCGGTGGGCGTGGAGGTGCACTGGCCCAGGGAGTTGGTCCGGCCGTTGACCGCCCGGGCGGTGGTCGGCTCGCCCGGGGACGACCGGGAGCCCGGCCGCCCCGCTCTGCTGTCCGCCGATGCCCTGCTCACCTTCCACTGGCGCTTCGCGGTCGGCGGACTGGAGCTGACCCGCGCCGAGCTGGACCGGCTCGCCGAGGCGGGCCGGGCGGTGGTGCGGCTGCGCGACCAGTGGGTGCTCCTCGACCCGGCCGCACTGCGGCGCGCCCGCGCCCGCAAGGAGCGCAGGCTCACCCCGGTGGAGGCACTGCGGGCCGCGCTCACCGGCCATGCGGAGACCGAGGACGGCCGGCTGGTGGCGGTGGAGGCGACCGGCCGGCCGGCCGCCCTGCGCGATCTGATCGCCGACCCCGCCGGCACCCGCCGGCCGGTGCCGCCGCCCGCCACGCTGGCCGCCACCCTGCGCGACCACCAGCTGCGCGGCCTGTCCTGGCTGCACCGGATGACCTCGCTCGGCCTGGGCTGCTGCCTCGCCGACGAGATGGGCCTGGGCAAGACGGTCACCCTGATCGCCCTGCATCTGCACCGCCAGAACCTGCCGGACGCGGCGGGGCCCACCCTGGTGGTCTGCCCGGCCTCGCTGCTGGGCAACTGGCAGCAGGAGATCGAACGATTCGCCCCCGGCACCCCGGTGCGCCGCTTCCATGGCACCGCGCGCACCCTGGACGGCCTGGCCGACGGCGAGTTCGTGCTCAGCACCTATGGCACCATGCGGCGGGACGCCGAACGGCTGGCGGGCGTCGAGTGGGGCCTGGTGGCCGCCGACGAGGCCCAGCACATCAAGAACCCGCACTCCGCGACCGCCCGGCGGCTGCGCACCATCCGGGCCGGGGCCCGGGTGGCGCTCACCGGCACCCCGGTGGAGAACAACCTCTCCGAACTGTGGGCCATCCTGGACTGGACCACCCCAGGGCTGCTGGGCACCCTGGACTCCTTCCGCCGGCGCTACGCCCGGGCCGTGGAGAGCGGCGCCGACCCCGCCGCGGCCGGTCAACTGGCCGCGCTGGTCCGCCCGTTCCTGCTGCGCCGCCGCAAGAGCGACCCGGGCATCGCCCCCGGACTGCCACCCAAGGCCGAGACGGACCACACGGTGGCGCTCACCCGGGAGCAGGCCGGCCTCTACGAGGCGGTGGTGCGCGAACTGCTGGCCGAGGTGGCGGGCACCGACGGCCTGCGCCGCCGGGGCCTGATCGTCAAACTCCTCACCGCCCTGAAGCAGATCTGCAACCACCCGGCGCAGTACCTCAGGGAGAAGCCGGAGAACGGCCCCCGGACGGACGGCCGTTCGGGGAAGCTGGAACTGCTGGACGAGCTGCTGGACACCTTCCTGGCCGAGGACACCGGTGTGCTGGTCTTCACTCAGTACGTCCGGATGGCCCGGCTGCTCCAGGCCCACCTGGACGCACGCGGGGTGACCACCGCGCTGCTGCACGGCGGCACCCCGGTGACCCGCCGGGAGGAGCTGGTCCGGCGCTTCCAAAGCGGTGAAGTCCCGGTGTTCCTGCTGTCCTTGAAGGCGGCCGGCACCGGCCTGAACCTCACCCGGGCCGGGCATGTGGTGCACTTCGACCGCTGGTGGAACCCGGCGGTGGAGGCCCAGGCCACCGACCGGGCCCACCGCATCGGCCAGACCCGGCCGGTACAGGTGCACCGCCTGGTCACCGAGGGCACCGTGGAGGACCGCATCGCCGAGCTGCTGCGGTGCAAACAGGCCCTGGCGGACGCGGTGCTGGGTCCCGGCGAGGCCGCCCTGACCGGGCTGACGGACCTGACGGACACCGAACTGGCCGAGCTGGTGGTCCTGCGGGGGACGGGCCGGTGACCGGGCACGCCGCCGCTCAGTGCGCGCGCAGGAACGCCTCCAGTCCGGCCAGGTCATCGGTGTTGAGGTAGTCCACCCCGGCTGCCAGCAGCTCACGCCAGAGCGCGTCCCGGGCCGGGCCCGGCTGGTCCGGGGTGGCCCAGAACCGCACCTGCCGGCCCGCCGCATGGGCCTTGCGCACAATCCGGCGCAACTCGGCCCGTTCCCGGGCGGGCATCGGCCCCACTCCCTGCCAGCTGAAGTGCTGGCCCCAGTTGTCGCTGATCAGCGGGCAGAAGGAGGCGGGCGCCCGGCCGTCGAGGTCGGTGAGCCGCCCGTCGTAGAAGCCATAGCGCACCCGTTCCCGTTCCATCGGCCCGCGGGCTCCCCGGTCGCCGGAGATCACCGCGGTCAGGGCGCCCCGGTGCACCCGCCCGCCGGAGTACACGGTGAACATCGAGCGGTAGCGGTGCAGGTGCCGGGCCAGTTCCCGGTAGGTGGGCGCGCCGGGCGACTTGATGTCCACCAGTAGCTGCACGGTGAGGTCATAGCCGCGGTAGACCCGGCCGCCGTTGGCTCTGACCCGGCGCAGCAGCGGATCCAGGTAGAGGGACTCCAGGGTGCGCCGGGGGTCGAGCTTATCGGCGTCATGCCCGATCAGCAGCTGGTCGCCGACCAGCCAGATGTCCGGCTCGATGCTGTTGAAGCCATGCGACAGGGCCTCGGTGAGCGGGTGCTGGTGCTCATAGTCGTTGTGGGCGTGGGCATGGCGCAGCGGGGGTTTGCCGCGGCCGGTGGCGGAGTCCTCGGCGAAGGCGGGTGTCGCGAGGGTGCCGGCGAGGGCGGCTCCGAGGCTGAGGACGGCGGCGCGGCGCGTACAGGCGGTCATGGGAATGCCTCCGGGTCCGGTGGATGAATTCACCTGGGCGGTACCTGCTGCTGACGTTGAGTATCGAGGTCCGCAGGGCCATTCGACAGAGCCGGGAAAAGAGTTGCCCCAATCGACGCCGGAGCGTTCCCCGGCGTTTTTTCTGGGCATGATGAAGGCCCGTGTGCCTGAGCGAAGTTGACGTTTCTTCTGGGGTTCACAGTGAGTAGACGCGAATACCGCGTGCGCGCGGTGCTGACGGTGCTGGTGACCTGGTTTTCCCTCATGGGGAGCGGGGGCACCTCCTGGGCCGCCGTCCGGGATGTCCCGGCGGTGCGGCTGGGTGCCGCCGGCGCGGTGGCCCCGGGGGTCACCTACCGGGAGTTCTCCCTCCAGGGCGGGCACGGCCCGGTGCGGGGGCATCTGCTGACGGTCGATCTGCGCAGCCGGCGGGTCTCGGTGGACCTGCTGTATCCGGGGGTGGTGGGGGCGCGCGCCAAGGTGTCCCAACTGGCCGACCGGCAGCGGGCGGTGGGCGGGGTCAACGGCGACTTCTTCAATATCTCCGAGGAGCAGCATCCGGGGGTGGCGGCCACCGGGGCCCCGGTGGGTCCGGCGGTCGCCTCCGGGCGGGCCCTGAAGGCAGCGGTGCCGGACGGCCAGCGCTTCGGTCCGGCCATGCCCCAGGGGGTGACCACCGAGGACGTACTGGCGGTGGGCGGCAACGGGGCGGGCCGGCTGGACCGGCTGTCGCTGGAGGGGGTGGTGCGCACCGAGGAGGACGACGAGCTGCCGCTGGCCGGCTTCAACCAGTACGCGCTGCCGGTGGACGGGGTGGGCGCGTACACCCCGGCCTGGGGCGGCGTCTCCCGGCTGCGTGCCACCTGTGGCACGGACACCGACCGGGCCGCGCCCTGCAGCCGTGACACGGTGGAACTCACCGTCCGGGACGGCCGGGTGACCTCGCTGCACGAGCGTCCGGGCGCCGGCCCGATCCCGCGCGGTTCGGTGGTGCTGGTGGGCCGCGAGCAGGGGGCCCGTGACCTGCGCCGGCTGGCGGTGGGCGACGCGGTGCGGGTGGAGGAGCGGCTGCGGTCCCGGCATTCCGGGGCGCTGCGCTGTGCCCTGGGCGGTTTCCCCATCCTGCGTGGCGGCCGGGCGCTGGGCGGGCTGGACGGCACCACCGCCGCGGTGCGCACCGCGGCCGGGCTGGCCGACGGCGGGCGGCGGCTGTATCTGCTGGCGCTGGACGGGCGTGCCGAGTACCGGGCCGGGCTGACGCTGGCCGAACTGGCCCGCACCATGCGGAAGATCGGGGCGGTGGACGCCTTCAACCTGGACGGCGGCGGCTCCAGCACCCTGGTGACCCGGAGCGCGCACAGCGCGCACGCCACCGTGCGCAACCATCCGTCGCATGGTGACGAGCGGGCCGTGGCAAACGGGATCGGCGTTTTCGTCCGTTCTTGAATCCAGCCCGGTTACCCCACACTTTCGAGTGATGTTTCCGGCTGAATTGCGCTGCTAGCTTCGGAATTTGTCGGCCGGTCGCGAATTCATCCGGTCAACTCCTCGCGCCGTCTGCGCAGTTTTCCGTCGTGCACCACACAACAGATGGGTGAACACCACTTATGACCACGGCAGTGGAGCCGGAGAACACCGCACCCGAGAGCCGGTCACAACTCAGTCTGGGCACGGACGCGGCACGCCAGTTGGCGACCACCACCAAGTCCACTCCGCAGATGCAGGGCATCTCCTCGCGCTGGCTGCTGCGTGTGCTGCCCTGGGTGCAGGTGTCCGCGGGCACCTACCGGGTGAACCGGCGGCTGAGCTACACCGTCGGCAATGGCATCGTCGAGTTCATCGCCACCGGCACCGACATCCGGGTCATCCCCGCGGAACTGGGCGAACTGCCGTGTATGCGCGGCTTCGAGGAGCCCTCGGTGCTCCAGGCGCTGGCCGACGGCTGTGTGCAGCGGCAGTACGCGGCGGGCGAGTCGCTGGTGGAACGGGGCCGCCCGGCGGACGAGATCTTCCTGATCGCGCACGGCAAGCTGACCAAGAAGGGCGCCGGCAAGTACGGCGACGAGACGCTGCTGGCCACGCTGGCCGATGGCGACTTCTTCGGTGAGCGGGTCCCGCTTGAGCCGGACGCCGAATGGGACTTCACCGTCCGGGCGGTGACCCGCTGCACGGTGCTGGCCCTGCCGCTGCGCACCTTCCAGGAGATCGCCGAGCGCTCCCCGGAACTCCGGGCGCACCTGGAGGGTTTCGCGACCCGTCCGGCTCCGGCGGCCAACGCCCGGGGCGAGGCCGATATCGCGGTGGCCTCGGGGCATGCGGGCGAGCCGGTGATCCCCGGCACCTTTGTGGAGTACGAGCTCAAGCCACGGGAGTACGAACTGAGCGTGGCGCAGACGGTGTTGCGGATGCACACCAGGGTCGCCGACCTCTACAACGAGCCGATGAACCAGCTGGACCAGCAGCTGCGGCTGACCGTGGAGGCGCTGCGCGAGCGCCAGGAGCACGAGATGATCAACAATCCGGAGTTCGGGCTGCTGCACAATGCCGACCTGGGGCAGCGCATCCACACCCGCAGCGGTCCGCCCACCCCGGACGACCTGGACGAACTGCTCTCCCGGCGCCGCAAGACCGAGTATCTGCTGGCCCATCCGCGCACCATCGCCGCCTTCGGCCGGGAGTGCAGCAACCGGGGCCTGTATCCCCGGAGCATGGAGGTCATGGGCCATCCGATGCGCTCCTGGCGCGGGGTGCCGCTGCTGTCCTGCAACAAGATCCCGGTCAGTGAGGGGGGCACCAGCTCCATCCTCGCCATGCGCACCGGGGAGAAGAACGAGGGGGTGATCGGTCTGCACCAGACCGGCATCCCGGACGAGTACCAGCCCAGCCTCAATGTGCGCTTCATGGGCATCGACGAGCACGCCGTCTCGTCCTACCTGGTGAGCGCCTACTACTCGGTGGCCATCCTGGTGCCGGACGCGCTGGGCGTACTGGAGGACGTGGAGGTCGGCCGCTAGCGCCCGGTCACGGTTTGACGCCGCTGACCAGCGAGGCGGTGGCCGACAGACCGTTGGAGATGGTGGGCGCGATGCTGGTGTTGGCCAGCAGGAAGCCGAGCAGGACGCAGACCAGTGCGTGCGACATCCGCAGTCCTCCATTGCGGAGGAAGACCACGGCCAGGACCACTAGCAGCAGAACCACGGAGACCGAGATGGCCATGGCATACCTCCCAGGCGAAGCAGCGGTGGTCCGCCAAGTCTCGCGCATCACCGGACACCGGCCCGGCAGCCCGCATACTCCGTTCGGGTATCTATTCACCGATTCGGATGCCCGGCGGGCGTACGCTCCCTGGCCTGCCTAGGCTGACGGAATGATCCGCACAGTCCGGGAGCGTACGCCCGCCCCGGTGCACGGGGCTTCTCACAGGCCGGCGGAGGACGGTGATCCGGGCTCGGCCTGGCACCGTCTGCTGCACCGGGTGCCCAATGGCTTCGCGCTCTTCTTCGGTCTGCTGGGCCTGTTCTGCGCCGTCACCTCGCTGATCCCCCCGCTGCGGCGGGGTGCCCACCCGCTGACCGACACCCTGGACAACCTCACCGTCCCCACCGCCCCCAACCTGGCCTATGCGGTCTTCCTGCTGCTGCTGGCCACCGCCATGGCGGCCCGCAAGCGGGTCACCCTCTGGTTTGTTCTGGTGTATCTGGGGCTGCTGGTACTGGCCGATGTGCTGCTGCTGGCCGTTGGCTACTGGGACACCATTCCCTCGCTGGTGCTGTCGGTGCTGGCGATGGCGCTGCTGATCCTGGCCCGCGGGGAGTTCTACGCCGAGGTGCGGCACGGCGCCTTTCTGCGTGCCCTGCTGGTGCTGGCGGCCGGGCTGGCCATCGCGGTGCTGCTGGGCTGGGGGCTGGTGGCGCTGTTCCCCGGCTCGCTGGAGAAGGGCGCCGGGAACCGGCTGCTGTTTGTCGCCAACAAGGTGTGCGGCGGCCTGGTCAGCGCCCGGCACTTCCCCGGCCACCCACCGCACTGGGTGTACTTCCTGCTGGGTCTGCTGGGCGCGCTGGCCCTGCTCAACGCGACCATGACGCTGTTCCGTTCGCAGCGTCTGGAGGCCGCGCTGCACCAGGACGAGGAGGAACGCATCCGCGCCCTGCTCGCCCGCTACGGGGGCCGGGACTCACTGGGGTACTTCGCCACCCGCCGGGACAAGGCGGTGGTCTTCTCCCCCAGCGGCAAGGCGGCCGTCACCTACCGGGTGGAGGCCGGGGTGTGCCTGGCCTCGGGCGACCCGCTGGGCGACCCCGAGGCATGGACCCCGGCGATCGAGGCATGGCTGGCGCTGGCCGGCCGCTACGGCTGGCAGCCGGCCGTGATGGGCGCCGGCGAGACCGGCGCCCGGGCCTACGCCCGTTCCGGCCTGGGCGCCCTCCAGCTGGGTGACGAGGCCATCCTCCAGGTGTCCTCGTTCAACCTGGAGGGCCGGGAGATGCGGGTGACCCGGCAGGCGGTGCACCGGGTGGAGCGCACCGGCGCCACGGCCCGCGTCCGCCGCCACTCGGCACTGACCGACGAGGAGATGGTCGAGGTCATCCGCCGGGCGGACGCCTGGCGGGACACCGAGACCGAACGCGGCTTCTCCATGGCACTGGGCAGGCTGGGGGACCCGGCCGACGGCGACTGCCTGCTGGTGGAGGCGCTGGACGCCCAGGGCAACATGATCGCCCTGCTGTCCTTTGTGCCCTGGGGCCCGGACGGGGTCTCCCTGGACCTGATGCGCCGCGACCGCGCCGCGCCCAATGGGGTGATGGAGTTCATGGTCACCCAACTGTGCGCCCAGGCCGGGCGGTTCGGCGTCAAACGGATCTCGCTGAACTTCGCGGTCTTCCGGTCGGCCTTCGAGGAGGGCGCCCGGATCGGCGCCGGGCCGGTGCTGCGGCTGTGGCGCCGGCTGCTGCTGTTCTTCTCCAAGTGGTGGCAGCTGGAGGCCCTTTACCGCTCCAACGTCAAATACGACCCCGAGTGGCATCCCCGCTTCCTGTGCTACGCGGACGCCGGCGCCCTGGCCCGGATCGGGCTGGCCTCCGGCATCGCCGAGGGCTTTGTCTCGGTGCCCAGCCTGGGCCAGCTGTGGGGACGCGGCCGGGCCAAGGGCCTGACCCGCCTGCCGTCCACCGCCGGACTGCCCCCGCTGTCCGAACTGGGCCCGGCCCCCGGGGCCGTCGCCGAAGGAGGGGACGAACTGGCCGGACTGCCCGAGCAGGTGCGCGTCCGGCGGCACAAACTGGACCGGCTGCGCGCCACCGGCATCGACCCCTACCCGGCGCAGGCCCACCGCACCCACACCCTGGCCGCCATCCGCACCGCCCACACCGGGCTGCCACCCGGGATCCGCACCGGCGAACGGGTCACCGTCACCGGCCGGGTGCTGCTCAAGCGCAATCATGGCGGGGTGCTCTTCGCGGTGCTGCGCGACTGGTCCGACGACCTCCAACTGACCCTGAGCCGCGAGGAGTTCGGCGACAATCCACTGCGCGGCTTCGCCGCCCGCACCGATCTGGGCGACCATATCGAGGCCGAGGGCCAGGTGGGCACCACCGACCGCGGCGAACTCACCGTGTTCGCCACCCGGGCCCGGATCATCGCCAAGTGCCTGCGCCCGCTCCCCGACAAACGCCGCGGCCTGAGCGACCCGGAGGCCCGGGTGCGGATGCGCTATGTGGACCTGGCCGTCAACCCCGACGCCCGGCGCACCCTGCGCGCCCGCAGCGCCGCTGTGCAGGCACTGCGCCAGGGGCTGCTGGACCGGGGCTATCTGGAGGTGGAGACCCCCATGCTCCAGCAGGTCCACGGCGGCGCCAACGCCCGCCCCTTCACCACCCATATCAACGCCTACGACCTGGACCTCTATCTGCGCATCGCCCCCGAGCTCTATCTCAAACGGCTGTGCGTGGGCGGCCTGGAGAAGGTCTTCGAACTCGGCCGCACCTTCCGCAACGAGGGCGTCTCCTACAAGCACAACCCCGAGTTCACCATGCTGGAGGCGTACCAGGCCCTGGGCGACTACCAGGTGATGCTGGACCTCACCCGGGAACTGATCCAGGAGGCGGCCGTCGCCGCCCATGGCTCGGCGGTGGCCGTCCACGGCGGCGTGGAGCACGACATCTCCGGCCACTGGCCGGTGAAGACGGTCTACGGGGCGGTCAGCGAGGCCCTCGGCGAGGAGGTCGGCCCGGACACCCCGGCGGCCGCGCTGCGCCGGCTCTGCGACATGGCCAGGGTGCCGCACCGGCCGGAGCACACCCGCGGCGACATCGTGCTGGAACTCTATGAGCGCCTGGTGGAGGAACGCACCACCCTGCCCGTCTTCTACCAGGACTTCCCCACCGACGTCTCCCCACTGACCCGCCCGCACCGCCTGGAACCACGCCTGGCCGAACGCTGGGACCTGGTGGCCTTCGGCACCGAACTGGGCACCGCCTACTCCGAGTTGATCGACCCGGTGGAACAGCGGCGCCGCCTGACCGCCCAGTCCCTGCGGGCAGCGGGCGGCGACCCGGAGGCGATGGAGCTGGACGAGGACTTCCTGCGCGCTCTGGAGTACGCCATGCCGCCGACCGGCGGCCTGGGCATCGGCGTGGACCGGCTGGTGATGTTCCTGACCGGTCTGTCGATCCGGGAGACCCTGCCGTTTCCGCTGGTGCGGCGGCTGTGAACTTGGCCCGGCTCGGCACAGATGAGGAAGCGGGCCTGTTGCGCCGTTACCTGGACCAGGCCCTGCTTCTTCCACGCGCCGTGAACGAGAACGACAGCCGGCAATGCCAGCGCCAGGCCATGGGGACGCTTCTTTATCTCGACGGCGTGCTCGGCACCGGCTATGCGCGGCCGTTGCTCGCGCCGGGCGGCTTGTGGGAACAGTGGTCCGGCGAGGAGGGCACGAACTCCTTGGAAGCGGCGCGGGAGAACGTTGCGCAGTTGGTGGCTTTCGCCGCCGGCGAGGATCCTCTGGCCGGCATGCGGGCGCGATGAGTGTCTTCGCGAATCGACAGACCCCGAGCGTGGGTCACCGGATGCGGTGGCTTCCGGGGGCGGGTGTCCCAGCGGTAAAGAGTCCAGGCGCGTCGGATGAGGCATCGGACGGTGCTGATGACGCCGGCCAGGGCGATGAAGAACTCTGGCGGACGCCCTAGGACTTGTCGGAGCGGCCGTAGCCAGGCGGCGCGGCCGTCGACTCGCGGGCCGTCAGCCGCGGTGTCGGCTGCCGCACCTGCCGGGACGGTGCCCCGTCCAGCAGCGCGATGAGCTCCTCGGCGGCGCGCCGGCCGAAGGCGGCCGTGTCGCGGGACAGTGCGGTGAGCGCGGGGTGGGCGGTGCGGCAGAGGATGGAGTCGTCCCAGGCGACGATGGACAGGTCGCCGGGTACCGACAGGCCGCGCTGGGCGGCGACGGCCAGGCCGGCTACCGCCATGACGTCGTTGTCGTAGATGATCGCGGTGGGCGGGCGCGGCAGGGCCAGGACGCGGCGGGTGGCTTCGGCGCCCTGGGCGTCGGAGTAGTCGGTGGGAACGGACATCACCTCGGGCAGGCCACGGTGTTGGGCCTCGGTGCGCAGGGAGTCGATGCGCCGCCGGGTGTGGGCGAGGCCGGCCAGGCCGGCGATATGGACGATGCGCCGGTGGCCCAGGGTGTGCAGATGGTCGGTGATGGCGGCCATGGCCCCGGTGTCGTCGGCCCAGAGGTTGGAGACCGCACCGGCCAGATCGTCCGGCTCTCCGGGGGCGCCGATCAGCACGGCGGGCAGGCCCAGTTGGGCCAGCAGGGCGGGGCGGGGGTCGCGGTCTCTGGGGTCGACCACCAGCAGTCCGTCCACCCGGTGCTCGGCCCACCAGCGGCGGTAGACCGCGCACTCCGCGTCCAGGTCCTCCACCACCTGGAAGAGCAGGCCCAGCCGTCGTACGGCCAGTGCCTCCTGTACCCCGGTGACCAGTTGGAGGAAGAAGGACTCCACGCCCAGGGTGCGTGCCGGGCGGGCCAGCACCAGCCCGATCGTGGCCGAGCCCTCGCCGGACAGGGCCCGGGCCGCGGTGCTGGGCTGCCAGCCCAGTTGCTCGGCCACCCGGCGGATCCGCTCGCGGGTGGCCGAGGAGACCCCGGGCCGGCCGTTGAGCGCGAAGGACACCGCGCTCTCCGAGACACCCGCCCGACGGGCGATGTCCTTGATCGTCGGGCGACGTGCCGGTAGGCGGCGCATGGGCTGATCTCCTATAGCGCTTTAGTGGCCAACACACTAAAGCGCATTAGCCTTTGACGGAAGTGTTGACGTGACTCCCTTGCCGGGTGCACCTTTTGGACCGCCCCTCCTGGCCCGACGAAGGGCCCGACCGAAGGAGCTCTCCGGCCATGCCCACGTCCAGAAGAGCAACCCTGTTATCCGCCGCGCTACTTGCGATCTCCCTCACCGCCTGTGGTTCCGGCGGCGATGACGAGGGCGGCTCCGCGGACGGCAAGGCGAGTGGTCACATCACCTTCCAGACCTGGAACCTGCGCGCAAACTTCAAGGATTTCTTCGAGGGGCTGATCCGCGACTTCCAACGGGAAAACCCGGATGTGAAGATCAAGTGGCTGGACCAGCCGGCCGACAACTACGCCGACAAACTCAGCGCCGACGCGGCGGCCGGCACCCTGCCCGATGTCGTCAATGTCACCCCCGACCTCGCCTATCCACTGGCCAAGGCCGGTGTGCTGATGAACCTGGACCAGGAAAAGGCGGCCGCCCGCTTCAAGGATGAGTACACCCCGGAGTCCTGGCAGGGCAACTCGCTTCCCGGGCTGAACGGTTCCTATGCGTTCCCCTGGTACCTCAACACCGGCCCGCTCTTCTACAACAAGAAACTCTTCCGGGATTCCGGGCTCGATCCCGACCGGCCGCCGCACAGCTATGCCGAGCTGTTCGCCGTGGCCAACGCCATTTCCCATGGCTCCGGCGGCAAGGTGGCCACCCTGGGCGGCATTCCATCCATCGAGGACTTCGGCCGCTATGGCGTTCCGCTGATGAATGCCAGGGCCACGGCGTTCACCTACAACGACCCCAAGGGCGCCGAACTGGTCAGCAAATACAAGGAGTTGTACCGCAGTGGCGGACTCGATCCGCAGGCGCTCACCAATACCCCGGACAAGGTGGGCCAGAAGTTCCTTGAGCAGAAGGTCGCCATGAATCCGGGCAGCGCCCATGACCTGGCCAACTTCCGTAAGAACGCGCCCACGCTCTACCGCGACCTCGGCATCACCGACGCCCCGAACAACAACGGCAAACCCAATATGTATGTGATGGGGCTGGCCGTGAACAGCCACAGCGGGCACAAGGCCGCCGCCGTGGCGTTCGCGCACTTTGTCACCGACCGCCGGAACCAGGAGGCGTTCGCGCACAAGGTCGCGGTCTTCCCCAGCACCAGGGGCTCCCTTGAGGACCCGTACTGGACCAGGGAGGACGGCACCGATGACGGACGGGTCCGGGTGGCCTCGGCCAGGATGCTGAAGGGCGCCGTCAACTACACCCCGGTGGTGATGAGCGACGAGATGAAGACGATCCTGCGCAATGAGATCGCCAAGGCGCTGCAGGGCGAGAAGTCGCCGCAGCAGGCGCTGGACGATGCGGTGGCACGCAGCAACAAGCTGCTCAAGCAGGGCTGATGCCCATCATGACCGCCGCTCCCGGACGCGTCCGCACCCACCGGTCCGCCACACCCTGGCTCTTTCTGCTGCCCGGACTGGGCGTGGTCAGCGTCTTCAGCCTCTATCCCTTCGTCAGCACCGTGGCCCGGGCGTTCACCGATGCCCGCACCCTGAGCCCGGGCCACTGGGTCGGGCTGCGCAACTTCCACGACATGCTGCACGACGACCAGTTCTGGACCGCGCTGGGCAACAGCGCGCTCTACGCGGTGCTGGTGGTGCCCTGCACGGTGCTGCTGCCGCTGCTGCTGGCCCTGCTGGTGGAGCGGCGGCTGCCGGGCATCGGCTTCTTCCGCTCCGCCTTCTACCTCCCGGTGGTGGCCTCCATGGTGGTGGTCGCCCTGATCTGGGAGTGGATGCTGGACGACCGGGGGCTGGTCAACGGCATCCTGCGCCTGCTGGGCGCCGGCCGGGTCGACTTCCTGGGCGACTCCTGGCTGTTGCTGCTCAGCGCCATGGCGCTGACCGTGTGGAAGGGCCTCGGCTACTACATGGTCGTCTATCTGGCCGCGCTGGCCAACGTCCCCCGCGAGCTGCATGAGGCGGCCGCCGTGGACGGGGCCGGGGCGCTGCGCCGGTTCCTCAGCGTCACCGTGCCCGCGCTGCGCCCGACCATGGTGCTGGTGGCCGCGCTGTCCTCGGTCGCCGCGTTCAAGGTGTTCTCCGAGGTGTATCTGCTGGCCGGGCCCACCGGGGGCCCGGCCGGCCGGGACACCACCCTGGTGATGCTGGTGCAGCGCACCGGCACCGGCCTCAGCGGCCGCACCGGCTATGCCTCCGCCCTCTCCCTGGTCGTCTTTGTCATCGCCCTGCTGCTGATGCTGCTGGTGCTGCGCGCCAACCGTAAGGAAGACCGCTGATGCGCGGGACACTGCCCAAGGCGCTGCGCTATCTGCTGCTGCTGGCCGTACTGGCCCTGGCCGTCGGGCCGTTCCTCTGGCAGCTGTCCACCTCCTTCAAGGGCACCACCGAGGACATCTACACCTCGCCACCCCGTCTGCTGCCCCGGCACCCCACCACCCACAACTACAGCGAGGTGGCGGACATCATCCCGGTGTGGCACTACGCGCTGAACTCGCTGAAGGTGGCCGTGGTGAGCGTGCTGACCAATCTGGCCGGTGCCTCGATGGCCGGATACGCACTGGCCAGGCTGCGCTTCCGGGGGCGCCGGGTGGCCGTACTCACCTTTGTCCTGGCCCTGTTGGTGCCGCTGGAGTCCATAGTGATCGCGCAGTTCACCATGATGCGCGAGCTGGGCATCAACAACACCCTCACCGCCGTGGTGCTGCCGGGGGCGGTGGGTGCGCTCAATGTCCTGCTGATGCGCAACGCCTTCGCCGCCATCCCGGTTGAGGTGGAGGAGGCCGCGGTGATCGACGGGGCCAACGCCTGGCAGCGGTTTCTGCGCATCGCCCTGCCCTCGGTGCGTGGCACGCTGGCGGTGGTGGCCGTCTTCGCCTTCATGGGCGCCTGGGACGACTTCCTCTGGCCACTGATCGTCCTCTCCGACTCGGACCGCTTCACCCTGACCGTCGGCCTGAACTTCCTGCATGGCACCTTCCAGCAGAACCCGCGGCTGGTCGCCGCCGGGACCGTGATCGCCGTCGCCCCGCTGGTGGTGCTGTTCGCCTGCCTGCAGCGGTACTTCTTCCGGGGCGTCGGCGAAGGTGCCGTCAAGAGCTGAAGGGATCCCCGTAAGCATGCGCTTCGGTGTCAACTACACGCCGTCCAGGGGCTGGTTCCATCACTGGCTGGACTTCGACCTGGACGACATCCGTGCCGATCTCGACTCCATCGCCGGTCTGGGCCTGGACCATATCCGCGTCTTCCCGCTGTGGCCGCTGTTCCAGCCCAACCGCACCCTGATCCGCCCCCGGGCGCTGGAGCAGCTCGGCCGGCTGGTGGACGCCGCAGCCGAACGCGGGCTGGACGTCGGGGTGGACGGTCTGCAGGGCCACCTGTCCAGCTTTGACTTCATTCCCTCCTGGACCACCACCTGGCACCGCCGCGACCTCTTCACCGATCCCGAGGTGATCGACGGCCAGGAGTGCTATCTCACCGCGCTCGGAAAGGCGTTGGCCGGCCGGCCCAACTTTCTGGGCCTTGGCGTCGGTAATGAGGTCAACCAGTTCTCCGGCGACCCGCACCCCGCTCCCGACCGCATCACCCAGGAGCAGGCCGGACACTGGCTGCGGCGGATGCTGGCGGCCTGTGAGCGGGGGGCGCCCGGGCTGCCGCATGTGCACGCCTCCTATGACGTGGCCTGGTATGACGGCCGGCATCCGTTCACTCCCGCCCACTCGGCGCGGCTCGGCGCGATGACCGCCGTGCACTCCTGGGTGTTCAACGGCACCGCCCAGCGGTACGGGCCACAGGGTGCGGCCACGGAACTGCATGCCGCCTATCTGATCGAGCTCTCCAAGGCATGGGCGGACGACCCCGACCGCCCGGTCTGGCTCCAGGAGGTCGGCGCCCCGGCCCCGCACATTCCGCCCGAGCGGGCGGTGGCCTTCACCCGGGCCACCTTGGCCAATGCGGCGGACTGCCCGGGGCTGTGGGGCATCACCTGGTGGTGCTCCCATGATGTGGACCGGTCACTGGCCGACTTTCCCGAACTTGAGTACGACCTGGGGCTGTTGACCAATGACCATAGGGTCAAGCCGGTGGGCGCGGAGCTTGCCCGCTTCATCCGCGAGCGGCGCCCGGCCGTGGTGGAACCCCGGCGCACGGCCCTGCTCCTGGATGCCGGGGATCCGGAGACGGCGCCGGGGCGCGGGGTGTGCGCACCGGGCGGGGCGTTCTTCTCGTCCTGGATGCGGGTCGCCTCCGGCGGCTCACGGGTGGGGGTGGTGCTCGGTCAACGGGCCCGCGACGCAGGGTACTTGGCCCGTCGGGGGATCGAGGAGGTGGTCGCGGTTGGGTAGGGCGGGGTTTCCGCCGGGTCCGGCGACCGGGAGACTTTCGAACTCCCTTGCGTCCCAGGGGGGTTGCCTGCATATCCTTGCCGAATCCCACACTCACCGATAGCCTTGACCGGCTCCGCCGCACCAGCCACCACCTGCGCGATCTCCTGGTAGTCCTCGGGCAGCACACCGAAGTGTGCGGCACCAGCAGCACCCCGCCCGCCCCGGACGCCTGCGTGGCGCGCTCCAACTCCTCAGCCTCCCCTACCCGGTCGGCCTCGATGAACTGACCGTGACCAGCAGGTATTCAGCAGCAGGAGTCGGCCATGCTACGAAAGCTCACCCCCGCCTTGTCCGCCCTGGCACTCGGGGCCGTCCTCGCGGTCCCCACGCCCGCCGCAGCCGCGCAGGGCCCGGATCTGCGGACGCGTATCAACGAGAACAAATGCGCGGACATCTACAACTTCGACAACAGCAACGGCGCCCCGCTGGTCGTCTGGGACTGCAACGGCCGGGACAACCAGAAGTGGGGTGGCGCGACCAGGCCATGGGAGATCCGCAGCGCCTGGAACGGCAAATGCATGACCTTTGTCCAGGACCGCAACACCGACTCCGGCTGGCCCCGGATGTTCGACTGCAACGGGGGCATCATGCAGCAATGGATCTACGACTATTCGTCGGAGACCCTGTGTACCAAGCGGAAGCCCTGGAGCTGCCTGATGCTTCCGTCGGGAAACACCAACAACGGCCACCGTCTTATGGTGTGGCCCAAGCACACCCCGCCCGACCCCGTACACCGGTGGTACTTCCACTAGCGTCCACCGGCCGGTACTGACAGCACCGCTGAACCACCACACAACCAGCCCAGTTCAATCACAGTGAGAAGGGGTCGGAAATGCGGATTTCAAGAGCTTCCCGGTACAAGCTCGCGGTGGCCGCCGTACTTGTTGCGACGACCGGTTTCACTCCTGTAACGACGGCGTACGCCGCACCGAGCCCGGCCGTGGCAGCACCGGTGACCTCGGTGGCACCGCCCCGCGACCTCAGCTACCACTACAGCTATCACCTCAACATCAACTGGCCGCAGAGCGAACTGCTCACCGCCACGTCGTTGATGGGCATCGTTGCCAACGACTTCGGCCACCTGTTTCCCTTTGGCGGCAACTGCACTTCGTTGCCCGCGGTCGGCGGAGTGTGCCACCTGATGTCGGCCGGCCACAACAACCCGGTACAAGTTGTGGGCCGGACCCCGACCAGTTTCACCTTCAAGTCCCTTCCCGGCCACGCGGAAGGAGCCGGACGGTACATCACCTTCACCTTTATCCGAACCGGCACCAGTGGGCCGGGGATCGCTCATACCCTGAGCGTCCACGCCTGGGGCCCATGGACACCGGCGGCCGCGGCGACCGTTTCCAGCGGTCTGGCCCGAAGCATCTGGCAGCAGTTCGCGACCAATATCGGTAACGCATTTCACTGATCAGGCGTCGGTGAAGCCATTCCCATGCCTACCCGAAGATCCCTGCTGAAGGGCGCTGTTCTCGCTGCCATGGCGGTCCCGGCGGTGGCGCGGGCCGCCGAGGGCAACGGCCTTCAGCCGTATGCCTCTTACTGGTTCCCCGGCTCGCTGCCCGGCGGCAGCCCGGCCCCCGGCGTGCGGTGGCGGAGCCTGGCGGGGTGGCGGCCGCAGGACGATCCCGATCTGCCGTTCAACCGCTCGACCACCCCGCTCGCTCCCCGCTTCACTCCCCCGCCCGGCAATCCCACGGCGCACCCCCACCAGGGGCGGGTCTCCGCGCTGGTCTCCTTCGCACCCACGTCCGCCAACCCTTCCCAGGGTTCGGACACCGCCGACTACTACGCCCTCACCAACTGGTCCTACCTCGACGAACTGGTCTTCTGGGGCGGCTCTTCGGGGGAGGGCCTGATCCTGGCGCCCAATGCCCCGGTCATCGACGCCGCCCACCGCAATGGCGTCCCCGTCCTCGGTACCGTCTTCCTTCCGCCCACCGCCTTCGGCGGGCAGCTGTCCTGGACGCGGGAGCTGGTGCGGCGGGCCGCGGATGGCCGCTTTCCGCTGGCGGACCAGCTGATCCTGGTCGCCCGTTCACATGGCTTCGACGGCTGGTTCCTCAATGCCGAAACCGATGGCGGCGACCGTGAACTCGGCGCCTCCATGCAGGAGTTCGTCCAGTATCTGCACACCCGGGGGCAAGGGCTGCGCATCACCTGGTACGACGCCATGGCCATTTCCGGCGATATCGCCTGGCAGAACGAGCTCAATGAGCTCAACACCCCGTTCTTTCGGGCCGCCGGCTCCCTATTCCTCAACTTCGACTGGACCCGTGCCGGGCTGGCCTCCTCCGCGCGGCTCGCGGAGAGTCTGCACCGGGGGCGTTATGAGCTCTGGGCCGGGGTCGATGTCGAGGCGCGCGGCTGGGACACCTCTGTCGACTGGGATGCCATCGCCCCGCCCGGTAACACCCCTCACACCACCTCCATCGGCTTCTACCGCCCCGAGTGGACCTGGAAGAGCCTTTCGGCCAATGACCGTTCACCTTCCGCCTTCCACCGCCGGGACGACCGTTTCTGGGCCGGTGATCCCTCCCTCGCCTCCTGGCGCCCGCCCGCCGCGATCGTCGCCGACCGTTCCACCGTCACCTGCCTCCCCTTCGCCACCACCTTCAACACCGGCCATGGAACGGCCTGGTACGAGGACGGCGGCCGGGTGCCATCCGGCCCCTGGAACCAGCTCGGTCTGCAGGACCGGCTGCCCGCCCGCCGCTGGTCCGTCCGTACCGCGGGCGAGCGACCGGATGTCGGCTTCGATTTCGGCGCCGCCTGGCACGGGGGCAGCAGCCTCCTGGTCAACGGCCGGCTGGCCGCTCCCACCACCATCGACCTCTACTCGACCCGGCTGCCGCTGTCCGCGGCCACCGTTGTCGTCCTCACCCACCGCGCGGACCCCGGCTCCACCGCCGTACTGGCCGAACTCATGGTCGGCGCGGGCGGAAAGACCGTCTATCTGCCCCTCGGCAGACTCAATGGGCACAACTGGACCACCACTGCCATCCGCCCGCAGCCCCAACTGCGTGGCGCCACCGCCATCGATGCCCTGGGCATCCGGCTGACCGCCCCGGCCACCGGTGCGGTCAGCTGGCGGCTGGGCGCGCTGGCGGTACGGGACACCACCCCATCCGCCCCCGGCGCGCCGGGTCCCGTACGCCTCACCGCGGCCGCCCGCAATCCCGACGGCTCGGCGGCCCTCCGCCTGGCCTGGGGCGCGCCACCCGGCCCCGTGCGCCACTACGAGCTGCGGCAGTCACTCCCCGGCGGCGGGTTCCGCTTTCTCGGCGGCACCTGCGGGCATGCCTACTACGTCCCGGCGCTGCACCGTACGGCCGGTGAGGCGGTCACCCGCCTTCAGGTGCGTGCCCTGGACGAGCTGTATGTCCCCTCGCCGCCCGCCGCCTTCGACCACCACTGGTAACGCACCGCCTGCCGGCGCACCACCGAGCCCCTCCCGGTTAGGACATCCCGATGCACAACGACCGCAGCATCCTCGAAGCCCGCCTCAAGCGGGTGCTGGACGAGCGCATCCGCCCCGCCGTGTATCCCGAGTCGGTGCCGCTGGCCGTCTCGGTGTGGCAGGCCCCCGGTGAGCCGGTCCCGGTGGCGGAGGGCCTGGCCGCCCCGCGCACCCCGGTCGAGGCGGGTGCGGCCTGGGGTCCTGCCTGGGGCACCAGCTGGTTCACGGTGCGCGGGACGGTCCCGGCGGCCTGGGCGGGCCGTACCGTGGAGGCGCTGCTGGACCTGGGTTTCGACGACAATATGCCCGGCTTCCAGTGCGAGGGCCTGGTCTACCGGCCGGACGGCTCACCGGTGAAGGGCCTCAACCCGCGCAACCAGTGGGTGCGGGTGGCCGATCCGGCGGCCGGCGGCGAGGAGGTGCTGCTGCATATCGAGGCGGCCGCCAACCCGGTGGTCCTGGACTACCACCCCTTCCGGCCCACCGGACTGGGCGACCGCGATACGGCCGGGACCGAGCCCCGCTACCGGCTGGCCCGCATGGATCTGGCCGTCTTCGACCGTACGGTGTGGGAACTGGTCCAGGACCTGGAGGTGCTGGGCCAGTTGATGACCGAACTGTCCCCGGACTCGCCCCGCCGCTGGGAGCTGCTGCGCTCCATCGACCGCGCCTTGGACGCCGTTGACCTCCAGGACGTCCCCGGCACCGCCGCCGGCGCCCGCCGGCTGCTGGCGCCCGCCCTGGCCCGGCCCGCGCATGCCTCCGCCCACCGCCTCAGCGCCGTGGGGCATGCCCATATCGACTCGGCCTGGTTGTGGCCGCTGCGGGAGACGGTGCGCAAGGTGGCCCGTACCACCGCCAATATGACCGCGCTGCTGGAGGACGAGCCGGAGTTCGTCTACGCCATGTCCCAGGCCCAGCAGTACGCCTGGATCAAGGAGCACCGGCCGGAGGTCTACGCCCGGGTCAAAAAGGCGGTGGCCGAGGGGCGTTTTGTTCCGGTGGGCGGGATGTGGGTGGAGTCCGACACCAATATGCCCGGTTCGGAGGCGCTGGCCCGCCAGTTCGTCCATGGCAAGCGGTTCTTCCTGGAGGAGTTCGGGATCGAGACCGAGGAGGTCTGGCTGCCGGACTCCTTCGGCTACTCGGCCGCGCTGCCCCAGCTGGTGAAGCTGGCGGGCGCCCGGTGGTTCCTCACCCAGAAGATCTCCTGGAGCCAGAGCAACAAGTTCCCGCACCACACCTTCTGGTGGGAGGGGCTGGACGGCACCCGGGTCTTCACCCACTTCCCGCCCATCGACACCTACAACTCCCAGCTGTCCGGCGCCGAGTTGGCGCATGCGGTGCGCAACTTCCAGGAGAAGGGCGGCGCCACCCGCTCCCTGGCCCCCACCGGGTGGGGGGACGGCGGCGGGGGCACCACCCGGGAGATGCTGGCCCGCGCCAAGCGCCTGGCCGATCTGGAGGGTTCGCCCCGAGTCCGCTTCGAGAAGCCCGCCGCGTTCTTCGAGCAGGCCCGGGCCGAGTACGGCCATGCCCCGGTGTGGGTCGGCGAGCTGTATCTGGAGCTGCACCGCGCCACCCTGACCAGCCAGGCCCGCACCAAGCAGGGCAACCGCCGGGCCGAACACCTGCTGCACGAGGCCGAGCTGTGGTCCGCCACCGCCACCGTGCGCACCGGCGCGCCCTACCCCTATGAGCGGCTGGACCGTCTGTGGAAGACCGTGCTGCTGCACCAGTTCCACGACATCCTGCCGGGAACCTCCATTGCCTGGGTGCACCGGGAGGCGGCCAAGACCTACGCCCGGGTCATGGCCGAACTCGAGTCGATCGTGGGCGAGGCACTCACCGCCCTCGCCGGCTCCGGCGAGGGCACCCTGGTCTTCAACTCCGCACCGCACCGCCGGGGCGGCGCCCCGGCCCATGGCGCCGCCCCGGCCGGCACCTGCACACCGGCCCCGGCCACCGCCCGGCCCCGCCCCGACGGCGGCTATGTCCTCGAAAACGGGCTGCTGCGCGCCGAGATCGACCGGCGCGGTCTGGTGGTCTCCGCCTATGACAAGGAGACCGGCCGGGAGGCCGTCGCCCCCGGCGGTGCCGCCAACCTCCTCCAACTCCACCAGGACTTCCCCAATATGTGGGACGCCTGGGATGTCGACCCCTTCTATCGCAATACCGTCACCGATCTCACCGAGCTGGACTCCCTCCAACTCCTGGACGGCACCGTCCACCTCACCCGCTCCTTCGGCAACTCCCGCGTGACCCAGCGCATCAGCCTGCCCGCCGGTTCCCAGCGCCTGGACATCCACACCGAGGTCGACTGGCAGGAGACCGAGAAGTTCCTGAAGGCCGCCTTCCCCCTGGACGTCCACACCGACCGCATTGCCGCCGAGACCCAGTTCGGCCACCTCTACCGCCCCACCCACACCAACACCAGCTGGGACGCGGCCAAGTTCGAGGCCTGCGCCCATCGCTTTGTCCACCTTCAGGAACCCGGCTGGGGCGTGGCCCTGGTCAATGACTCCAGCTATGGCTATGACGTCACCCGCACCGGCACCACCACAACCGTCCGCCTCTCCCTCCTGCGTGCCCCCCGCTTCCCCGACCCCCACACCGATCAGGGTGTCCACCACTTCCGCTACGCCCTGGTGCCGGGTGCCGAACCGGGTGACGCGGTGTGCGAGGGCTACCGTCTCAACCTGCCGGAACGCCGGGTGCCGGGCGGCACCCCCGTCGCTCCCCTGGTGCGCGTCGACAATGACGCCCTGGTCGTCTCCGCCGTCAAACTGGCCGACGACGGCAGCGGCGATGTGGTGGTCCGCCTCTATGAATCCCTGGGCGGACGGGCCCGGGGAGTGCTGTCCCCGGGCTTCGCCATGGCCTCGGCCGGCGTCTGCGACCTGCTGGAGCGGCCGCTGTCCCCGGCCGAGCCCATCGACGGCGAACTCCGGCTCGTCCTGCGGCCGTTCGAGATTCTGACCCTGCGGCTGCGCCGGGCCTGACGGGGGACGGTAGCCTGCGGGCGTGGAACGGATCCTGGTGAGCGCCTGTCTGCTGGGCAGCCGGGTGCGCTATGACGGCGGCGCGAAGCCCATGGACGATGAGCTCATGGCGCGCTGGCGTGCCGAGGGGCGGGTGGTCGCGTTCTGCCCCGAGACCGCCGGCGGCCTTCCCGTGCCCCGTCCGCCGGCGGAGATCGTCGGCGGGGACGGCGCGGCGGTCCTGGACGGCACCGCCCGGGTCCGCACCGCGGCCGGCGAGGACCTCACCGAGCAGTTCCTCCGCGGCGCCGGGCGGGCACTGGAGGTGGCCCGTGAATCCGGTGTCCGGGTCGCGCTGTTGAAGGAGTCCAGTCCGTCCTGCGGGAGCCTGCGGATCCACGACGGAGGCTTCGCCGGAACGCGCGTCTCCGGCCATGGCGTCACCACCGCGCTGCTCCGGCGGGCGGGTATCCAGGTCTTCGACGAGCACCGGATCCGCGAGGCGGCGGCCTGTCTGCGCGGGCTCGAACCCCCCGCCCGCGGCTTGCCCTAGGCGACCTGCCGTCCGACGAGGTACCCCACCAGCGGCACCGTGGAGTGGATCCGCACCTTGTCCACCGACCCGTCGGACGGCAGATCCACCAGTAACTTCGAGCCCCCGACCGTGACCCGGGCGGCACCGGCCGGGCGATCCCAGGCGCCGCCCTCCCGGTGGAAGGCGGTGGTCACCTGGCCGTCCGCGCCCTGCGGCGTCAGCGCCACCCACATCGCCGCATTGCGGGCCCCGCCCTGTGGGGCGTCCAGGGTGCCGGCCGGCTCCACCGGCAGGTCGAATTCGGTGTTGGCGGGCACGGTGAAGAACGCGAGCATCTCTTCCTCCAGAAGCCGGGTGGTGGGGGTCCGGTGCCGGAACGACTCGGCCCAGGACCGGAGTTCGGCGGTGCTGCCGAGGTGGCAGTAGTCCCGGTCCACGCCGTTGTCGCCGTACTGGTGGAACATCCAGGCGGCCCGGATCCCGGGATCCCCGGCCCGGCGCCCGGCGGTGGCGATCCACAGGAAATCGCCGTAGTAGGACGTGGTGTCGACATTGCGCCAGTAGTCGAGGTTGCAGTACATGCCGACGCCGTTGTGCGGCAGCCGCGCCTTCACATACCGCAGCCATGCCTCCTTGTAGGCGGCCTGGTGCGCGCGCGGAACCCTGCTGTTGGCGTCGTCATAGCCCTCCCAGTCCAGTACGGCCAGGTCCCCCGGCTTCCAGTTGACCTGCGCCAGGAAGTAGTCCGCCTCGTCGCCGGGCCGGTTGGCCATCTGCGGATAGTGGTAGCCGCCCCAGACCAGCCCATGCGCCTTGGCGTGGTCGCGCTGCGCCACCCACTTGGGGTTGATGTACGACAGGCCCTCGCTCACCTTGACGAAGGCGAACGAGAGCCCTCCGGTGCTCGGCCTCGACGACTGGTAACTGGCCCAGTCCTGGCCCCAGATACCCATCTCCGCCCTCCTCCCATGCCGGTGCGGTGCCCATAGCTTCGACCGGGCCGGAGAGGTTGCCAAGGCGGAGGTATATGTTCCGCTTGAGCGGCCCGGTGCGGCCCGGCAAGCACTCTGTGCGAAATTCCCGGTCCGGTAACAGCGCAGGACCCATGATCCACAAGCCCTGAACATCCGGTACCTTGATCCGCTGTCAGCGGGTGTCGCACCGACGACCGCTGCCTTCCATGCGCCGGACAACACGGCGCGGCACTGTCACCATTCGGGGGAAGATCAATCGTGCGTTCTCTGCGCATCATCCTCGCGGCCGGCGTCCTCGCGCCGCTCGCCCTGACCGCCACCGCGTGCGGTCCCAAGAACGACGACAAGTCCGGCACCACGGCCACCAGCGCTCCGACCGGAGCCGCCGCCAAGCCGCTGACTCAGGACCAGCTCGTCAAGGCCCTGCTCCCCGTCAAGGACCTCCAGTACGACGAACACCGGTCGTCCCTGGGCCCGACCAAGGCGGAGTTCAAGCTCACCGCGGACAAACCCGCCTGCCAGCCCCTGCTCGACCTGTCCGACATCCGCAACGCGGCCACCCCGCCGTCCTCCTCCGCCACCGGCGCGTACTACGGCACCAACGGCCGTGAGTACACCGACATCCAGCTCACCCAGTTCGGCGCCGGCCAGGCGGCCAAGGCCATGACCTCCGCCGAGTCCGCACTCGGATCCTGCGCGGCCTTCAATGCCACCGCGCCGGGCCACGCCGGCACCAAGGTCACCTTCAGCAAGGCCACCTTCAAGGCGACCGGTGATGCCACGCTGGCGCTCACGGAGACCCTCAGCTCCCCCGAGTGCGGCGAGGGCCCGTGCGAGACGCGCAGCTATGTCGTCGTCCGCACCGGCGATGTGCTGACCGTGATCTGGAACTCGGCCCTCAAGGACACCGGCATGCCCGAAGAGGGCATCGTCAACAAGCAGCTCGACAAACTCCGCGCCGCCGCCAAGTAGGACCGGTATCCGGGCGGCGCACGGGCGCCCCTCAGGGGCGCGGGACGGCGCGCTCATGCGGCTCCGCCGCGTGGGCGCGACCAGGCATCGGCGGCCGGATGTCCACCGAGCCGAGCTCGCTCCTGGCACTCGTGCCGGGTGGGCTATGTTGAGCGGAAACGGTGAGAAGGAGGCGCACTGGTGCCATCGGGGCAGCAGCGGGCACGCGCGCGGTCATCCGCGATCACGCCGGGCGGGCAGGCTTCCGAGGCGGAGCCGCTGCCCGCCGAGAAGGTGCGTGCTCTGTTCGGTGGCCATCGGCTGTCTCCCGCGCAGCGGCGCATCGCGCAGTACATCACCGATCACCTCACCGAGGCCGCGTTCTTGTCGATCACGGACCTCGCGGAGCGCGTGGGCGTCAGCCAGCCGTCGGTGACCCGCTTCGCCATCTCCCTGGGCTTCAACGGCTACCCCGCGCTGCGCGAGGCCCTGCAGCCCCTCGCCCTGAGCGCGGCCGCCGGCGTCCCGGAGGTCAGGCAGGAGGGCGGTCGCAATGAGCTGCAGGCGGCCGTGGACGCCGAGATCGAGAATCTGGAAAGCCTGCGCCGGACCTTCGCCGACACCGACCGGGTGCTGGACCTCGGCCGTGAACTGGCCCGGTCGGTCCCGCTGACGATCCTGGGCCTGCGGATCTCCCTCTCCCTGGCGGAGTACTTCGCCTACGCGGCCAAGCGCATCCATCCCGACGTACGGCTGGTCTCCCGGGGCGGCAGCGTCGCCTACGACGCACTGCTCCAGTCCCGGGAGGCGGGCGGAACCTGGGTACTGGCCTTCGCCATGCCCCGGCACGCCAACGAGACCCTGGCAGCGATGCGGGCCGCACGCAGCACCGGGCTGCGCGTCGCACTGATCACCGACCAGACACTCGGGCCCCTGGTGGACGAAGCCGATATGACGCTCACCGCCGGCACCGGCTCACGACTCGTCTTCGACTCCTACGCCGCACCGGGCATCCTCTCCGCCGCCCTCCTCCAGGCCATGGCCGACGCCGACCCCGAACGCACCCAGCTGAGGCTGGAGAAGTACGAGCAGGCCGCCGAACAGCACGACTTCTTCCTGCAGGACTGACAGGCCGCTGCCGCGAGCAGCCTGCATGAATTTTTTCATGTCCTTGCATATTCGACGGTATATATGTTTACTGCACGTGGCGTCTGCGCCAAGAGGACGAACACCAAGGGGCGACACCCTCCTCATCGCCCCGCCCGTGTTCCGTTCGGGTAGTCCACTCCCCCTCGGACACCCCCCGGCGGCCCGGTCTACCCCCTGGGCCGGGCCCGCCGGCAACTCCTACTCCGCGGCGCTACGGCGGGCACGCAGAGCGCGCACCCTGCCACGGCTGGCGCAGGCCGGGGACGGGCACCAGCGGCGGCGGCCCGGCGGGTCGCTGAAGACACCCCGGCAGTCGTCCTCCGGGCAGCTCTTCAGGGCCAGCCGGTCGGAGCCGGTCAGCTGGTCCACGGCCTGGCGGGCGATCCGGGCGAGGGCATGTGCCGTGGTGGCCGGCGGCTCCCGGCGCAGCCGGCCGTCCAAGGCCAGCCGGACCGGATCGTCGTGTCCAGCCAGGAAGGCGGCCAGCCCGGCGACGGCGTCCGGGGGCGGTGGCTGCTCGGCGACGGTGGCCAGCGCCAGCGCGCGCAGGGTCTCGCGCAGCTCCCGCGCCTGGCGCAGCTCCCTCTCGTCCGGCGCCCGGACCGGAGACAGCTCGCAGCGCTCCAGCCACTCGGCGAGCCGGCCGGGGGTGGGCAGCCGCTCCACCGGGGCCGCGCTGAAGGTACGGCCTTGAGTGGCAAGGAAGTTCAGCCAGGTGGCACCGCAGTCGAAGCGGAAGGCGAACTTATCTTCTTTGACCATGGAAAAAGGGTAACGCCTCAGCCGTTACTTCAGCTATCGTCATGACGTAACGCCCAAGGCGTTACACCCCTTGACCGCCGACAATTCGCGGAGTGAGCCATGACGACATGCCAGCCCCTGTCCGAGCAGCTGACGCAGGCACGGCTGGACCGCGAAGAGGCCTACCGGCTACTGGACGTACTCCAGGACGAGGCCACCCAGCAGACCACCCTTCCCGGCCTGGAGCGGATCGCCCCCGGCTTCGCCGACTGGGTCATCACCGCGCTGTTCGGCGGCACTTACCGGTGATCTTGCGTGAAAGCCCCGGCGTTCACGCCGGGGATGAAACGCATCTCAAGACTGCTCTGACCCGCAGGCTGGAGCGGACGCTTTTGCTGCTCGATGTACTGGCGGACGATCGCCAACGGCGCTCCGCCACATGAGGCTGAGAAGTACGAGGGCGACCACAAGTGCCCATGCATGACGGCGCGGTTGATCCGGCCGGTGAACTCCTGCCGTATCCGGCGAGCGGAAATTCCCTTGAGGCTGTTGACCAGCTTGAGACGGCAGCCTTCGGCGGGTAGTTGATCAGCAGGTGGACATGATCGCGTTCGCCGTTGAACTCCTTCAGCTCCGCCTCGAAGTCCTCGCACACCTTGCGCGTGATCTCTTCGCAGCGCGTCAGTTTCTCATCGGTGAACATTTGGCGCCGGTGCTTCGTCATGAAGACCAAGTGCACATGCATCGCTGAAACCATGTGTCTTCCACGCCTGTAGTCGTTCTCCTCACCCATGACGCCAACCCTGGATAGGATCCTGGGTGTGCAGCTGCGCTACAACTACCGGGCCTACCCGGACGCTTGCCAGCGCCGTGCGCTGGCCCAGGCGTTCGGGTGCGCCAGAGTGGTGTGGAACGACTGCCTGCGCGACCGGAAGGAAGCACACGCGGCAGGGCTGCCGTATGTGACGTCGGCCGAGTTGTCGCGGCTTCGTATCACCCAGGCCAAGCGCACCGCCGAACGCTCCTGGCTCGCCGAGGTGTCGGCGGTCGTCCTGCAACAGTCCCTGCGGGACCTGGATGCCGCCTACAAGAACTTCTTCGACAGCCTCAAGGGCAAGCGGCAGGGCCGCAAGGCCGGTCCGCCCCGCTACAAGTCGAAGAAGGACACCCGGCAGTCGATCCGCCTCAACACCAACGCCTTCTCCGTCCAGGACGATGGCACGGTGTACGTGGCCAAGGTCGGCAACCTCAAGGTGACGTGGTCCCGCCGGCTTCCGGCCGCGCCCACGTCCCTGACCGTCACCAAGGACAGCTGTGGCCGGTACTTCCTCAGCTTCGTCGTGGACACCGAGGCAGACATCCTCCCCGAGCTGGACACCGAGGCCGGTATTGACCTCGGTCTGTCCGCGTTCGCGGTCCTCTCCGACGGGACGAAGATCAGCGCCCCGCGTTTCCTGCGCCGGGCCGAGAAGAAACTCAAGCGCCTCCAACGGGAGTTGTCCCGCAAGGCCCAGGGATCGAAGAACCGGGCCAAGGCCCGTATCAAGGTCGCACGCCAGCACGCCAAGGTGGCCGACCGGCGCCGGGACTGGCACCACAAGGAATCCACGAAGATCATTCGCGACAACCAAGCGGTGTATGTGGAGGACCTCGCGGTGTCCGGCCTCGGCCGCACCCGGCTCGCCAAGTCCGTGCACGACGCGGGATGGTCCGCGTTCGTCCGGATGCTGGCGTACAAGGCGGTCAAGCACGGCCGCGCCTTCGCCAAAGTGGGCCGGGCCTTCCCGTCCTCGCAGATCTGCTCGGCCTGCGGATTTAGGGACGGCCCCAAACCCCTGCACATCCGCGAGTGGACGTGCAGCGCATGCGGCACCGTGCACGACCGCGACCACAACGCAGCCCGCAACGTCCTCCTCGAAGGACGCCGCATCGTCGCCGCCGGACGGGCGGAGACCCTAAACGCCTCGCAGAGCGCCGGTAAGACCAGGACGAAAGTCCCGGCACAGCGCGGTGAAGCAGGAAGCCCCAGGAAGGGTCAGACGACCCAGGCCGGAATCCCTGGCCTTTAGGCCAGGGAGCATGTCAACAACGCGACGGCCTCTCCCTGCGTGACCGGCAGCTCCTCAACCTGGCCGCGCTCACCGCCGTCGGCGGCGTCGACCCGCAGCTGTCCGGTCATGTGAAGACCGCGCTGCGGGTCGGGATGACCCACCAGGAGGTCATCGAGAGCTTTGTGCACCTGGCGCCCTATATCGGCGTACCCAAGGCACTGGCCGGCCTGCGGGTCGCGGTGAGCGCGCTCGACGAGGCAACACTCGATGGGGCAACACTCGATGGGGCACCGCTCAGTGAGACACCGTGACCACGATCTTGCCCACCTGGGCGTTGGACTCCAGGTAGCGGTGCGCCTCGACGATCTCGTCCAGTTCGAAGGTGCGGTCCACCACGGGCCGCAAGGCGCCCGAACGCAGCCCGGAGGCCACAAAGGCCTCCGCCCGGCGCAGCCGCTCGGGCCGGTTGGCCGTCTCCAGCATGGTGTAGGTGCGCATATTCAGTGCGGGCATACCGAGTTCGAGCCCCGGATAGGGGGTCGGCGTACCGCTGAGCGCGCCGTACACCAGGAGCGTGCCGTCGTCGGCGACCACCTTGGCCAGATCTGTCACCCCCGGCCCGGCGACGGCGTCGAAGACCAGCTCGGCACCGCGGCCGCCGGTCGCGTCCAGCACCCGCTCGACCATGTTCTCCGACTCGGTGACGATCACCTCCGCCGCGCCCTGCTCCAGCAGCGCCTCCTTCTTGGCGGCGGTGCGGGTCAGGGCGATCGCTCTGGCGCCGACCCGCTCGGCCACCTGGAGAGCGGCCAACCCCACGCTGCTGGACGCGGCGTTGAGCACCACCGTGTCCCCCGCGCGCATCCCGCCGGCCTCCACCAGGCCGCCATAGGCCGTCACATAGGGCATCCACACCGCCGCACCCTCGACCGCGCCCAGCCCTTCGGGACGGTGCAGTACCGAGGCCGCGGGCACGATGGCCCGCTCGGCGTAGACCCCGTACTCCTCCTGTGAGAACCCGGGCACGGTGCTCACCGGCTGCCCGGGCCGCAGCCCGCTGACGCCCTCGCCGACCGCCTCGACCACCCCGGCCGCCTCGGTACCCAGCCGGGCCGGGAATTGCTTGACCGGCACGATGTAGTGGCCGGAACGGAACAGGACTTCGGCCCGGTTCAGCCCGATGGCATCCACCCGGATACGCACCTCGCCCGGCCCCGGGTCCCCGACTTCCACATCCTCCAACCGCAACACCTCGGGGCCGCCGAGCTCATGGAACAACACCGTTCTGGACATCGCGCCGTCCTTCCGCCTTGGGAGTGATGATCCACTCAACCCCGGAGTCCGGTCGTCCATTCCGGCAAGCCTTCTGTACCTACTAGTATGTACGCGATCCGGCCGCCGCAAAGGAGACCTATCGCCATGCCACTTGTCCGCATTGACGCACTGAAGGCCGACCGCGACCGGCTCCACGCCCTCGGCCGAGCCGTCCACGACGCCTTCGCCGAGACCATCGGCACACCGCCCAACGACCGCTTCCAGGTGCTGGCCGGCCATGACGGCACCAACAGCACTCTGTGCTACGACAATTACCTGGGGGTGCCGCGCGACGAGGGCCTGGTGGTCATCGCCATCACCATGCGTTCGGGACGCACGGCCGCGCAGAAGAAGGCGCTGTACCGGCGGATCGCCGAGTACGCCCAGGAATACGCGGGGACCGACCCGCGCAATGTGTTCATCACGGTGACCGAGAACGAGTCCATTGACTGGTCGTTCGGCTATGGGCTGGCGCAGTACGCCCTATGAGCCATCGCCCGGGTGCGCCGAGGGGACGGTGCCGGGCACATGGCCCTGGCACCGCCCCCAACCCCGCCCCGCTACAAGGGCATTCGGTAGCGCTGGCGGGAGCCGCCCTCGGGGCCCGGGGGTTCCGGTCCGGCCGGGGTGAAGCCGAGTCGTTCATAGAAGACCCGGGCACCGCTCTCCCGGGCATCCGGGTGGTCCGCGCCGAAGGTCACCACCTCGACCGTGCCGGGCGGGCGGACGAACCGGTGCACCGCGTCGGCCAGCAGGGCCCGGCCGATGCCCCGGCCCCGCAGCTCCTCGGCCACCACCAGCCAATGCACGTGGTACACAGGCGGTTTGACGCCGAAGAGCAGGGCGCCCAGCGGTCCGGCGCCGGCCTCGGTAGCGGCGACCAGGGCCGTGCCACGGTGGATGTTCTTCTCCACCGCGGCACGGAATCCGGGGTCCGCCACCATGGGACCGAACCACTGCTCCACCTGCCCGGCCAGGCCCAGGAAGCCCGGAAGATCGCGTGGTTCAGCGAGCCGGATCATTCGTCTGCCGTGATCTCCGCCAGCTTTTGCACGACAAAGGCCTCGGTGGCCTCCTTGGTCAGACCAAGGCCGCTGAGCAATCCGGCGCCGTCCTCGAACTCCAACAGGGCCAGCAGGAGATGCTCGGTGCCCACATAGTTGTGCCCCATCCGCAGCGCCTCCCGGAAGGTCAGCTCCAGCACCTTCTTCGCCCCGCCGTCAAAGGGGATCAGCGCGGGTACCCGCTCGGCCGCGGGCGGGAGCTGGCCGATGACCGCCTGGCGGACGGCCTCCAGCGACAGGCCCTGCGCGGTGATCGCCGCCGCACCGAACCCCTTGGGGGCGGTCAGCAGGCCCAGGATCAAGTGACCTGGCATCGTCAGGTCGTTGCCGGCGTTGCGGGCCTCCTCCTGGGCGGCGGCCACCACCTTCCGGGCCCGGGGGGTGAAGCGGCTGAAGCCCTGACTCGGGTCGATGTCGCCGGGGACAAAGCGCTTCTGGGCGGCCTGCCGGGTGACCCCCATGCTCTTGCCGATGTCGGTCCAGGAGGCTCCGGAGCGCCGGGCCTGGTCCACGAAGTGGCCGATCAGATGGTCGGCCAGTTCACCGAGGTGTTCCGCGGCCAGTACCGCGTCGGTGAGTTGGTCGAGGGCGTCGGGATGAACCTTCTTGATGGCCTCGATGAGATCGTCGAGCCGCACTGAAGTGGTCATGAGGCAACCATAGGTTGACAGTTGAGGGGTGTCAACCTGTAGTTGACACCTGTTCAGGCGCCCAGCGAACGCATCAACATCGGGAAGGATGCCACCAGTTCACGCTCCCAGTACGACCAGGCATGGGCGCCCCGGGAGGCACAGACGGTGGCCGGAATGCCCAATTGGGAGAGCCGGTCGCGCAGTTGCCGGTTCATTCCGTGCACGGCCGCCTCCAGGAGGTCGTCCCCGCCGTGGACAGGCGGGTCCACACAGCGGGACGGCGAGGGCGCGGGGTCGCCCCATGCCCAGCCCGGGCCGGAGTCGGTGCCGTCGCCATAGGAGAGGTACAGGGGTGTTCCCGCCAGCCGACGGGCCTGGTACAGGGGGCTGTTGCGCTCCCACAGGGCGCGCTGGCGGACGTCCGCCGGATCGGTGGTGTCAAAGGGATAGCCGGGTTCGCCCCAGATGCGCCGCCAGTCGGCCAGACAGCTCAGGGCGGCGAGCTTGACCGCGTCCGGCCCGCTGAGGCCGCCGTCCGGGGACTTGTAGAGCGGGTTGGCCGCACCGCTGTAGGAGGCGACCGCGCGGAACACGCCGGGGTGCGCGGCGGCCAGCTTCAGCGCGCCCAGGCCGCCCATGGAGAGCCCGGCGACGGCCCGGCGCGGGCCGGCCCGGTAGTCGCGCTCCAGCAACGGGCGCAACTCGCCCAGCAGATAGGTCTCCCAGGCGGGGGCGCCGCCCCGGCCGAAGTTCCACCAGTCGCTGTAGCCGCCGCAGCCGCTGGTCTCGGGCATCACCACCATGACCTCCCGGCCGGCCGTCAGCCGCTCCACATGGGTCTTGGTGGTCCAGTCCAGATGGCTGCCGCCGCTGCCGTGCAGCAGCCACAGGGTGGGCCAGGTGCGCCCGGCGGTCTTGGACCAGCCCTTGGGCACCAGCAGCCGCACCCATTTCACCGGGGCGTCCAACTCCGGGGCGGCGACGGCGAGGTCCAGGATCCGCTCGCTGATCTTCACCTCCGTCACCACCCGGGCCGCGCCGTCCGCCGCCCGTGCCGTCCCCGCCCCGCCGGCGGCCGGCACCACCAGCAGCGTGAGCAGCAGCGCCAGTACGGCCGGCGGGGTGCGCGGCACGCTGCCTGCCATATGACCAGCCCCTTCGATCGGTGACCCGCGGCGATCTGTGGTGACCTGGGTCATATTAGGGTGAGGCGGTGACAACGTATGTGGCGCTGCTGCACGGCATCAATGTGGGCGGCAAGAGGCGTGTTCCCATGCAGCTCCTGCGCGAACTGCTCACCGGCCTCGGTGGTACCGCCGTGCGTACCCATCTCAACAGCGGCAACGCGGTGTTCACCCATGCCGGCGCCGATGCGGAGGAGCTCTCGCAGGCTCTGGAGCGGGCGTTGGCGGACCGGCTCGGGTTTCCGGTGCGCTGTGTGGTGCGTGCGGCGGCGGACCTGCGGCGGGTCATCGACGCCAATCCCTTCGCCGACCGGGAGTTCGAGCCCGGCCGGCTGGTGGTGACCTTCCTGTCCGGTCCGGTGCGGCGGGACTCGGTGGCCGGCCTCGATCCGGCGGCCTGTCTCCCCGATGTGTTCGTGCTGGGCGAGCGCGAGGTGTATCTGCTCTGCCCCGACGGTCTGGGGGACTCCCGGCTGGCCCGGGTGCTGGCCCGGCGGCCGTTGGCGGAGGTGGCCACCGGGCGCAACTGGAACACCGTGTGCAAGCTCGCCGAGCTGGCCGGAGTCTGATCCGGGGGACCGCGCCGCCGGGCCGTCCGGCGGCGCGGCTTACCCTTGCCCGCATGAAGTTGCCCCGCATCACCGTGCGCCGCCCTGGGCGCGGGCGACTGGCGGCCACCGTGGCCGCGCTCGCCGTGCTGGCCGGCGCGGGCACCTGGGGGGTGGCCGCGTCATCGTCCGGCCCTCCGGCCGTGCACCGGGAGGACCGGTTCCTGACCATGCCGGAGAGCCCGGGCTCCAAGGCCACGGTCCGCATCGACACCTCGTTCTTCACCGCCGGTGACTCCGGGCGCCGTCCGGCCGTGCTGCTGGGGCATGGCTTCGGCGGCAGCAAGGCGGAGACCCGCGGTCAGGCCGAGGAGCTGGCCCGGGACGGTTACGCCGTGCTGACCTGGTCGGCGCGCGGTTTCGGCGCCTCCACCGGCCGCATCGGGCTCAACGCGCCGGACGGCGAGGTGGCCGATGTCAGCCGGCTGATCGACTGGCTGGCCAAGCGGCCCGAGGTCCGGCTGGACAAGGCCGGGGACCCACGGGTCGGCATCGCGGGCGCCTCCTACGGCGGCGCGCTGGCCCTGCTGGCGGCCGGGTACGACAAGCGGGTCGACACCATCGCCCCGCAGATCACCTACTGGAACCTGGCGGACTCGCTCTTCCCCAACGACGTCTTCAAAAAGCTGTGGTCCGGCATCTTCTTCACCACCGGCTCCACGTCCACCTCCACCTCCGCCCCCACCTCCACCGCAGCCGGCGGCCGGACCGGCTGCGGCCGCTTCGAGCCGGTGCTCTGCGAGATGTACCAGCGGGTGGCGGTGGCCGGACGGCCGGATGCCCAGGCCCGTCAACTCCTGGAGCAGCGCAGCCCGTCCGCCGTGGCCGGCCGGATCAGGGTGCCGGCGCTGATCGTGCAGGGGCAGAGCGACTCGCTCTTCCCGCTGGACCAGGCCGATCAGGCGGCCCGGGCCATCACCGGCAACCACGCGCCGGTGGCGGTGGACTGGGTGGCCGGCGGCCATGACAGCGGGTACGGCGAGCAGGACCGGATCGCCCAGCGCACCCGCGCCTGGTTCGACCGCTATCTCAAGGACGACCATGGCGCGGACACCGGCCCGGTGTTCCGGGTGAGCCGGACCGGCGGCATCGACACCACCGCCGGCAAGCCGCAGTTGCGCGGCGCGAGCGACGACAGTTATCCGGGGCTGCGCCATGACACCCGTCCCGTCCCGCTGGCCGGCCGCGAGCAGCGGTTTTCCAATCCGGCGGGCGCCGGGCCGCCCGCGGTCTCCGCGCTGCCGGGGCTGGGCGGGGCTGCCCAGCTGTCGGGCCTGGGCCTGGGGGTGTCCCTGGACTTCCCGGGCCAGTACGCCCGCTTCGACTCCGCCCCGCTCAAGGAGGGCGTCCAGGTCACCGGTGCGCCGGCGGTCAGGGTGAAGGTGGCCTCGGACAGCGGCGAGGCGGTGCTGTTCGCCAAGGTCTATGACGTGGGCCCGGACGGGCGGCAGCAGCTGCCCGCCCAGCTGGTGGCCCCGGTGCGGGTGTCCGACGCCAAGGACGGCCGGGAGGTGGAGCTGCGGCTGCCCGCGGTGGACCATGTCTTCGAGGCCGGGCACCGGATGCGCCTGGTGCTCTCCGCCACCGACCTGGGCTATGCCTCTCCGGTCCAGCCGGCCACCTACACCGTCTCCTTGGCGGGCGGCGGGCTGAGTGTGCCGACCGCGCCCGGGGTACGCACCGGCTCCTCGGCGCTGCCCTGGTGGACCTGGGGTATGCCGCTGGGTGCGGTGGCGGTGGCGGCGGCACTGCTGCTGACCGGGCGGCGGCGCTCCGCCGCGCCGGCCGCGCCGGATCCCGCGCTGGCCGAAGTCCCCTTGCAGATCACCGGCCTGACCAAGCGGTACGCCAAGTCGGCCGACCGGTACGCGGTGGCGGATCTGTCGTTCCGGGTGGGGCGTGGCCAGGTGCTGGGGCTGCTGGGTCCCAATGGCGCGGGCAAGACCACCACGCTGCGCATGCTGATGGGCCTGATCCGTCCGGACGGCGGTGAGATCCGGGTGTTCGGGCATGCCATCCGGCCGGGCGCGCCGGTGCTCTCCCGGGTGGGGGCGTTTGTGGAGGGCTCGGGCTTTCTACCGCACCTGTCGGGCCGGGCCAATCTGGACCTGTACTGGCGGGCCACCGGCCGCCCGGCCGAGGACGCGCATCTGGACGAGGCTCTGGAGATCGCCGGGCTGGGGTCGGCGCTGGACCGTGCGGTGCGCACCTACTCCCAGGGCATGCGGCAGCGGCTGGCGATCGCCCAGGCGATGCTGGGGCTGCCGGATCTGCTGATCCTGGACGAGCCGACCAACGGTCTGGACCCGCCGCAGATCCGCGAGATGCGGGAGGTGATGATCCGTTACGCGGCGGCCGGCCGTACCGTGATCGTCTCCAGCCATCTGCTGGCCGAGGTCGAGCAGAGCTGTACGCATCTGGTGGTGATGGACCGGGGCCGGCTGGTGACCGCGGGTCCGGTGGCGGAGATCACCGGTTCCGGGGACACCCTGCTGGTGGGGATCCAGGGCGAGGTGTCCGAGGTGCTGGCCGAGAAGGTGGCCGCGCTCCCGGGCGTGGGCTCGGCGGTGCCGGCCGAGACGGGCCTGCTGGTCCGGCTGGACGGCGTCGGCCCGCCCGAACTGCTGGCGGAACTGGTCCGGTTGGAGGTTCCGGTGTGCAGTGTGGGTCCCCACCGAAGGCTGGAGGACGCCTTCCTGACCCTGATCGGAGGTTCGGCATGAGCACCGTCACCGCTCCGGAGTCCGCGCCCGGCTACCGGGCCCGGCACACGCTTCCGCTGCGGGTGGAGGCCGCCCGGCAGCTGCGGCGCCGGCGCACCCTGGTGGTCGGGGCGGTGCTGGCCGTGCTGCCCTTTGTCCTGATCGCCGCGTTCGCCATCGGCGGGCATGACGGTGCGCGGGACGGGCGGGTGTCGCTGATCGACACCGCCACCGCCTCCGGGGTGAACTTCGCGGCCACTGCGCTGTTTGTCTCGGCGGGCTTTGTGCTGGTGGTGCCGGTGGCGCTGTTCTGCGGTGACACGGTGGCGGCGGAGGCCGGCTGGTCCTCACTGCGCTATCTGCTGGCCGCGCCGGTGCCGCGCACCCGGCTGCTGCTGAGCAAGCTGGTGGTGGCGCTGGCCTTCAGCGCGGTGGCCGTCGCCCTGCTGCCGCTGGTGGCCCTGGCGGCCGGCACGGTCGCCTACGGCTGGGGCCCGCTGCACATCCCCACCGGCGGCACCCTGCCCGCCGGCACGGCGGCCGCCCGGCTGGCGGCCATCACCGGCTATGTCCTGGTCGGCCAACTGGCCACCGCGGCCCTGGCGTTCTGGCTGTCCACGGTGACCGACGCCCCGCTGGGGGCGGTCGGCGGCGCGATGGGCCTGACCATCGTGGGCAATGTCCTGGACGCGGTCACCGCGCTGGGCCACTGGCGCGACTTCCTGCCCGCCCACTGGCAGTACGCCTGGGCGGACGTCCTCCAGCCGCATGCGGAGTGGGGCGGGATGGTCAAGGGGGCGGCGGTGTCGGCCAGTTACGCGGTGGTGCTGTTCGCGCTGGGGTTCCGGCATTTCCGCGGTAAGGACGTGGTGTCCTGAGCGGCGGTCCTTTGGCGGCGGGGATGTTCTCCGCCGCCAAAGGACGCGGGGCGGCCGCGCCAGGCGGCTCCGCCGCGTAAAGCGCGATCCGGCCGGCGACGGGCCCAGGCGGGTCAGCCTTTCGGCACCCGGGCCCGGCTGATATCAGCCCCGGCCAACGTCATTTCAGTTGGCCGTTGTCAACCGCTTGAATTACCGTTGCCGCTGACGCGGCGTACGGAAAGCCGGTTCAGAACCAGAGCTGATACTTGTTGCCGTCGTTGCACTCATGCATATAGACGGAACTGCCGTTGCTGTCGAGGCATTCATGGGTCTGGCGGTTCACCAGCTTCCAGCCGTTGCCGGTGTCGACCTCGTCCCAGCGCTGGAAGTTATTGCCGCTGCAGCGCTCCATGTACACATCGTGGTCGTAGTAGGCCGTCATGCAGTAGTTGGAATCCGCCACGTGCTTCTCGAGCCAGCTCCCGTCGCTCTGGGCCACGTCGTGCCAGCTGGTCCAGCGATCCGAACTGGGGCTACCGATCGTGACGTCGTCCGGGTGGTTGTTCTTCCAGCTCACCCCCAGGGGCTTGTCATCCATCTTGTGGATCCAGTGCACATCCGCGTCGGCGTGCGCCGCCGTGGACAGTCCCAGCACCAGGGCCGGCGCGAGAGCCATGGTGCCAACCGCCTGAGCTATCCGCTTGATACGCATGTGTAATCCCCCAATGTGCGATTTCAACAGACCAGTTGAGCTGGACGACTTTTCGGCATCCGGCGTCAGACGCTATCCGCGCCCACTTCACACCGACAAGGTGATTAACACCACAGGCCGGGAAAGGGAATTGAGAAATCCGATTCCCCTGCGGCAGGTGGATTTTCCCTCAACGGCACGCCGGGCGCGGGCAATTCGGACCGATGCAGGCCGGCGGCTCGGCACCGATTGCCGGCCGCTGCTCTGAATTCAAGGATCCATGTAATCCGTCGGATGGCGAGTACCCGGCCGGGCAGCAGCCCCGTCGCCGCTCCCGGCCGGAGGCATCAGCCGGGTGCCGTCGCCGCTGGTGGTAAATGCGTCGGCAGTGCCCTTCGGCGCCCGGCGGAGTG
Source organism: Streptomyces sp. NPDC052396 (assembly GCF_044593195.1). Classification (NCBI taxonomy): domain Bacteria; kingdom Bacillati; phylum Actinomycetota; class Actinomycetes; order Kitasatosporales; family Streptomycetaceae; genus Streptomyces; species Streptomyces sp. NPDC052396. The sequence goes on from NZ_JBIUAW010000012.1 coordinate 136,212, forward strand.
GCTGCCCGTGACGAGCCGTGAGATATGGAGCCGTGCGACCGCCGACCGCTACGACGCCGACGGCCGCTACCGCCGCGGCAGCTCCCGGCACCGGTACGCCTGGCCGGCGGAGCTCGACCTGATGGCACGGATCGCCGGGCTGGAGCCGGAACGCCGGGTCGCGGACTGGGACGGGGCGCCGTTCACCCAGGACTCCACGAAGCACATCTCCGTGTGGCGCAAGCCGAGTTGACATCTGTCGAGTTCAACTCGCCTGCGCCCACGAAGGCCCGCCCCGCCGTGGGGCGTCATGGAGCACCCCCGGCCCCATAAACCGGCCGCGCCGCCCGCGCCCCCGCCAGCAGGCGCCGTACCTCCGCACCCGCCTCCGCCGGGGTCCAGCGGTCGCCCTTGTCGGAGATGGGGCCGGGGTGCCAGCCCTCCATCACCGCGATCCGGCCGCCGTCGGCCTCCAGGACCTGGCCGGTGACCCCGGCGGAGCCGGCCGCGCACAGCCAGACCACCAGCGGGGAGACGTTCTCCGGGGCCATGGCGTCAAAGGTGCCGTCCGGCGGGGCGGCCATCGAGCCGGCGAAGACCTGCTCGGTCATCCGGGTCCGGGCGGCCGGGGCGATGGCATTGACCTGGACGCCATAGCGGGCGAGTTCGGCGGCGGCGACCAGGGTGAGGCCCACGATGCCGGCCTTGGCGGCCGCGTAGTTGGCCTGGCCCACGCTGCCCGAAAGCCCCGCGCCGGAGGTGGTGTTGACCACCCGGGCATCCGGCGTCCGCCCCGCCTTGGCCTCGGCGCGCCAGTATGCGGCGGCCTGCCGCAGCGGCAGGAAGTGCCCTCTGAGGTGGACCCGGATCACCGCGTCCCAGTCCTCCTGGTCCAAGTTGACCAGCATCCGGTCGCGGACGAACCCGGCGTTGTTGACCAGGGCGTCCAGGCGCCCGAAGGCGTCCAGCGCGGTGGTGATCAGCGAGGCGGCGCCCTCGGCGGTGGCGATGTCGCCGGTGTGGGCCACGGCCCGGCCGCCACGGTCCCGTATCTCGGCGGCGACCCGGTGGGCCGGGTCCGCCGAACCGCCCTCGCCCCCGGGGCCGGTGCCCAGGTCGTTGACCACCACGGCGGCGCCCTCGGCGGCCAGGGCCAGCGCATGGGTACGGCCCAGGCCGCGTCCGGCGCCGGTGACCACGGCCACCCGGCCGGCGCAGATTCCGTTCATCTCAACCCTCCGTCGACGGCGGGACATTGGCGGCGGCCAGGAACGCGGGGCGTTCCCCGCCGCCGTGCAGCAGCAGGCCGGCGCCGGTGATATAGGCCGCCCGCTCGGAGGCCAGGAAGACCGCCGCCTCGCCCACCTCGTCCGGCTCGGCCAGGCGCCCGGCCGGCACGGTGCGGGCGACGGCCGCGACGCCCGCCCGGCCCCCGTAGTGCGTCTGCGCCGCTTCGGTGCGCACCATGCCCAGGACCAGGGTGTTGACCCGTACCAGCGGGGCCCACTCCACGGCCATGGAACGGGCCAGGTGCTCAAGTCCCGCCTTGGCCGCGCCATATGCGGCCGTGCCGGGTGAGGGCCGGGAGCCGCTGACGCTGCCGATCATCAGGATGGAACCGCCGCCGGGCTGGGCGGACATCAGCCGGTGGGCGGCGATCGAGGTCAACAGGGGGGCGGTGAGGTTGAGTTCCAGGATCCGGGCATGGCGCTCGGGCGGGGCGGCGTCCAGCGGGTGGTACGGCGTGCCGCCGGCATTGTTGACCAGGACGTCCAGGCGGCCGTACTCGGCCGCCACTTGCTCCAACAGGGCCTGGACCTCGGCCGGCCGGCGGACATCGGCGGGCAGATAGCGGGCGGCACCCACCGGCTCGGGCGGCGGATGGCGGGCGCAGATCACCACCTGGGCGCCCGCCCGCAGAAAGGCCCTGGCGATGCCCGCGCCCACCCCGCGCGTTCCGCCGGTGACCACCACCACCGCACCGTCCATCGGATACCTCCCGCGACGGCCGCTCCGCTGCTACCGTCACCTCAACAGCACCTAACAAACGTTTGGTGGAAAGGTAGCTGATTCCCCGATGGGTGTCTCCCTCGCACACCCCGAACCGGGCATCGCCGTGATCACGGTGGACTATCCGCCCGTCAACGCCCTTCCGGCAGCGGGCTGGTACGCGCTGGCGGAGCGCCTCCGGGCGGCGGGCGCGGATCCGGAGATTCGCTGTGCGGTCCTCGCCGCGGCGGGCCGGGGTTTCAACGCGGGTGTGGATCTCAAGGAGTTGCAGCGGGACGACGGCCATCGGGCCCTGCTGGCCGTCAACCACGGCTGCGCGGAGGCGTTTTCGGCGGTCTACGACTGCGCGGTCCCGGTGGTCGCGGCGGTACAGGGCTTCTGCCTGGGCGGCGGTGTCGGCCTGGTCGGCAACGCGGACGCGGTGGTGGCCGCCGAGGGCGCCACCTTCGGCCTGCCGGAGCTGGACCGGGGGGCGCTGGGCGCCGCGACCCATCTGGCCCGGCTGGTGCCCGGACATCTGCTGCGCACCCTCTTCTTCACCGCCCGCACCATCAGCGCCCAGGAGTTGCTGCGGCATGGCGCGGTGTGGCGGGTGGTGCCCGAGGAGCAACTCGGCGCGGCCGCCCTGGCCCTGGCGCGGGAGATCGCCGCCAAGGACGGCACCCTGCTGCGGCTGGCCAAGGCCGCGCTCAACGGCATCGACCCGGTGGACGTACACCGCAGCTACCGCTACGAGCAGGGCTTCACCTTCGAGGCCAACCTCGCGGGGCTGGGCGACCGGCACCGCCGGGCGTTCATCGAGAAGCGCGAGGGGGATGCGCCATGACCGCCGACAAGAGGATGACCGCCGATGAGGCCGTGGCCCGGCTGCGCAGCGGGATGACCCTGGGCATCGGCGGCTGGGGCGCCCGTCGCAAACCCATGGCGCTGGTCAGGGCGTTGCTGCGGTCGGACGTCCGGGACCTGACCGTGGTCACCTACGGCGGCCCCGAGGTGGGGCTGCTGGCGGCGGCCGGCCGGATCCGCCGGCTGGTCACCGCCTTTGTCACCCTGGACTCCGTTCCGCTGGAACCGCACTACCGCGCCGCACGGGAGCAGGGCCGCCTGGAGCTGACCGAGCTGGACGAGGCCATGCTGATGTGGGGGCTGACGGCGGCCGCGCACCGGCTGCCCTTCCTGCCGGTACGGGCCGGGCTGGGCTCTGATGTGATGCGTGCCAACCCCGCGCTGCGCACGGTGGTCTCGCCGTACGAGGACGCGGAGGAGCTGGTGGCGGTGCCGGCCCTGACGCTGGACGCGGCCCTGGTCCACCTCAACCGGGCCGACCGGCGGGGCAACGCCCAGTACCTGGGGCCGGACCCCTACTTCGACGACCTGTTCTGCGAGGCGGCCCGGGAGGCGTATGTGTCCTGTGAACGCTGTGTGGACACCGAGGAGTTCGCCGCCGCGGGCGGCCCGCAGTCGCTGCTGGTGCAGCGGCACTGTGTCACCGGGGTCATAGCGGCGCCGGGCGGGGCGCACTTCACTTCCTGCGCGCCGGACTATGAACGCGACGAGGCGTTCCAAGCGGCCTATGTGCGCGCGGCCCGTTCCGGTGACCTGCTGGACCGGCTGCTGACCGGGGACGAGGCGGACTACCGGGCAGCGGTGGCGGCCACCCGCCGAGGTGCGGCATGAGCCGGGCCGAGGTGTGTGTGGTGGCCTGCGCCGAGGCATGGCGCGGGGACGGCGAGATCCTGGCCGCCCCGATGGGGCTGATCCCGGCCCTCGGAGCACGGCTGGCCCGGCTGACCTTCGCCCCCGAACTGCTGCTGACCGACGGGGAGTCGCTACTGGTCACCGCGGACGGCACGGTGGAGGGCTGGCTGCCCTACCGCCGGCATCTGGCCCTGGCCATGGGCGGCCGGCGGCATGTGATGATGGGCGCCGCCCAGCTGGACCGCCACGGCAACCAGAACATCAGCCGCATCGGCGACGCCCGCCGCCCGCTGCGCCAGCTGCTCGGGGTGCGCGGAGCGCCCGTCAACACCCTCAACCATACGGTTAGTTACTGGATCCCCCAACACTCACCCAGGGTGCTGGTGGAGCGGGTGGACATGGTGTGCGGCGTGGGCCACGACCGGGGGCGGGCGGTGGACCTCCGCCGGGTGGTGACCGACCTGGCGGTACTGGACTTCGCCACCCCGGACCGGACGATGCGGGTCCGTTCCCTGCACCCGGGCGTCACCGCCGAGCGGGTACGGGCGGCCACCGGCTTCCCGCTGGACGTGCCCGACGGCATACCGGAGACCCGCCTGCCCACCGAGGATGAACTCCGCCTGATCCACGAGGTGCTGGACCCGGCGGGGCTGCGCGAGCGGGAGGTGGCGCGGTGAACACACCGGTGCTGGACACCGCGTTGACCCGGCTGACCGGGGTGCGGCACCCGGTGGTGCAGACCGGAATGGGCTGGGTGGCCGGTCCCCGCCTGGTGACGGCGGTGGCCAGGGCGGGCGGGCTGGGCGTCCTGGGCTCGGCGACCATGTCCGTGCCCCGGCTCCGGGCGGCCATCCGGGAGGTGAAGGAGCGCACCGACCGGCCCTTCGGGGTCAATCTGCGCGCGGACGCGGGCGATGCGGGCGAACGGGCCCGGCTTCTGATCGCCGAAGGGGTACGGGTGGCCTCCTTCGGCCTCGCCCCCTCAAGGGAGTTGATCGCCCGGCTCAGGGACGCCGGGGTGGTCGTCATTCCCACGGTGGGGGCCCGGCGGCATGCCGAGAAGGTGGCCGCCTGGGGCGCGGACGCGGTACTGGTCCAGGGCGCCGAGGGCGGCGGGCACACCGGCGAGGTGGCCACCACGGTGCTGCTGCCCCAGGTGGTGGACGCGGTGGACATCCCGGTGGTGGCGGCCGGCGGCTTCCATGACGGCCGGGGCCTGGTGGCCGCGCTGGCCTATGGGGCCTGCGGCATCGCCATGGGCACCCGCTTCCTGCTCACCGCCGACAGCACGGTGCCCGCCCCGGTGAAGGACGCCTATCTGGCCGCCGGCGCCAGGGATGTGATCGTCACCCGCAAAGTGGACGGGCTGCCGCACCGGATGCTGCGCACCCCCTATGTCGCCTCCCTGGAACGGGCCGGCCGCGCCTCGGCGTGGTGGCGGGCGGTACGGCAGGCGGCCGCCTTCCGCCGGGTCTCCGGCCTGGGCTGGGGCGAGTTGCTGCGCGACGGCCTGGCCATGCGACGGGCCCGGGAACTGGGCTGGGCCCAGGTGCTGTTGGCGGCGAACACCCCGATGCTGCTGAGGGCGGCCATGGTGGAGGGACGTACCGATCTGGGGGTGATGGCGGCCGGTCAGGTGGCCGCCGTGATCCAGGATGTGCCGTCCTGTGCGGAGTTGATCGAACGGATCGTGGCGGAAGCGGCGGGAATTCTGCGAGGCTGGCCGTCCTTGTCCGTATCCGTCGATCGGAGATACGCGTGAGCGACGCCCGCGCCCTATGGCAGTTGTTCGAACCCATCCATGCGGTCACCTACTTCGCGCCGGAGGCGAAGGACGCCTTTGAGAAGGCGGGGCTGCGCGGCTTCTGGCGCGGGTACTTCGCGGGCCGCGCCGCGCCGTTGGGCCCCGTCGGCCCGGAGCCGGTGACGGCCTCCTTCCTGAGCTTCGCCCCCGGAATGGTGGCCCGGGCGCTGCCCTCGGTCTGGGAGATCACCTCCCCCGGGCAGGCCCTGGAAGCCCGCCGGCTGGGCGCCCGGGCCACCCTGGCCCGGCTGCTGGCCGGCCGGGAGCGGGAGGTGGAGAAGGCCGCCGGCCTGCTGGGTGAGCGGGTCCGCGAACTGGACTGCGGAGGCCGGGTGCTGGCCGCCGCCAACGCGGCGCTGGGCCTGCCGGTCGATCCGCTGGACCGGCTGTGGCAGGCGGCCACGCTGTTGCGGGAGCACCGTGGGGACGGCCATGTGGCGGCGCTGATCGCCGCCGGGCTGGACGGCTGCGAGGTGCTGGTGCTGCGGGCCGGGATCGATGTGCCGCGCCCGATGCTTCAGCCGAACCGGGGGTGGACGGACGAGGAGTGGGACGCGGCGGCGCGGCGGCTCGTGGAACGGGGGCTGCTGGGCGTGAACGGTACCGCGACGGACGCGGGGCGGGAGTTGCTCGCGGACGTCGAGGATGCGACGGACTTGGCGGCGGGGCGGCTTTGGCAGGGCTCGGCCGCCGGGGAACTCACCGAGCTGCTGCGGCCGTTGGGGGTTGCCTGTGCGGCGGTGTTGCCGGATCCCAATCCGATGGGGTTGCGGCTTCCTTCCGCTTGAGGGTGCCGTGGCGTTGCCCGTTTGTGGCGATTGTTACCTGCACGTAGAGTGCAGTAGCGAGGGAGTCCAAGTCAGCCTTAACACACCAGCATTGGGCTCCCTTGTTCTGCGTTGGCACGGGACGAGTGTGGTTGGTACCGGTTCGTGGTCAAGCGCGTCGGGCGCGAATGGCCAGGAACGGTGGTAGTCCCGCCCTGTGGGGTTGCACGGCCATCACTTGGTCACTCGGGGATGGCTCGGCGACGGTTTCCAGGGTGAACCCGTGCCGGACCAGAGCCGTCAGGTACGTGGACAGCGTCCGGTGCTGGTTGCCGGCCCGGCGGGCGCCTTCAGGGTTGTCCGAGCGCCAGAATCCTTCGGCAAGGTAGTCCCCGACTACCCGTCGGACCGGCCCGTCGGTGGCCTGTGTCCAGGCCGCGTGCGGTGCTTCGAAGCACGGGTGCGGGACCGTGAAGGCAAGCGAGCCCCGTGCCGTCAGCACGCGCCGTACGGCCGCGAGCGCGGCATCGAGGTCGGGCACGTTGTTCAAGGACAGCCCGGCGGTCACCCAATCGACCGACTCGGCGGCGACCGTGCTCAGCACGCACCCGTCATCGACCGCGTAGGCCACCGTGCCGGGCCCGCCAGCCCCAGCCGCGCGGGCATGTTCGATCATCCGCGGTGAAAGGTCGATGCCCGCGACGGAGGCCCCACGGGCGGCTACTGCGCGGGCGATGACGCCTTCCCCGCAGCCGAGATCGAGAACGCGGCACCCATCGAACTCATCGGGCAGGAGCCTGAGCAGCACGTCGCAGTTGAACTCGTGCATGGCGGAACCGGTCTGCAGCAGCCCCGCATACCAGTCAGCGATAGTGTCCCAGGAGTCGGTCATCAAAACCCGGACACTACTCGCTCCCACCAGGACACCACCGACTTTCAGCCCCACCTCAGCCCTTGGAATCAATCATCCAGGCCCTGGCGAACCTCAGGGGAGATGAAAATGCTCGGCGAAGACCTCAATTTGTCCCGGAACCCGTCCATCTGAGGCCACTTCAGCAGGATTGGACGTACGCCCGCACGAACCAGTGGCCAACCTCTGCACGATGCATGTGACCCGCTAGGCCCCGATCGCCCTCCGCCATGGTGGCGTGAATATGCACCACGCCATCCGTGATTTCACCCGCACCATGCAATTCGGCGGGTAGGGCATAGTCCGTGATCACGTCGGCTGATGCGTCGTTTGCGGGCATGGTCGAGATCGTGAAGGAATCTACAGCGCCGATCAACGTCACGATGGCGCCATTTGTGATTCCAAGTTCTTTGACCCGGCGGGCAATGGTTTCCACCATCTCCGCGTTCTTGACCTCAATCACATGCACGAAACTGCTCCTTGCCGACGAGGGGACTGATATCCCGGAGCATGACAGCAGAGCACCAGCGGGCGCCAGCATCTCTCGAGTTTGTCACCTCATCGGAGAACCGCCTCGCCAGAAAGGTTGCTCTTGTGGGCATAGAGGGAGGGTCCGTCCTCGCCCTGGCCCCACACACCCCCCGCTGCTCCAGCTCAACCAGGGCTGGACGGACGAGGAGTGGGCCGCGGCGGCACGACGGCTCGTGGAACGGGGCCTGTTGACCACGGATGGCACCGTGACCGACGCCGGTCGGCGGTTGCTGGCCTACGTCGAGGACGCGACGGGCTTGGCGGCGGAGCGGCCTTGGCGGGGTTCGGCGGCGGGCGAAGTCGCCGAGCTGCTGCGGCCGTTGGCGGTCGCCTGTGCGACGGTGTTGCCGGATACCAATCCGATGGGGTTGCGGCTTCCTGCCGCTTGAGGGCTGACGTGCGGACCCGAGGGGGCGTGAGCTGGCCAGCGTGGCCCCGGGCCCATCCTGGGAACGTGGTACCAGTTCCACTTGGGGACCCAGAGATCCCGTTCTAATAGGGCAGTCAACGGCCCCCGGATTGGAGGCCGTTGACTGTTCCGCTGATGTCGATCAGGAGTACCGTTCTGAGTGTCCAGGTCAGAACGGAGTCCAGTATGGCGCACAACGCGGAAGACCACATCGGCGCTCGGATCGCGGATTACCGTAAGCTACGTCAACTTACGCAAACTGGTCTGGCTCAACGCGCCTACGTGGCCCGAGGCACGATCGCCAAGGTTGAGGCCGGGCTAACCCCCGCAACTCCTGCCATTGTGGCTGCGGTTGCCCGGGTACTGGAAGTTGACGTGGCTGTCCTCAATGGGCAGCCTTACCTCTCGGAAATGCAACAGGATAAGCTTGACCGCCTGATCACTCCCCTAGCAGAGGCTCTGGACATGTACGACCTGGGCCCGGACCTGGATATCACCCCACGGTCGATGAGTGAAATTTCCTCCGAAGTCGAACAGCTCTGTGCGAATGCTTGCGCAACGGAGTACAAGGGTGTCGGTGTGAAACTCCCTGGCTTGTTGAGCGAGTTGAACACGGTTGTGAGCTTGACTCCCGAGCGTTCCACAGACCGGCGTGATGCGACGGCGTGCCTAAGCTGGTGCTACTGGGTGGCTTACGAATTCGCCTACCGTCTGGGGTATCACCAACTAGCGGCAATTGCTCTTGAACGTATGGGGTGGATGGCGGAACAAGCTCAGGATCCACTCCTTATGGCCATCAGGCTGAGTAAGCGAAGTAGCATGCTGCTACGTCGGGGTAACAATCAGATGGCACTCAAAGTACTAGACCGAGGACACCATCTGGTGTCGCAATGCGACGAATCAGGCTCCACTGCGGCTTTGGCGGTAACGGGAACGTTGCATCTGGCGGGAGCCATCGCCGCTGCACAAGCAAAGGATTCGGACGCAGTGGGCGGAAATCTTGAGTTGGCGCGCAAGGCTGCCAAGCAAATCGGTCGCGACGTGCCCCGTGTTTACTGGGCATCGTTTGGCCTGACAAACGTCACCCATTACGATGTGGCCACAGCAGTGGAGCTTGGAAAGCTTGGGGCAGCCATGAAGTCCGCAAAGGAACTACGCTTTCCGCCGGATCATCCCAAGATGCGCGTCGGTCGATACCATATTGAGATGGCGCGAGCGTACTCACAAATGGGTAAGGCCGAAGCGGCAGAAAAGGCACTGCATCGAGCAAGAGAAGTTGCCCCGCAACAAGCTCGGTATCACCCCCTCATGCGGGAGACGATCGCTGTGCTCGTCCGCCGCCAGCGTCGAGCGCCGCAGGGACTCGCGTCGCTCGCTTCCTGGGTGGGCATGTAGACCATGGTTACGGCTCCAGTGTTCCCGGTTCGGGAACACTGGAGCCTTCCGGCGTCGGCAGGCTATGGGGGCAAGCCGAACTGGCCACAGCCCAGACCCCGGCGACCGTGGTAGCGGTCCCGGGGCGTGGCCACGCTGACAAGGAGCGCGACATTCTCAACCGTATCCGCCAATGGCTCAGGCGAGCCAGGCAATCCCACCAAGCCACCAACAACCCCGCCCCGGCCCCACACACCGCCCCCACCGCCTCCGCCCCCCAGCGGCCCGTGCAGCGGCAGTGCGGATGCGGCCAGCCGCCGCTCAGGCCCCGCAACGGCATCCACGCCGTCATCACCGCCCACGGCATCAACTTGCGGGCAGGAGAGGGACGATGACCCGCACCATGTTCCGGTTCGCCCGTTGGCGCATCATGTCAACCAAGATCCCTGGCAACCCACTGATCTCGTACGAGATGGAGTGCATGGGCTGCGGTGAACGATCCGGCACGTACCCGGACTTCGAGGACTGCCGCAACTGGGCGTTCACACACAGCGGACGCAACCAAGAACACGGCGGCACCTACCGCGAGATCGTCCACCGGTACTGGACGGCCAACCTGATCGATTGACCGGCACCGCCAAAGAGCCCTGCCGCCACATGGCAGGGCTCATCCCTTGACTCCGGCATCTGATGAGCCAAGAGGGAAACAGCACGGCACCGTTACCTCACAGGTTCGCCAGCGCCTCCCCCGGCACCGCGGCGTACGCCGCGCTCAGCTGCTCCAGCACCACATCATCCGTGGCGAACCCCAACTCGTCGACACCCGCGATCGCCCGCACCCCGATAGCCGCATTGGTGGCGAAGGCGGCCCGCATGGTGCCCAGGTCCGAGACCTCCAACGGGGCTTCGACACAAGGGTGATGACGCCGCAATAGCGCCATGGTGACCCCGGGCAGAACCTCCGCCTCCGGCCACACCACCGCCCCGTCCGCGTCCACGAACCCCACATTCCAGGTACCGCCCTCGGTCACCAGCCCCCCGGGCCCCGTGAACAGCGCATCATCGAAACCGGCCAACTGCGCGGCCCGCCGCGCATGCAGCGTGCCGAAGAGCCCGGTGTGCTTCACGGCCGGGGCGTCACGGACATACGACACGGTCTTGACGCGCAGCGGGGGCAGCGGCAAGGTACCAGCCGGCCTGGTGGTGACCAGGATATGCGGGTCGGCCGGCCCCGCTGGATGCCCCAGATCCAGACCGGGGTCGAAGACGGTCACCCGGACCGCGATCGAGCCCCCGCCCCCCGCCGCCCGGGCGAGGCAGGCCCGTACCCGGTCCAGGTCCAGCTCGGCACCGAACACGGCCCGGCAGTCGCGGGCCAGGCGCTCCAGGTGGAGCGCCAGCCCCCGCACCCGCCCGTCCTCCACCCGCAAGGTGGTGAAGTGACCGTAGTTGGTCAGGGCAAGGGCCTTGAGCGCCTCGGGATCGGCAGAACGTCCGTTGAGTTCCATCACCTCGCCAGTGTGGCAGTGGAGGGCACGGACACCCGCTCCACAATCGTCACATTGGCCTGCCCGCCCCCCTCACACATCACCTGCATCCCAAACCGGCCACCCCCGCGCTCCAGTTCATACAGCAGCGTGGTCAGCAGCCGCGCCCCCGTGGCTCCCAGCGGATGCCCGAGTGCGATGGCCCCGCCGTTGACGTTGACCCGGTCGGGGTCGGCACCGGTCTCCCGGAGCCAGGCAAGCACCACCGGGGCGAATGCCTCATTGATCTCCACCAGGTCGATATCATCGATGGTCAGCCCGGCCCGTTTGAGGGCGTGGGCCGTAGCCGGGATGGGTGCGGTGAGCATCCGGATGGGGTCCTCGCCGCGCACCGCCAGCTGGTGGATCCGGGCACGGGGCGTCAACCCGTGCTCGGCCATGGCGCGTTCCCCGGCGATCAGGACGGCCGCGGCGCCGTCGGAGATCTGTGAGGAGACGGCGGCGGTGAGCCGTCCGCCGGGCAGTACCGGGGCGAGTGCGGCCATCCGCTCCAGGGAGGTGTCCCGTCGCGGGCCCTCGTCCACCGCGAGTTCCCCGTAGGGCACGGTCTCGGCCCGGAAGCGTCCCTGGTCGATGGCGCGTACCGCTCGCTGGTGGGAGCGCAGGGCGTACTCCTCCATCTCCCGGCGGGAGATGCCCCATTGCCCGGCGATCAGTTCGGCACCGTGGAACTGGCTGACCGGGCGGTCGCCGTAGCGGGCGCGCCAGCCGGCCGAGCCGGCGTAGGGTCCCTCGGTCAGCCCCAGCGGTTCGGCGGCCCGGCGGGCGGCATAGGCGATGGGGACCATGGACATGTTCTGCACCCCGCCGGCCACCACCAGGTCCTGGGTGCCGGAGAGCACCGCCTGGGCCGCGAAGTGGACGGCCTGCTGGGAGGATCCGCACTGCCGGTCCACGGTGACACCGGGCACCGACTCCGGCAGTCCGGCGGCCAGCCAGCTGGTCCTGGCGATGTCCCCGGCCTGTGGGCCCACCGTGTCCAGACAACCGAAGATCACGTCGTCCACGGCGGCGGGGTCGATGCCGGTGCGGTCCAGCAGCGCGCGCAGGATGTGCGCCCCCAGGTCGGCCGGGTGGACGGCGGCCAGTGCGCCGCCCTTGCGGCCCACCGGGGTGCGTACCGCTTCGACGATGAATGCCTCGGCCATCAGGGGCTCCTAGCTACTGGGTTCGTATGGCCATGCCGTCCAGGACCATGGACAGGTACTGCCGGGCGATCTCCTCCGGGCCGAGCCGGCCGCCCGGCCGGTACCAGGACGCCGCCACCCACACCGTGTCGCGCAGGAAGCGGTAGGCGAGCGGGGCGTCGAGGTCGGCGCGGAACACGCCCTGGGCGACGCCGCGTTCCAGGGTGCCCAGCCACACCCGCTCGAACTTCTCCTGGGATTCGGCGAGATAGCCGAAGCGGGGCAGGTCCGCCAGGTGCCGGGCCTCCTTCTGGTAGACGGCGACCGCGGCCCGGTGGCGGTCGATCTGCCGGAAGGACTCGGTGACCAGGGCCTCGATGGTCTCCCGGGGCCCCAGGCGGGCGGCGAGCACCGTCTCGTACCCGGCCCACAGCTCGCCCAGAAAGGTGGCCAGGATCTCGTCCAGCATCGACTCCTTGGAGTCGAAGTGGTAGTAGAGGCTGCCCGCGAGCATGCCCGCCTCATCGGCGATCCGGCGCACGGTGGTGGCGCGGTAGCCCTGGGCGGCGAACACCTCGGCGGCGGTGGCAAGGAGCTCACGGCGGCGCCCGGGCGCACTGGCGGCGGTTTCGGTCTTTTTGCTGGTCGGCACGGTGTCATTGTCGTCGGTCACGCGTGCTGGCTGCTGACCGAGACCGTCTCCCCGGTCATATACGAGGAGTAGCCGCTGGCCAGGAAGACGATCACGTTGGCCACCTCCCAGGGCTCGGCGGACCGTCCGAAGGCCTCGCGGGCGGTGAGTTCGGCCAGCAGGCCGGGGGTGGTGACCTTGGCCAGGTGCGGATGGACGGCCAGGCTGGGCGCCACCGCGTTGACCCGCACCCCATAGGCGGCCGCCTCCACCGCCGCGCAGCGGGTCAGCGCCATCACCCCGGCCTTGGCGGCCGCGTAGTGCGCCTGGCCGCGCTGGGCCCGCCAGCCCAGCACCGAGGCGTTGTTGACGATCACGCCGCCGGCGCCGCCGGCCCGCATCCGCCGCAGCGCGGCCCTGGTGCAGCGGAAGGTGCCGGTCAGGGTGATGCCGATGACCTCCTCCCACTGGGCGTCGGTCATCTCGGTGAGCTCCGAAGTGCCGCCCAGTCCGGCGTTGTTGACCAGGACGTCCAGCCTGCCGTGCCGGTCCCCGGCCAGGTCCAGCAGGGCGCCGACGGCGCCCTCGCGGCGTACGTCGCAGGGCAGTCCGGCCACCCGGTCGTCGCCGAACTCCCCGGCCAGTGTGGTCACCGCCTCCGCCAGCCGGCGGGTGTGCACATCTCCGAGGACGACCCGGGCACCTTCCTCCAGGAAACGGCGGGCGGTCGCGCCGCCGATGCCGGTTCCGGCGGCGGCGGTGATGACCGCGCTGCGGCCCAACAGCAGCTGATGGCCCGGGAGATAGGGGGGCGCCTGCTCGACGCTGCTCATGATGGCACGTTAACCTACCAAACACTTGTTAGGGAAGGATCGGCGATGACAGTCCGCTATGAGCGGCGCGGCCCGGTCGCGACCGTCACCATGAACCGGCCCGAGTACCGCAACGCCCAGAATTCCGCGATGACTTATGCCCTGGACGGCGCCTTCGGCCGGGCCGCCGCCGATGACCGGGTGAAGGTGGTGGTGCTGGCCGGGGCGGGTGAACACTTCTCGGCGGGCCATGACATCGGCTCCCCCGGCCGGGATGCCCATCTGCCCTTTGAGCGGCGGGCGGGCCTGTGGTGGGACCACTCGGACAAGAGCGGCGCGGAGTCGCGTTTCGCCCGGGAGTCGGAGGTCTATCTGGGTATGTGCCGGCGCTGGCGGGAGCTGCCCAAGCCGCTGATCGCCGCCGTCCAAGGGGCCTGTGTGGCCGGTGGGTTGATGCTGGCCTGGGTGTGCGATCTCATTGTGGCCGCCGAGGATGCCTTCTTCGCCGACCCGGTGGTGCGGATGGGCATCCCGGGAGTGGAGTTCTTCGCCCACCCCTGGGTGATGCCGCCCAGGATCGCCCGGGAGTTCCTCTACACCGGTGACCGGATGAGCGCCCGCCGCGCCTATGAGCTGGGCATGGTCAACGCGGTGGTGCCACGCGCCGAACTCACCGAGCGCACCGCCGCGTTGGCCGGGCGGGTGGCTCGGATGCCGCGGATGGGGCTGGCGCTGGCCAAACGGGCGGTCAACCAGGCGGAGGACCTCCAGGGGCTGCACTCCGGTCTGGACGCGGCCTTCGCGCTGCATCACCTGGCGCACGCGCATAACGCGGAGACCTCGGCGGACCCGCTGGGCGGGATGGATGTGCGGGCCATGAAGGAGTCCTGATGGACCTGGAACTCACCGCGGCGGAACGGGAGTTGCGCGATACGGCCCGGGACTGGCTGGCCGGGAACGTACCGCGCGTCCCACTGGAGCCGCTGGACTCCGAGCGGGGCTTCGCCCAGCACCGGGCCTGGGAGCGGACCCTGCACCGGGCCGGCTGGGCGGTGCCCTCCTGGCCGGTGGAGTACGGCGGGCGGGGGTGCTCCCCGCTGGAGTGGCTGCTGTTCGAGGAGGAGTACCACGCGGCGGGCGCGCCCGCCCGGGTCGGCCAGAACGGCACCCAGCTGCTGGCCCCCACGCTGTTCGCCCATGGCACCGAGGAGCAGCGGGCCCGGGTGCTGCCGGCGATGGCGAGCGGCGAGACGGTGTGGGCCCAGGCGTGGTCGGAGCCGGAGGCGGGATCCGACCTGGCCGCGCTGCGTTCGGTGGCGGTGCGCACCGAAGGCGGCTGGCTGCTCAGCGGGCAGAAGACCTGGTCCTCGCGGGCCGCCTTCGCCGACCGCGCCTTCGGCCTGTTCCGCAGCCATCCCCGGGCCGAGCGCCGGCACCTGGGGCTGACCTATGTGATGTTCCCGCTGGACGCGGCGGGGGTGACGGTACGGCCCATCGCCCGGCTGGACGGCCGTCCGGCCTTCGCCGAGATCTTCCTGGACGAGGTCTTCATACCGGACGCGGATGTGGTGGGCGAGCCCGGCCGGGGCTGGCGGGTGGCCATGGACACGGCGGGCAGTGAACGGGGGCTGATGCTGCGCTCCCCCGGCCGTTTCACCGCCGCCGCCCGGCGGCTGGCCGGGCTGTGGCGCGCCGGCGGCGATCCGGCCCTGGGCGAGCGGGTGGCGGATGCGCTGATCCGGGCGCGCGCCTACCGCCTGTACGGCTATCAGCGGGCCGAGGGGGGCGGGGCGGCCGCCAGCCTGACCAAGGTCTTCTGGTCGGAGCTGGATCTGGCCCTGTATGAGGCGGCGTTGGAGCTGCTGGGGCCCGAGGGTGCGGCGGCGGACGGGGACGGGTGGGCGGCGGGGCACACCTTCGCGCTGGCCGGTCCGCTGTACGCGGGCACCAATGAGATCCAGCGGGACATCATCGCCGAGCGGCTGCTCGGCCTGCCGAAGGGACGCCGCGGGTGAGGTTCGCGCTGGACGCGGAGCAGCGGGAGTTCGGACGGAGTCTGGCCCGGATGCTGGCGGCCGCCGGCCCGCCGGAGGTGGCCCGGGCCTGGGCGCGCGGGGCGTACGGTCCGGGCCGGGCGCTGTGGCGACGGGCCGCGGATGCCGGGGTGTTCGCCCTGGCGGCGCCGGAGAAGTACGGCGGCCTGGGCCCGCTGCCGGTGGAAGTGGCGGTGGCCTTCGAGGAGTTGGGGCGCTTCGCGGTGCCGGGTCCGCTGGTGGAGACGGTGGCGGCGGCGGTGCTGCTGGCGCGGCTGGATGCGGCGGGCGCGGCCGGGGAGTGGCTGCCCCGGGTGGCGGCCGGGCGGGCCCTGCTGAGCCTGGCGGCGCCCGGGTCGGGGGGCTTCGCGCTGGACGCGGACGCGGCCGACGCGGTGGTGGTGGCCGGGGAGGCGGAGGTGTGGCTGCGGGCGGGGCGGGGCGAAGGGGGCGCACCGCCCGCCGGTGGCGGGTCCGGTTCGCCGCTGGACGCGACGCGGCGGCTCCTCCGCCCGTCCACCGCCGGCTCGCTGCTCGCCGTCGGATCCGCCGCCCGGGAGGCGATCGGCGAGGCCACCCGCTGGGCCGCCTTCGCCACCGCCGCCCAGGCCCTCGGTGTGGGGCGGGCGTTGCTGGACCGGACCGTCGAATACGCCCGGCAGCGGCACCAGTTCGGGGTGCCCATCGGATCGTTCCAGGCGGTCAAGCACCGGCTGGCGGATGTGCTGATCGGCCTGGAGTTCGCCCGGCCGCTGGTGTACGGGGCCGCGGTGGCGCTGGCCACCGCCCCCGATCGGGCGGACGCGGATGTGGCGGCGGCCAAGGCGGCCGCCTGCGAGGCCGGGTACGCGGCCGCCCGGGCGGCGCTCCAGGTGCATGGCGCCATCGGCTACACCGCCGAGTACGACCTGTCGCTGTGGATCGGCCGGGCCCGGGCGCTGCGCTTGGCCTGGGGCACCCCCGGGGAGTGCCGCCGCCGGGTCCTGGCGGAACCGTTCCACGATCAATTTCACCAGTAAAACACTTGCTAACTTCTTGCTAGCCTCATGGGTATGGCAAAGCCCCTCCCGCTGCGCGGCCTGCTCCGGCTGAACCCGCCCGCCGATATCTGGCACAAGCCCGCTCTCAGCGCGGCGGCCGCCCTGGCCGTCCCCGATCTCACCCTGCTCGCCCTGGACCGCCTCGACCTGGCGCTCTACACCTCCGCGGGCGCGCTGTGCGCCCTCTACGGCCATGACCGGCCATACCGGGCCCGGGCCCGGATGCTGGCCGGGGTGGTGCTGGCGGCGGTGGCCGGGATGGGCCTGGCGCTGGCCGGCGCGGCACTGGTGGCCTCGCCCGCGGTACGGGTGGCCCTGGCGGCGGTGGTGGCGGCCGCGCACCGGACGGGCTGTGACGCGGCCCGGGTGGGGCCGCCCGGCAATATCGTGCTGACCTTTGTCACCGCCACGGCCTTCTTCGTCCCCCAGCACGCCGGGGAGATACCCGCCCATCTGGGGCTGGTCCTGCTGTCGGGCGCGCTGGCCTGGCTGGTCTGCATGGCACCCGGCCTGGTGCGGCCGCATGGGCCGGAGCGGATCGCCACCGCCCGGGCACTGGAGGCGGCTGCCCGGCTGCGGTCCGCCGGTCCGGCCGGCGGGACGCGAGCCCGTCATGCACTGCTCACCGCGATCGGCGCCGCGCGGCGGACCACGGCCGCCTCGGCGGTGCGCACGGTGCTCGGTCCACTGCTGGACGAGGCCGAGTCGGCGCTGGCGGGCGGCGCGGCGGAGCCTTGGGCGGCGGAGTCGCTGCGGGAGCGGGCCCGGCTGCTGCGCGGCGGCGGGCCGCTGCCCGGGCCGGCGGCCACGGTGTCCGCCGGCCCCGTGGCGGGCGCGGGCCGCCCGCCACGCCTCGCGTGGCCGTCGCCCGCCATCGGGATCCGAGTGGCGCTGGGCGGCTCCGTCGCCGGATGGACGGCACTCGCCCTGGGCATGGGCCATCCCTACTGGGCGGTGGTGTCCGCCGCGTCCGTATGCCAGGCGCACACCGGTCTGTCCTGGCAGCGCGGGGTGCAGCGGGTGCTGGGAAACCTGCTCGGCCTGGCGGTCTTCACCGCCCTGCTGCCGCTCGCCCGCACCGGTGCGGTGGCCCTGGTCCTGGTCACCCTGGCGCTCCAGGTGGCGGCGGAGGCGACCATCACGCGCAACTACTGGCTGGGCAGCGTCTGGGTGGCGCCGATGGCCCTGTTCCTCGGCGAGTTCGCCACCGCCCACCCGGCCGGGCCACTGGCGGCCGACCGCTGGCTGGACACGGTGGTGGGCGCGGTGCTGGGCCTGATGGCCTGTGTGCTGGTCACCAACCGGCGCGCGGCCCGCAGGGTGGAACGAGCGGTGACCCGGCTGCGCGCGGCGGGCCGCACGGCCGACGAGGAACCGGGTGCACGGCAGCAACTGGCCGGTGCGCTGGTGGAGTTGCGGGAGGCGGTGGAGGTGGCCGCCGGTGAGTGGTGGGTCCCCACGCCCATGGAGGCGGTGTCGACGGTGGAGCGGGAGGGCCATACGCGGCTGGCGCGGCTGGTCAGCTGACCCCGGTGGGCGGACGCGCCCCCGTGGGACGTAGGGCGCCCACCTGCTCACCCGGCACCTGGAACCCGGCAGAATCGAGCCGGACCCCCCTCATCCGACCACAGAGGACCGACCCCGTGACCGAGGACATCGTCGCGCGTGTGCTGCGCCAGTGGGAGCAGATTCACCCAGGCCTGGACACCGCCCCGATGGCCGTGATCGGCCGGCTCAACCGCTGCTCGGCCCTGCTCCAGCAGGCGACCGACGCCCCGCTGGCCCGGGAGGGGCTCAACCGGTCCGAGTTCGACCTCCTCGGTACCCTGCGGCGCATGGGCCGGGAGATGACCCCGGGACAGCTGGCCCGGGAGACCTTCGCCTCTGGGGCGGCGGTGACCAAGCGGCTGCGGGTGCTGGAGGAACGCGGCCTGGTCTCCCGGCGGGCCGACGACCGGGACCGCCGGGTGGCCCATCTCTCGCTCACCGACGCCGGCCGGGAGCTCATCGACCGGCTGATCCCCCAGCAGCTCGGCTATGAGCGATCCCTGCTGGCCGGCCTGGGGGAAGACCGCGGCGCGGAACTGGCACAGATCCTGTCCGAGCTGCTGGTCCTGCTGGAAGGACGGCTGGGCGGCCTCCAGCCCTGAGACACCGGGCCGGCACCGGGCCCCGCACATACCCCCCAGGGGTAACCACTCACTCTTGCGCCGCCATACACCCCGGGGGTATACATGTCTCAGCGAGATACCCCCCGGGGGTATGAAACACATACCCCGCCCTCCACCCGAGGAGCAGCGAATGACCACCGCGCCCCCCAGCACCACCGGCATCGCCGAGGTCGAACTGGCCATCGGCGGCATGACCTGCGCCTCGTGTGCCGCCCGAATAGAGAAGAAGCTCAACCGGATGGAGGGGGTGACCGCGACCGTCAACTACGCCACCGAGAAGGCCAAGGTGAGCCATCGCGCGGACATCACCGTGGCCGACCTGGTCGCCACCGTCGAGGCCACCGGCTACACCGCCGCCCCGCCCGCCCCGGCCCGTACCGGCGCCGACGAGCCGGCCGGACCGGCCGGGGCCGCCGACGAACTGACCCCGCTGCGGCAGCGGCTGGTGACCGCCGTGGCGCTGGCGGTGCCGGTGGTGGTGCTGGCCATGGTCCCCGCCTGGCAGTTCACCTACTGGCAGTGGCTGTCCCTCACCCTGACCGCCCCGGTGGTCACCTATGCCGCCTGGCCCTTCCACCGCG
Organism: Streptomyces sp. NPDC052396; assembly: GCF_044593195.1. NCBI lineage: Bacteria > Bacillati > Actinomycetota > Actinomycetes > Kitasatosporales > Streptomycetaceae > Streptomyces > Streptomyces sp. NPDC052396. Next base: position 155,636 of record NZ_JBIUAW010000012.1, read on the forward strand.
CGGCCGTCACCAACGCCCGCCATGGCGCGGCCACCATGGACACCCTGATCTCCCTGGGCACCTCGGCGGCCTTCCTCTGGTCGGTATGGGCGCTGTTCTTCGGCGACGCGGGGATGCCGGGCATGCGGCACCCCTTTGAGCTGACCATCGCCCGTGGCGAGGGAACGAGCAACATCTACCTGGAGGCGGCCGCCGGGGTGACCGCCTTCATCCTGGCCGGGCGCTACTTCGAGGCCCGCTCCAAGCGGCGGGCGGGCGCGGCGCTCAAGGCCCTGCTGGAACTGGGCGCCAAAGAGGTGACCGTGCTGCGCGGCGGGCACGAAGTACGCATCCGTACCGAGGAGTTGGCCGTCGGCGACCGCTTCCTGGTCCGCCCCGGTGAGAAGATCGCCACCGATGGACGGGTGGTGGAGGGCAGTTCGGCCGTGGACGCCTCCATGCTCACCGGTGAGTCGGTACCGGTCGAGGTGGGGGTGGGCGACGCCGTCACCGGCGCCACCCTCAACGCCGGTGGCCGCCTGGTGGTGGAGGCCACCCGGGTGGGGTCGGACACCCAGCTGTCCCGGATGGCCAAGCTGGTGGAGGACGCCCAGAACGGCAAGGCCGCCGCACAGCGGCTGGCGGACCGGATCTCCGGGGTGTTCGTCCCCGTGGTCATCGCCCTGGCCCTGGGCACTCTGGCCTTCTGGCTGCTCAGCGGCACCGGGCTGACCGCCGCCTTCACCGCCGCCGTGGCCGTACTGATCATCGCCTGCCCCTGCGCACTGGGCCTGGCCACCCCGACCGCGCTGATGGTCGGCACCGGCCGGGGCGCCCAACTGGGCATCCTCATCAAGGGACCCGAGGTGCTGGAGACCACCCGCGGCGTGGACACCGTGGTGCTGGACAAGACCGGAACCGTCACCACCGGCCGGATGACCCTGCTGCGGGTGCACACCGCCGCCGGGGTGGCGGAGGACGAAGTGCTGCGCCTGGCCGGTGCGTTGGAGCACTCCTCGGAGCACCCCATCGCCCAGGCGGTGGCCGCCGGGGCCGCCGGGCGGGTCGGCGCGCTGCCGGTCCCCGAGGACTTCGCCAACCAGCCGGGGCTGGGGGTGCAGGGCATGGTCGACGGCCATGCGGTGCTGGTGGGGCGGGAGAAGCTGCTCCTGGAGTGGGCCATCCGCCTTCCCGAGCCCCTGGTGCGGGCCAAGGAAGAGGCCGAGGCGGCGGGGCGCACCGCGATCGCCGTGGCCTGGGACGGCCAGGCCCGGGCCGTACTGGAGGTGGCCGACGCGGTCAAGGACACCAGCGCCGAGGCCATCCGCCGGCTGCGCGGCCTGGGGCTCACCCCGATCCTGCTGACCGGCGACAACCAGGCGGTCGCCCGGGCCGTCGCCGCCGAGGTGGGCATCGAGGAGGTGATCGCCGAGGTGATGCCGCAGGACAAGGTGGCGGTGGTCAAGCGCCTGCAGGAGCAGGGCCGTTCGGTGGCCATGGTCGGTGACGGGGTCAACGACGCCGCCGCACTGGCCCAGGCGGACCTGGGGCTGGCCATGGGCACCGGCACCGACGCCGCCATCGAGGCCGGTGACCTCACCCTGGTCCGCGGCGACCTGCGGGCGGCGGCGGACGCCATCCGGCTGTCCCGCCGGACGCTGGGCACCATCAAGTCCAACCTGTTCTGGGCCTTCGCCTACAACGTGGCCGCCCTGCCGCTGGCCGCCTCCGGCCTGCTCAACCCGATGATCGCCGGTGCGGCGATGGCCTTCTCCTCGGTGTTCGTGGTCGGCAACAGCCTGCGGCTGCGCGGCTTCCGCGCCCTGGACTGACGCCGCGTTTACCGGCCATGGACGGTCCGCACGCACAACGAAACGGGACCAAGGGGCGGATCCGCTGGGATCCGCCCCTTGGACCCGTTCGTCAGTCGCTTCCGGGCGCCCTGTCAAGGGCGCGGGGCCGCTGCGTCGTGCGGCTCCGCCGCGTGGGCGCGACCGGCCACAGACAGCCCGCACCCGAATCGCATCCGGCATTGGCACGGCCCGGGAACCGTCCGGCGCGACGGGCCTCCCCGGGCGGCGAGTTGCCCACACCGGGCCCGTACCGGGCGCCCCGTCAGTCCTTGTCGCAGGTCTCTCCGGACAGCGTCCTGCCCGCCCCGGACAGCGTCACCTTCACCTCACCGGCCGGCGGATTCCCCGGCATCGCGCTATGAGCAGCGGTACACACCAGCTGGACACGGGCGTTGGGAGTGAAGCGGGTGGGGTCCGCGGTCATCCGGATCAGGACGCGGTCCCCACTGGTGACCACGCTGACCGGACCGGTCTTGGGCACCTCGCTGTAGAAGCCGCGCAGCCGCTCCGCCTCGCTGGGGCCGGCCAGCAGCAGCGGGACCGCGTCCTCCGCGCCCAGGCGGCCGGCGGTGGTCCGGGAGACTCCGAACACCCCGCCCGGATAGGCCCAGTAGAGCCGGACCTGGTTGACCGGGGCGCCGGGGCGCTTGACCCCGGTGGCGGGGCGGCCGAAGTCAATGGCGTCGGTCCGGTCCACGCCGCAGCCGGCCAGCGCGCCCAGCGCCAGCACCGCGGCCAGTGCCCGTACCGCCCTCACTCCTCCTCACCCCCGGTGTACAGCGGCAGGTCCACGGTGAACACGGCTCCTCCTTCGGGCCCGTTGGCGGCCCGGATGGTTCCGTTGTGCAGGCGCACATTCTCCAGGGTGATGGCCAGGCCCAGTCCGCTGCCCTCGGAGCGGACCCGGGCGGCGTCCGCCTTGTAGAAGCGGTCGAAGACATGGGGCAGGACCTCGGGGTCGATGCCCTCGCCGCGGTCGGCGACCTCGATCAGCAGGCGCGGACCGGGCCCGGCGGACTCGGCGTGCCCGGCAGGCGAGACGGGCCCGGCAGACGTGACGTGCCCGGCAGGCGAGGCCGGCTCGGCGCGCACCGAGACCCGCACCGGTTCCCCGCCGTGCCGCAGGGCGTTGCCCACCAGGTTGGCGACCACCACATCGATGCGGCGGGGGTCCAGCCGGGCCCGTACCCCCTCGGGGAGGTCGGTGTGCACCCGGTCCTGCCAGCCGCGGGCCTGCAGGGTCTTGCGGATGGTCTCGCGGACGTCCACCTCGTCCAGGTGGAGGGCGGCGGCGCCCGCGTCGAAGCGGGAGATCTCCATCAAGTCCTCGACCATGCGGGCGAGTTTGCCGGTCTCCTCGCTGATCAGGCGGACCGCGTAGGCGGTGTCGGGGTCCAGGCCATCGGCGTCCTCGTCCAGCACATCCACCACGGCGGTCATGGCGGCCAGCGGGGTGCGCAGTTCATGGGAGACATCGGCGGCGAAGCGGCGGGCGTTGGCCTCCATCCGGCGCAGTTCGGCGACATTGCGCTCCAGCGCCTCGGCCATGCCGTTGAACGTCCGTGAGAGGTCGGCGAGTTCATCGCGGCCGGTGACCTTGAGCCGGGTGTCCAGCGCGCCCTCGGTGATCCGCTGGGTGCCGCGGCGCAGTTCACGGACCGGGCGCAGCACTCCGCCGGCCGCGATCAGGGCGGGGATCACCGAGAGTCCCACGGCGGGCAGCGCACCGTTTTGCGCGGCCTGGACCAGGGCCCGCACATTGACCTCGTCGTTGCGCAACGGGAGCCGGGCGTAGACCTCCAGGCCGGAGGACTGCTCGCTGCCGCCGTAGGTGACCGGCAGGCCGATGGTGAGCCAGGGCTTGCCGTTCAGGGACACCCGTTGCACGGCGGCCCGGCCGCGCTTGACCAGCTTGGCCAGGCCGGGCTCGATGACCTGGGCGGTGCCGCCGGCGACGGAGCCCTGTACCGGTCCGTCCTGGTAGCGGACATGGATGACCCAGTGCTGGGCCTCACCGGCGCGTTCGATGTTCTGAGCGAAGGTGCGCAGGTCCGCGGCGGAGGGCGGGAAGCGCAGGTCGGGTGACTGCGAGCTGACCTGGGCGCGCAGGGTGTCGACGGCGGTGTCCTGGGTGTGCTGGAGGATCGCGGTGCGGGCGGCCCGGAAGGTCAGGGCCGCGGTGGCGAACGCGCTCAGCGCGGCGACCAGCAGAAAGGCGACGATCAGCCGGGCGCGCAGGCCGCTGGCCAGGGTGCGCAGGGACAGCCGCCGCACCACCGAGCGGACGCGCGCCGGCTTTCTCACAGCGGCCCGAACCGGTAGCCGAACCCGCGCACGGTCTGGATGTACTTCGGGGAGCGGGTGGAGTCCTCCACCTTGGTGCGCAGCCGCATCACACAGGCGTCCACCAGCCGGGCGTCCCCGTGGTAGCTGTGCTCCCAGACGTGTTCCAGCAGCTGCTGGCGGCTGAAGACCCGGCCGGGGGTGGCGGACAGATAGAGCAGCAGCTTCATCTCGGAGGGGGCCAGCGCCAGGTCCTGGCCGTTCTTGGAGACCAGCAGGCCGGCCCGGTCGATGGTCAGGTCGCCATGGGTCTCGGCGGCCTGGGCGGGGGCCGGTTCGGCGCCGTCGAGGGGGGCGGCGCGGCGCAGCACGGCCCGGATGCGGGCTTCCAGCACCTCGCCGCGGGCGGGCTTGACGATGTAGTCGTCGGCGCCGGCCTCCAGGCCCAGGACGACATCGATGTCATCGCCCCGGGCGGTGAGCATGATGATGGGGATCTGCTGGGTGGCGCGGATACGGCGGCAGACCTCGAAGCCGCTGGTGTCGGGCAGCATCAGATCGAGCAGCACCAGATCGGGCCGGAAGGCGCCGAGAGCGGCCAGTCCGGCCTCTCCGGTGGCCGCCGCCTCGACCTGGTGGCCGCGGCGGCGCAGGGTGAGGGTGACCCCTTCCCGCACGGCCCGGTCATCCTCGATCAGAAGCACGCGTGACATACCGACAGTATCGATCGGGTAAGCACAGGATTGCGCCATCCGCCTGTCACTCGGCGGAACTGTCACCGATTCCTCATATTCCGGGGCGGGTGTAGCCGACGAGGATAATGACCGGCACCCGATTGTCCGTACCCCGTCAAACGGAGGTCGTCGACGTGAGTGCCACCCATGAGGTCTTCAACCAGGCCCCACCCCTGACCGGATTCACCACCGCCGATGATCCGGCGCTGCTGGAGGCCCTGCGGCGGGACGGTGGGGACTGGGGCGAGGCGGAGGTACGGGACCTGGGCCGGCGGGCCGGCTCGGCGGAGGTCCAGGAGTGGGCGCGGCAGGCCGAGGCCGCCCCGCCGGTGCTGCACACCCATGACCGCTATGGCCACCGGATCGACGAGGTGGAGTTCCACCCGGCCTGGCACCGGCTGATGGCGGCCGCCGTCGCCAGCGGGCAGCACGCCGCCCCCTGGGCCGACGGGCGGCCGGGCGCCCATCTGGTGCGGGCGGCGAAGTTCTATGCCTGGGCCCAGGCCGAACCCGGCCACGGCTGTCCGATTTCCATGACCTATGCCGCCGTGCCCGCCCTGCGCACCCAGCCCGAACTGGCCGCCGCCTACGAGCCGTTGCTGGCCTCCCCCGTCTATGACTACGGGCTGCGCCCGCCGCTGGGCAAGCGGGGTCTGATCGCGGGGATGTCGATGACCGAGAAGCAGGGCGGCTCGGACGTCCGCGCCAACACCACCACCGCCGAGCCGGCCGGCGACGGCACCTATGTGATCACCGGGCACAAGTGGTTCACCTCGGCGCCGATGAGCGATCTCTTCCTGGTGCTGGCGCAGACCGCCGAAGGGCTGACCTGTTTTCTGATGCCCCGGGTGCTGCCGGACGGCACCCGCAACGCCATGCGGCTGCAGCGGCTGAAGGACAAGCTGGGCAACCGCTCCAACGCCTCGGCGGAGATCGAGTACGAGCGGGCGGTGGCCTGGCCGGTGGGCGAGCCCGGGCGCGGGGTGCGCACCATCGTGGAAATGGTCAATATGACCCGGCTGGACTGTGTGCTGGGCTCGGCGGCCGGCATGCGGGCCGGACTGCGCCAGGCCCTGCACCACACCCGGCACCGCCGGGCCTTCGGCGCCGAGCTCATCGACCAGCCGCTGATGCGCAATGTGCTGGCCGACCTCGCCGTGGAGTCCGAGGCGGCCACCGTGCTGGCGATGCGGCTGGCGGCGGCCCTGGACCGTTCGGAGGCCGGGGACGCCGCCGAGGGGGCGCTGCGCCGGCTGGGCCTGGCGGCCGGCAAGTACTGGGTGTGCAAGCGCGGCAGCACCCATGCCGCCGAGGCGCTGGAGTGCCTGGGCGGCAATGGCTATGTGGAGGACTCCGGGATGCCGCGGCTGTACCGGGAGGCTCCGCTGCTGTCCATCTGGGAGGGCTCGGGCAATGTCGCGGCGCTGGATGTGCTGCGCGTGCTGACCCGTGAACCGGCCGCCCTGGACGCCTACTTCGCCGAGGTCAGCGCCGCCGAGGGCGCCGACCCCCGGCTGGACGCGGCCCTCGCCCGGCTGCGCCGCACGCTAGCCGCCCTCGGTGATCCGGTCCATGCCCAGCTGATGGCCCGTGTCCTGGCCGAGCAGCTCACCCTGGTCCTCCAGGGCAGCCTGCTGGTGCGGCACAGCACACCGGCCGTGGCGGACGCCTTCTGCGCCTCGCGGCTGGGCGGGGAGTGGGGGCATGCCTTCGGCACCCTGCCGCCCGGCGCCGACCTGGCGGCCGTCCTGGAGCGGGCCACCCTCAAGGACGCCGGGTAAGCCCGCGAAGCCGGGTAAGCCCTCGAAGCCGCCGGGTAAGCCGGATATGCACAGACTGACCGTTATTCATCAGATCGGAGGAACGTAGCGGGAGCGGCTGGTCAGCGCCCTCGGGGGACCACACCATCTCAAGTCGTGAGCGCATGGCCTGGAGGACGTGCGAGGCCCCGGCCCGCGGCCCCGGCCCCGTCCGCCCGACCTCCGGAGGGTTTCCCATGTCCGAATGGCTGGTTCTGGCCATCGCTATGGCCGCCGCGATCGCGGTCGTCCTGGGCGTCACACTGCTCAGAGAACACCGGCGCGCCAAGGGCGCCCCGGAGGCCGGGGACGGCCCCGACGTCATGGAGTACATGACCATGATGATCGGCGTGGTCTATGCCATTGTGCTGGGCCTGGCCATCGCCGGGGTCTGGGAGGCCCGCAACTCCGCGCAGGCCACCGTGCTGGCGGAGGCCCAGGCTCTGCACGAAGTGCATGAGCGCGCCCAGGCCTTCGCCCCGGCCGCCCGGGACCGCATCCGCCAGGACGTGGACGCCTATGTCAGCCAGGTGGTGCACAAGGAGTGGCCGACCATGGTCAGAAAGCAGCAACTGACCGACCAGGGCACCAAGTTGCTGGACAAGCTGCGCACCGATGTCACCTCCTACACCCCGCAGAACGACCATGAGAGCCAGTCCTACCAGCCGATGCTGGACCAGGTGGGCGCGGCCAACGGGGCACGCAACGCCCGGGCCCAGAACGCCGACGACACCCTGCCCGGGGTGGTGTGGTTCGGCCTGATCGGCGGGGCGCTGGTCGCGGTGGGTCTGGTCTACACCCTGCGCATCCGGCGCTCGCCGCGCGAGCTGCTGCTGGCCGGGCTCTACACCGGCCTGATCGCCTTCCTGCTCTTCCTGATCTGGGACTTCAACGCGCCCTTCGGCCGTGAAGTCTCCGATCTCACCGGCCCGTTCACCGAACTCTTCCCGGTCTGAACCGGACAGAACCCGACCGAACCGGCCGCTCCCGGTCCGACCCGGCCTGCCCTCCCCTCCCCCGCCCGCCCGGGGCCCTTCCAGGGCCTCTGGCGGGCGCGGCAGGTCCTGGCCACACTGGAGCTGAGCCCCGGTGACCGGTTCCGGTCCCCGGAGCGGCTCCTGCCGAGTGTCCGCGGCTGGTTGCGGGTACAGGCCAAGGGGCAATGACAGGAGGGCACCGAGCGTGACCGACGAAAGCAAGGTTTACGGCGACGGCTCCACCCGAACGGTCGGCGAGGCCGAGGCGGAGGCCCTGGTCCACGGCATCTGTTTCAAGACCGGCCCGCCCCGGCTGCTGGGGGTCGAGCTGGAGTGGCTCGTCCATGATCTGCACAACCCGGTCCGCCCGGTGGGGTCCGACCGGCTGGCGGCCGCCGCGGAGCGGCTGCGCACCCTGCCGCTGCGGTCCCTGCTCACCGTGGAGCCCGGCGGTCAGATCGAGTTCAGCTCCCAGCCCGCCGACTCCCTGACCGCCTGTGTCGAGGAGATCAGCGCCGATCTCGCCCTGGCCCGGGCCGAGCTGCGCGAACTCGGCCTCTTCCTGGCCGGCTACGGCAAGGAACCGTGGTCCCAGCCGGAGCGGGTGGTGCACAACGCCCGCTACAACGCGATGGAGGTCTACTACGACCGCTGGAACGGGGCCGGTCGCACCATCATGTGCCGCACCGCCTCCGTCCAGGTCTGTCTGGACGCCGGACACGAGGGGCCCGGGCCGCTCGGCTACGGCCGGCGCTGGCGGCTGGCGCACCTGCTGGGCGCCGTACTGGCCGCCGCCTTCGCCAACTCCCCGCTGCACCTGGGCCGTCCGGGCGGCTGGCGCTCGCTGCGGCAGGCCACCTACGCCAGGATGGACCCCGGCCGCACCCTGGCCCCGGCCGAGGACCTGGAGCCGCGCACCGCCTGGACCGAGTACGCGCTGGACGCCCCGGTGATGTTCATCCGCAACCAGGGCGCGCCCTGGGAACCGGTGTCCGGGCTGGCGCTGCGCGACTGGCTGCGCTCCGGCCATCCGCGCCCGGTCACCGCCGGGGACGTCAGCTACCACCTGACAACGCTCTTCCCGCCCATCCGGCCGCGCGGCCACCTGGAACTGCGCATGATCGACGCGCAGCCCGGGGAGGACGGCTGGGTGGTACCGCTGGCGGTGACGGCCGCCCTGTTCGACGATCCGGCGGCCGCCGAGACCGCGCACCGTGCGGTCAAGGCGCTGGCCGACCTCGCCGGCCGGGAACCCACCCCGCGCAATCCACTGTGGCGACGGGCGGCCCGCGACGGGCTGTCCGACCCCGACCTGCGGGCGGCCGCCCAGGTCTGCTTCGCGGCGGCCCGCGAGGCCCTGCCCCGGCTGGGCGCCACGGCCGGGGTGCTGGCCGCGGTGGACGAGTTCACCGCCCGCTATGTGGAACGCGGCCGCTGCCCGGCCGACGACCTGCTGGACCGGGTCACCGGCCGGGAGCTCCTGCCGTGACCGGCCACCCCATGGACCCGGAGGTCCTGCGGCAGCGTGCTGCCACCGCCCTGGCCACGGCCCGGGAGCGCACCCGTGCGCTCACCGGCTGTGTGGACGAACGCGAACTGACCGCCCAGCACTCGCCGTTGATGTCCCCGCTGGTCTGGGACCTGGCGCACATCGGCAACCAGGAGGAAATCTGGCTGCTGCGCGCGGTGGGCGGTCGGGACGCGCTGCGCCCCGAACTCGACTCCCTCTACGACGCCTTCGAGCACCCCCGGGCCCGGCGGGTCGCACTGCCGCTGCTGCCGCCCGGCCGGGCCCGCGCCTATCTGGACGAGGTACGGGGCCGGGCCCTGGACGTGCTGGCCGCGAGTCCGCTGACGGGCGGGCCGCTGCTGACGGCCGGCTTCGCCTTCGGCATGATCGCCCAGCATGAGCAGCAGCATGACGAGACCATGCTGATCACCCATCAGCTGCGGGCCGGTCCCGCCGTGCTCAAGGCCCCCGACCCGCCCCCGGCGCCCCCGGACACCGCCGCGCTCCCGGCCGAAGTCCTGGTCCCCGGCGGCCCGTTCACCATGGGCACCTCCACCGACCCCTGGGCACTGGACAACGAACGTCCCGCCCACCGGCGTTCGGTGGCCGCCTTCCATATCGACACCCTGCCGGTGACCAACAGCGCCTACCAGCGCTTCATCGAGGACGGCGGCTACACCGACCCCCGCTGGTGGCACCCCGAGGGCTGGGACCAGGTGCGCCGGCACGGCCTGACCGCCCCGCTGTTCTGGCACCGCGAGGGCGGCAGCTGGCTGCGCCGCCGGTTCGGGGAGCTGGAGCCCGTACCGGCCGGGGAGCCGGTGCTGCACGTCGGCTGGTACGAGGCCGCGGCCTACGCCGCCTGGGCCGGGCGGCGGCTGCCCACCGAGGCGGAGTGGGAGAAGGCGGCCCGCCACGACCCGGCCACCGGCCGCTCCCGGCGCTACCCCTGGGGCGATGCCGACCCCGCCTGGGACCATGCCAACCTCGGCCAGCGCCATCTGCGCCCGGCCCCCGCCAGCGCCTATCCACGGGGCCGGTCGCCCCTGGGCGTGGGGCAGTTGATGGGCGATGTCTGGGAGTGGACGGCCAGCGACTTCCTGCCCTATCCGGGCTTCACCGCCTTCCCCTACCGCGAGTACTCGGAGGTCTTCTTCGGCGGCTCCTACAAGGTGCTGCGCGGCGGCTCCTTCGCGGTGGACCCGGTTGCCTGCCGGGGCACCTTCCGCAACTGGGACCTGCCGGTCCGCCGGCAGATCTTCGCCGGTTTCCGCACCGCCCGTGACGCGGAGCACCCCTGATGTGCCGGCACCTGGCGGTGCTGGGACCCCCCTCCCCCATCGGGGAGAGCGTGCTGGCACCGCGGTACTCCCTGCTGCGCCAGTCCTGGGCGCCGCGCCTGCAACGGCACGGCACGGTCAACGCGGACGGCTTCGGCGTCGGCTGGTACGCCCCCGGTGACCCGCTGCCCGCGCGCTACCGGCGGGCCGGGCCGATCTGGGCCGATGAGTCCCTCGCCGACCTGGCCCGGGTGGTGCGCACCCCGGCCCTGCTGGCCGCGGTGCGCGACGCCACCGCGCCCGGCGGGGACGGGGAGGCCGCCGCGGCCCCCTTCGCCGAGGACCGCTGGCTGTTCAGCCACAACGGGGCGCTGACCGGCTGGCCGGAGTCGGCGGGCGCGCTCGCCGCCACCCTGCCGCCCGGTGCCCTGCTGCGTCTGGAGGCGCGCTGCGACTCGGCGTTCGTCTGGGCACTGGTGTGCCACCGGCTGCTGGCGGGCGCGCCACCCGGCCGGGCGCTGGCCGAGTCGGTGCGCGCCCTGGACCGGGCCGCCCCCGGCTCCCGGCTCAATCTGCTGCTCACCGACGGCTCCGCCATCACCGCCACCGCCTGGGGGGACACCCTGTGGTACCTGGCCGCTCCACCGGAGCGGGTGGTGGTGGCCTCCGAGCCGTATGACGACGACCCGGGCTGGACCGAGGTGCCCGATCACACCCTGCTCACCGCGGACCGCGGCGGCGTGGCCCTGCACGGGCTGTGACCCGCCGCGGCTCCCGGATCCTCCCACCCCCCTTACTCCCCCCTCGCTCAAGGAGCGCCGTACGTGAGCCAGTTCGCCCTCTCCCGCACCCTGCCGCTCGATGCCACCACCGCCGCCCTGCGCGAGGACGTGGCTCGCGGTCTGACCCACTCCCCCAAGCAGCTTCCGCCCAAGTGGTTCTACGACGCCCGCGGCAGCGAACTGTTCGACGAGATCACCCTGCTGCCGGAGTACTACCCCACCCGGGCCGAGCGCGAGATCCTGCTGCGCCGCGCCACCGACATCGCCCGCGCCACCGGTGCCCGCACCCTGGTGGAACTGGGCTCCGGCTCCTCCGACAAGACCCGCCATCTGATCCGGGCGCTGCCCGCGCTGGAGGCCTATGTCCCGGTGGACGTCAGCGAGTCGGCGCTGCGCGGCGCGGCCGCCACCCTGCGCGCCGAGCAGCCCGCGCTCGCGGTGCACGCCCTGGTGGCCGACTTCCAGCACGAGCCCGCCCTGCCCGCCACCCCCGGGCCCAGGCTGCTGGCCTTCCTCGGCGGCACCATCGGCAATCTGCTGCCCGCCGAGCGGTCCGCCTTCCTGGCCGGGCTGCGGGTCCAGCTGGAGCCCGGTGACGCGCTGTTGCTGGGCACCGACCTGGTGAAGGACGAGCGGGTGCTGGTGGCCGCCTATGACGACGCCCAAGGTGTCACCGCCGCCTTCAACAAGAACGTCCTGACGGTGATCAACCGCGAGCTGGACGCCGACTTCGATCCGGACGACTTCGACCATGTGGCGCTGTGGGACGCCCGCCAGGAGTGGATCGAGATGCGGCTGCGCGCCCGGGAGACCCTGGTGGCCAAGATCCAGGCCCTTGACCTGGCCGTGCACTTCGAGGCGGGCGAGGAACTGCGCACCGAGGTCTCCGCCAAGTTCCGCCCCGAGGGGGTACGGGCCGAGCTGGCCGCGGCCGGGCTGGAAATGACCCATTGGTGGACCGATGAGGCGGGACGGTTCGCCTTGTCCCTGTCCATGCCGGTTAGCCTCCCCGTGTGAACGAGGAGAAGCAACAGCAGCCCCACAGCGTTCCGGCCGGCTTCGAGCGCGGCACGGACGGGCCCAAGGTGATCGTCGTCGGGGTGGACGGCTCGGACAGTTCCTGGCGCGCCGCGGCCTACGCGGCGGGCCTGGCCCGCCGCCAGCACGCCCTGCTGGCCCTGGTCTACGTCCAGCCGGTACTGGCCGGCGGCGCGGCGCTGGGCGCCCCGGTGATGGAGATGACCGAGGAACTGGCCGATGAACTGCTCGCCGAGATCCGCGCCACCAGCGAACGGCTGCACACCGTCCACCGGGTCCGCTGGGAATTCCACACCTTCCGGGGCGACCCCTACGGCGGCCTGGTGCGGGCCGCCGACGAGCTGAAGGCGGACGCGGTGGTGGTCGGCGCCTCCGAGCAGGCCGGGCACCGCCTCGTGGGGTCGGTGGCGGTACGGCTGGTGAAGGCGGGGCGGTGGCCGGTGACGGTGGTGCCCTAGGGGCGCGCCCCGGACCCGGACCCGGGGCGTGACCCGTACGCCACTCCGTGCGCGCGCTCCGGCCCGGGCTGCGGCACGGTGGAGGCATGTCCAATCACACCTACCGGGTGACCGAGATCGTCGGCTCCTCGGATCAGGGCGTGGACGCCGCCATCCGCAATGGCATCGCCCGCGCCGCCCAGACCCTGCGCGAACTGGACTGGTTCGAGGTGACCCAGATCCGGGGCCACCTGGAGAACGGTGCCATCGCCCATATCCAGGTGGGACTGAAGGTGGGGTTCCGGCTGGAGGAGGCGGGCTGAGTTGTTCCGGGACACCAGGGCGTTCAGCGGGTTCGCCGTGGACGACCTCGACGAGGCCGCCCGGTTCTACGGCGAGACGCTGGGGCTGGCCGTCTCGGAGGAGCACGGCTTGCTCCGGCTGCATGTGGCGGGCGGCACGCCCGTGCTGGTCTATCCCAAGGCGGACCATGTTCCGGCGACCTTCACCGTGCTCAACTTTCCGGTGCCGGACATCGAGGCCGCCGTGGACGAACTGGGCCGCCGCGGGGTGACCTTCGAGCGCTATCCGGGCCTGGAGCCGGATGCGAAGGGTATTTTCCGCGGCGGCGGTCCTCTTATTGCCTGGTTCACCGACCCGGCGGGGAACGTTCTGTCGGTGCTCCAGGAGGATTGATTTCGGGTGCGGGCTGTCAGTGGCTGGTCGCGCCCACGCGGCGGAGCCGCATCAAACGGCTACCCCGCGTAGACGTCCTCCACATACCGTCCCTCGTCGGTCAGTTGCCGCAGCCACTCGTCCGCGGCCAGGGCGGTGGCGCCGGTGCGGTGGGCGTACAGGTCGCGCAGGGCGGCGCGGACGCCGGGTGCCATGCGGGCGCCGTCGCCGCAGACATAGACGCTCGCCCCGGCCTCCAGCAGGGACCACAGCTCGGCGCCCTCCGCGGCCATCCGGTGCTGGACGAACGGGCCGCCCGGGCCGGGGTGTTGGCTGAAGGCGGGGCGCAGCGAGATGGCGCCGGCGTCCTGGGCGGCCCGTAGTTCGGCGGCGTGCAGATAGTCGGCGTCCGGGTCGTCACAGCCGAAGTACAGCAGTGCGGGCGCGAGTTCGGCGCCGGTGGCCAGCAGTGCGGTGCGGTCGGCGATGGCGCCCCGGAAGGGGGCCAGGCCGGTGCCGGCGGCGATCATCACCACGGGGCGGGGCCGGTGGTGGTCGATGCGGAAGGCGTCCCGGCAGGGCTGGAGCCGGGCCGGCACGGTATCGCCCGGGCGCAGCCCGGCCAGGTGACCGGGGCCGGTGCCGGGGCGGCCGGTGGGCAGCGAGACCATCAGGTCGATATGGCGGGCGTCCACGGCGGGCGAGGAGGAGATGGAGTACTGGCGGGCGCGCATCGGCGGCAGCAGGTCGAGCAGGGTGGCCGCGCCCAGGGTGCCGTGCAGGGCCGGGTGGTCCTCGATCAGTTCCAGCGTGGTGCGCGGGTCGTCGCCGGACACGGCGCGCAGGGCGGCCTGTTCGGGCGGGCAGGGGTTGCGGTCGGCCAGCGTGGCCAACTGGCGTGCGGTGGGCCGGCGCTGGAGTTCCAGGTGGTGGGTGAGGAGCTGCCGTACGGTCAGCGGCCGGTCGATGGGCAGGTTCTGGTGGCCGGGCCGGCGGGGCTGGACGGCCAGCAGGGTGTCCGGGGCCACGCCGAACAACCGGGCGGCGCGCTCGGCCAGTCGCGGATCGTTGGCGGGGAGTACGGCCAGGTGATCGCCAGTGCGGTAGGTCGTGCCGGGCGGCAGGGCCAGGCGCAGGAAGCGCTTGACGCGGGGGTGGCCGGGGGCGGTGAGGTCATGGGTCTCGGTGACGGTCATGGGCGTCATACCGTGCCGGGTGGTGAGTGCGGCCAGCGGGGGCCCGGTGATCTCGGTGACGGTGTAGGCGGGTCCGTCCGTCTCCGGTCCGGGGGTGCCGGCGCTCGTCGGGTCGCCGTACCGGTCCAGCAGCGTGCGGCAGAGCGCGGCGGTGAACTCCTCGACGGTGCCGGTCAGATCGCCGGAGGCGTCGGCCTCGGCGCGGGGCAGCAGCCGGGTGCCGCCCAAGGCGGCCAGGCGCTCGTCGAGGAGGGTAGGGACGCGCTGGTAGGTGGCGGCCCAGTTGCGGTCGCCCACCCCCAGGACCGCGTAGGTCACTCCCTGGGCGGCGCCGTCCCCGGCCTGCTCGGTCCAGGCGGCGAAGGCGGCCGCGTCATCGGTGGGGCGGCCGTTGTAGGAGGCGGCGACGATCACCACGGGGGTGCCGGCGGGCAGTTGGCCGGCGTGCGCGTCCAGCGGGGCGGCCTGGGCCTCGCAGCCCAGGGCGGTGGCCCGTTCGGCGAGGGTGTGGGCCAGTTCTCGGCAGGTGCCGTAGTTGGAGCCGTGCAGCACCAGCAGTCCGGTGCCGGGCCGGACGCGGGATGCCGTGCCGGGCGTGCCCGCCGCCGTGCCGGGCGTGCCCGCCGCTGTGGCGGCGGCGGGCACGGTCCGGCGGCGGCCGGTGCGGCGGGCCAGGGAGAGGGTGAAGCCCTCGGGCTTGAGGGTGAGGGTCTCCTTGATGCGCAGCCGGTAGCCGGTGTCGCCGGTCAGCCGGTAGCGGTGCACCAGCATGCCCAGCAGCATGGTGGCCTCGTGCAGCGCGAACTGGCGCCCGATGCAGGCGCGTTCGCCGGTGCCGAAGGGCTTGTAGGCGTGCGGGGAGCGGGCCGTCTCGGCCTCCGGGTCGAACCGGGTGGGGTCGAAGAGTTCGGGGTTGTCGCCCCAGACGGTGGCGTCCCGGTGCAGCATGGGCGTGAGCACGGTCACCCCCTCTCCGGCGCGCAGCCGGTAGCGGCCGCCGAGCAGGGTGTCCTGGCGGGCCTCCCGGTTGAAGACGGCGGCGGTGGGCCACAACCGCAGTGCCTCGCTGAGCACTTGGCGGATCCAGCGCAGCCGGCCGACGTCCTCGAAGGAGGGCTCCGGGTCCGGGGTGTCGCCCCACAGCTCGTCGGTCTCGCGCTGGGCCAGGTGGAGGGCGAGGGGGTTGTGCAGCAGGTGGTACAGGGCGAAGGACAGGGCGCCGGAGGTGGTCTCATGCCCGGCGATCAGGAAGGTGATCACCTGGCTGCGGATGTTGGCCGGGTCCAGCAGGCTGCCGTCGGCCGGGTGCGGGGCGCCCAGCATCAGGCCCAGCAGGTCGTCGGTGCGCCGCTCGCCGGAGGCCCGGCGGGCGGCTATCACCTCGTCCACCACCCCGGCCAGGAAGGCGGCGTCGGTGCGGAAGGCGGCGTCCTCGGCGCTGTGGTCCTCGCCGGGGGCACGGCCCAGCCGGTGCATGCTCCACTCCAGGCAGCGCACCATGGCGCCGACGAAGGGATGGGGTTCCTCACGGTCGAAGGAGCCGAAGTCATAGCCGAATCCGGCCAGTCCGATGGTGTCCAGGGTCATCCGGGTCATGTCCTCGGCGACGTCCACCGGCCGGTCCCGCTCAAGGTGTCCGTCCCAGGCGTGGATCAGCCGCCGGGCCGCCCTGAGCATGGCCGGGTGGTAGGTGCGCATCGAGGTGAGGGCGAAGGCGGGCAGCAGGATGTCATGTGCCTTGGCCCAGTTGGGCTCGTCGTTGTAGGCGGTGAACAGGCCGTCGGCGGTGAACTCGCGGACGTTCTCCAGCGCCGGGCTGACGTGTTTGGTGAAGCGCTCCTCGTCGGACAGTTCGGCGACCAGCTCCGGGGAACAGACGAAGAGCCGTTCGGTGTCGTGCAGCCGGCGGCGGTAGACCGGCCCATGGGTGCGGGCCAGGTGCATCGCCTGTTGCACTGGGGTAGCGGTGAGTCCCGTGTCGGAGACGTCCACCACGGGGATGTGAGCCAGATCCTGGGTCGTTTCCGTCATATGCCCAGGGTGACCGCCCCGGTCCGGGCCGCCGGGGCGGGCGACTGCATGATTGTGCAGTGTCAGGCGGCACGCGGGTCTTGCGGACGGGCGGCCGATGGGCTGGGGGGAGCGCGGTGACGACGAACGGCGAGATCTATTACAACTGGCGCAACCACTTCATGGTGCTGCTGGACCGGGTGCCGACCCCGATCGCCGTCTGCCGGCAGGACGGTGAGATCACCCTGGCCAATCTGGCCATGGCCGTGGAGTGGGGCACGGTGCCCGGCCGGCTACCCGGCCGCAGGCTGCAGGAGTTCTTCCGGCCCCGCTCCGCCGCCCAGCTCGACCGGCTGGCCGAGGCGGTGCGGCTGGGCCGCCGCTCCCGCTACGCCCTGGAGGTGCGCTGGCCGCCGGGGCCCGAAGGCCCGCAGCGCTCCGGGGAGTTCCAGATCGACCTGGTGGACGGGGCGTATGAGCCGCGTCCGCTGCTGCTCGCCGTGCTGCACACCCGCCGTCCGGACCCGCCGGCCCCGGCCGCCGAGGTCTCCCCGGTGGAGGAGCAGATCCTGGCCCTGGTGGCCTCCGGGGCCACCACGGCGGCCGTCGGCAAGGCGGTCGGCCTGACCCTCGACGGCGTCAACTACCACCTGACCCGCCTCTCCCGCCGCTGGCGGGTGCCCAACCGCACGGCCCTGGTGGCCAGGGCCTATGTGCTGGGGGTGCTGGACACCAACCAGTGGCCGCCTCGACCTGCCGGGAGTGCCTGAGTGGACCTCAGTTCCGTCGCCATCGCGGTCACCGGCGTGGCCGGCACACTGGGCGCCTCGGTGCTCACCCAGCGGGGCTCGGAGCGGGCCAAGCGGCGGGAGAACCTTGCACGGGCCGCACCACATCCTGCGCGAGCGCGAGGTGACGGGGCGGATCGGGCGGCGGGCGAGCCCCCTGGAGAGACCTGGGAGTGCGGACCAAGTAAGTGAGGAATAAACCCTTCCGGAGCCGTTGTCATCGAATTCTCACAAAAACCCGGCCAACCCGGACTCCCGGTCCCGCCCTCTTGGTTCGTACAGTGATCAGCACGAGAGGCTGATGGGAACCATGGGCATACGACAACGCAGGCCACGCCACCGCCGCCGCCATACGGCAGAGCGGCCCGAGTGGCGTTTCATCGACTACCCGCGCCAGGGCAGGCTCGGGTGGCGTCGCTGGCTTCCGTCGTGGCGGCTTGTACTGGGCACCCTGGCCCTTTGTGTGGGGGCCCTGGCCGGGCTGTTGGCCTATGTCTATGCCAGCGTGGACATTCCGGACGAGAATGTCGCGGCCCGCCAGGAGGCCAACACCTACTACTGGTCGGACGGTTCACAGATGGTGAGCGTCGGGCCGGTCAACCGGAATGTGGTCCAGCTGGCGGATGTTCCCAAATCCGCCCGTAATGCGGTGATCGCGGCGGAGAACGCCAGTTTCTACACCGACGCCGGAGTCTCCTTCAAGGGTCTGCTGCGGGCCGTGGTCGCCATGGCCCAGGGCAAGGAGACCCAGGGCGGTTCGACCATCACCCAGCAGTATGTGAAGAACACCTATCTCTCCCAGGAGCAGACCGCCACCCGGAAGATCAAGGAGTTCGTCATCTCGCTGAAGCTGGACCGGAAGAAGAGCAAGGACGAGATTCTCCAGGGCTATCTCAACACCAGCTGGTTCGGCCGTGGAGCCTATGGCATCGAGGCCGCCGCCCAGGCGTACTACGGAATTCCGGCCCACAGACTCGACCCCAGCCAGTCGGCCCTGCTGGCCTCGCTGCTCAAGGGCGCCGAACAGTACGACCCCTCGGTCGGGCCGAAGAATCACCAACGGGCCGAGGAACGCTGGAAATGGATTCTCGACCGGCAGGTCAAGGTCGGCCTGATGACCGAGGAGGAACGCGCCAAGTACCGGACGTTCCCCGAGCCGCACAAGCAGTCCAACTCCACCAGTGTGGGCGGCCAGATCGGCTATCTCGTCGATGTGGCCGACAAATACATCAAACAGCGCACCAAGCTGACCGACAAGGAGCTGGCGCACGGCGGATACCGGGTGCACACCACCTTTGACAAACAGCGCACCGAGCAGCTGCGGCAGGCGGTGGAGGGAGCGCTCAAGCGGGAGCTCGATCCCAAGAACCGGGCCTCCTCCGACTCCGATGTCCAGGCCGGCGCCGCCTCGGTACGTCCCTCGGACGGCGCCGTGCTCGCCGTCTACGGCGGCCCGGACGCCACAAAGCACTTCGCCAACAACGCGGACACCGCGGGGGTTCCGGCCGGCTCGGCGTTCAAGCCCTTTGTCCTGGCGGCCGCCCTGCAGTACGGGGTGGACCGTAAACCGGTGGCACCGGACAACTACTACGACGCGGCCGGGACGCTGCGTTTCGGGAGCGGCGCCGGGCCCGACGGCGAACACCCCAGCCTGCGCCAGGCGTTGATCTCCGGCGGCAACGCCACCTATGTCCGGCTGGGCCGCGAGGTGGGGCTGCAGCGGGTGCGGGACACCGCGGTGAACAGCGGGCTGCTGCCGGACAGCATGGCCCAGTTGGAGACCACCTTCCCCATCGGCACCTCCACCCCCAGTGCCATCAGAATGGCGGGCGCCTATGGCACCTTCGCCGACCGGGGCATGGCCCAGGCCCCGTACTCGGTGACCAAACTGGTCAAGGACGGCGATACGATCGACGGCTTCGCACGCCGCCCGGGGCACCGGGCGCTGAGCGAGGGGGTGGCGGACCAGGTGACCGAGGTCCTGCGGCAGTCCGGCGACAAGGCGGGCGTCGGTTCCATCGCCGCCGGGCACACCGGGGACCAGGACCGGTTCCGCTCGGCCTGGTTCGTGGGCTACGACCGGGATCTGTCGACGGCGGTGACCCTGTTCCGTACCAAGCCGGACGAGCCCCAGCTGCTGCCGATGGCGGATCTGGGCGGGCGCAAGGGCCGGTACGGCAATGATCTGCCGCCGCACATCTGGAGCGATTACATGGCGGCCGTGGGCCGCTGAGCCGGCGGATGGCGCAGCACGCAGTCGCCGCAGGTGCCGCCGCCCGGCACCCGGTAGTAGAGGCAGCAGCCGCGGCGGGTGAAGGCGCCGGCCGGGCCCAGGGTCCCGGTGCCGCGCAGGAGCTCATCGTCGAGCAGTGACCGGGTGAGGTCCAGTGTCCGCTCGGCCTGGGCCGGACGGCCCTGCCCGGTGCACCAGTCGTGCAGCACCCGGGCCGCGCCGGCCAGGGCGGACCCCGCGTTGCCCCACAACAGCCGGGCCGAGATGGGCACTTCCGCCTGGAATGCAATATGCAGGGGAACCAGGGTGCCCCGCAGTACGGTCGCGGCGATCTGCCGCGCCCCGTCCCCGGTGAGCACCAGGGCCGCGGGGCGGGGCAGCCAGAGGTCGTCCGGCGCGGTCCGCCCCGGGTGCCACCGCAGGCCGTCCATGGCGAGGTCCGGGACCGAGCCGGTCAGCACGGCGGAGCCCAGGGCGATGGAGAGAACGCGCCCGGCGATGCCCTGGAAGGCGATGGAGGCGGCCGCCCGGCGGTCGTCGGTCGCCAGCCGGGCGGCCACGGTGTCCACCCGCAGCCGGACGGCGGGCCCGGCGAGCGGGAGCCAGCCCGGCTCAGCGAGCTCGGCGGGCTCCCCGGGTGCGCCTCCGGGCGAGTCCCCGGTGCGCAGGGCGAAGAACGGCCCTACCGCGGCGAGGTCCTGGAGGCGCATGGGGCTGATGGACGCGGTGGTGTTCAGCGGTCGCCGCGGTGCCCGCGCCGGCGGGACAGGGCGACCGCGGCGCTGCCGGTGATCAGCAGGGCGCCGGCGGCCAGGGCAGCCGGGTAGGCCGCGCTGCCGGTGGAGGCCAGGCTGTCATCGGTGCCGTTGGTGCCATTGGTGCCGTCGGTGGCGCCGTTGGTTCCCTCGGTCGCGGTGGCCGTGGGCTCGGCGGTGGCGGTGCCGGTCGGTGCCGGGCTCCCGGTGGAGGTCGGGTCCGCGGTCCCCGGGGTGGTGGCGGGGGAGCTGGGCTGCGGAGCGGTGGCCGGCTTGGAGGGCCGGATCACGGTGTCGTCCGTGGTACCGGGGGTGGCATCGTCCTCACCACAGCCGGTCCGGGCCTCGGCGGGACGCGCCACGGCGCCGCCGTCCACCTGGCCAACGCTCTTCCCGGCCAGGGCCGGTATCACCTGGGCGGTGGCGCGCAGCGTCTTGTCGTTGACCTCCGGCTTGTTCCAGCCGACCGCGCCCCGGTCGGCGCCATCGCCGGTGCAGTCCACCTGGACACCGCGCAGCCAGGCCAGCCCCTTGGCGGCCTCGGCGGTCCGGCCGCCCGCGTTCAGCGCCTGGACGCCCAGGGCGGTGCTGCGGGCGTTGACCTCACCCCGGGCGGTGGCGAAGCCGCCGTCCCGGTGCTGGCGGCCGGTCAGCCACTTCAGCGCGTCCTTGGCCTGCTCGCCCTTGCGCGCGGCCTCCAGCGCCTGGACGGTCAGGGCGGTGGCCTCGGGGTCGGAGGCGCAGTTGTCGGCGGAGGTGCCGGTCAGGGCCAGCGGGAAGCCGCCGTCCTTACAGGCGGATCCGGCCAGGAAGTCGACGGCCTTGACCGGCGCCTTGCCGGTGGTGTGCTGGAGCGCCAGCACGGCCAGGGCCTGGCTGATCCGGTCGGAGTGGTCCTCCTTGGCCAGGTCGGTGAAGCGGCCGCTGTCCTTTTGCATCCTGTCGCGCAGCGTCGCTTCCAGGTCCTGGCCGCCGAAGTTCTTCAGATCGCCGTGCCCGGCCGCGGCCGCCAGTGCCAGCTTGGCCGTGTTGGCCGTGCTGATCTGACCCTTGACGCCCTGGCTGAGATAGTCCCCAGCGTGCTTGGCCAGATCATCGGTAGCGCTCTTGACGGCCTTGTCCTGGGTGCCGGCGGCCGCCAGGCCCATCACAAGGTCGGCGGTCAGGTCGGGGTCGCGCAGGGTCCTGGAGTCCGCGTTCAGCCGGGAGGCGGCCCATGCTGCCGCGGCCCCGGCCGCGCCGCCGGCCCGGGCGGGCTGCGCGGTGGCGGACTTCGGCTGCTTGGCGGGGGTGCCGTCGGCGAAGGCCATTCCGACCCCGCCGGTGAGCAGCAGGGCGGACCCCAGCAGCGCTGTGGGCAGCGTGATGGCCGCTCTGGGGTGTGCGGGCAGTGACATGGTGCGCTCTCCTCGGGAGTTCAGCGGCGGGCGGGTGCCGAATGCGACCGGCGCGTGGAACGCGACCGGCTCCGGCCGGCTGCTCACGGTTGCGGTCAGCGCCGGTCCGTCACCGGCTCTCCCCGTGTGCGCATCCAGTTGTCACCCCGTCAGAAGCAAATCGACCCGTCAGAAGCAATTCGAACGGAACGCCGCCACTGTACACGGGGTGCGCAAGCGCGGGCAGGGGTGCCGGGTGTTCGACCGCCGGGCGGTGGCCGGGAGTTGGCCGGAATGCCACCACCGGCCGGGGCCCGTCGGCCACGCCCACCACTTGGTGCGTCCTTGACTCCCCCTGCCCCCCGGGCGAGCCTCCCCCTGACAGCGACGGCGGTGGACAGCGGAAGGGCACGGACGATGAGACGGAGACGGACCAGACCCCCGGCACGGCGCACCCGCACGGCCGTCCTCGCCCTCGCCGCCGTCCTGGTCGGCGCCGGGACGCTGACGCCGCAGCCCGCGGCGGCCCGGGCGGAGGAGGACCTCACCTCCCTGGTCAACCCGCTCATCGGCACCGCGCAAGAGGGCAATACCTTCCCCGGTGCCGCCGTCCCCTTCGGCATGGTGCAGCTGTCCCCCGACACCGGGCACGCCACCGGCTACGACTACCAGGACACCCATATCCGTGGCTTCAGCACCGTGCACCTGTCCGGCGTGGGCTGCGCACTGGGCGGCGACCTTCCGGTGCTGCCCACCACCGGGGAGGTCACCGAGACCGACAACGCCCGCTACGCGGCGGCCTTCAGCCACCGGGACGAGACCGCCCGCCCCGGCTACTACCGGGTCCGTCTCGCCTCCTACGGCGGCATCACCGCCGAGCTGACCGCCACCGCCCGCACCGGGCGCCAGCGTTACACCTTCCCGGCCACCGACAAGGCCAATGTGCTGCTCAACTCCGGGCAGCCGCTGCACCGGACCGTCGCCAGCAGCATCGAGGTGGTCGATGACCACACGGTGCGCGCCACCGTCACCGGGCGCGGCTTCTGCGGGCAGGACACCCGCCCGTACACGGTGTACACGGTCACCCGCTTCAGCCGTCCGTTCACCGCCCATGGCACCTGGGAGGGCGAGCGACTGTCCCCGGCCCGGCGGGCCTCGGCCACAACGGGCCGCAGCGGGGCCTGGGTTCGCTTCGATACCACCCGGGACCGCCAGGTGGAGGCGACCACCGCGATCAGCTATGTGGACGCGGCCGGGGCCGATACCAATCTCCGTGCCGCCCAGGGGAGTTTCGACCGCGTGGTACGCGCGGCCGGCGAGGAGTGGGCCGAACGGCTGGGCGTGGCACGGGTGCAGGGCGGCGGCCGCACCCTGCGCCGGGCCTTCTACACCGCGCTCTACCACGCCCTGCTGTCCCCGAACATCGGCAGCGACGCCGACGGCCGCTACACCGGCTGGGACCAGCGGATCCACCGTGCCGGCGGCTTCACCTACTACCAGAACTGGTCGCTGTGGGACACCTATCGCAGCCAGGCGCAGCTGCTGTCGCTGCTCGCCCCGCGCGAGGCCCGCGATATGGCCCGCTCGGTGCTGCGCGTGGAGCAGGACGGCGGCTGGCTGCCCAAGTGGGGCTATGCCACGGTGGAGACCAATGTGATGACCGGCGACCCGGTCACGCCGTATCTCACCAACGCCTACCAGCAAGGGCTGTTGGCGGGGTATGAGGAGGAGGCGTACCGGGCGCTGCGCCACGACGCCGACGGGGTGCCGCCGGCCGGCTCGCCGGCGGTCGGCCGGGATGGCAACACCCGTTATCTCAGGGATGGTTATGTGCCGCTGATGCCCCGACCCAAGGGGCACAAGCCGGGCGAGTCCGATCTGGAGCAGGGTGCCTCGGCCACCCTGGAGTACGCGCTGGCCGATGGCGCGCTGGCCGAGATGGCCCATGACCTGGGGCACCGGGCGGATGCCGAGCGCTTCGCGGACCGCTCTCGCAACTACCGCCATCTCTTCGACGCCGGCACCGGATTCTTCCGGCCGCGCGACGCCAGGGGGTCGTTCACCGGTTCCGCTGACCCGGCCCGCAGCCCCGGCTTCCATGAGGGCACCACCTGGCAGTACCAGTGGCTGGTGCAGCAGGACCTGCCCGGTCTGATCGAACTGCTGGGCGGCCGGGAGGCGGCCAACCGGCGGCTGGACACCTTCTTCGCCTATGACAAGCTGCGCGCGGACCCGGCGCGCACCGCGCGCGAGGTGTGGGTGCACGGGCCCTATGACTACTACAACGCCGACAAGTACAACCCGGAGAACGAGCCGGACATCAACGCCCCGTACACCTATCTCTCCACCGGCCAGCCCTGGAAGACCGCCGATGTGGTGCGTGCCGCGCTCACCCGGTACACCGACGCCCCGGCCGGGATTCCCGGCAATGACGACCTGGGCACCATGTCGGCATGGCTGGTGCTCTCGGCGATCGGCCTGTATCCGGTGCAGCCGGGCACGGATGTGTGGGGGCTGACCACGCCGGCCTTCGACCGGATCGAACTGCGGCTGGACCGGCGCTGGTTCCCCGAGGGGCACTTCACGGTGAGCGCGCCGGGCGCCGCCGGCGACGGCCGCTATGTGCGCTCCGCGCGGCTGGACGGGGCCGGGTTCGACCGTACCTATCTGACCACGGCGGCGATCCGGGACGCCGAGGAGCTGGAGTTCACCACCGGGCGGACACCCTCCCGCTGGGGAACGGCCCGTTCCGCGGCCCCGCCCGCCATCGGCTGACCCGGCCCTCCTGCTCGGGGCGGCGCCTTCCGTCGCCGCCGCGGCTCGGCCATGATGAGCCGCCGTCACGTCGATCGACGAGAGGACTTGACATGGCCGGGCTCCGGGCAGGCCAGGGCGTACTGCGCCGTAAACCGATCGAGACCATCGAGGAGGCGGAGGAGACCGAGGCGCACGGCGAGCACCTCACCCGTGCCCTCGGCCTGTGGCAGCTGACGGCCATCGGGGTGGGCGGGATCATCGGCGCCGGCATCTTCAGCCTGGCGGGCACCATCGCCCATGGCACGGCGGGCCCGGCCGTGCTGGTGTCCTTCCTGATCGCGGGGGTGGCCAGCGCGGCGGCGGCCTTCTCCTACGCGGAGTTCGCCGGCCTGATCCCACGGGCCGGCTCCGCCTACACCTATGGCTATGTGGTGCTCGGCGAGATCGGCGGCTGGTTCATCGGCTGGGACCTGCTGCTGGAGTACACCGCCATCGTCTCGGTGGTGGCCATCGGCATCTCCGGCTATGTCAACTTCCTGCTCAAGGAGGCGGGGGCGCCGCTGCCGGACTGGATGCTGGGCGCCCCGGGCACCGGGCACGGGCACCGGGTGGATGTGTTCGCCGCGCTGCTCTGTCTGCTGATCGCCTATCTGCTCACCCTGGGCATCAAGAGCGCGGCCCGCTTTGAGACGATTGTCGTGGGACTGAAGATCGTGGTGGTGCTGCTGGTGATCGTGGTGGGGTTCTTCCATATCAACACCGCCAACTACCACCCCTTCTTCCCCTTTGGAATCAGCGGTGCCTTCACCGGGGCGGCCACCGTCTTCTTCGCGGTCTTCGGCTATGACGCCATGTCCACCGCCGCCGAGGAGTCCAAGGACGCCCAGCACCATATGCCCAAGGCGATCATGTACTCGCTGGCCATCTCCATGGTGCTGTATGTGCTGGCCTGCCTGGTGCTGACCGGCATGCAGAACTACCGGCACATCGACCCGGAGAGCGGCTTCTCCACCGCCTTCAAGTCGGTGGGCCTGAGCGGGGTCGCGGATGTGATCGCGGTCGGCGCGATCATCGGCATCCTCACTGTGATGTTCACCTTCATGCTGGGGGTGACCCGGGTGTGGTTCGCCATGAGCCGGGACGGGCTGCTGCCCAAGTGGTTCGCCAAGACCCATCCCACCCGGCATGTCCCGATCCGGGTGACCTGGATCGTCGGGGCGGCCTCCGCGGTGCTCGCCGGGCTGGTGCCCATCGGCGAGGCGGCGGAGCTGACCAATATCGGCATCCTGCTGGCCTTCGCGGTGGTGTGCTCGGCGGTGATCGTGCTCCGCTACAAGCGGCCGGAGCTGCCGCGTTCCTTCCGCTGCCCGGCGGTGCCGCTGGTGCCCGGCATCGGGGTGCTGGCCTCGATCTGGCTGATCACCTATCTGGCCTGGCAGACCTGGGTGCGGTTCGCGGTGTGGTTCGTCATCGGCATGGCTGTCTACTTCAGCTACTCCTACCGCCACTCCGAGCTGGCGCACGCCGATGCCCGGGGCATTCCCCGGGACTGAGCCCGCCGAGTGGGCCCGCTACTTCAGCAACCGGGAGAGCCGGCGGTCGGCGAGCGGCTTGCCGCCGGTCTGGCAGGTGGGGCAGTACTGCAGCGAGGAGTCCCGGTAGGAGACCTCCCGGATGACGTCCCCGCAGACCGGACAGGGCTCACCGGTGCGGCCGTGCACCCGCATCCCGGTCCGCTTCTCCCCCTTCAGATCGTCCGCCGCCCGCCCGCGCGAGCGCCGCACGGCCTCGCGCAGGGTGCTGCCCATCGCCTCGAAGAGCGCGGCCGTCTCCTGCCCGGTGAGCGAGTCGGCCGGCCGGAACGGGGACAGCCGCGCGGCGTGCAGGATCTCGTCGGAGTAGGCGTTGCCGATGCCGGCCAGCACGCTCTGGTCGCGCAACACGCCCTTGATCTGCCGCCGTTCGCCCCGCAGCAGAGCGGCGAAGTCCGCCAGGGCGAAGTCCGCCGCCAGCGGGTCCGGCCCCAGGCGGGCGATACCGGGCACCGCCATGACGTCATGGACGCAGTACACGGCGAGCCGCTTCTGGGTGCCCGCCTCGGTGAGGTCGAAGCCCGCCCCGCCGGCCAGCCGCACCCGCAGCGCCAGCGGCCCCTTGCCCGGACGGGGCGGCGCGGCGGGCAGCTCCGCGCGCCAGCGCAGCCAGCCGGCCCGGGCCAGATGGACCACCAGATGCGGGCCGTCGGGGCCCTCGGTGGCCAGGTCCAGGAACTTGCCGTACCGGCGGACGCCGGCCACGGCACGCCCCTGAAGGGAACTCAGGGGCGGGTCATAGGTCTTCAGTACGCTGATCGCGACCGGCACCACGGCTTCGACCGTACGGCCCGCCAGCCGCCCGGCCAGGAACTCGGCGAGGGCCTCCACCTCCGGCAGCTCGGGCATGGCACCAGTCTGCCGCGGCCCGGCCCGCGGGCAACTCGGCGAGAGGACCGGGAGAGGAACTCGGTATGAGCGCGGCCATCAAAGCGGCGACCGGGGGCGACGGGGCGGAGACCGCCCGGCTCCCGGCGGTCCTGGCCTGTCTGACCCTGGTGAGCGGCTTTGTCGACGCGGTCAGCTATATCGGCCTCGGCCATGTGTTCACCGCCAATATGACGGGCAATGTGGTGATCCTGGGCTTCGCCACCGCCGGCACCCCCGGCTTCTCCCGGCGCGCCGCGACGGCTTCGCTGGCCGGCTTCCTGCTGGGCGCGGTGACCGGCGGCCGGCTGGCCGTCCTGCTGGGTGCCCGCCACCGCTGGGTGGGCGCGGCCCTGACCCTGGAGGCCGCGGGCATGGTGCTGGCGCTGGCGATCACCGCCATCGCCCCGCTGAACGAGGTGCGTTATGCGGTGATCGCCCTGCTGGGCCTGGCCATGGGCTGCCGCAACGCCATGACCCGCCGGGTGGGCCTGCCCGACCTGACCACCACGGTGCTCACCGGGACGCTGACCGGCCTGGCCGCCGAGTCCTCGGTCGCCGGCGGCGACAACCCCCGCTTCCGGCGCCGCTTCGGCTCGGTGCTGCTGATGTTCACCGGCGCCCTGGCCGGTGCCTGGCTGCTCAGGGTCCACGGGCTCACCACCTGTCTGGTGGCGGACGCGGCGGCCGTACTGGCCATCCTGGCGGGCTACCTGCTGGCGGCCCGCCGGCGCCGCTGAGGGGCGACGGCCCGCACCCGGCGAGGGCGCGAACTACCGCCGCTCCTCCTCGGAGAGAGCGCTGCGCACCTCCTCACCGGCCTTGTCCAGTTCCTCCGGTGTCTTCTCGCGCAGCGCCTTCTCCTGTTCCGCCCTGGTCATGCCGGTCAGGAAGAACCTGGCGTTGTCGGAGAGCTTCTTGCGCTTGTCCTCGGGCTTGCCCACGGCAGCGTCCTTCCGGGAAGTGGGTCGCTTCCCTTCAGTGGACCGCCGCCGGGGCGGGATCCGCCTGCGGAACTCGGCCATCCGGACGGTCCGCCCCCGGCGGCCCGCGCTCGGCCCGGTCAGCCCTCCGGCGACGCCTCGGCCGTCCGCGCCGCCCAGCGCTGCTCGACCCGTCCGAAGCGCCAGAAGGCCAGGGCGGCGGCCCAGACCACCACAAACAGGCCGACGATGACAAAGCCCACATTGTCCAGGTTGAGCCCGGCGACCCAGCCGGTGAGCCCGTCGTTCAGCCCGAGCTTCTCATGCAGCACGCCGACCAGCTCGATGGTGCCGATCAGGAAGGCGACCGCGATGGACAGGCCGGTGATGGTGAGGTTGTAGTAGACCTTGCGCACCGGGTTGGAGAACGCCCACTGGTAGGCGAAGTTCATAAAGGTCCCGTCGAGCGTGTCGAACAGGCTCATCCCGGCGGCGAACAGCAGCGGCAGGCAGAGGATGGCGTACCAGGGCAGCCCCGCGGCGGCCCCGCTGCCCGCCATCACCATCAGGGTGACCTCGGTGGCGGTGTCAAAGCCCAGCCCGAACAGGAAGCCCAGCGGAAACATCTGGCCCGGGCGGGAGATGGAGCGGGTGAGGCGGCCCAGGATGCGGTTCATAAAGCCCCGGGAGTCCAACTGCTCTTCCAGTTCGGCCTCGTTGAAGCGGCCCTCGCGCATGGTGCGGAAGATGCGCAGGATCCCGGCGAGCGCCACCAGGTTGAGCGCGGCGATCAGGTAGAGGAAGCCGCCGGAGACGGTGGTGCCCACCACACCCAGGGTCTGGTGGGTGGTGGACTCCTCGTTCATCAGGGTCCCGGCCAGATGTGTGCCGCCGGAGACCAGGGCCGCCATCACCACCACCACGGAGGAGTGGCCCAGGGCGAACCAGAAGCCCACCGAGACCGGCCGTTTGCCGTCGGCCATCAGCTTGCGGGTGGTGTTGTCGATGGCGGCTATGTGGTCGGCGTCGAAGGCATGCCGCATGCCCAGGGTGTAGGCGGTGACGCCGAGGCCGATGCCGTAGACCTCGCTGCCCACCTTGTAGTGGTTGGGCACGATCAGCAGGAAGAGCACGCCGAACGCGACGATGTGCAGGGCGGCTATGACGGCCAGCAGACCGGCGGTGCGCACGGTGTCCTGGCGGCGCCAGCGGAAGGAAGTGACCGGCGCGACGCCGGTGGTATCAGTAGGGGGCAGGCTCATCTGCCGTTCACGCTCCAGCACCTCGTGGATCGATTCTGAGATGCCGTGGCCGGTCTCCTGGCTTACGGGTTTTCCCGCGCCCGTCCCAGCCTTCCCGGCAGCCGGCTGCTGCCAGTGGCTCCGTACCCGCCGCAAGGGCGCGCACGGAAGGGGACGGTAACTCCCCGATCACAGTGGCGAGGGCCGCTCCGGACTCCGGACCCAAGGTCCGTCACCGGTCTTCCCGAGCACCACGGCCGCACCACCCTAGCTCCCCCAGGCGGCCATGTGGCCGAGAAGTGGTGATGGTCATGCCTTGACGCGCACCCATCAACCCCGCCAGAGTCTCCCGCACCCCTCGGACGAACTCCCGTGCGCTGTTCGGGCGGAGCCGGGACATCCATGCTGCTCAACCCTGTCCATGTGATGGACGCGTCAGGCGGGCCGGTGCTACGAGTGCGAGTGCAGCAGACCACGAGGAGAGGTTGACTCCATGGCAGACCCAGATACCGGGCCCACCGGGAACCCGGGATTCGTCCGGCGGATCGGCCTGTTCCAGGCCACCGCCATCAACATGGCCCAGATGTGCGGCATCGGCCCCTTCGTCACCATCCCCCTGATGGTCGCCGCCTTCGGCGGTCCGCACGCCGTCATCGGCTTTGTCGCGGGCGCGGTGCTCGCGCTCGCCGACGGGCTGGTCTGGGCCGAGTTGGGCGCCTCACTGCCCGGGGCCGGCGGCAGTTATGTCTATCTGCGGCAGGCCTTCCAGTACCGCACCGGAAAGCTGATGCCCTTCCTGTTCGTCTGGACGGCGATGCTCTACATCCCGCTCGCCATGTCCACCGGAGTCATCGGCTTTGTCCAGTATCTCGCCTATCTCTGGCCGGATATGACGCAGACTCAGGGCGATCTCACCGGCATCGGGCTGATTGTGCTGGTGGTGGCGCTGCTATGGGGCCGGGTGGAACACCATGCCCGGATCAGCGTGCTGCTGTGGTGCGTGATGATCGCCTCGGTGGTGATGGTCATCCTCGCCGCCTTCACCCACTTCAGCCCACACCGTGCCTTCACCTACCCCGCGCATGCCTTTGAGTTGACGACCAATCACTTCTGGATCGGTTTCGCGGCCGGGCTCACCATCGGCATCTATGACTACGGCGGTTACTGGACCACCGCCTATATGGGCGCCGAGATCAAGGACCCGGGGCGGGTGCTGCCGCGCTCCATCATCTACTCGATCGTCGGCATCATGGCCATCTATCTGCTGTTGCAGATCGGCACCCTGGGCGTGGTCGACTGGCAGGACATGCTGGATCCCCACAACAGCGCCTCCTCATCGGTGGCTTCGGCGGTGCTGGAGAAGACCTGGGGCAAGAAGGCGGCGGACGTGGCCACCGTGCTGGTGCTGATCACGGCGGTGGCCTCGATCTTCACCGGGCTGCTGGGCGCCTCCCGGATCCCCTATGACGCGGCGCGGGAGAAGGTCTTCTTCCGCCCCTTCGGCTCGCTGCATCCGCGTCACCGCTTCCCCTGGCTGAGCCTGCTGGCCATGGGGGCGATCGGCATCGTGGGCTTCCTGGTCGGCCGGCACACAGATCTGGCGACCCTGATCCAACTGCTCACCACCGTCGTGGTGTTGGTGCAGGCCCTCGGCCAGGTCGCCGCCGTCACGGTGCTCAGGCGCCGGCAGCCGTCCCTCCGCCGCCCTTACCGGATGTGGCTCTATCCGCTGCCCAGCCTGGTGGCGTTGGCCGGCTGGCTGGTCATCTACGGCTATGCGGACAAGGATTCACCGGGCCGCCATCCCATCGAGTGGTCGCTGGCCTGGGTCGCGGCCGGCTGTGTGGCCTTCCTGCTGTGGGCCCGTTACGAGAAGATCTGGCCCTTCGGGCCGCGCGAGATCAGTGAGGAGTATCTGCCCGACGTCGCAGACCGGGAGCCGGAGAGCGACGCGGACCCGGGCGCCGGACCGGTGGAACCGGCCCCCGCCTAATACTCCGTCTACTGGCTTGTAGTCAAGGGCCATTCGGCTCTCCGGACAGAGCGGTGATAAAACCACAACCATGCCTTTGACCACCGCATCCACCCCCCACGCCACCACCGCCGCCCGGCGCCGATTGCACTGGCACCGGCTGATATTCGGGCTCTGGTACCGACCCGTCGAGGTGCTCGACGAGGCCCGGGACCGGAGCGTCTGGGGGGTGGCCACCTTTCTGAGCCTGGTGTGCGGCGCACTGGGCACGCTGGCCAAGGACTCCTTCTGGGTCCAGTGGGACAACGACCGGGTGCTCGCCCTGGAGGCCATGGCCATTGGCTCCGGGGTGATGCTGCTGGC
Organism: Streptomyces sp. NPDC052396; assembly: GCF_044593195.1. Classification (NCBI taxonomy): domain Bacteria; kingdom Bacillati; phylum Actinomycetota; class Actinomycetes; order Kitasatosporales; family Streptomycetaceae; genus Streptomyces; species Streptomyces sp. NPDC052396. Next base: position 187,056 of record NZ_JBIUAW010000012.1, read on the forward strand.
CAGTGTGCTGCTGGGGGCGGTCACCCACGCCATCGCCCGGCGCCTGGGCGGCAACGGCCGCTTCGGCCCCACCGCCAGCCTGTTCGTCCTGGTCTTCTGGGCCACCGACCTGCCCCGGCTGGCACTGGCCACCGCGCTGCCGGCCGGCTCCCCACCGGTGCGCGCCGCCGCCTGCGCCACGGCGGCCCTGGGCTACGCCCTGGCCGCCCTGCTGATCCGCGGCCAGCACCACCTGCCCACCCATAAGGCGGTGGGGGCGGTGAGCATCCAGATGCTGGCGGCGGTGGCCCTGCTGAAGTTCCCGCCCGGCAGTTGGTGAGAGCGGCCGGTCGGCAGCGGCCGGTGAGATACGAAAGGCCCGCCCGGTGCGACGGGGGATGCACACCGGGCGGGCTCGAACACAGTTCTACCTCATCAACGATGGGTTATGCATCAAAAACCCGTCTGCTCGACGGAATCCCAGCGGACGGGGAGCGAAATCAAGCCACGCGCCCGGATGGTCGGACGCCAGCGCAGTTCCTCGCGCGGGACGGCCAGTTCCAGGTCGCCGAAGCGGTCCAGCAGTGCGGCCAGCGCGATCTCGGCCTCCATCCGGCCGAGTGGCGCCCCTACGCAGTAGTGGATCCCGTGCCCCAGCGCAAGGTGGCCTGCGGCGCCCCGCCCCAGGTCAAGGCGGTCGGCATCGGGGAATCGAGCGGGGTCGCGGTTGGCCGAGGCCAGCGAGAGCCAGACCGTCTCCCCGGCCGGTACGGTCACCCCGCCGATCTCCATGTCCTCCAGCGGAAACCGGCGGATCGCCAGTGCGGCGGGCCCGTCCCACCGGTTGAACTCCTCCACAGCCGCCGCGAGACCGTCCGGATTCTTTCGCAGCTCTCGCTGGACTTCCGGGTGATCGACCAGCGCCAGGATGGCGTTGGAGATGAGGTGGACGGTGTTCTCGTATCCGGCAAAGAGGATCAGGAAGGCCAGCGAGGTCAGTTCCTCCTCGGAAAGCCGGTCGTCTTCCTCCCGCGCCGCGATCAGATCCGAGAGCAGGTCGTCCGCCGGCTCGGCACGCTTGGCCGCGATCAGCCCGGTCAGGAAGCGCATCATGTTCGCCAGCGCCTCCTTCATCAGGTGCGGGCGGCTGCGGTCCGGGGTGAGCAGTTCGTCGGTCCAGGACCGGAAGTCCGGCCGGTGGTCTTGCGGGACCCCCAGCAGATCGCAGATGACGGTGATGGGCAGCGGCGCCGCATAGGCGGCCAGCAGGTCTGCCTGGCCGTCCGCCTCGACGGCTGCCAGCAGTTCGTCGGCCAGCCGCCGGACCGGAGCGCGCAGCTTCTCCACCCGCCCGACGGTGAACGCCTTGACCACCAGGCGCCGCACCCGGGTGTGATCCGGCGGGTCCATGTTGAGCAGATTGGCGTCCAGGGCCGCGGGCAGCGCGAAGCCGCTGTACTGGCCCGGCAGAGCGTTCCGCTTGTCCAGCGAGAGCCGCGGGTCGTTGAGGCCCTGCCGTACGTCCTCGTAGCGGGTCACCAGCCAGGCGGGACGGCCGTCGGGCCCGGTGATCCGGTGTACCGGGCCGGCCTCGCGCAGCTCGGCGTAGGTGCCATAGGGGTCGGTGATGAGCGGGGTGGCATCGATCGGTCGCATGGCATCCGACTCTAGGGTCCGCGATTCCAACGGGCGGCACCGAGTCCGTACTCAGGGTACGGACCCGGTGCCGGCCCGTGTCAGGGGCGGCCGTGACCCCCGTCCATGGCCGCCCGGTCTGTGGAGGGTTGAGAGGCTGTCAGGGGCGGTGCGACGCGCTGAGCTCTCGTAGTTCACCGAGGACCGCGTCCACCAGCTGATGGTGGAAGACATCGGCCACCCGGGCCAGGTGCTCGTGCTCCTCCGCCGGATCGGCGCTCACGGTGACCACCACGCTGTCGGCGTGCGGCCGGGGTACATGCCCGGTGCCGCGGTTGGCCAGCCCGCGCCGCAGGGCCGCGGCCTCCACCACGGCGGCCAGCGAGCGGGCGTCCAGCCGGGCGTCCTGGCCCCGGCGGCGGGCGATCTCCAGGGCGGCGGGCTCCACATGGCGCCGCACCCCGCGCTGGACGTCGCGGATCTCGGCCATCCGGCGGTTGGCCCGCCACTCGAGGTCGGCGAAGGGCCAGCGGCTTCTCCAGCGGGACTCGGTGATGGTGACCTCGGGGGCTTCGGCGGTCACCTCCCGCCACAGCGGTTCCAGCCGGCGCAGCCGGCGCCAGGCGGCGGCCCGGGGGCCGGCGGCCGGCAGGGAGAAACCCAGCAGGACCAGCAGCGCGGCCACCGAGGCGCTGACCGGGGCCACTCCATTGGACAGCCAGCGCTGCGGATGACCGGACCAGGACAGCAGGAAACCGGTCAACTTGCAGGCGCAGTACAGCAGTCCGAGCCAGCAGCCGACGGCCAGGGTGCGCAGCCCCCGGGACAGCCAGGAGGGTCCCAGGGTGGCGGCGTAGCGGGGGCACAAGGTGCCCAGGCCGGCCAGGCTGGTGCCGAAGATGGCCAGATAGAGCACCAGGAAGGCGACCACTCCGGGGGCGTCGGCATAGGCGGTGCTGAAGTCGCGGGGGTGTTCCACGGCGTCGGGGCGGCCCACCGCGAAGCAGACGATGGCGGCGCACCAGGCCACCGCCACGGCGCCGATGGCCAGCCGGGCGCGCAGTGCGGCACGGGCGCGGTCGCGGTCGTCGCCCCGGCTGGTCCAGCGCAGCAGCAGCACGGTGGCGCCGGAGGCGAACAGCACCACGGCCGAGTAGAGGAAGACCATGGCCAGGTTGGCCACCCCGGTCAGCCGGTCGAAGGCCCGGTAGACGCGGGGCGCGGAGAACAGGAAGACAAGGGGCACCCCGGCGGTCATCAGGGCGGTCAGTCCCAGGTCGGTGTTGCTCCGGTCGCGGAACCAGGCGGCGGCCTTGTAGCCGACGATGACCCAGGTGACGGCGCTGAAGCTGAGGTAGAGGACGTCAAACACCGCTCCCGCCCTCCTCCGGTGCCTGGCGGCGCCGCAGTTCCTGGCGCACATGCTGCAGCGCCGGGCCGAGTGAGGCGGCCAGTTCGGCGGCCAGCCCGGCGGCGGGCTGTTCCTGGTCCGGCGGCGGGGGCACCACCTTCTCCATCAGCAGGGTGCCCAGGATCTCGGTCTCCCGCTCGGTGAGGTCGTCATAGCAGTGGTGGCGGGCCAGGCCCATGGTCAGGCCCATCCGGCGCATGGCGGTGGCCACATCCACCGAGGGCGTCCACACCTTGAGCGCGTTCTCGGTGACGGTGGGGTCCTGGTCATGGCCCAGCAGCAGATGGCCGAGCTCATGCAGCACGATATGCACCTGGTGCCAGGGGGAGGTCTTGAGCTCGTACACCACCCAGTAGCCGTCGTCGGTGGTGGCGGTCATCCCGGAGACCACCCCGTCCAGGCTCATCGGTACCAGATGGATGGGCCGGCCCACCCGGGCGGCCACCACCTCGCACAGGCCCGGCAGGCCGACCGACGCGGGCAACGCCAGCTCGGCGATGAGCTGTTTGCACCGGCGACGTATCCGCCCCACTCGCATGCCTGCACCGTCCTCGTCCTCGGTACGCCGCCAGTAAGTGAAGAGCCGGTCGTCCGCCACGACGGTCACGGGCGTTCCTCACCACCCGCGCCGGGTGCCTCGGAGGGGAGGTTCATCTGCTGCCGGAACTGGGAGATGATCGTGGTGAGGCTGTCCTGCACCTCGGGGGGCAGGCCCACCGAGCGCAGGGCGATCGCCCGCACCCGCTGGTCGCGCATGGCGACCAGGAACCTGACCTCCTCCTCCACCCGCGCGGTCTGCGAGGCGGACAGATCCCCCATCAGATAGCCCACCGGCACGGCGAAGAACTTGGCCAGCGCCCGCAGCACATCGCCGCTGGGGTTGGCCCGTTTGCCGTTGCGGAGCATCGACAGGTACTGCTCGGTGAGCGTGACCCCGCCGTACTCCCCGGTGTTCCGGCTGATCTCCTCCGCGACATGCCCATTGGTATAGGGCGCGCCGCGCGGATGGACGTTCGCGAACAGGTAGTTGAGCCGTTCGGCCAGCGGACTGCCGGCGTCCCCCGGCTGCCTTTCCCTCCCGACCGCCATCTGCGCCCCCGTCCTGCCGCCGTGTTCTTGCGGTGATTTCACGGCCAGTTAAGCCACGGCCGACCGTGCTGGGCATCCTGCCACGGGATTCCCGGGCGCACTAGTCCGCTGGAGGTTAAGAGCGGATGACGAACTTAACCACGGGTTGATCGCCTCCGGCTGTCCTGGTGAATCCTGTCGCGTCCGGCTCTACCGCGGGCCCGGCGCCGGGGGGACGATGGCACGCTCACCTCGTACGTGCCCCGGCGCATCAGGGAGGAACCGGCTCATGAGCAGACCCTTCGCCGCACGCGGACTCGTCACCCTGTTACTCGGCCTGCTGGCCGCCAACCTCGCCGTCCCGGCGGCCCGGGCGGAGTCCGGCTGGCGGGCCGTGGCCCTGGCCGCGGACGGCTACTGGACGCCCGGCCGGATGGCGGCGGCCCTGCCGGTCGAGGACGAACACCGGACGTCCGGGCCCGGCCCGGACGGCACCACCGCGCCCGGCCGGGAAGGTGCCGCGCCGCCCAGCCACCCCTTCGACGGGCTGCCCCAGGTGGGCACGTTCTTCTGGACGGACGGGCACAACAAGGGACGTTTCTGCGGCGGCACGGTGGTGCGCAGCCCGTACCACGACCTGGCGGTGAGCGCGGCGCACTGCCTGCGGCGTCCGGACCCCAAGAAGCAGCTGTCCTTTGTGCCGCAGTACCACGACGGGCGCAAACCGTACGGCGTCTTCCCGGTCAAGCTCATCTACATCGACCCCCGCTACTACGACCTGGGCACGGACGGCGGGGCCCGCTGGGACTTCACCGTGGTGCGGCTGGGGGCCCGCAGCGACGGGACCTCGGTGGAACGGGCGACGGGCGGCTTCGATCTGGCCGTCCGGCCCGGCTACAACCACAGCAAGGTCCGGCTGATCGGCTACCCGGGCAGCAGTGACGCCAAGTACCCCAAGCCGCTGGACTGTTCCTCCTCCACCCACCGCTACACCAGCACCGACCCCAAGGCGCCCGGTGACTTCCTGGAGATCGCCTGTGCCGGGTATGTCGGCGGCACCTCCGGGGGGCCGTTCCTGGTGCGGGATCTGCTGGGGTACGGCTATGCGGTGATCGGCGTCATCGGCGGCTACCACACCGGCGGTGACACTCCGGACATCTCCTACAGCTCCTACTTCAACGAGGATCTGTGGGACCTGTATGTGAGCGCGGTGCGCGGCGAGAAGCCGGCCGAGTTCTGATGACGGGTTCTGAAGCCGGGTTCTGAACCGGCTTGCCCGCCAAGGCCAGGGGGCCCCTCGGCAAACCGCCGAGGGGCCCCCTGGTGCGTCCGGCTACGCGCCCGGCGGGCGCCGGAAGCGGTGCGGGTGCCGGGTGAGGGTGTAGCCGCCGATGGCGGCCAGCGCGCCCAGCAGGGCACCGCCCACGGTCCACAGCCAGCGGTCCGACCACCAGCTGCCCATCCAGCCGTCCTTGGGCTCGGCGACGGCGGCCGCGTGCAGCGGGGCGCCCAGTTCGCCGCCCTCGGCCCGCGCCCCGCCGGCGTCCCCGGCGGTGGCCTCCACCTCGGCCTTCACCGCCAGACCCATGTCGTCGGCGGGTGCGTCGGCCACCGTCAGGCGCAGGTAATAGGCCCCGGGCAGCGGGTCGTTGGACCAGCGCTCGGCCCAGGGCCGCACCGTGCGCAGGGTGCAGGTGAGCGTCACCGAGGAGTCCTGCTGCCCGGCCTTGTGCACCGGCTCGCCGGAGGCACATGCCTGGCGGCGGCGCAGTCCGTCGAAGACGTCCAGCTGCCAGGTGGCGGCGCCGTGCCGGGCCGTGGCCTCGGGCAGGCTCACCGTGGCCCGTACGGTGGGCCGTTGGCCGGCCCCGGCCGGGAACTGCCAGTAGAGGTAGTCACCGGCGGAGGCACTGGCCGTGGCCTTCTGGTCCTGCTTGATGGCGGTGGCGGTACGGAAGGAGGTGCCGGCCTCGGTGGGGGCGCCGTCCTCGCCCTGCGCCGAGGCGGCGCCGGCCGAGGCGAACAGCGCCGTCACGGCGAGCAGCGCACCGGTCAAGCTGCGTGCGGTACGCATCAGTTCTCCCTCCAGATGGCGACCCGCCAGCGGGCCAGCCAGCCCCACAGCAGTCCGCCGATCAGCCCGGTGCCACCCAGCACCAGCAGCAGGATCCAGCCCCGGCCCAGTCCGAAGGCCGCCAGGTCCGAGGGGTTGGACGGCGCCTTGACCAGGTCGACGGCCAGCTCCACCGGAAGGCCCGGGTCACGCTTGACCGACGGGGGCGCGGAGAAGGAGTTGGAGACCTCCAGGCAGACCGTCCGGTCCTGGTTGTCCCCGCCCTTCTTGGCCTTGCCCACCGGGTAGCGCAGTCCGGAGGCCAGCACATCGGTGCGCCCGCTGCCGGCGTCGGAGCCGCGTACCAGCTCCTGGCCGTTGTCGCCCACGGCGCGTACCAGTACCCCGTAGTCCCGGTCGACCTCGCGGTCGGCGGCGACGCTGGCGGCGGCCCGCAGCTCCTGGCCGGGCTTGACCTTCACCCGGTACCAGCGGTGCTCACCGAACTTCTCCCGGTCGGTGAAGACGCCCTTGCCGATCTCGGGAGCGGACGGGCAGTCATTGCCGCCCTGCGCCGGCCTGGGGGTGGCATCGTCCGGGTCCTTGGAGCGGCGCACCAACTGCTTGAGGCGGCCGGAGAGTTCCTCCTTGTGCCGCACCGAGGTGTAGGTGCCGCCGGTGGCCGCGGCGATGCACTCCAGCTGTTCGCGCGTCTTGTCGTCGTGCGCCAGGCCCAGGGTGTCGATGGTCAAGTGGGTGCCGTTGGCGGCCAGTTCGCGGGCCACGTCACAGGGGTCGGGCGGTGAGCAGTCGTCCTCGCCGTCGGTGATGAGCACCACGCGCCGGGTGCCGTCACCGGTGCCCAGGTCCTGGGCGGCACCGCGCAGCGCCAGACCGATGGGCGTCCAGCCGGTGGGCCGCAGGGTGGCGACGGCCGTCTTGGCCTCGGTCCGGTCGACCTGGCCGACGGGGTACAGCTGCTTGGTGTCCTTACAGCCGACCGTCTTGTCGTCGCCGGGGTAGTCGGATCCAAGGGTCCGGATACCGAGCCGTACTCCCTGCGGGAGCCCGTCGATGACCTCGTCGAACGCCTGCTGGGCCACCGCCATCCGGGACTGGCCGTCGATGTCCCGGGCCCGCATGGAGCCGCTGACGTCCAGCACCAGCTCGACTTTGGGGGAGTCCTTGGAGGGCGGTTCGCCGGCGGCCGCCGGCGCTATGCCCCCGGCCAGTACGGCGAGCAGGGCACAGGCGCCCGCCGCCAGCCGTTTTGTGATGATCATTGGAGGATCTTAGTGAGCGGTGGGGGGCCGACTCAAAACGGGAGTTGGCCCCCGTGCGGTTCAGCTCCCCTGCTGCTCCTTCAGCTTGGCGATATCCACGGTCTGGTCCGCCGGGGGCTCCTTGGGCTGTACCGGCTTGTCGAAGTCGGAGAGGGTCATCTTGCTCTGGTCGGCCTTGGTGACCTGCAGCGGGTACGGCTTGCCCGTGGCGGCCACGTCGATGACCGTCTTCTTGGAGCTGGTGATCGGAATGACCGGCTGGCCGTTGACGGTGGTCGGCGCACCCTTGGTGACCTCCTCCTTGTCGCGCTCTCCGGCCATCTTGGCCTGGAGCGCGGCCAGATCGCACGCGCTGCCCGTCTTCCTGACCTGATCGTCATCCGTGGTGCCGTAGATGTAGCGCCCCTGGAACAGCTTGGCTCGCTCCGAGTGGCCACCGCGCCGGTTGATAAAGGCCTCGTCGCCCTTTATCCATACCTTGTTGCCGATCTTGATGATCTCCATGGTGCCGCCGCCCTTGAAGACCGTTCCCACGCAGTTGCCCTGCCGGTCCAGCGTCAGATCGAGATTGCCCGACCCGCCGGGCCGGTCGATCTTCATATGCATGGACGTGACCGACGTCAGCGCCTGCTTGGACTTCTCCGAGATCTCGTTGCCGGACAGCTTCGCCAGTTCGCTCTGCGGCTGCGCGGTGGTGGCACTGCTGCTCGAGGACGCGCTGTCCTTGCTGTCGGACTTCTTGCCCCCGCACGCCGAGAGCCCCACCACGGCCGCCATACAGGCGGCCGCCACTACGACGCCGCGCTTCCGTGCCATTTTGAACAATCCCCCACTAATTGGCCGATGTCCGTGCAACACCCACCCTACGGGGAGCCCCGGACGACGTGATCATGGACCCCGCCGTCCGAGGCGGCAAGCGGAATTAGCCCTCGCCCTCCAGCTCCCCCTCCGTCTCCAGGAACACCTGGCGCAACGCCTCCAGCGTCTCCGCGTCCGGCTTGGCCCACATGCCCCGGCTCTCCGCCTCCAGCAGCCGCTCGGCGATGCCGTGCAGCGCCCAGGGGTTGGCCTCCTGGAGGAAGGCGCGGTTCTCGTCGTCCAGCACATAGGTCTGGGTGAGTTTGTCGTACATCCAGTCGGGCACCACGCCGGTGGTGGCGTCATAGCCGAACAAGTAGTCCACGGTGGCGGCGAGTTCAAAGGCGCCCTTGTAGCCGTGGCGGCGCATGGCCTCGATCCAGCGGGGGTTGACCACCCGGGCCCGGAAGACCCGGGAGGTCTCCTCCACCAGGGTGCGGGTGCGCACCGTCTCCGGGCGGGTGGAGTCGCCGATGTACGCGGCGGGGGCGGTGCCCTTCAACGCCCGTACGGTGGCGACCATGCCGCCGTGGTACTGGAAGTAATCGTCGGAGTCGGCGATGTCGTGTTCGCGGGTGTCGGTGTTCTTGGCGGCCACCGCGATCCGCTTGTAGGCGCTCTCCATCTCGGCGCGGGCCGGGCGGCCCTCCAGGCCGCGGCCGTAGGCGTAGCCGCCCCAGACCGTGTAGACCTCGGCGAGGTCCGCGTCGGTGCGCCAGTCCCGGCTGTCGATCAGCTGGAGCAGGCCGGCGCCATAGGTGCCCGGGCGGGAGCCGAAGATCCGGGTGGTGGCGCGGCGTTCGTCGCCGTGCTCGGCCAGGTCGGCCTGGGCGTGGGCACGGACGAAGTTGCTCGCGTCGGGCTCGTCCAGGGACGCGGCCAGCCGCACCGCGTCGTCCAGCAGGCCGATCACATGCGGGAAGGCGTCCCGGAAGAAGCCGCTGATGCGCAGGGTGACATCGATGCGCGGGCGGCCCAGCTCCTCAAGCGGCACCGCTTCCAGGCCGGTTACCCGGCGGGAGGCGTCGTCCCACACCGGGCGGACGCCCAGCAGGGCCAGCGCCTCGGCCACGTCGTCACCGGCGGTGCGCATGGCGCTGGTGCCCCACAGCGAAAGTCCCACCGACTCCGGCCACTTGCCCTCGTCGGTGCGGTAGCGCTCCAGCAGCGAGTCGGCCAGCGCCTGGCCGGTCTCCCAGGCGAGCCGGCTGGGCACCGCCTTGGGGTCGACGGAGTAGAAGTTACGGCCGGTCGGCAGCACATTGACCAGGCCGCGCAGCGGCGAGCCGGAGGGTCCGGCCGGGACGAAGCCGCCGGCCAGGGCGTGCACCGCGTGGTCCAGCTCATCGGTGGTGGCGGCCAGCCTGGGCACCACCTCACGGGCGGCGAAGTCCAGGATGTCCGCGACCGGTTGGGGGTGGCCCTGGGCGACCCGGGCGACGGCGGACGGGTCCCAGTCCGCGTCCTCCATGGCCTGCACCAGGGCGCGGGCCTGCTCCTCGGCGGCGTCGGCGCTGGTGCGGGTGGCCGCGGACTCGTCCAGTCCGAGCGCCTCGCGCAGGCCCGGCAGGGCGGCGGTGCCGCCCCAGATCTGCCGGGCGCGCAGGATGGACAGCACCAGGTTGACGCGCTCGGTGCCGGTGGGCGCGCCACCCAGGACATGCAGACCGTCGCGGATCTGGGCGTCCTTGACCTCGCACAGCCAGCCGTCGACATGCAGCAGGAAGTCGTCGAAGCCGTCGTCGTCCGGGCGGTCGGCCAGGCCCAGGTCGTGGTCCAGCTTGGCGGCCTGGATCAGGGTCCAGATCTGGGCCCGGATGGCGGGGAGTTTGGCCGGGTCCATGGCGGAGATGGCGGCGTATTCGTCCAGCAGCTGTTCCAGGCGGGCGATGTCGCCGTAGGAGTCGGCCCGGGCCATCGGCGGGACCAGGTGGTCCACCAGGGTGGCGTGGGCGCGGCGCTTGGCCTGGGTGCCCTCACCGGGGTCGTTGACCAGGAAGGGGTAGACCAGCGGCAGGTCGCCCAGGGCGGCGTCCGGGCCGCAGGCCGCGGACAGGCCGGCGTTCTTGCCCGGCAGCCACTCCAGGTTGCCGTGCTTGCCCAGGTGGATCATGGCGTCGGCGCCGAAGCCTCCGTCCTCGCGGGCGGCCGCGATCCAGCGGTAGGCGGCCAGGTAGTGGTGCGAGGGCGGCAGGTCGGGGTCGTGGTAGATGGCGACCGGGTTCTCGCCGAAGCCGCGCGGCGGCTGGATGAGGATCAGCAGATTGCCGCGGCGCAGCGCGGCCAGCACGATCTCGCCCTCGGGGTCGCGGCTGCGGTCGACGAACATCTCGCCGGGCGGCGGGCCCCAGTGCCGCTCCACCGACTCCCGCAGTTCCGGCGGCAGTTGGCCGTACCAGCGGCGGTAGTCGGCGGCCGGGATGCGCACCGGGTTGCGGGCCAGCTGCTCCTCGGTGAGCCAGTCCTGGTCATGGCCGCCGGCCTCGATCAGCGCGTAGATCAGCTCGTCGCCGTTGCCGGACTCCAGGCCGGGCACCGGCTCGGCACCGAAGTCATAGCCCTCGGCGCGCAGCCGGCGCAGCAGGGCGACGGCGCTGGCGGGGGTGTCCAGGCCGACCGCGTTGCCGATCCGGGAGTGCTTGGTGGGGTAGGCGGACAGGACCAGCGCGATCCGCTTCTCGGCGGGCGCGATGTGCTTCAGCCGGGCGTGCCGGACCGCGATCCCGGCGACCCGGGCGGCGCGCTCGGGGTCGGCGACATAGCTGGGCAGGCCGTCCCGGTCGACTTCCTTGAAGGAGAAGGGGACGGTGATGATGCGGCCGTCGAACTCGGGGACGGCGACCTGGGTGGCGGCGTCCAGCGGGGAGAGGCCCTCGTCGTTGTCCTCCCAGGCGCTGCGCGGCCCGGTCAGGCACAGGGCCTGGAGCACGGGGACGTCCAGGGCGGCCAGTGCCCCGGCGTCCCAGGACTCGTCGTCGCCGCCGGCGGATGCCTCGGCGGGGCGGGTGCCGCCGGCCGCCAGGACGGTGGTGACCACGGCGTCCACCGTGCGCAGGACGTCGATGAGTTCGGGCTCGGGGGCGCGCAGCGAGGCGACGTACAGCGGCAGGGCGCGCGCGCCGGCGTCCTCGATGGCGCCGCACAGGGTTTCCACAAAGGCGGTGTTGCCGCTCATATGGTGGGCGCGGTAGTAGAGCACCGCGATCGGGGGGCCGTCGGCGCCGGGCCGGGCGGTGCGCTCCAGGTGACCCCAGGCGGGGGCGGCGGCCGGGGGCTCGAAGCCATGGCCGGTGAGCAGCACGGTGTCGGAGAGGAAGCGGGCCAGCTGTTCCAGGTTGGCGGGGCCGCCGTGGGCGAGGTAGGCGTGGGCCTCGGCGGCGATACCGACCGGGACGGTGGATGCCTCCATCAGCTGGGCGTCGGGGGCCTGTTCGCCGGTGAGGACCACCACCGGGCGGTCGCCGGCCAGCAGTTGGTCCAGCCCCTCCTGCCAGGCGCGGATGCCGCCCAGCAGCCGGACCACCACCAGTTCGGTGCCCTCCAGCAGGGCCGGGAGCTCGTCCAGGGCCAGCCGGGCGGGGTTGGCGAGCCGGTACGGGACCGGGCCGCCGGCCGCGCGGGCGCTGAGCAGGTCGGTGTCGGACGTCGACAGGAGAAGGATCACGCGGCGCTCCCGAGTGCGAGTGCTTCGAGGGTCGCCCGGGGTGCGCGGCACCGGGATGTGCGCATGCTGCGGCTGGCCTTCCTCGGGGTCCGCGCCCCGGGCGGTGGGAAGACGGCGGGAGTTCCTGACTCACCCGGCATCGCTGCCGGGCTCACAGTGGCGGGACCGCGCCGGAGTCGCACCGGCTTCCTCCCCTGTCGCCGTCTGCTGGCGTCCGGCGGATCGGTGATGACGTTCCGCCGGGTGCCATAGTAGCCAGGCGGGGTGCGGCTGTGGTTGCCCCGTTCCCCGGGGCCTGGTGGCTCTCCGCCGGCCGCCGCGCGCCGCGCCATCTCCGCGGACCGGGGCAGCCGCCGACGGCAAAGGGGGGGCCGGGGCGGGGCCCTTGGCCGCACCGCGCGGCGCGGCGGCAGGGCTTCCGGGGGGCCGGGGAGCGCCCCCGGCCTGCGGGCAATAGCCGGGACCAGGGCCGTGGCCACCGGCCCGTGGGTATGCTCGCCGCCATGGCCATCCCCCCGACATCCCGCTCCGAGCAGGGGAAACCTCCCGCCCGGGAGGCCGGTGACGCATGCCCGGGCGCTCTGCGCCTGCATCTCGCCGACGACGGGGCACTGGCCCGTGTCCGGCTGCCCGGCGGTTTACTGACGGTCCGTCAGGCCCATGCCCTGGCCGACGCGGCCGAGACCCTGGGCGACGGCGGTCTTGACCTCACCTCACGCGGCAATGTGCAGCTGCGCGGCCTGGCCGCCGGCTGCGGCGCCGAGCTGGGCGGCCGATTGCGGGCCGCGGGCCTGCTGCCCTCGGACCGGCATGACCGGGTCCGCAATGTGGCGGCTTCACCGCTGTGCGGCCTGGACGGGCGGGGCGCGGGCGCGGATGTGCAGGCATGGGCACGCGCCTTGGACGCACTCCTCTGCGCCGACACCCCCCGCCACCCTGATGACAATCAGCCTCAATTGACCGATCTGTCCGGCCGGTTCCTCTTCGGCCTGGATGACGGCCGGGGCGACATCGCCGCACTGGCCCCCGATGTGACATTGATCGCAACGGCGGACGGTCATGCCGCCCTGTGCTTCGCCGCCACCGGCCCCGCGCTCCACGTCTCCGCCGGGGACGCGCCGCGCGCCGCGCTGCTGGCCGCGGCCGAATTCCTTGCCGTCCTGGACAAATCCGGCATCCATGCCTGGCGGATCCGCGAACTGGCCCCCGAACTACGGCCGTCCGCCGACCGGTTGGCAGCCCGCCTCACCGCCTCCGGCATCGCCGCCGCCCCGCTCCCCCGCTTCGAGCCGCCGCATGGCGCCCCGCCGGAGCCCGGGGTGCTCACCGCGCCGGACGGCGGCCGGTCCCTGTCGGTGGCCGCGCCGCTCGGGCGGCTGACCGCCGCCCAGTGGCGCCTGCTGGCCGGCTCCGCCGCCCGGGACGAGCTCCGGGTGACCCCCTGGCGCGGCATCGTCCTGCCCGGCACCGCCGAGGACCACCTGCCGCGCCTGGCCGCCGCCGGACTGGTCACCTCCGCCGACTCGCCCTGGCATGGTGCGGGCGCCTGCGCCGGCCGGCCCGCCTGCGCCAAGTCCCTGGCGGATGTACGGGCGGACGCCGCCGCCTGCCTCACCCCGGCCCGGACCGGCGGGCCCCGCCCGCTGCCGGTGTACTGGTCCGGCTGTGCGCGGCGCTGCGGGCACCCCGCCGACGGCGACTGGGTCGACGTCCTGGCCACCGGTGACGGCTACCGCGTCACCGTACGCGGTGAGACCACCACCGTGACCTCCCCGGCATCCCCCGACCTGGCCGGCGCGGTGGCGACGGCCCGTACCCCCATCCGATGAACGACGAGGGCACCGTGTTCGACTACGACAAGGACGGCGCGTCCATCTACCGCCAGTCCTTCGCCACCATCCGCGCCGAGGCCGATCTCGGCCAACTGCCGCCGGATGTGAGCCAGGTGGCGGTCCGCATGATCCACGCCTGCGGGATGACCGACCTGGTGCGCGACCTGGCGTACTCACCGGGCGTGGTGGCCCGCGCCCGGGAGGCGCTGCGCGCCGGGGCGCCCATCCTGTGCGACGCCAACATGGTGGCCAGCGGTGTCACCCGCAAACGGCTGCCGGCCGACAACGAGGTGCTGTGCACCCTGCGCGACCCCGCCGTGCCCGAACTGGCCGGCCGGCTGGGCACCACGCGCAGCGCGGCCGCGCTGGAACTATGGCGGGACCGGCTGGAGGGCGCCGTGGTGGCCATCGGCAACGCGCCCACCGCCCTGTTCCACCTGCTGGAGATGGTGGCCGCCGGGGCACCGCGCCCGGCCGCGGTGCTGGGCATCCCGGTCGGGTTCATCGGGGCCGCCGAGTCCAAGGACGCCCTGGCGGACAGTGCGCTGGGCCTGGAGTACCTGGTGGTACGGGGCCGGCGCGGCGGCAGCGCGATGGCCGCGGCCGCAATCAACGCGATAGCGAGCGAGGAAGAGTGAGCGAACAGCCTTTGACCACGGGCCGGTTGTACGGGGTGGGGCTGGGCCCCGGCGACCCGTCACTGATGACGGTGCGGGCGGTCGAGGTGATCGCCGCCGCCGATGTGGTCGCGTACCACAGCGCCCGGCACGGGCGCAGCATCGCGCGCTCCATCGCCGAACGGCATCTGCGGCCCGGCCATCTCGAGGAGCCGCTGGTCTATCCGGTCACCACCGAGACCACCGACCATCCGGGCGGCTACCGGGGCGCCATGGAGGAGTTCTACGAGGAGGCCGCCGCCCGGCTGGCCGCGCACCTGGACGCCGGGCGCAGCGTGGCCGTGCTCGCCGAGGGCGACCCGCTCTTCTACAGCTCCTATATGCATATGCACAAGCGCCTGGCGCACCGCTACCCCACCGAAGTGGTGCCCGGCGTCACCTCGTTCAGCGCCGCCGCGGCACGGCTGGGCGAACCGCTGGTGGAGGGCGAGGAGGTGCTGACCATCCTGCCCGGCACTCTCCCCGAGGAGGAGCTGGCGGCCCGCCTGGCCGCCACCGACTCCGCTGTGGTGATGAAGCTGGGCCGCACCTTCCCCGCCGTGCGCGGCGCGCTGGAGGCCGCCGGCCGGCTGTCCGAGGCGCGCTATGTCGAGCGCGCCACCATGCCCGGTGAACGCACCGGCGCCCTGGCCGAGGTGGATCCCGGCTCGGTGCCGTACTTCTCGGTGGCCGTGCTGCCCAGCCGGATCGACCGTCCGGTCACCGCCGAGCGCGGCGAGGTGACGGTGGTCGGCCTGGGCCCGGCCGGACCGCGCTGGCTGACCCCCGAGGCGCGGGGCGCGCTGGCCGCCGCCCAGGACATCGTCGGCTACAGCACCTATGTGGACCGGGTCCCGGTCCGCCCCGGCCAGCTCCGCCACTCCTCCGACAACAAGGTGGAGTCCGAACGCGCCGAATTCGCCCTCGACCTGGCCCGCCAGGGCCGGCGGGTGGCCGTGGTCTCCTCCGGCGACCCGGGGGTGTTCGCCATGGCCTCCGCCGTGTTGGAGGTCGCCGCCCAGGACCCCTACCGCGAGGTCCCGGTCCATATCGTCCCCGGCATGACCGCCGCCCATGCGGCGGCCTCCCGCGCCGGTGCGCCGCTGGGGCATGACTATGCGGTGGTCTCCCTCTCCGACCGCCTCAAGCCCTGGGAGGTCATCGCCTCCCGCCTGCGCGCCGCCGCCGAGGCCGACTTGGTGCTCGCCCTCTACAACCCCGGCTCCCGCAGCCGGATCTGGCAGGTGGGCAAGGCCCGGGACCTGCTGCTGGAGCACCGTGCCCCGGACACCCCGGTGGTCATGGCCCGCGATGTGGGCGGTCCCACGGAGCGGGTGCGCATCGTCCGGCTCGGCGAACTCGACCCGGCCGAGGTCGATATGCGCACCATCCTGCTGATCGGATCCAGCCAGACCTGCACGGTGCGGCGGGGGCCGGGCGAGGGCGAGCAGATCGTGTGGACGCCCCGGCGGTATCCGGAGGGGTGAGAGACGGCCCGCTCCGGGCCTGATCACGGGTCCGCGGCGGGAGCAGCGCGGCCTGGTCCGGTAA
Organism: Streptomyces sp. NPDC052396; assembly: GCF_044593195.1. Taxonomy (NCBI): domain Bacteria; kingdom Bacillati; phylum Actinomycetota; class Actinomycetes; order Kitasatosporales; family Streptomycetaceae; genus Streptomyces; species Streptomyces sp. NPDC052396. The sequence goes on from NZ_JBIUAW010000012.1 coordinate 203,046, forward strand.
CTCAGGTTCCCAGAAAGGTGACTTGACGGATGTAGACCCGTTGGTGACGGGGGATGGTCTGTTGACGTGCTCCCTGGCCTAAAGTCCAGGGATTCCGGCCTGGGTCGTCTGACCCTTCCGGGGGCTTCCTGCTTCACCGCGCTGTGCGGGCACGGGTGCCCGTCTTACCGGC
>NZ_JBIUAW010000013.1:0-172818 GCF_044593195.1 Streptomyces sp. NPDC052396
GCCCGGTTACATTCCGAACCCGGAAGCTAAGCCTTTCAGCGCCGATGGTACTGCATGGGGGACCGTGTGGGAGAGTAGGACGCCGCCGAACAATCATTCAGTAAGCCCTGGTGGAAACTCCGGTTTCCACCAGGGCTTACTTGCGTTTAGCGCCCCCTCCGCACCGGCCATGGAACGCTACGGGTAAGGTCGGAGCGAATCAGCAGACCACATTTCCCACAGGAGGCCCCCGGGTGGAGGTCCAGGAGACGCGTGTGCAGACCGACCGCGTCCTCACCATCCCGAACATCCTCAGCATGGCGCGCCTGGTCGGTGTGCCCGTCTTTCTGTGGCTGATTCTCTGGCCCAAGTTCGGTGGCCCCAACTGCGACCTCTGGGCGCTGCTGGTGCTTGCCCTGAGCGGCGTCAGCGACTACCTGGACGGAAAGCTGGCCCGTCGCTGGAATCAGATCAGCAGTCTCGGCAGGATCCTCGACCCGGCGGCGGACCGTCTGTATGTCCTGTCCACTCTGGTCGGCCTCACCTGGCGGGAGATCCTTCCTCTCTGGCTCACCGCCGCTCTGCTGGCCCGGGAAGCGATGCTGCTGGTCATGGTGTGGATTCTGAGACGCCATGGCTATCCGCCGCCGCAGGTGAACTTCCTGGGGAAGGCCGCCACTTTCAACTTGATGTACGCCTTCCCCTTGCTGCTGCTCAGCGATAGGACGGGCTGGGTGCACGAGGTGGCCGCGGTTTTCGGATGGGCGTTCGCCGGGTGGGGTACAACCCTCTATTGGTGGGCAGGAATCCTCTATGTGGTTCAGGTCCGCCGGCTGGTCAAGGCGGATGCCACGGCCGACTGATCCCGCCGGAGAGCATGGCCTTTGGCGGACGTCGGCTGCCATGTGGATCGTGGGGCAGCCGGGCGCTCTTCAGTCGGCATGACCGTCGTCTCGCAAGGAGGACGCTTCCGATATGAAGGCCGTCGTGATGGCCGGCGGCGAAGGCACCCGGCTTCGCCCCATGACCTCGAGCATGCCCAAGCCGCTTCTTCCGGTCGCCAACCGCCCGATCATGGAGCATGTGCTCCGCCTGCTGAAGCGGCACGGACTGCATGAGACCGTGGTGACCGTCCAGTTTCTCGCTTCCCTGGTGAAGAACTACTTCGGGGATGGCGAGGAGCTCGGCATGGAGCTCACCTACGCCAACGAGGAAAAGCCACTCGGCACGGCGGGCAGTGTCAAGAACGCCGAAGAGGCGCTCCGGGACGACACCTTCCTGGTCATCTCGGGCGATGCCCTCACCGATTTCGACCTGACCGACCTGATCCGGTTCCACAAGGAAAAGCAGGCGATGGTCACGGTCTGCCTCACCCGGGTGCCCAACCCGCTGGAATTCGGGATCACCATCGTCGACGAGGGCGGCCGGGTCGAGCGCTTCCTGGAGAAGCCCACCTGGGGCCAGGTCTTCTCGGACACCGTCAACACCGGCATCTATGTGATGGAACCCGAGGTCTTCGACTATGTGGCCGCCGATGTGCCGGTCGACTGGTCCGGAGACGTCTTCCCTCAGCTGATGAAGGAAGGCAAGCCCATCTACGGCTATGTCGCCGAGGGTTACTGGGAGGACGTCGGCACTCACGAGAGCTATGTCAAGGCCCAGGCCGATGTCCTGGAGCGCAAGGTCGACGTGGAGATCGACGGCTTTGAGATCTCTCCCGGCGTCTGGGTCGCCGAGGGGGCCGAGGTCCACCCCGACGCGGTTCTGCGCGGCCCGCTGTACATCGGCGACTACGCCAAGGTCGAGGCCGGCGCCGAGCTGCGCGAGCACACCGTCGTCGGCTCCAATGTGGTGGTCAAGAGCGGGGCCTTCCTGCACAAGGCAGTCGTCCACGACAACGTCTACGTCGGCCAGCAGAGCAATCTGCGGGGCTGCGTCATCGGCAAGAACACCGACATCATGCGCGCCGCCCGCATCGAGGACGGGGCCGTCATCGGCGATGAGTGCCTGGTCGGCGAGGAATCGATTATTCAGGGCAATGTCCGGGTCTATCCGTTCAAGACCATCGAGGCCGGTGCCTTCGTCAACACCTCGGTCATCTGGGAGTCGCGGGGCCAGGCTCATCTCTTCGGAGCCCGTGGGGTGTCCGGCATCCTCAATGTGGAGATCACCCCCGAACTGGCGGTAAGGCTGGCCGGCGCCTACGCCACCACCCTCAAGAAGGGTGCCACCGTCACCACGGCGCGCGACCACTCCCGGGGCGCCCGGGCGCTCAAGCGGGCCGTGATCTCGGCGCTCCAGGCCAGCGCGATCGAGGTGCGCGATCTGGAGAACGTGCCGCTGCCGGTGGCCAGACAGCAGACCGCGCGCGGCAGTGCCGGCGGCATCATGATCCGGACCACCCCGGGCGTGCCCGACTCGGTGGACATCATGTTCCTCGACGAGCGCGGCGCCGACCTCTCCCAGGCCGGACAGCGCAAGCTCGACCGCGTCTACGCCCGGCAGGAATACCGGCGGGCGTTCCCGGGCGAAATCGGTGACCTGTCGTTTCCGTCCAGCGTCTATGACGCCTACGCCGGCGGCCTGTTGCGGTCCGTGGACAGCGGCGGGGTCGCCGAGGCCGGGCTCAAGGTGGTGGTCGACGCGGCCAATGGCAGCGCCGCCCTGGTCCTGCCCAGCCTGCTCGGCCGGCTGGGGGTGGACGCGCTCACCATCAACTCCGGGCTGGACGAGGCTCGTCCCACCGAGACGGCCGAGTCCCGGCGGTCGGGGCTGGTGCGGCTGGGCGAGATCGTCTCCTCGGCGCGGGCCGCGTTCGGAGTGCGCTTCGATCCGGTGGGGGAGCGGATCTCGCTGGTGGACGAGCGCGGGCGGATCGTCGAGGACGACCGGGCCATGCTGGTGCTGCTGGACCTGGTGGCGGCCGAGCGGCGCAGCGGCCGGGTGGCGCTGCCGGTGACCACCACCCGCATCGCCGAGCAGGTGGCCGCGTACCACGGCACCCAGGTGGCGTGGACCACCACCTCGCCCGACGACCTGACACGAGTGGGCCGGGCGGAGTCGACCATCTTCGGCGGGGATGGGCGCGGTGGCTTTATCGTGCCCGAGTTCAGCAGCGTCTTCGACGGCACGGCGGCCTTTGTCCGGCTGGTCGGTCTGGTGGCCCGGACCCAGCTCACGCTCAGTCAGATCGACGCCCGGATTCCGCGAGCCCATGTGCTGCGGCGTGATCTGGCGACACCCTGGGCGGTCAAGGGCCTGGTGATGCGGCAGGTGGTGGAGGCGGCCGGTGACCGCTCGGTGGACACCACCGACGGTGTCCGGGTGGTGGAGGCCGACGGGCGCTGGGTGATGGTGCTGCCGGACCCGGCCGAGGCGGTGACCCATCTGTGGGCGGAGGGGCCGGATGACGCCTCCGCACAGGCGCTGCTGGACGAGTGGTCGGCGGTGGTGGACGGCGCCGGGCGCTGACGGAGCGACGTCGGGGGCGCGGTCTGACCGGCTGGTCCGGTTACGATCCGGCACGCCGGTGGGGCCATTGGGAGACAACGCCCCCGACGTGCGACGATGTGCGGCATGCCGCAGCAGCCCCCCGTTCGGAGGACGCCCGCCCCTCCGCCGCGTCCCGATGCCTCCATGTCGCTGCTGACCAATGTGATGGATCACAGCCTGGACGAGGGCTATGCGGAGGCGGCGGCCAGACGGGCGGCCGGCGGTAACGGACTGCCGGGCAAGCTGCGCGCCAAGCTGGGGGTCGCCGCGGCACTGCTGCTGGCCGCCGTGGTGGTCACCCTGGGCGCCGCCCAGGCGCGGATATCGGCGCCGACGCTCGCCAAGGAGCGTCAGCAGCTGATCAACCGCATCGAGAGCGAGACCTCGGCGGCCGACTCCTTGCAGAAGAACGTCGATGGGCTGCGTGACTCGGTCAGTGCCACCCAGCGTGAGGCGCTGCAGAAACACGGCGGTGACAAGGCCGAGTTGGTCTCGCTGCTGGCCGGGGCCACCGCGGTGCACGGCCCCGGCCTCAAGGTGGTCGTCGACGACGCCAAACAGGCCAGGACCACCGGCGGCGGGCCACGGGAGAGCAGTGGCTTCTCCGACACCGGCCGGGTACGGGACCGCGATATGCAGCGTGTGGTCAACGGGCTGTGGCAGTCGGGGGCGGAAGCGATCGCGATCAACGGGCAGCGCCTGACCGCACTTTCGGCCATCCGGGCCGCCGGTGACGCCATACTGGTCGACAACAGGCCGCTGGTGCCCCCGTACACGGTGCTGGCGATCGGCAACGGCAAGCGGATGAACACCACGTTCCAGGACAGTGCGGATGGTCAGTACCTGCATGTGCTGGAGCAGAACTACGGGGTCCGGGCGGCGATTTCCGTCGAGGACGACGTCCGGCTGCCGGCCGCGCCGAGTCTGATTGTGCGTACCGCACGGGCACAGCAGGGCAACACAGGGAAGGGCACATCGTGATCGCCGTATTGGGCCTCATCGTGGGAGTCGTGGTCGGGCTGGTGGTCCGTCCCGTGGTGCCGACGGCGGTTGAGCCCTATCTGCCGATCGCCGTGGTGGCGGCACTGGACGCGGTGTTCGGCGGCCTCCGGGCGATGCTGGACGGGATCTTCGACGACAAAGTCTTCGTGGTGTCCTTCCTGTCGAACGTGGTGGTCGCCGCGCTGATCGTCTTCCTGGGCGACAAGCTGGGCGTGGGCGCGCAGTTGTCCACCGGCGTGGTGGTGGTGCTGGGCATCCGGATCTTCTCCAACGCCGCCGCCATCCGGCGGCATGTCTTCCGGGCGTGAGGCCGATGAGCAACGACGAAACGCCGGAGGAGCCCATCGGCCCGGAGCCGGGCAAGGGGGGCGAGCGGCCGGCCGAGCGCCCCGAGCCACCGAAGAGCCCCGAGTCACCGAAGCGCCCCGAGCCACCGAAGCACCCCGAGCGTCCGGAAGAGCCGGAAACGCCGGAAGAGCCGGCCGGGGAGCCGGAGCCTGAGCAGCAGACCGTGCCGGAGCCGCCCGGGCCCGCCGAGACCGCCCCCACTCAACTGACGGGCCGTCAGCGGCTGATGAAGGGCCTCTGGCCGCCCCGGCTGACCCGGGCGCAGCTCACCGTGGCCCTGCTGCTGTGTGTGCTGGGCCTGGGCCTGGCCATCCAGGTCCGGACAACCAGTGAGAGCAGTGCGCTGCGTGGGGCGCGGCAGGAGGATCTGGTGCGGATCCTCGACGAACTGGACAACCGCACCAAGCGTCTTGAGGACGAGAAGCGGAAGCTGGAGAGCCAGCGGACGGAGCTGGAGAGCAGTTCCAACCAGGCCGCCGAGGCCCGTAAGCAGACCGCGCAGAAAGAGCAGCAGCTGGGGATCCTGGCCGGCACGGTGGCCGCCCAGGGGCCCGGCATCAACCTCACGGTGAGCGACGGAAAGGGGGCGGTCGAGCCCGACATGCTGCTCGACGCCATCCAGGAGCTCAGGGCCGCGGGTGCCGAGGCGATCCAGATCAACGACGTCCGTGTGGTTGCCAATACCTACTTCTCGGGAGGGGCGGGGAAGGTGGAGATCGACGGCAAACCCGTCTCACAGCCTTATAAGTTCAAGGTCATCGGCCGGCCGCAGGATTTGGAGCCGGCGCTCAACATCCCCGGTGGTGTGGTGCAGACTCTGCAGAAGGAACAGGCCGGGGTGAGCATCGAGCGGTCTGAGAAGATCGTCGTTGACGCCTTGCGCCCGGCGAAGCGGCCTGACTACGCTCGGTCGTCATCGCAGTGAGACGGGGTACGCAGGAGCTCTGCGGGGAGGGGCGGCGAGTTGCGGGGGGTCGGCGCACCAAGATGGGGGTGCGTGATGGAAACTGTCTGTTGGCCATGGACGTTGTAAGGATGTCCAGGTCGGCCGGTGAGTGCATCGAGGGTTTGTCCTGCCCCACGGGCGGGTCTGTTTCGGTCAAGGGGAATCGCCCGTGAAGTTGTTTGCGAAGTTGTTCGGCAAGAGCGCACGCCAGAGCGGCGGCGGTTCCGCCCGCCACCGGGCCGCGCGTCCGGAGGGGGAGGAGAGGGGCCAGGAAGAGCGTCCCCTGTTCCGGGATCAGGGCGAGGGTGGCCAGAGCTTCCCGGTCGATCCGGCGGCCCCGGGCCGCATAGGCGCCGGGATGCCGCCGACCTCGAACCCGGGCGGAGGGGCTGCCATGCAGGTGTGTACCAGGTGTGGCCATCAGAGTGGTCAGAGCAGCCGTTTCTGCTCCAACTGCGGTGCTCCGCTGCGGGCGGGAGCCGTCGCCGAGCGGGCCTCGGAGACCACCTCCACCATCTCCATCTCCGGTCTGGAAGCGTATGACTCGGAGACCACCGGTCAGGTGGCGATTCCCGCCCTGTCCCCGGAGGCCCAGGCGGCTGTCGAGGCGCTGCCGCAGGGCTCGGCCCTGCTGGTGGTGCGCCGCGGCCCCAACTCCGGCAGCCGCTTCCTGCTGGACAGTGAGGTGACCACGGCGGGCCGTCATCCGCAGAGCGACATCTTCCTGGACGACGTCACCGTCTCCCGGCGGCATGTGGAGTTCCGCCGGAGCCCGGACGGCGGCTTCACCGTCACCGATGTGGGCAGCCTCAATGGCACCTATGTCAACCGGGAGCAGATCGACTCGGTGGTGCTGTCGAACGGTGACGAGGTGCAGATCGGCAAGTACCGGCTGGTCTTCTTCGGCAGCCAGCGGGGTTACTGACCTCCTCCGGGCCCGGTCCGGGGACGTCCAAGGAAGGCCCATGCTTCAGACACCGTCGGGCGGCACCGGTTCCTCCGGTGCCGCCGCCGCGGAAGGCCGGCTGGTCAGCATCGGCACGGTGCTGAATCTGCTGCGCGAGGAGTTTCCCGAGGTCACCATCTCCAAGATTCGTTTCCTGGAGGCGGAGGGCCTGGTGGAGCCGCAGCGCACACCGTCCGGCTACCGCAAGTTCAGTACGGCGGATGTCGAACGGCTGGGCCAGGTGCTGAGGATGCAGCGCGACCACTACCTCCCGCTGAAGGTCATCCGTGAGCACTTGGACGCGCTGGCCAGGGGCGAGCGGGTGCAACTGCCCGCTCCGGGCCAGCCCCGGGACGTACTCGACCTGCCGGAGGGCGGTGCGGCTGGTACCACGGAGCCGGAGCCGCCCGCCGCTGCCCGGACGGACCGGGAGGAACTGCTCGCCACCACCGGGGTGACCGAGGGCGAGCTGGCGGAGTGGGAGTCCTATGGCCTGGTCACCGCCCACTCGGACGGCGGATTCGACGCCGATTCGGTGGCCGTGGCCAGACTGGTCGCCGATCTGGGCCGTTTTGGCCTGGAGCCCCGGCACCTGAGGTCCATGAAGGCCGCGGCGGAACGCGAGGCGGCCCTCATCGAGCAGGTGGTCGCTCCCCTGCGCCGCCATCGGAACCCGCAGACCAGGGCCCATGCCGAGGCCACCGCCCGGGAACTGGCCGCCCTGTCGGTGCGGCTGCACGCGGCGCTGGTCCAGTCCGCGCTGCGCATCCGCTCCCAGTGACAGCGGCGGCCCGACTACCCAAACCTGCCGAGCACGGCCTAGGGTTGCTGTGTGAACGAGCTCGATGTCGTGGGTGTCCGGGTGGAGATGCCTTCCAACCAGCCGATCGTGCTCCTGCGCGAGGTCGGAGGCGACCGCTACCTCCCGATCTGGATCGGACCGGGGGAGGCGACGGCCATTGCCTTCGCACAGCAGGGCATGGCTCCGGCCAGGCCGCTGACCCATGACCTTTTCAAGGATGTGCTGGAGGCGGTGGGCCAGCAGCTCGCCGAGGTCCGCATCACCGACCTGCGGGAGGGCGTGTTCTACGCGGAGCTCGTCTTCGCCAGCGGGGTGGAGGTCAGCGCCAGGCCGTCCGACGCCATAGCGCTTGCGCTGCGCACCGGAACGCCCATCTATGGCAGCGACGGTGTGCTGGACGACGCGGGCATCGCCATCCCCGACGAGCAGGAGGACGAGGTCGAGAAGTTCCGGGAGTTCCTGGACCAGATCTCGCCGGAGGACTTCGGCAGCAGCAGTCAATGAGGCGCGCGGCGGGACGGTCCGGCGCATTCGAGTAGCCTTTCCCGCTACGGGGACACGTAAAACCACTCTCTGGGTGATTATCACTCGGCGTGCCGAGTGTGGCGATCGTTGACGCACCCCAAGCGACTGCCTACCGTCGAGAAGGCAGGTCAAGGACGGAGGTCGGCGTGAGAAGCACGGGCGACGGTACAGCGGTCGGCAGTCCGTATCCGCTGCATGGGGGAACGGTCGAACCGGTGACCCTCCCCCCCAGCCTGAATGGCATGGGCGGCACCCCCGTCCCCGCCGCGGCGGCGGTCACCGCGCCGCGCGGGCATGACTCCGGCGCGGCCGGGGCCGACAAGACGGCGAGCGGCGGCGACAACATCGGCTATCGCGGCCCGACCGCCTGTGCGGCGGCCGGGATCACCTATCGGCAGCTGGACTACTGGGCGCGCACCGGCCTGGTGGAGCCGAGTGTGCGGCCCGCTTATGGCTCGGGCAGCCAGCGGCTGTACAGCTTCCGTGATGTGGTCGTCCTCAAGATCGTCAAACGGCTGCTGGACACCGGGGTGTCCCTGCAGAACATCCGCACCGCAGTGCAGCACCTGCGCGCCCGAGGGATGGCCGACCTGGCGCAGCTGACGCTGATGAGCGATGGCGCCACGGTCTACGAGTGCGTCTCTCCGGACGATGTGGTCGGTCTGCTGCAGGGCGGTCAGGGGGTCTTCGGAATCGCCGTCGGTGTGGTGTGGCGCGATGTGGAGAGCGCGCTGGCGCAGCTGCACGGCGAGCGCGTGGACACCGGCGAGACCCTGATCGGCCACAACCCGGCCGATGAGCTGGCCCGGCGCCGCAACCGCGCCGGCTGACGCCCGCTCGCGCGACTGCGCGATTGTCAGTGGCATGCGGCAGCATCGATCTTGTGAGAGGTGCGCCGACCATCCTGCATCTGGACATGGACGCTTTCTACGCTTCGGCGGAGCAGGCGGCCAAGCCCAGCCTGCGCGGAAAGCCGGTGGTGGTCGGCGGCATCGGTCCGCGGGGCGTGGTGGCCACGGCCTCGTACGAGGCCCGGGTGTTCGGCGTCCACTCGGCCATGGCCACCGCTCAGGCCAGGCGGCTGTGCCCCAATGCCGCCTACCTCACCCCCCGGTTCTCGCTCTACCAGCAGATCAGCGCCACCGTCATGGAGCTGCTGGGGGCGCTGTCCCCGCTGGTCGAGCCGCTGAGCCTGGACGAGGCCTTTGTGGATCTGGAGGCGGGTGGGATCGAGCCCAGCTCGGCGGCCGCCCGCGCGGTGGGCGAGCGGCTGCGCCGGGACATCCGGGCGGCCACCGGGCTCAGCGGGTCGGTGGGGCTGGCCGGGGCCAAGATGTTCGCCAAGATCGCCTCGGAACAGGCCAAGCCGGACGGCCTGGTGGTGGTCGAGCCCGGCACCGAGCTGGAGCTGCTGGGCCCGATGCCGGTGCGGACCATCCCCGGTGTCGGCCCGGCCACCGCCGAGGTGCTGCGCAAGGCCGGCATCCACACGGTCGGCGAGACTGCCGAGGCGGGCGAGGCGGAACTGGTCCGGCTCCTCGGCAAGGCGCATGGCGCCGGGCTGTACGCGCTGGCCACCGGGCATGACGACCGCCCGGTGGTGGCCGAGCGGGACGCCAAGTCCGTCTCCGTGGAGGACACCTTCGAGGAGGACCTGACCGACCGCACCCGGGTGCAGCTGGAGCTGGCCCGGCTTGCCGACCGCTGTGTGCGGCGGCTGCGGGCCGCGGGCCGGTCGGGCCGGACCGTGGTGATCAAGGTGCGGCGCTATGACTTCTCCACCCTGACCCGCTCGGAGACCCTGCGCGGCCCGACCGACGACCCGGCCGTGGTGCGGGAGGCGGCCATCCGGCTGCTGGAGGCGGTGGACACCACCGCCGGGGTGCGGCTGCTGGGCGTGGGCGTCAGCGGCCTGGCCGACTACACCCAGGAGGACCTCTTCGCCCAGGCGGCGCACGAGGCGGAGGCCGCGATACCGGAGGCCGGCGAGGCGCCGGAGGCGGAGCCCGCCGCGGTGCCGCGCTCCCGCCGGTGGCTGCCCGGACTGGACGTCCGGCACCAGGTGTACGGGGCCGGCTGGGTCCAGGGCAGCGGGGTCGGCAGGGTCACCGTACGGTTCGAGGAACCCTGGTCCGCGCCGGGCCGGGTACGGACCTTCCCGGTGGACGATCCCGCGCTGGAGCCCGCCGACCCGTTGCCGCTGATCCGGCCCGCCGACGATGATCAGCCGGCCGGGGAGCCGGGGAAGCCGTCACCGGACGGACGGGAGGCGTCCGCGGGCAGGCCCAGCCGGTAGTGGTGGTAGAGCCGCAGCTCCTGCTCCGGGGAGAGATGGCGGCCGACTCCCAGGTCCGGAGCCTGGCGGATGAGCGCCCGCTCATAGGGGATGCGCAGCGTGTCACCGACCAGCCTGCTGGGTTCCAGCGGTACGAAGGCGTCCCGGCCGAACAGGCCGGTGCGCACCGCCGCCCACTCCGGCTCCCCGGTCGCGTCGTCGAGGTACACCTCGTCCACCGTGCCGATCTTCGCGCCGTCGCGGTCGTATGCCTTGCGGCCGATCAGGCTCCGGGGGTCGATGTCGGTCTGCATGAGTCCTCCCATGAGTCACGCCTGCCCTTGGGGTATCTCGAAGGAGGTCCCAAACACCCCTGGACACCCCGAGAACCACAAAAAGCGACAAAGCGTTGTATGGCCACTTGGGACATCCGCCTGCGCAGACCCGCTGGTAGGCTGGCGATTGGCCGCAGAATCCGTGCGGGAGAGTCCTTTGGAAGGGGCCTTGACGGCACCCACGAAGGCGCCGAAGGAGCAAATCCTCCCCGGAATCTCTCAGGCACCCGTACCGCATGGATGAGGTCACTCTGGAAAGCAGGGCGGGCCCCGGCCAGACACCATGCGGAGCCCTTCCTCACCGACGGTGAAAGCCGGGCGTGGCATGCCCGGTGAAGCTCTCAGGTTGAGATGACAGAGGGGGAGGCCGTCCGGGTACCCGCGCCGTGGTACCCCTCGCAGGTCGCAATGACCAGGAGGCCCCCGCAGATGACCGCCCACCGCATCTCCCTTTCCGACCTGGAGCGCGGCACTCCGTTCGCCGACCGCCACATAGGGCCCGACGCCGAGGCCCAGGCCAAGATGCTCGCCCAGGTCGGCTTTGGCTCGCTGGACGAGCTCACCGCCGCCGCCGCGCCCGATGTGATCAAGACCGCCGAGGCGCTCCGGCTGCCCGGGCCCCGCACCGAGCCCGAGGTGCTGGCCGAGCTGCGCGGCCTGGCCGACCGCAATCAGGTGCTCACCTCCATGATCGGCCTGGGCTACTACGGCACCTTCACCCCGCCGGTGATCCTGCGCAATGTCATGGAGAACCCGGCCTGGTACACCGCCTACACGCCCTACCAGCCGGAGATCTCCCAGGGTCGGCTGGAGGCGCTGCTCAACTTCCAGACCGTGGTGGCCGACCTGACCGGACTGCCCACCTCCGGCGCCTCGCTGCTGGACGAGGGGACCGCCGCCGCCGAGGCGATGGCCCTCTCCCGGCGGGTCGGCAAGGTCAAGGGCGGTGTCTTCCTGGTGGACGCCGACACCCTCCCGCAGACCATCGCCGTCCTGGAGACCCGCGCCGAGCCCACCGGGGTTCCGGTGGTGGTGGCCGACCTCAGTGAGGGCATTCCCCAGGAGGCCGCGGAGCGCGGAGTGTTCGGCGTGCTGCTGCAGTACCCCGGCGCGTCCGGCGCGGTACGCGACCTGCGCCCGGTCATCGAGCGGGCGCATGAGCTGGGCGCGGTCGTCACCGTCGCCGCCGACCTGCTCGCCCTCACCCTGCTGACCTCGCCGGGAGAGCTGGGCGCCGACATCGCGGTGGGCACCACCCAGCGCTTCGGTGTGCCCATGGGCTTCGGCGGTCCGCACGCCGGCTTTATGGCGGTGCGGGAGACCTTCGCCCGCAGCCTGCCCGGCCGGCTGGTCGGCGTCTCGGTGGACGCGGACGGCAACAAGGCCTACCGCCTGGCCCTGCAGACCCGTGAGCAGCACATCCGCCGGGAGAAGGCCACCAGCAACATCTGCACCGCCCAGGTGCTGCTCGCCGTGATGGCCGGCATGTACGCCGTCTACCACGGTCCGCAGGGCCTGGCCGCCATCGCGCGCCGCACCCACCGCTATGCCGCCGTCCTCGCCGAGGGGCTGCGGGCCGGCGGGGTGGAGCTGGCGCACGACCGGTACTTCGACACCCTCACCGCCAGAACTCCCGGACGGGCCGCGGACATTGTCCGGGAGGCCGGCGAACGCGGCGTCAACCTGCGGCTGGTGGACGCCGACCGGGTCGGCATCGCCTGTGACGAGACCACCACCCGGGACCATCTGGCCGCCGTCTGGGCCGCCTTCGGGGTCCGGGCCGAGGTCGCGGAGCTGGACGAGCGGGTCACCGACGCACTGCCCGAGGAGCTGCTGCGCGCCGGTGACTACCTCACCCACCCGGTCTTCCACCAGCACCGCTCCGAGACCGCCATGCTGCGCTATCTGCGCCGCCTGGCCGACCGGGACTACGCGCTGGACCGGGGCATGATCCCGCTCGGCTCCTGCACCATGAAGCTCAACGCCACCACCGAGATGGAGCCGGTCACCTGGCCGGAGTTCGCCGCCCTGCACCCCTTCGCCCCCATGGAGCAGGCCGAGGGCTACCGCACGCTGATCGGCGAGCTGGAAGAGCGGCTGGCCGAGATCACCGGGTACGACAAGGTGTCCATCCAGCCGAACGCCGGTTCCCAGGGCGAGCTGGCGGGTCTGCTGGCGGTCCGGGCGTACCACCGGGCCAATGGCGACACCGGGCGCGTCGTCTGCCTGATCCCTTCCTCCGCGCACGGCACCAACGCGGCCAGCGCGGTGATGGCCGGGATGAAGGTCGTGGTGGTCAAGACCGGTGAGGACGGCGAGGTCGACGCGGCCGACCTGCGCGCCAAGATCGAGCAGTACCGCGATGAGCTGGCCGTGCTGATGGTCACCTACCCCTCCACCCATGGGGTGTTCGAGGAGCACATCAGCGACATCTGCGCCCTGGTGCATGACGCGGGCGGTCAGGTGTACGTGGACGGCGCCAACCTCAACGCCCTGGTGGGCGTGGCCAAGCCGGGCGAGTTCGGCGGCGATGTCTCCCACTTGAACCTGCACAAGACCTTCTGTATCCCGCACGGCGGCGGCGGCCCCGGCGTCGGCCCGGTGGCGGTCCGCGCCCACCTGGCCCCGTACCTGCCCAACCACCCGCTGCAGCCCACCGCGGGCCCGGCCACCGGCGTCGGCCCCATCTCCGCCGCCCCCTGGGGATCGGCCGGCATCCTGCCCATCTCCTGGGCCTACGTCCGGCTGATGGGTGGCGAGGGCCTCAAGCGCGCCACCCAGGTCGCGGTGCTCGGCGCCAACTACATCGCCAAGCGCCTGGAGCCGCACTACCCGGTGCTCTACACCGGCCCGCACGGCCTGGTGGCCCATGAGTGCATCATCGACCTGCGGCCGCTGACCAAGGCGACCGGGGTGAGCGTGGACGATGTCGCCAAGCGGCTGATCGACTACGGCTTCCACGCGCCGACCATGTCCTTCCCGGTGGCCGGCACCTTGATGATCGAGCCCACCGAGAGCGAGGACCTGGCCGAACTCGACCGGTTCTGCGAGGCGATGATCGCGATCCGTGCGGAGATCGACAAGGTTGGCTCGGGCGAGTGGGACAAGGACGACAACCCGCTGCGCAACGCCCCGCACACCGCAGCCTCGGTGGCGGGGGAGTGGCAGCATCCCTACAGCCGGGCCGAGGCGGTCTTCCCGGACGGGGTCTCGGCGGCCGAGAAGTACTGGCCGCCGGTGCGCCGGGTCGACGGGGCCTATGGCGACCGCAACCTGGTGTGCTCCTGCCCGCCGTTGGAGGAGTACGAGGGCTGATGCCCTGAGACCGGCACACACTTCGGGGCCGGCTCGGCGATACGCCGGGCCGGCCCCTGGTCTTCCACGTGGATGAGATGCCGTCAGGCGGCGGTCGCCACATGCTCGGTGCCCAGCGGCCGGTGCGGAGCGATGATGCGTCCGTCCGGCAGCAGCTCACCGGTGTCCTCGAAGCAGAGGACGCCGTTGCACAGCAGGCTCCAGCCTTGCTGGGGGAAGTGCGCCACGAGCTGGGCGGCTTCCCGGTCGGCGGAGTCGGCTGACGGGCACGCGGGCTGGTGCTGGCACATGGGAGGGTTCTTTCGCTGGGATGTCGGTGATGCTGTCGCTGTGCTGCGGCTCGATGCGGTGGTCATGCCGCCCCCCGTTGCGATGTCGTCGTGTCGGTCCCAGTCTTGCCCTACGGGCGTGATTCCGCAGGGATTTCACGTCAGCGGTCCTCACCGGGTGAAGACGCGTCACCCGTGCGGGCGGTTGCCGCCAACGGCACTGTCCCTTCGGGGGGTTGTGCCCTTCGGAGCGGACTAGCCCGAGCGGGTGAGGGCAGCGCCAGGCGCCCCATGGCGGTGCCACGGGGCGCCTCGGCGTCCGCTCAGGCGGAGGTGCGCAGCAGCGGTGCGGGGGTGAGCCGGAGGGCGAGCACCGGCAGCAGGTCGGCGAACCGGTGCGGGCGGTGCGCGGCGATGCCCGGTGGTGCCGGGGCCAGCGGCACCAGCAGGTCCCCGGGCGCGGGCAGCGGGGAGGCGGGGTCGGCGGTGAGGTCGCCGTGCAGCCAGAGGGTGAGCATGTACAGGCCGGGCACGGTCAGCAGCCGGGGCTGGTAGGGCGTGCTCAGCGACTCGGCCTGGCGCAGGGCGAGTTCGGTGGAGGCGACATACGGTCCCTCGGAGAAGTGCGAGAAGGCCCAGCCGTCGGCGGTCAGCATGCTCTCCCCCGCGGCCATGGCGCGGCCGTCCGCCCCCTTGATCAGGAAGCGCCAGCCGCTGAGGCGGGTGCGGGGCGCCGTGCCGCCCGTCGTGCCCTGCTCCAACACATGGACGGGAAGCGGGAGTTCGCAGGTGAGTGATCCCTGTGCGGACTTCAGGGCCGGGGTGCGGGTCTCACGGACCGCGGTGGGGGAGCCGAGCGCGGTGACGATGCTGCGGAGGGCAGGCGCGGGGGCAGGGGGGAGATGCAGCGGCATGATGGGTCGCCTCTCACTTCGGAGACACGTTGGTGCTGGGCAGGTGACGACGACGCTGTCGGCGTGCGGGGTCAGAGGGGAGCCGGACCGGCTGCCGGGGCGCCTACTCTCTGCCTCACCCCGGAGTTTATACGACACGTGTTCACATGATGTTTCGGCTAGCTGTCGCCGGCATTACCGGCAAGGAGAAATCCGGGCCGAGTGCGCGGAGGATTTCGGTGATTTCGTGCCCGGCACGGACGCCTGACCTCAGATTCTTTCCCGTCAGTGGTAGGCCGAAACTCGTCGGTATTTATCACCAGCGCAATGCGCCCGGCTCCTGATGCACCGTCATGCCATCGGAATGTGCCGGAGTACGCTCGGGGGAGAGCCTAGCGGCAATGCGCGGGGCGCGAGGCGTTTCGATCGCCGTGCCTGGGCATCATCGACCGTGACGAGGGCGGATGGCGCCGCGGGCGGCCCGCTTGAGGAAGGACGCTTCCATGGGTGAGAAGGTCGCGGCCGAGGGGTTCGACCTGGCCGACCGGCAGCTCCACCGGGACAAGCTCCGGCAGTGCCTGCAGGCGCTGGCGCGGATGCTCGAGGAGAAGTCTTTCGACCGGCCCCGCAATCTTGTGGGATTGGAGATCGAGCTGAATCTCGCGGGTTTCGACGGCATGCCGAGCATGATGAATGCCGAGGTGCTGGAGCGTATTGCGAGTCACGATTTCCAGACCGAGCTCGGGCAGTTCAATCTCGAAGTGAACATTGTTCCGCACCGGCTGTCCGGCCGCGTTCTGGACCAGCTTGCCGAGGAGTTGAGCACGGGCCTCGCCTACGCCGACCGAAAGGCCCGTGAAGTCGGTTCGGGAATTGTCATGATCGGCATCCTGCCCACGATCACCCAGGAGGACCTGGTCCCCGCGAACTTCTCCGCCGCCGACCGCTACAAGCTGCTCAATGAACAGGTGGTCGCCGCCCGGGGCGAGGACTTCGCCATTGACATCGCGGGAGTTGAACGGCTGCGGTTCACCGCCCGTTCCATCTGTCCCGAAGCCGCCTGTACCTCCGTGCAGTTGCACCTCCAGGTGACCCCGGGCCGGTTCGCCGCGGTGTGGAACGCGGCGCAGGCCATAGCGGCCGCGCAGATCGCGATGGGCGCCAACTCGCCCTTCCTGTTCGGCCGGGAGCTGTGGCGGGAGTCCCGTCCGCCGCTGTTCGTCCAGTCCACCGACACCCGCCCGCCCGAACTGCAGGCGCAGGGCGTCCGGCCGCGCACCTGGTTCGGTGAGCGCTGGATCGATTCGGCGTATGAGCTGTTCGAGGAGAACCTGCGCTACTTCCCGCCGCTGCTGCCCGTCTCCGGGGACGAGGACCCGCTGCGGGTGCTGGACGAGGGCGGGGTGCCCTCGCTGGAGGAACTCACCCTGCACAACGGCACGGTCTACCGCTGGAACCGCCCGGTCTACGGGATCGCCGACGGGGTGCCCCATCTGCGGGTGGAGAACCGGGTGCTGCCCGCCGGGCCCACCGTGACCGACGTCATGGCCAACACCGCCTTCTACTACGGCCTGGTCAGGGCGCTGGCCGAAGAGCCCCGGCCGGTGTGGACCCGGCTGCCGTTCGCGGTCGCCGCGCACAACTTCGACCTGGCCTGCCGCCATGGCATCGACGCGGTGCTGCACTGGCCCAAGGCGGGGCGCAATCCCACCCCGGTGCCGGTGCCGGCCGTACGCCTGGTGCGTGAGGAGCTGCTGCCGCTGGCCGCCGCCGGGCTGGACGCCTGGGGCGTGGAGCCGGCCGACCGCGACCGCTACCTGGGCGTCATCGAGGGCCGCTGCCGCTATGGCGTCAACGGAGCGTCCTGGCAGGCCGCCACCTATCACCGGGCACTGGCCCGCGGGCTGGACCGGGGCGGCGCGCTGGCCGCCACCACGCGCCGGTACTGCGAGCTGATGCGTACCGGAGAGCCGGTGCACACCTGGCCCGTCGGGATCGGCGGCTGACGCCGCCCACCCCGCTGTCGTACGCGCACCGGGCCGTACGGCAAGCTGGTCGGGTGCGAAGCGACACCGACACCCCGGCCGGATCCCAGGCCCTGCCCCCCGCCGGCACCGGACTGTCGCGGCGGACGCTGGGCAGCGAGACCCTGCTGGTGCTGGCCCTGTCCCTGGGCGCCAGCGCCGTCTCCGCACTGATCAGCTTTGTGGGCGCGGCCACCAAGCCCGGCGGGCTCAAACACCAGGCGGCGCACCTCAATGCCTCGCACGCCCCCGGCCGGCACTGGCTGGACCTGGCCTGGCAGCTGTTCGGCATCGCCACCGCGCTGGTCCCGGTCTTCCTGGTGGCCCATCTGCTGCTGCGCGAGGGCTCGGGCCTGCGTGCCATCGGCTTCGACCGCCGCCGTCCGGGCCTTGACCTGGGCCGGGGCGCGGCGGTCGCGGCCGCCATCGGCGGCACCGGGCTGCTGTTCTACCTCGGGATGCGGGCCGCCGGGTTCAATCTGACGGTGGTGCCGGAGTCGCTGCCGCATGTGTGGTGGCGGTTCCCGGTCCTGATCGCCTCCGCGGTGCAGAACGCGATGCTGGAAGAAGTGGTGGTGGTCGGCTATCTGCTGCGCAGACTGGGGCAGTTGGGCTGGACCCCGGCGGCCGCGCTGGCCGCCAGCGCGGTGCTGCGCGGTTCGTACCACCTGTACCAGGGGATCGGCGGCCTGCTCGGCAATATGGCGATGGGCGTGGTCTTTGTACTGCTCTACCGGCGGTGGGGGAGGGTCGGGCCGCTGGTCGCCGCGCATGCGCTGATCGACACGGTGGCCTTCGTCGGCTATGCGCTGCTGGCCGGCCGGGTGGGCTGGCTGCCGACGGCCTGACCCGCGCCCGCCTCAGACCAGCAGCTCGCCGTCGATCACGGTGACGGCCGAGCCGGTCAGCAGGGTGCGGTCACCGCGCAGTTCGGTGCGGACCAGGCCGGTACGGGCCGAGGCCTGAAGCCCCGTCAGCCGGGGGCGGCCGATCCGGGCGGACCAGTAGGGGGCCAGCGCGGTGTGGGCACTGCCGGTGACCGGGTCCTCGTCGATGCCATAGGCGGGGAAGAAGCACCGCGAGACATAGTCATAGCCGCGGGCGGGGTCCTCGGCCCCGGCGGTGGCGATGATGCCCCGGCGCGAGTGCCGTGCCAGTGCTCGCAGGTCGGGAGCCAGCTCGCGCACGGTCCGCTCATCGGCGAGTTCCACCAGCAGGTCGCCGAGGTGCTCGCTGGTCCCGTGCACGCTCAGCGGCCGGACGCCCAGGGCCCGGGCCAGCTCCTCCGGAACCGCCGCCGGGATGAGCGAGGAGGTGGGGAAGTCCAGGGTGATCGGGCCGTCCGGGTGGGCGGTGGCGCCCAGCACGCCGCAGCGGGCGGTGAAGCGGACCGTCCCGGTGGCCCGGCCGGTGCGGTGCAGCACATGGGCGGTGGCCAGGGTGGCATGACCGCACATGTCCACCTCGGTGACCGGGGTGAACCAGCGCAGCGCCCAGTCGGCCTCCGGTGAGCCGGCCGGCAGCGGGTGGGCGAAGGCGGTCTCGGAGAGGTTGACCTCGGCGGCGATCCGCTGCAGCCGCTCGTCCTCGGGGAAGGCATCGGTGTCCAGGAGCACCACCCCGGCCGGATTGCCGGCGAAAGGGCGGTCGGTGAAGGCGTCAACGATTCGGATGCGCATGGCCGCACGGTAGGCAACCGGACGGCCGCCGGCCCGGGCCAATCGCCGGAAGGTGGACTCATTCCGCCTTGTGCCAGGCCCCATGCGCGGGAGCCCGGTGCCGCGCGACACCCGGCGGCCCGCGGCAGCACTCGTCATCCGGCTCCGCGTATGACGGACGGGACAACTCTCTGGATGCCGAGACCCAACGACCTCACCAGCTGGGCGAGTTCGGCGGCGAAGAGCTTGTCCGGCGAGAGTGTCTGGGCGCGCAGATGGCCGTAGATTTCCAGCGCGATCAGGCCGTGCAGGTGCCCCCAGATCCGCAGTGCCAGGGCCACCCCGGCCGGCGGCAGCTCGGGGAAGCCCGGGCGGACCTTGTCCAGCAGACCGGGGTCGAAGTCGTCCCAGCCGAAGTCGCTCTCCCCGTGCGTCCGTTCGGCGCTGGCCCAGGCCGCGTCCGCCAGCGCGGCGATGCCGACACAGACCCGCCGGGCGGCGTCCGGTGCGGCGCCACCGTCGGGGGCCCGGTAGCCGGGGACAGGGTCGCCGTAGATCAGCCGGAAGCCCTCGGGGTTGGCCAGCGCCCAGGCGCGGAAGGCGTGCGCCCAGGTCTGTATCCGTTCTGCCGGAGTGCCCTGCGCGGAGGTGGCCCAGGCGGCGTCGACGGCGTCCGCGAGCGCGGTGTAGACGTCCGCGATGAGGGCGGTGACCAGGTCGTCGCGGGTGGCGAAGTAGCCGTAGATGGCGTTGGCGGTCATGCCCATCTCGCGGGCGATCGCCCGCAGGGTGATCGCGTCCGGGCCGCCCGAGCCCATCAGCTCCAGCGCGGTGCTCTTGATCTCGGCGGTCGTCTCGGCCCGCAGCCGCTCGCGTCGTCCGGTGTTTCGGGTGCCTGCCACGGGCCCACTCTACAGCGTCACTGAGCTGATTGCCGTTCGAAAACTTCACACCGTATAGTTTTTCCACGGCGTGAGGCTCTCCGGGGCTTCGCGCCGCCCATCCGGCATGACCACGGCATGAATCAAGGGGAGAACCATGCATATCGGCGTCATCGGAGCCACCGGCACCATCGGCAGCCGGGTCGTCACCGAGGCCCTCCAGCGCGGACACCGCGTCACGGCATTCAGCCGCGACGCCGCCGCGATCACCGACCACCGGGAGAACCTGACCTGGTCGAGCGTCGACGTCCTCGACGCCGCGGCCGTCGCCGCCGCCCTGCCGCCCGGCCTGGACGTCCTGATCAGCGGTTTCCAGCCCGGGAACGCGGCGGAGGACTTCGCCGACACCGTCCGGCGCTCGATCGCGGACCCGACCGTCTACGCCACCGCCGCCCGGGCCCTGCTCAAGGCCCTGGAGAGCCACCCCCGTACCCGGCTGATCGTCATTGGCGGCGCCGGCAGCCTGGAGATCGGGCCGGGCGTGGTCCGCGCCGACCATGAGGAGTTCATCCATGCGTCGCTCGACGAGCTCGGCCTCCCCCGCGAGTGCGCGGCCGCCGTGCGCGGGCATCGCGAGGCGCTGAACGTCCTGCGTACCTCGAACCGGCTCTGGACCTACTTCAGCCCCGCCGAGCAGATCGCCCCCGGCGAGCGCACCGGCCGCTTCCGCATCGGCGGCGACCAGCCCGTCCTCGACGCCGACGGCCTCAACCGGATCTCGGCGGAGGACGCCGCGGTCGCGCTGGTGGACGAGGCCGAGCTGCCCCGCTTCGTCCAGCGCCGGTTCACCATCGGCTACTGAGCCGGCTGCTGACCCACCGTCCGCCTGACAGCGCACGCGGACCGCAGGGCAAAACCGGGCGTGCCAACACTCTTGGCAGCCGATCGGTTCCGATATATCGTCGAGACATCGTGATGGATCGACGATGGAGGTAATGAATATGCACTCCCACGGGCATGAGCATCACCGGTCGGATCGGCACGGCTGGGAAGAGCGCGGCGGACGGCGGGCCTTCGGTCCGTTCGGGCCGCCCTTCGGGCGCGGACGCGGTGGCCCGGGCGGCCGGGCGCGCCGCGGCGATGTACGGGCCTCGATCCTGGCCCTGCTGACGGACGGCCCGATGCACGGCTACGAGATGATCCGCGAGATCGCCGACCGCAGCGGCGGCACCTGGCGGCCCAGCCCGGGCTCGGTCTATCCCACCCTCCAGCTGCTGGAGGACGAGGGCCTGATCACCAGCGCCAGCGAGGGCGGCAAGAAGCTGTTCACGCTGACCGAGGAGGGCCGCGCCGAGGCCGCCGCCGGACCCAAGGCGCCCTGGCAGGAGGCCGGGCGCGCGGGTGACTGGGAGACCATGCAGGAGATCCGGCAGGCGGGCGTGGGGCTGATGGAGGCCTTCAGCCAGGTCTGGCGGACCGGCAGCCCCGAGCAGCGGGAGAAGGCGCTCGCGGTGGTCAATGAGTCGCGCAAGAAGCTGTATCTGATCCTGGCCGAAGAGGGATGAGGTACCAACGCGCGGGTGCCGCCGTCCACTTGGCGGCGCCCGCGCCACCGGCGTCCCTGATGCCGGTGTTCGGGGTGACTCCTCCTCAGGGATGACTGCCTGGCGCCCGATGCCCGACTCGCGCCGTACAGGCGAATGGTCCCCGCCGGGGATGCGGGCGAGGGCCGGTGGCTGATGGGGTGGGAGGGTGCAGAGCAGTACATCTGACACCGGGCAGGCGGACGCCGCTTATGAGAGACCGCTCAGTGAGGAGCTGGCCTCGGTGGTCGCCGGTGCCCGCAGACGTGCGCTGCGCGACGGTGACCGGCAGATCGACACCGCCCATCTGCTGCACACCCTGCTGGAGGCCGACCCGGCGGTCCGGGCGGCCATCCCGGGCGGGGCGGGTCAGCTCTCCCGGCTGCTGGGCTATCTGGTGCAGCGCTCCATCGGCTATGGACTGCGCTGGCGCGGCTCGGTGGAGGACTCCTCGGCCGTCGCGCCGCGGCGCGACGGCCAGCCGCCCGGCTGGTCCCCCGCCGCCGCCACGGCCATGACCCGGGCCGGGCTCCGGTCCCGGGAGCGCCGCGCCGAGCAGGTGGAGGGGCTGGACCTGCTGGCCGCCCTGGTGCGTGACCACCGGTGCCGGGCGGCCGATGTGCTGCGGGGCGCCGGTGTGGACGCGGATGCCCTCTTTGTGTGCCTGGACGGGTTTACGCGCCTGGACGGGCCGGAGTCCGCGCTTCCACCAGGTCGTTGAGGTATGCCGGGACCGCGACCTCCGGGCGCAGGTCGTCCGCCGGGACGGGGGTGCCGTAGTGGGTGGACACCGGGATGACACCGCTCCAGTGCGGCAGGCCGACATCTTCCGGGTCGTCCCCCGGTCCGGCGTCGCGGACCTTGGCGGAGACCTCGGCCAGGTCGAGGCGGAGCACGGCGGTGGCGGCCAGCTCCTTGGCCGTCGGCGGACGGGAGTCGGCGGAGCGGCCGGGCACCACCTGGTCCACCAGGGCGTCGAGGGCCTCGGTCAGCTCCTGCGGGTCGGTGACCGTACGGGCCGTGCCGTGCACCACCACCGACCGGTAGTTGAGGGAGTGGTTGAAGCCGGAGCGGGCCAGCACCAGGCCGTCGACATGGGTGACGGTCAGGCAGACGGGCATGCCGGGATCCTCGGCGTGGGCGGCGGCCTGCAGCGGCCGGGAGCCGGTGGAGCCATGGACGTACAGCCGCTCGCCGACGCGCCCGTAGAGGGTGGGCAGGACGACCGGGGCGCCGTCGCGGACAAAGCCGAGGTGGCAGAGGTAACCGGCGTCGAGTATGGAGTGGACCAACTCGCGGTCGTAGGAGGCGCGGTCGCGGTAGCGGGTGGGGGTGGTGCGCTCGGTCCGCGCATAGGACCCGGTCCCCGCGGGGGACCCCTGACCCGCCCCGCCGGTCCGGCCGGCCCGGTCCATCGGCAAAGACATTGCGCCCTCCATTGCACTAGTGCATACTTGGCTTTGTGTCGGGAGAATATCGGATCGAAGGTCGTCGCGCAGCAGAGATCTCGGCGAGCGTGGAGCGCGCCGTGGGGGCGGGCAGGCTGGCGCCCGGTGAACTGCTGCCGCCCATGCGGGAGTTGGCGGTGGAGCTGGGTGTCAACCCCAACACCGTCGCGGCCGCCTACCGCACCCTGCGCGACCGCGGGGTGATCGAGACGGCGGGCCGCCGGGGCAGCCGGGTGCGCAGCCGCCCGGCCAGCGCGCCGCGCGAGCTGATCGCGGTGGAGGTGTCCGAGGGGGTGCGGGACGCCGCCACCGGCAACCCCGATCCCGCTCTGCTGCCCTCACTGGCGGAGGCGCTGGCCGCTGCCGCCGCCGAGCAGGCGAGACGGCCCGCGCTCTATGGCGCGCCCGCCATCGACACCGAACTGGAGCGGATGGCCCGGGCCGCCTTCGCCGCCGATGAGGTGCCGGACGGGCCGGTGGCGGTCACCTCCGGGGCGCTGGACGCCATGGAGCGGGTCCTGGCCGCCCATCTGCGGCCCGGGGACGCGGTCGCCGTCGAGGATCCGGGCTGGGGCAGCCTGCTCGACCTGATCCCCGCGCTGGGCCTGCGCCCCGTGCCCGTCCCGGTGGATGACGACGGCCCGCTGCCCGAGGCCACTGAGCATGCCCTGGAGCAGGGCGCCAGGGCCTTGGTGGTCACCGACCGGGCGCAGAACCCGACCGGTGCGGCCATCAGCGAACTGCGCGCCCGGCAGTTGCGCACCGTCCTGTCCCGGCACCGGGGAATCTTGCTGATCGAGGACGACCATGGCCATGGCATCGTCGATCTCCCGCTGCACCCGCTGGCCGGCGCCACCGACCACTGGGTGCTGGTGCGCTCCTTCGCCAAGGCCTTCGGGCCCGACCTGCGCCTCGCCCTGCTCACCGGTGACTCGGTGACGGTGGACCGGGTGCGCGGCAGGCTGCGGCTGGGGCCGGGCTGGGTCAGCCATCTGCTGCAGGACACCGTGCTGCACCTCTGGCGCACTGGCACCGTGGACTCCGCCGCCGTCGCCGCTTCCTATAACCGCCGCAGGGCGGCGCTGATCGCCGAGCTGGGGGAGCGGGGCCTGGCGGCTCATGGGCGCAGCGGGATGAATGTGTGGCTGCCGGTGGCGGACGAGACGGGTGTGGTGGCCCGGCTGCTGCGGTCGGGCTGGGCGGTGGCACCGGGTGCCCGCTTCCGGCTGGCCGCGCCGCCCGGGGTCCGACTGACCGTCTCCGCGCTGGCGATGGAAGAGATACCGGCGCTGGCGGACGCGGTGGCGGCCGCCAACACCCCACTGTCGGCAGGGCGTTACGCCTGATCGCCGCGCGGCCGGGGCCGGCTCTGGGTGAGGGCCGCTCCGGCCAGCACGATCACCGCGCCCACGGGGGTGTTCCAGGCCAGCCGTTCGCCCAGCAGCACGGCGCCGGCCGCGGTGGCGATCACCGGGATGAAGTAGGTGGTCAGCGTCGCCGTGGTCGGGCCCACCTCGGCCACCAGGCCGTACTGGACGAGCATGGCGAAGCCGGTGCCCAGAGCCCCCAGGGCGAGGACGGCCAGCACGGGCACGGCGTGGAAGGAAGTCGGCAGCGGGCTGGACAGCGGGGCGGCGATGGCGAGCTGGACGGTGCCGAGGAGCAGCTGGGTAGTGGTCAGCGACAGATGGGAGTCACCGGTGCCGGAGAGGGTCCGCCGCACATAGATCCAGCCGACCGCGTAGCAGGCCGAGGCGCCCAGCGCCATCATGGTGCCCGCCGGGTCCTGGCCGGAGAATCCCTGCCAGGCGCCCAGCACGGTGAGCACGCCGAGGAAGCCGAGGCCCAGCCCGGCGAAGCGGCGCCGGGTCGGCCGGTCCTCGGAGAGGGCCACCAGGGAGAGCAGCATTCCCCACAGCGGGGTGGTGGCGTTGCAGATGCCGGCCAGGGTGGAGGGGATGGTCAGCTCGGCATAGGCGAAGAGCGTGAAGGGGAGCGCATTGAGCAGAAACGCGGCAACGGCCAGATGGCCCCAGGTGCGCGGCCGGCGCGGCAGCCGACCGCGTTTGACGGCCAGCACGACCAGGAGCACCGCGGTGCCGAAGAACATCCGGCCGAAGGAGACATAGGCCGGTGCATAGCCATCCGTGCCCAGCTTCATAAAGAGGAAGCTGAAGCCCCAGATGAGAGCCAGGGCGGCAAAGCGCAGCCGCCAGTCCAAGGTGCGGCGCCGCTGGCCGGAGGGCTGGGGGGTGGTTTGGGGGGAACGAGGCGGGGCGGAGGACGGCGCGGTGGGCCGGGACATGGCGGTGCTCATGGTCATCCACAATGACGGGAACCCACTCATTAGGACAAGCAAATAAATCTATGAGAGATCCCGTAGCATCGCTTACATGTTGAACCTGGAGCGTCTGAGGACCCTCAGTGCCGTCGCCCGCCATGGCTCGGTCAGCGGCGCCGCGGACGGGCTGCATGTGACGACCTCGGCGGTGTCCCAGCAGTTGGCCAAGCTGGAGCGGGAGACCGGCCAGCAGCTGCTGGCCAAGCAGGGCCGCGGGGTGCGGCTGACCGATGCGGGACGGCTGCTCGCCGACCATGCCTCGCGCATCCTCTCCCAGGTCGAGCTGGCCCAGGCCGACCTGGAGGCACAGCGCGGCCAGGCCGTGGGTGAGGTGCTGATCAGTGCCTTTCCCACCGCCGCCCGCGGCATGATGCCCGCCGCCCTGGCCGGGTTGCGCCGCACCCACCCCCAACTGCGGGCCCATCTGGAGGAGATGGACCCCGATGACGCGGTGGTGCGGGTGCTGCGCGGTGACCTGGACGTCGCCGTGGTCCTGGACTGGAGCAACAAGCCGATGCCCCTGGCGGACGGGCTGTGCCGGGTGCGGCTGCTGGACGACCCCGCCGATGTCGCGGTGCCCGCCGGGCATCCGCTCCACGACCGGGACGAGGTCGCGCTGGAGGACTTCGCCGAAGACGACTGGGTCTCCTGGCCGCGCGGGGCGTTCTGCCACGACTGGCTGGTGTCCACCTTGAGGGCCAGGGGAGTTGAGCCCCGCATCGCGCATATGGCCGATGAACACCACACCCAGCTCGCCCTGGTCGCCGTCGGCCTCGGTGTGGCGGTGGCACCCCGTCTGGGCCGTGGGCCGCTGCCCGAAGGCGTACGGGTGGTGCCGGTGAAGGACGCCATGTGCCGCCATGTGTATGCGATCTGGCGGCAGGACGCCGACCGCAGGCCCTCGGTGCGGGCGGTGGTCGAGGCCCTGTCCAGGGCCGGGGCGGCCGTCGCGGGCTAGGGCCGGCCCCGCGGGCCGGTGCGGCCGAGGGGGCCGGCCGGTTTGCGGAAGTCCCAGGAGACCACCGAATCCGGGCGCAGCCGCAGCCAGGCATGCCGCCCGTCGTACGGCAGGGTGATCCGCCCGAAGTACTTGGCGGCGAACAGGCGCTCCACCGTGCCGAGTTCATCCTGGCGTTCACCGGCGCGCGGCACCTCGCCCACCACGGTGACCGTCCCGGAAAGCTCCGCGCCCCGCAGTTCCCCAAAGGTCACCCCGTCGTCCACGACCGCCGCCGCCCGGGGGTCATGGCGCAGTTGGGCCCACCGCCGGCTGTGGGTCAGGGAGTAGAGCCATAGGGACCCCTCGTGCCACAGGAACCACAGTGGGCTGAGATGCGGCCGACCGTCCCGTCCGGTGGTGGCCACCCGGCAGACACGCTGCTCACCGAGGAAGGCGTCCAGTTCCGGCCCGGTCATCATTACCGCCCGGCCGCGTCGTTGGCCGTCCATACCTGACGTCATGTCAGAATGGTCGGTGCCGGCGATGGACGGCGCAAGGCGGCCGCCCCCGGCGGCCGTTCACTCCAGCAGCAGTGAGTCCCCGCGCTGCGAGACATTGCGCGCGGGCAGTGGCTGCCGGGCCGGGCCCCGCCGCACGCTGCCGTCCCTGATGTCGAACTCGCTGCCATGGCAAGGGCATTGGATCACCCCGTCGGACACCGATGCCACCGTGCAGCCCTCATGGGTGCAGACCGCCGAGAACGCCTT
This sequence comes from Streptomyces sp. NPDC052396, assembly GCF_044593195.1. NCBI lineage: Bacteria > Bacillati > Actinomycetota > Actinomycetes > Kitasatosporales > Streptomycetaceae > Streptomyces > Streptomyces sp. NPDC052396. The sequence goes on from NZ_JBIUAW010000013.1 coordinate 26,770, forward strand.
GAAATCTCCCTTGGACGGCTGGGTCACCACTACCTTCTGCTCCCGGTCCGCGAAGACCTTTCCGCCGCCCACCGGGATCTCCGCCGCCGGCACCGAGCCCGCCCGAAGGCGGGAAGATGCCTGACTTGTCGGCGCCGCATCGGAGGGGGCCGCGTCGGAGGGAGCCGCATCGGAGGGAGCCCGGCTGGTCGCCGGTGACCCCGTGTCCGTGGGTTCGGTTGTGCCGCTCGCGCTGCCCTTGCTCTCCTGGCCGCCACCGGAACCACCGCACGCCGTCAGTGCGACGGCCAGTGAGGCCGCTCCCGCCGACAGCACCACGGCACGCCGGGTGGTGCTCTCCCGCCCTTCCGGAGCAGGTGCGGATGAACCTGATGAACCAGACATATAGGCCCCCTGGGTGCTGGAAGTGTCCGGCGACGGGTACCCCGGCAGGTACCCGACGGATACTCGACCGGCTGTGCAGACGGCCGTACGCACCGACGCGCCCCCGTGTTCAACGGCCCCTGCGGCCGGTCCGCCCACCGCCCCGTGGCCTGGCCTTGCGGCTGCTTCATGGCTCGTGCCCATTGAGGCGGCCGGGAGTTCCAGGTAATTCCCAGGCCTGCTTCCCATCCACGCAGCGTCCCAAGCTGCGGCGCGGCCACTTCATGGAGTGGGCGGGCTCGCCCCTCCGGGGCGTCGTCCGCCCGCTCACCCCGTCCACCCTGTGCGGGCGTCCGGTTACCCGGTGGCATCCCCTGCGGCTCAGCCGAGGGAGGTGGTCTGTGATGCCGCCGTCGGCGGGGACGGCTTGCCGTCGGGGGTCTGCCATGCCGCCGCGAGCTCGGCGGGGAAACGTCGTCCGCTGCGGGTCAGTACCACGCCGGGGGAGAGTTCGACTTCGTCCCCGGGGGCGAAGCGCCGGCTCTGGCCGTTGGGCAGACGAGCCCAAGGGCCCAGCCGGCCATGGCGGTTGAGGGTGCGCATCCGGGTGCCATAGGTGCTGACGTCACGGACGAGCAGGATGCCGCCGGCAGTGGAGACGATCACATGCTCCCGGCTGATGCGTGGGGCCAGCCGGTCAGGCAGCAGATCGTAAAGAGCGATTCCCGCCGTGGGGTTGCGGCCGATACCCGTCCGGGTGCCTTCCTCGACCGTATAGCGGGCCTTGCAGATGCCGTCCACCATGAGCTTGAGCTGGGCCATGGCCGGCCGGGCGCCGGCATCGGCCAGCGGGAGGCCGTGCACCTCACAGGTGGGGACACCGCCGCGCAGGCGAGGCAGCAACACCCGTCCGCTGTGGGCGTCGTAGAGGGTGCAGCGGCGCTCGGGACAGCGCCAGAAGCGGTTGACCACGGTGGACGGTGGCCGACGGGAATTTCTCAGCAGCCCCTGTTTTTTGAACGCCGCGAGCTCCTCGTGCCGTGAGATCTCCGCATCCACGCTGATGCCCATCTCCAGCGGAACGAGACGCACGGACCCGGACGGTGTGGGCACCGGTCTGAGGAATCGGTCGTTGTCGCCCTGCAGCCAGGGGTGTTCGCGGCGGTGGCCGACGAAGCGGTCGCCGGTGATGGCCCTGGTGCCGGCCGCGCTGGTCAGTTCCAGCAGTTCCAGCATGCGCTGGTCGGCGTCATCGACCTCCTCGACCAGCCCGGCCGAGATCCACCGTCGCAGGACCGTCACATCCCGCCGGTCGGCGAATTCCCGGGCTCCGCCGAGCAGACTGGTGTCGGCCACCGGGTGGACGGCGACCCGGGAGTCCGTGGTCATGTGGACCAACGCCCGTATCACCAGGCGGAATCGGTGCAGGGACCGCGGCCCCGGTCCGCCGAGCGACCGGTCGCGTACCACATTGGACAGGTCGACCAGATAGTCGGCCGCCAGGGCCGAACCCGGCAGGTTTTCTTCCATCGTCCCTCCGGCGTCATGGACCGCCTTGTGTGGGGCCCGATGCGGTATGGAGCATCAATGCGTGTGTGGCACAACAGTGTTTTCGGCCACTGTGGCCTCGTTCTGCCGGTAGCATCGCACCCTCAGTGCGACCGGGGAGGGGATTCGCATCGATTACCCAGGTGAAGCAGGACAGTTGAGCCCGCTGAGGGCCGGCGATCCGGGGGAAGTGGCGGGCTACCGGCTACTGGCCCGGATCGGCGAGGGAGGCATGGGGTCGGTGTTCCTGTCCCGTACCCGGGGCCGGCAGCCGGTGGCGCTGAAGGTGATCCGCCGTGAGTTCGCGGACGACGAGGAGTACCGTCTGCGCTTTCAGCAGGAGGTCCGGGCCGCCCGCCAAGTGCGCGGCTATCATGTGGTGCCGGTCGTCGACCATGACACCACCGGCGCCCGGCCATGGCTGGCCAGCACCTATATCCCGGGACTCTCGGTGGCGTCCGCCCTGGAGGCGTATGGGCCGCTGCCGGTCCCGGTGGTGCTGCGGCTGGCCGGCGGTGTGGCGGAGGCGCTGCGTGCCGTCCATGCGGCCGGAATCATCCACCGGGATCTGAAGCCGAGCAATATTCTGATCGGCTCCGAGGGGCCCTGGGTCATCGATTTCGGTATCGCCCGCGCCGCCGACTCCACACAACTGACCCGCAGCGGAGGGGTCGTGGGCACCCCGCAGTACATGGCTCCCGAGCATGTGGCGGGCGAGCCGCTCACCCCGGCCGCCGATCTGTTCTCCCTCGGCCTGGTCGTGGCGGTCGCCGCCACCGGTCACCACCCTTTCGGCGACGGCCAGGCGACCACCCTGGCCCACCGCATCGGCAACGCCGCGGCCAGCCCTCCCGATCTCAGCGACTACCCCGCCGCCCTGCACCCGCTGCTGGATCGCTGCCTGGACGCCGATCCACAACGGCGTCCCGAGCCAGGCGAGTTGGCGGCGATCTGCGCACAGGCGTGCGGGGGAGAGCCGCTCGGCTTCCTGGGCTGGCTGCCCGCTCCCCTCGCTGCCGAGAACACCCGCAGAGAACAGACCGTGGCAGCGCTGCCCGACACCCCGCTGCGTACCGAGGCCGGGCCGGTGACGGCGGGTCCGGACGGCCTGACCCAGCCACCGTCCACGACCGGACTGCCCGGGCCGAACGCTCCGGGCACGGTGTCCGGCACGGTGCCCGGCGACTGGATGCGGCCGGAAGCCGGCATTCCGACGCCACCGGCGTCCCCCGTCCCCGAAGCGGTGAGGCATAAACCCGCGTCGGCCTGGCGCCGCCGCCGTACGTCCGTGCTCGCCGGGGCCGGCCTGGCCGTCCTTGGGATCGGCGCGGCGTTGCACTGGGGGACGGGCGGCAATGGCGGGGCGACCGGCACGCCGCGCCCCCCGTCGGCCGCTACCGCCCGGGGCGCTTCACCGTCCGCCTCCGCCGGCACTCCGTCCGGCTCCTCCACCGGCGCGACAGCCTCAGCCGTCCCGGCCGTCCCTGTCTTCGCAGCCCGCCCGCTGACCCTCCGCCCGCCCAGTGGCAACACCCTCTTCGCGGACCTGGACGTGCCACAGACCACCACCGACAACTCCCACACGGCCGGAGTGGTGGAGCTTTACTACGACAACATCGACGGAGGGCCGGACATCTTCCACCGGCTGCACTTCGTCACACCCACGGGGGTGAGCAGCGGCACCACCTACCAGCAGTGCCTGGCGGGGGCGCAGACCGATGTCCTGCCCTCCGACATCGCCAAGAAGGACCTGATCGACGGCACCACCCTCCACAAGGGCATGGTGCTGTGCACCATCACCACCGAACACAACCTGGCCATGATCGAGATCAAGGACGTTGTCCGCCGGGCGGAACTGCCCGAGTTCGACACCCAGCTCACTCTCTGGAGAATCCCCAACTGACCTTTGCCACGGCCGTCTGCCGGCCTCGCTGGGCACGTTGCCCGCCACATCGGCCCGGCGGCGCACGGGAGCACCCTTGCCGGATGTGGTGCGTGTTCTGGGTGTCGAGGGTGAGGGCGGAAGTGCCCACTTGGCTACCGGTGTTGCCGTTACTCATGGAGCGCGGGGCTTGGCGGAGGCTCCCGTTCGCGTGAAGCGGCGTGAATCCCCGCAGTTCATTGCGCGACCGGAGCGATCATCAGGGCACACGGGAAAGGGGGAACGGGCGGCATCGGGGGTGATGGCACCGGCACCCCGGGTAACCGGAACGACGGTGGTGGCGCCGGGGGCTTCGCGAACGGTGTCGGCCCGGTGCCGGGGGCGGCGGGTATCTGTGCAGCGCGCCGGCGGGAATGGATTCGCGGGGAAAGGGCCTGGTCGCTCCGTGTGGAGGCGACGCCCGCGGTCACACCGCCGGCGCCGGCGGCCTGCGAGGCTACCAAGCCGGCCTGCCGGGGCCCATGGTGAAGACCGCGGGTCAGGGCGGCGCGGGCGGCCCCGCGGTGACGACTTCGGCAGCGGCAGCAATGGCCGTAACGGGTATGTAGTCGTGCGCTGGGAGACCGCCCAGTCGGGGTGAGCCGCCCGGCATCGATTCCGCCGGTCTCTCGGGGCCAGAGTGAACGGCCCGAGCGAAGCGGTGTTCAGCCGCCGACGGAGGTGTCGTCCGCGCCGTTGAGCCCCGGTCTGCCCGGTGGTAGGGGGAGTGGCCGGCCAGGGTTTCTTGAATATTCAAGAAGATCGCCCTAGGGTGCACCTTGAGGAGATCCTTGAAGTTTCAAGAATCTCTGCTTCCCCCTCGTGAAGGAGTTGTCGTGAAGTCCACCCGGAAGGTCTGGGCCACAGCCGTCGCTCTCGGCGTGCTCGCCGCGAGCGGTGCCACCGTCGCCGCCGCCACCCCCTCCGCCCGCCCCGCGTCGCAGAGTGCGAGCGAGGACGCGCAGCTGCAGAAGCTGTACAAGGAGGCCGTGGCCGAGGGCGGCCGTCTGGTCGTCTACGCAGGCGGCGACAAGCCGGGTCAGGCCGACTACCTCAAGAACGCGTTCGTCAAGCAGTTCCCCAAGATGAAGGTCGACACCGTCGTCGACTTCAGCAAGAACCACGACGCGCGCCTCGACAACCAGATAGCCGAGCACAAGGTCGTGGCCGACGTCGTCCACCTCCAGACCCTCGACGACTTCCCGCGCTGGAAGAAGGAAGGGGCCCTGGAGAAGTACAAGCCGGTCGGCTGGAACAAGGTCTACGACAAGATCAAGGACAAGGACGGCTACTACACCGGCCTGTACTTCATCGGCTTCGCCGACGTCACCGCGACGACGCTCGGCAGCAACGCCCCTGTCGAAGCCAAGGACTTCCTCAAGCCTGAGTACAAGAACAAGCTCGTCTTCACCTACCCCAATGACGACGACGCCGTCCTCTACTACTTCAAGCAGCTCACCGACAAGTACGGCTTCGACTACCTGAAGAAGCTGCGCGCCCAGAACCCCAAGTTCGTCCGCGGCACCGCCGACGCCGCCGCCCAGGTCGGCAAGGACGGCTACGTGGCCAACTTCGCCAGCTCGGGCAGCTCGAGCGGACTGTCGAAGACGAGCATCCCCGAGAAGTCCCCCTGGGTCGCGTGGCCGCAGACCGGCGCCATCCTCAAGGACGCCCAGCACAAGGCCGCCGCCAAGCTGTACATGAGCTGGATCCTGTCGAAGCAGTACCAGCAGAACGCCTACGGCTGGAGCGCCCGTACCGACGTCCCCGCCCCGGCCGGCCGCAAGGGCATCTTCGACTACCAGAACATGAACCCGCTCGGCCTCGGCAAGTTCATGAGCGACCGCGCCGCCCTCGACCGCTACAAGGCCCGCATCAGCCTCTACGTCGGCGACGTCAAGGGCACCGACCCGGCTGACCCCGACGGCAGGCTCGGCCTGTACCCCGTCGACCAGAACGGCACGCAAGGCTGAGCGGCTTGGGCGACGTTCCTTGCTGATTCACGGATCCGGTCCCGTTGTCGGGTCATGGCCTTGCCGACAGCCTGGCCGATGGCGTCGATGCTGGTCCGGACGCGCTGCGGGTAGTCCTTGTACTTCGCCGCGCGCCAGATGCGTTCGATGTCGTTCAGCTCCGGGCTGCGCGGCGGCAGATAAAGCAGTTCCACTCCGGTCTTCGCCAGCTGTTCGCGTCGGCCCTTGAACATCCGGGCCGTGTGCGCCGAGGCGTTGTCCAGCACCACGGTGCACGGTCGGGGCCGTCGCCAGAGGGGGATCGTGCCGGCGCCGAGGCTGTCGGCGGCGAGCTCCAGGGCGGCGGCCCCGCCGGGCAGCCCGGCCAGGTGCGCGCAAGTGAAGTCCAGCAGCATGACGGCGTCGATTTTCCCGTCGGTGCGCTGCCGGACCAGGTCCGGACGGGTGCCGACGATTTTGGCGCCGAGCACGTTGACGCGGCGGTTGCGGGTGTCCTCCCGCGGCACCACGGCCCGCTGTCCGATGCGTGACCAGGTGTAGCCGGTGGGCATAGTGGGGGCGAAACCGGACTCGTCCAGGAAGATCAGATCCCGGCCGCCGGCGTCCGCCTCCTGCCGCAAGGCCGCAAGTCCTCCAGCCGGGCTCGGGCGGCCTGCTGGGGGACAGGGTCGGCCTGGTGCCGCACACTGTCGCGGGTGCGCTTCCAGCGGAAGCCACCGCGGCGCAACAGCTTTCCCAGCCAGTGGAACGCCCCTGCGCGCAGCCACTCACACTGGGCAGGGGCGTTCCAGGTGGCCCCCGCCTCGGCGGAGGCGTCCAGCAGCCCGGCCGGCGCGGCGTGGTTCCCGGCGGCCGTTGACGACAAGCGGCTCGCCGGGAACCCGATGCATGCGAAGTCCGTACGGTGGCCCAAGGCGCCGCGGGAGCGGCGCGAGGCGTGGTCGCTGGAGACGGCCCTTCGTGTCCAGGAAGTGATCGGCCCGCGGAACCGGATATCCGTCGTCCTTGGGTTGTCCTTGGGTTGGGGTGCGGACTGCGTCAAGGTGAAGTCTTCGGGTTGAGCCCGGAGGACATCGACTATGCCCGGGGGCCCTTCATGTCCGTCGCCAAGTTCAGGCCATCAACGGGAAGTTGTACTTCGCCCTGCCGAAGGGGGCGCGGCCGGCGTCATCCCGCCGCGCCCGCGCGGTGCGAAACCTTGGCAATGGGAGGCAGCGCCGAAGAACGGATTCCATGTGCTGCGGCACACCTATGCCTCCGTCATGTCGGAGGCGGGGGAGTCCGTGGTGACCTTGGCGCGCTGGCTCGGGCAGTCCTCGCCGGCCATCACGCTCGGTTACTATGCTCACTTCATGCCGGAGGCCGGAAGCAAGGGTCGCACCGCCATCGACGGACTGCTGGGGAGACAAGGGGATCAGGGTGCCAGCCGAAACTCCCCGGATTCTCCCCAGGGTTGATTGGCGGCCGACTTCCCATCTCGCTCTGGCCAGCCTCCGCTGTCGAACGCAAGATTGAGAAGCAGGACGGCCTGGGAAAATGCTGCCAGAAGTCACCGCCACCCGCTATGTCACACCCCTGCGTGAGGGCGGCTCACTGCCCGGCATCGTCGAGGCCGACGATCTCGGTACCTATGTGATGAAGTTCACCGGCGCCGGCCAGGGCCGCAAGACCCTGGTCGCCGAGGTGATCTGCGGGCAACTTGCCCGCCGGCTGGGTCTGCGCGTACCCGATCTGGTGCGCATCCAGCTGGACCCGGTCATCGGACGCGGTGAGCCCGACCCGGAGGTGCAAGGGCTGCTCAAGGCCAGCGGCGGTCTCAACCTGGGCATGGACTTCCTCCCCGGCGCCCTGGGCTTCGACCCGCTGGCCTTCGAGACCGACCCGGCCGAGGCCGGGCGCGTGGTGTGGTTCGACGCCCTGATCGGCAATGTGGACCGCTCCTGGCGCAACCCCAACCTGCTGGTCTGGCACGGCGAACTCTGGCTGATCGACCATGGCGCCACCATGATCTGGCACCACAACTGGCCGACCGCGGCGGCCGCCGCCGGCAAGGGGTACGACGCCTCCGACCATGTGCTGGCCACCTTTGAGCCGGATCTCGCCGCCGCCGCGGCCGACCTCGCCCCGCTCATCACCGAGGACCTGCTCGCCGAGGTGGTGGCCGATGTGCCCGAGGAATGGCTGGCGGACGAACCGGGCTTCGACGGACCGGAGGAGGTACGCCGGGCCTACGCCCGGACGCTGCTGAGCCGGGCCGCCACCATCGGCAACCGGATCACTCTCGGCGAGCGCAGCAAGGACAAGCCCTCGCAGGCGCCGGAGTGGGTGCGGGTCAGGTTGAACAGGAACACCGGAAAGTCGGCACGATGAACACCACCACACAGCACAACGGCCGCGAGGTCTTCGAGTACGCGCTGCTGCGCGTGGTCCCCCGCGTGGAGCGCGGCGAGCAGATCAACGCCGGTGTCGTCGTCTACTGCCAGGCGCGGTCCTTTGTGGCGGCCCGGATCCACCTGGACGAGGCCCGGCTGCTGGCGCTCGACCCCGCCGCGGACGTGGCCGGGGTGCGCGCCGCGCTGCACGCCGTCGAGGGCGTCTGCGCCGGCGGCGAACGGGCCGGACAGGCCGCCTGTGACGACCCCGGCCGCCGGTTCCGCTGGCTGATCGCCCCACGCAGCACCGTCGTCCAGCCCGGCCCGGTGCACACCGGCCTGACCGCGGACGTCCAGGGCGAGCCGGAACGGCTGCTGGACCTGCTGGTCAGGTGAGCCCCGCCAGGGGCCGGCCCAGGGCCCGGGCCGGCGACCGACAGCGCACCGTGGTCCGGGCGTTGACAGCGGGTGGCGGTGCTTCTAGCGTCTGATCGCCGACGCTACTGAGCAGTTGCTCACCTGTGCTCCCCCGCCGGTGAGCCGCTGGTGCACCACCTTCGAGGTGAGGAGAACCCGCATGTCCACCACCGAGCAGCGCGTAGCCATCGTCACGGGCGCGGCCCGTGGCATCGGCGCCGCCACGGCCCGGCGACTGGCCGAGGAGGGCCGCGCGGTCGCCGTGCTCGACCTCGACGAGGCGGCCTGCGCGGACACCGTGGACCGGATCCGGAAGGCCGGCGGCACCGCGCTCGCCGTCGGCTGTGATGTCTCCGACGCCGCCCAGGTGGAGGCCGCCGTCGCCCGGGTCGCCCAGGAACTGGGCGCACCGGTGATCCTGGTGAACAACGCCGGGGTGCTGCGCGACAACCTGCTGTTCAAGATGAGCGAGAGCGACTGGGACACGGTGCTGGGCGTCCATCTGCGCGGCGCCTTCCTGATGTCGCGCGCCTGCCAGAAGCACATGGTGGACGCCGGCTTCGGCCGGATCGTCAACCTCTCCAGCAGCTCCGCCCTGGGCAACCGCGGCCAGGCCAACTACTCGGCCGCCAAGGCCGGCATGCAGGGCTTCACCAAGACGCTCGCCATCGAGCTGGGCAAGTTCGGCGTCACCGCCAACGCGGTGGCCCCGGGCTTTATCGCCACCGATATGACGGCCGCCACCGCCGCCCGGGTGGGCATGGGCTTCGAGGACTTCCAGGCGGCGGCCGCCACCCAGATCCCGGTGCAGCGGGTCGGACAGCCGGCGGACGTGGCCCACGCGGTCGCCTTCTTCACCGGCGAGCAGGCCGGTTTCATCTCCGGCCAGGTGCTGTACGTGGCCGGCGGCCCGCTCGACTGACCTATGGAGAACGGACGGATGGCAGCACAGCAGCAGGCGGACAGCGGCCGGGTCGCCCTGGTCACCGGCGCCAGCCGGGGAATCGGCTATGGCATCGCCGAGGCGCTCGTCGCCCGGGGAGACCGGGTGGTGATCACCGGCCGCAATGAGGAGGCCCTCCAGGAGGCCGTGCAGCGGCTGGGCGCGGACCGGGCAACCGGCGTGGCGGGCAAGGCACATGACGAGGCCCACCAGGCGCACGCGGTCCAGCAGGCGATGGAGACCTACAGCCGGGTCGACTACCTGGTCAACAACGCCGGCACCAACCCGGTGTTCGGCCCGGTCGCCGAGGTGGACCTCGCCGTGGTCCGCAAGGTCTTCGAGACCAATGTGATCTCCGCCCTCGGCTTTGCCCAGCACACCTGGCGGGCCTGGCAGAAGGACAACGGCGGGGCGGTCGTCAATATCGCCTCGGTGGCCGGACTGGCCGCCTCCCCCTTTGTGGGCGCCTATGGGATGAGCAAGGCCGCCATGATCAACCTCACCCTGCAGCTGGCCCAGGAACTGGCACCGGACGTCCGGGTCAACGCCATCGCCCCGGCGGTGGTCAAGACCAGATTCGCCGCCGCCCTTTACGAGGGCCGGGAGGCGGAGGTCACCGCCCACTACCCGCTGGGGCGTCTGGGGGTGCCCGAGGACATCGGCGGGGCCGCCGCCTTCCTGCTCTCCGACCAGGCGGCCTGGATCACCGGCCAGACCCTGGTGGCGGACGGCGGCCTCTTCCTCAACGCCGGGTTCTGACGGGCACTGGGCGAGCTCGGACAGGACCCCGTGGGCGGACCATTGTCAGTGGCCCCCGGTAAGTTCGTCACCGAGAACGGAACGAACCCCGGAGGTTGCTGACGTGACCGTCACTGACGTGCTGCCCGAGTCCTGGCACGGCGTACTCGGCGAAGAGCTGGAGAAGCCGTACTTCAAGGAGCTCACCGAGTTCGTGGAGGAGGAGCGCACGAAGGCGCCGGTGTACCCGCCGCGCGGCGAGGTGTTCGCAGCCCTGGAGGCGACCCCCTACGACCAGGTCAAGGTCCTCATCCTGGGCCAGGACCCCTACCATGGCGCCGGCCAGGGCCATGGCCTGTGCTTCTCCGTCCGCCCCGGCGTCAAGACCCCGCCCTCCCTGCGCAACATCTACAAGGAGATGCGCGAGGAACTGGGCTATGACGTACCGGACAACGGCTTTCTGATGCCCTGGGCCCAGCAGGGCGTCCTGCTGCTCAACGCGGTGCTCACGGTCCGTGGCGGGGAGCCCAACTCCCACAAGGGCAAGGGCTGGGAGAAGTTCACCGACGCGGTCATCCGCGCGGTGGCCGCCCGCCAGGACCCGGCGGTCTTTGTGCTGTGGGGCAACTACGCGCAGAAGAAACTGCCGTTGATCGACACCGACCGCCATGTGGTGGTCAAGGGCGCCCACCCCTCCCCGCTGTCCGCCAAGAAGTTCTTCGGCAGCCGCCCCTTCACCCAGATCAACGAGGCGATCACCGCCCAGGGCCATGAGGCCATCGACTGGCGGATCCCGGACCTGGCGGTCTGAGCGGTCAGCTCCATTCCGGAGTGAAGTCATAGGCGATGGCCTGGACACCGGGCCCGGCGACATAACCGCCGTGCCCGGCAAGCCCGGTCAGCGCCCCGGTGCCCGAACCGGCCACCACCACAAAGGAACTGCGCACCGTGCCCTGCACATCGAAGGTGCCGTGCTCGCTCAGCACAAAGCTCCCGGACCGGCCGTCGACCGTACCCGTGAAATGCTGATAGCCGGAGAACTCGCCCGACTTGTCGTCCCGGTACACCAAGGTGTAGCCACAGATCCCGGTCGCAGTGATCACTCCGGTGAAGTCATTGCGCACCGAGGCCCGGGCGATGGGCAGGTCCTCCGCCTGCCGCTGCTCGTCCCAGTGGGAGTAGCGGAAGGTGCCATGGGCGGAAGCGGTCATGGGGGGGCGTCCTTTCGTCCGGGAGACACCGGGCCATCCGCCCGGTGTCCAACCGAGCCATCCGCCCGGTGTGCACCCCAGCCTGTCGCCGGTACCTGACATCCTCTGTCAGGTACCGGCGACAATGGTGCGATGCGTGCCGACCGGTTGCTCTCCCTGCTCCTGCTGCTCCAGAACCGGGGCCGGCTGACCGCGCCGGAACTCGCCCGGGAACTGGAGGTCTCGGTGCGCACCGTCTACCGGGACATCGAGGCACTGAGCGCCTCCGGCGTCCCGGTGCTCGCCGACCGGGGCCCCTTGGGCGGCTACCGGCTGCTGGACGGCTACCGCACCCGGCTGACCGGCCTCACCGGCGACGAGGCGGGATCACTGCTGCTGGCCGCCCTGCCCCAGGCCGCCGCCGAGCTCGGCCTGGGCGCCGAACTCACCGCCGCCCAGCTGAAGTTGCAGGCCGCACTCCCCGACGGGCCGGGCGAGCACGCCCGCCGGATCCGGGAGCGCTTCCACCTGGACGCCCCGGCGTGGTTCCGCGCCGGCGACCCCGTACCCCACCTCGGCCCGATCGCCGAGGCGGTCTGGCGGCAACGCCGGCTGCGGCTGCGCTACCGCTCCTGGTCCGGTGAGGCGCACCGCACGGTGGAGCCGCTGGGGCTGGTGCTCAAGGGCGGCATCTGGTATCTGGTGGCGGCCACGGAGCGGGGTACCCGCACCTACCGCGTGGGCCGGGTAGCGGACGCCGAGGCCCTGGAGGAGACCTTTGAGCGCCCGGCGGACTTCGAGCTGGCCGCGGTCTGGCGGGAATCGGCCCGGGCCATGGAGGCCGGACGTATCCGCGGCGAGGCCCGGCTGCGGCTCTCCCCACGCGGCCTGCGGCTGCTGCCCGCCAAGTTCGGAGCCGTGGGGGAGCGGGCGGTGGACGGTGCCGGGCCGCCCGGTGCCGATGGCTGGGTCACCGTGACGCTGCCGGTGGAGAGCCTCCAGGTGGCCGTCCACGACCTGCTGGGACTCGGCCTGGAAGCCGAGGTACTGGGACCACCCGAACTGCGCGCCGCCCTGGGCGACATCGTCCGGCGGCTGGCCGCCCGCTACCCGGACGGCGGCTCAACGCCCATACACCTGACGGCAGATCCGTGATGCGTCCCCGCCCTGCTGCCAGTGCCCATAGCTCTCACCCAGGGCACACATCCCCGGACGGGCCCCGGGCGCCGGGGCCGGTGCCGGAGGGCGGGGCTCCGGCGCGGGACGGGGCTCGGCGCGCGGCGGAGGCGGCGCGGGCGCCGGCGGGGGCGCCGGACGAGCGGGCGGCGGGGCGGCCGGCACCGTCACCCGGTGGTCGGGTCCCGGCACCCGCACCGTGGGCAGCGCCGAGCCGGACGGCTCCCCCCAACGCCCCTGGGAATCATGGGAGTCAGGGCGACCGGACTCCGAGCCGGTGGTGCCCCCGGCCCCCGGCCCCCGGCCGCCATCCGGCCACGCGGCCCCCGACGGCCCCGGCGTCACCCCGGCCGGCCGCGCGGAATCCGGGGCCGCGCCGCCCGGATTCGGATCGCGGGACCGCCCGTCACCGGTGTCGGCCAGCGACTCACGGGCCGGCTCCTGCCCGAGGCGCGGCTCGGTGACATGGGAGACCCCGCCGGAGCGGGCGGGCTGCGGGGACAGGGCGACACAGCCGGCGGCGGTCGTCATCGTCACCAGCACCAAGGCCGCCACCACGGGCATCCGAGACACTCGCCAACCATGAGGCAAACCACGCCCGTTGGGAATTCCACTCAAGGGTGACACGGGATCGCGCCGCCCGCTCAAGCCCCCACCGTGTCACATCCGCCGGCCCCGGACGCCCCGCACCACCTCCACCACCGCATACCCGGCCAGCACGGCCAGCGAGGCATAGACCACCCAGTCACCGAACCGCACATAAGGGCTGGTGCCGCGGGCCAGCGGCACTTGGTACACGGCGGCCGTCCGGGCGTCGGTGCCCAGCCGCCGGCCCACCGTCCGGCCGCGCGCGTCGGCCACCGTGCTCACTCCGGTCAGTGTGGCGTGCACCATGGGCCGCCAGGTCTCGGCGGCCCTCAGGGCGGCCAGCGAGGCATGCTGGGCGGGCGCCCAGCTGTGCTGGAAGGTGGAGGTCGCCGACTGGGCCACCAGCAACTGGGCCCCCTCCGCGGCCAGATGGCGGCTCATATCGGGGAACGCGGACTCGAAGCACACCAGCGGACCGACCCGCAGCCCGTCCGGCAGCCTCATCACCACCTGCCCGGTGCCGCGCATCCGGTCCTCCTGTGCCGCCTTGCCCACCGAGGTGGCCCAGCCCAGCACCGAGCGCGCCGGCACATACTCACCGAAGGGCACCAGCCGCATCTTGTCGTAGCGGTCACCCGTGGGCCCATTCGGTCCGATCAGCTCCGAACTCTTAAAGATTCCGGGCCGGTCCGAGCGCCGGGCGTCCACATTGACCAGCGCATCGGCACCGACCGTACGGGACAGGGCGGCCAGCCGGTCCCGCAGATCCCGGCGGTCGCCCAGATCCGCCCCCACGCTGCTCTCCCCCCACACCACCAAATCCACCCGCTGACCGGCCAGTTGGCGGGTCAGCCGCTCCTCCAGGTCAAACCGCGGGCCGGCTCCGTCGACCACTCCCGGCTGCACCAGCGCCACCCGTACCGTGCCGGCCGGCCGGGGCAGTGGCGCCCACCACCAGACCCCGGCGCCCGCCAGGACACAGCCGGACAGCCCGGCCAGCGCGGCGATCCGGGCCCTGGGCGCCGAAACCAGCGCCGCCAGTGCCGTGTTGACCGCCACCAGCAGAAAGCTGACCAGCCACACCCCGCCCACCGAGGCCAGCCGCAGCGCCGGCGCGACCTGCCACTGACTGGCGCCCAACAGCCCCCAGGGGCCGCCCAGATACTCCCAGGACCGCACCAGTTCGATGGCCAGCCAGAGCGAGGGCACCACCACCAGCGCCACCGCCACCCGTCCGGGCCCCGGAGAGCCGCCCAGCAGCCGTCGCACCACCAGCCCCCAGGGCGCCCACAGCAGCCCCAGCAGCGCGGCCAGCACCAGGATGAACACATGCAGGCTGGGCAGCAGCCAGTGGTGCACCACCAGCAGAAACCCGGCGCCGCCCAGCCAACCCTCCAGCGCCGCCCGGCGGTTGGTGGGCGCCGAGCGGACCAGCAGCAGCCAGGGCACCAGCCCGATGTAGGCCAGCCACCACCAGGACGGCTCGGGGAAGGCGGGTGCGGGCAGCGCTCCCAGGACAGCCGCCAGCACGCTCCGCCGCCACGGGGCGGCGAAGAACCGCCCCCCGCGCGCAGCCGGTGACTTGTCCGCCATGGGGCGCCTCCCTCATGCCTGCCTGCGATGCTGCCGCTTCCGGCCAGGGACCAGTGTGCGTGAGGTACCCGATTGGACACAGGGGGCACCGGTAGCGACACGCTGCGTACCCTGGGTAACCGTAGGGCGGGGCAAAAGGGCGTGAATCCGGAAGTGGTAGCGCCCCCTTCGATCGCCTGCACACCATACGCCTGAGCGAGATCCAGCCATATGCCGTGCGTCCGGATAGCGGTTCCCGGACAGGCCAAAACCCCGACAACAGCGTGCAACTTTCAGCCTTTCTGGTCGCTACGCGATACAACATCGGCGCAATCTGTTCTAGAACGAAGAGAAGCGGTCTGGGTGCACGGCTTCAGAAAGGCGCACGGCGGTACGTAACGTGGGTTATCGCCGATGGGTCTTGGGCAGGTAGCGGGCAAAACTGGACAGGAATGCTGGTCGCTTGTGCCGGGGGGCGGCGTGACTCGCAGGTGTGATCCATCAGCACTCCCCTTGCCGGAGGGGACCGCCGAGCATTCCTTCCGTTCTCCACCTCCTTGTTCCACTGTCCACCGACAGCCGATGTCCCGGAGGGAACCCATGGACAACCTTGTTGCCGATGAGGCCGCTGCGTCCGAAGCGGTGTGTGGTGACACCCAGGTGCCCTCGTACTACACCCGGAAGACCGCCGACATCCTGCACAAATACGGCCCCGGCCCGCGCATCCACTTCCACGTCGGCATCTTCGAACCCGGGATCACCCCCGACACCACGGTCTCCCAGAAGGTGATCCGGGACCGGCTGCGCGCCTCCCAGGAGGCGGTCCTGGACGACGCCGCCCGGTCCTGGGGATTCCCGAAGGATCTGCCGGCCCGCCTCTTCGACATCGGCTGCGGCCCGGGCGGCGGCTCCATCTACTGGGCCACCAGGTCGGGGCGGAGGACTGGTCACCCCCGACCTCGGCGACATCCACGGCCTGCGCGAGGAACGCATCTACGACGCAGCCGTGGCCATCGAGAGCTCCGGCTGCACGGGCCGCGAACGGCTCTTCACTGTCGTGGCCAAAGCTCTTAAGTCGGGCGGTTGGTTCGGCATCCGGGAGCACTTCCTGTGCCGCCCCGAGTGGACGACAGTCAGCGACGGCTACTACAGACCCGCTTAGGCACCCTTGCCGAGTACATAGCCGCCCACTCGGCCGGCTTGGAGGCCCGGCCTGCTGGCCGCATCGCCCCCTGCCGCGCCCCGTCGAGCCGGCCCCAACCGATAGCAAGCCCAGGTTCGTACGCGTCCGAATGCAGTCGCACAACACGATCCGCCCCGCCCTCGTCGCCTTGTTCTGGACAGGTCGACAGGCTTGATCAAGGGAAGTGATCCACGTGAGCACTCACCACGCGATCCTCCACTACCCCGATGAGTGGGTCCTTGCTCCGGACCCCGAGCTGCACGAAGAGCCCGAACGCCTCTCCTGCGGCTGGCTGGCCAGCCATGGACTGCTCGAGACCGCCGCGCTCAGGGAGGCGAACCTCAGCCAGGTCAACGGGCATGTAGCCGCCGACTTTTATCCCCTCGGGCTCCGGGAACGCATGCCGATCATGGCCGCCTTCTGCGGTCTGTGGTACCTGCACGACAACAAGTACGAAGGGGTTGGAGCTTACGGGCGTGAGTCCTGGATCAGGCAGGCTATCCTCGACGGCCACGGCGATTATCCGTCCGAAGACCCTGAGATGCGCGCGTGGACGGACTACGGGGCAGAGCTGCGCTCCCTCATGAGCGGACGCTGGGTCGAGCGGTATGCCAACCACATGCGCGGCTGGGAAATCTCCGTAATCGACGAGGCGGAAGCCATGAAGGCCACCGGCATCTACACAGGAGTCGAGCAACTCCTCGCCGTACGCCGGCAAACCGTCGGCATGCACATCATCGCCGATCTCATCGAGTTCATGTATGGCCGTGAACTCCCCGCCGCAATCTTTGAGCAGCAGGAATTCCAGGAACTCTGGCGCCTGTTCGTCGATCTCGGAGTCATCGACAACGAACTCTTCTCCTATACCACCGACCTCCACAACAGGTGGTACAACCTGATCACCTCGCTCGCCCACGAACGGCACTGCACCATCCCCGAGGCCTTTGACATCGCCTGCGACCTGCACAACGCCCACCTAGACCGCTGGCTGACGGTCGAACGCCACCTGCGAGAGGTCGAAGGCCCCGGGATCGACTGGTGGCTGAACGCCGCGCACTACGCCCTCACCGGCGGTGTCATCCGAAACTCCAGGGCCCCCCGCTACAGTCTCTCCCACGGCGCCGACGACGTGACCGTACAGCTGCATCTGTCCTGGCAGAGGGCCGATAGCCATGTATGAGGGGTGGGTCACTGCCGCACTGGTGTCGTTCGTCGCCGGATACGCCCTCAATATCCGGCGTGGATACAAGGACCGAACCTACTGTGTCCCGCTCGCGGGGGTGGCGCTCTCGCCGTTCTGGGACGCCCGCTACGTCACCGGCCACTACCACTCCTGGCTGCCGCTGCCCACGTGGCTGTTCGCGGTCTACATTGGAGGGCACCTGCTCGTATTCGCCCAGGTCGCCATATACGGGCCCGCAGAGTTCCCGCACCTGCCGCGTGGCGTGTTCTACGCTATGGTCGCCGCGTTCATGCTCATGGCCGGAGCGGGGATGCTCCAGTTCGAGCATCTGACGCACGACACATGGGGAGTCCAGTCCTCGCTGCTCTGCCAGGCCGCCACCGCGACGATGTCCCCAATGATGCTCTACCACCGGCAGAGCCTGCGCGGGCAGTCCATCCCCGGCAACGCCCTCAATCTCGTCACCAGTGTGTGCTGCTGGTTCGCGTTCATCCAATATCCGCCCCCCGCCTCGGGCCTGGCGGGGTCGGGGATGCTCCGGTTCACGATCTGCACTGCAGTGGTGATGTGCGCCGTCTACCTGGCCTGCTTGCTCGCCTTTCGTCACCAACACCGCGCCAAGGAGGTGACACAAGCCAATCCGGCCAGAATCACTTCAATGACGTGATCTCGACCGCGTAGCTTCGAGCGGGTGCGACCTCCTGGCGGGACGCACCCAGTGATCCTGCCACCGGGCCCCTGCCGATACCGTCCGCGGCCTGGTGGCGGGATCAACTCGACGCCTCGGCTCAGTGTCGGAAGAGCCATCGCGTCAGGGACCTCCACCAGGAGGCCGGGGCCGGGGAGTCGGGCGCGGGGGCCGGTGTGGAGGGCTGCGTACTTGGCACATCCCCCTTCGTCAGCACGGGTGTTACGGGTGGCTGTGGGGCCTGTGGCGTGAACTCCGTTGGCAGAGCAGTGAGATGACGGGACATCAAGCTGCCGACCCAGTTGAGCTCGGATTCGGCGACTGCCATCCGGATGTCGGGAAGCCGGCTCATCAGCGCGTCGATGCCTGTGTCCGCGATGGCCCGGCCGATGTCCTGGCCAGGGCACTCGTGCGGGCCTCCGCTGAAGGCGAGGTGGGAGCGGTTGCCGTGGACAGGGGCTGTCGGATCGGGCCGGATCGCCGAGTCCACGTTAGCTGCGGCGAATCCCAGCACCAAGGCGTCTCCCGCCTTGATCTGCTGGCCCGCGAGCTCGGTGTCCTGGGTCGCCCAGCGCGCGAGGACGGCGTTGAACGGCGGCTCGTCCCACAGGGTCTGCTCGACAGCGTCGGGGAGCGTCATATGGCCGCCGGCCAGATTTGCGCGGCACCGGGGGTCGGTCAGCGTCAGACGCAGGGTGTTGGCGATGAGGTTCGCAGTGGTCTCGAACGCCGCGATCAGAACCAGGCGCAGATGCTGCTGCACCTCGTCGTCCGACAGCTTGGCCGGGTGCTCCAGCAGCCAGCTGGTGAAGTCAGGTCCCGGGTCGGTACGTTTGCGGACCACTGTCTTGTGCAGGGACTCCATCACATACTCGTTGCTGGCGACCGCGGTCTCCGTGCCCTTGAGCATGTCTCGGGCCGCCTGGACCAGGCGCGGTCCGTACTCCTCGGACATGCCGAGCAGCTGGGTCATGACCAGCATGGGGAGTGGCTCGGCGAAGGCGTGCACGAGGTCGGCCTTGCCGGAGGCGCAGAAGCCGTCGACCAATTGGTTGGCGAATCGGGTGATGTGACGACGGACGCCACGGCGGTCGAAGCGGGCCAGGGAGTCGTTGATGGCACCGCGCCACCGCTCGTGCAAGTCGCCGTCGACGAAGGCGCAGATGGGCTGCCAGACGGAGATGGGGGCCAGTGGATGCTCCGGGGTGAGCTTGCCCTCGCGCGCGGCGCGCCAGAGCCGCGGGTCACGGGAGAAGCGCGAGGGGGTACGAGCGACGTCGAGGACCTCACGATAACCGAGGACCAGCCAGGCCGGCAGATCGCCGGGCAGCAGCACCGGCGCAACCGCGCCGTGCCGCTCGCGCAGCTGCTCGTACAGCCCCATGGGGTCGGTCTCCGCGGCGGTCCCATACAACCGGGCCACACCCCCCGCACCGTACGCGTGCGCAGGGCACTGCGGCGGGGGAGCGGCCAGCGCGGAGTCGGCGCGGGAGGGTTCGTCGGGTGGGGTCACTGTGGCTCCGGGGTCTTGTGTGCGAGGTCGTACAGGTAGCGCATGAGGGTCATCAGGGCGTCCCGACAGGACGCCCGGTCGCGGGCGTCGCAGGTGAAGATGGGGACGCAGTCGGGCAGGTCCATGGCGGCGCGCAGTTCGGAGACGGGATGCACCGGCGCTCCCGGGAAGGCGTTGACGGCGACCACGAAGGGCACCCCGCGCTCCTCCAGGATGCCGACGACTTCGTAACTCACTTCCAGTCGGCGGGTGTCGAGCAGCACAACCGCTCCCAGCGCGCCCTCGAAGAGACCGTCCCAGAGGAACCAGAAGCGCTCCTGGCCGGGTGTGCCGAACAGATACAGCACCAGCTGCTCGTTGATGCTGATACGCCCGAAGTCCATGGCAACGGTGGTCTCGATCTTCTGCTCGACCCCGGCGAGGTCGTCGACGCCGACACCGGCCTGAGTCATCGTCTCCTCGGTGGTCAGCGGTCTGATCTCGCTCACCGTGCCGACCATGGTCGTCTTGCCCACACCGAACCCGCCGACGACCACCACCTTCACGGCTGCTGCCGTGGTGGCCGGGAGGATGTCCTCCCTCCTGGGGCCAGCGTGTGGATCAGAGGTTTTGTAGTCCATGCATCACCGCCTCCAGGAGGCCTACGTCGGGGAGGGCAGCAATCGGGACCGGCGGCTTGGCTTCCACGAGTCCGCGAGCGAGCAGATCCGTGAGCAGGACGGTCACCGTGCTGACGGGCAGCGTGAGATACGCGGATATCTCGGCGACAGAGAGCGGGTAGTCGCACATGCGGATGATGGTTCCGTGCTCGGGCTGCAGGCCGGGATCGGTCTCGGTCCGGGAAACGATCAACGTCACCAGGTCGAGCCCGAACGTCGGCCTGTCGGTGTCGTCGCAGCCTTTGGTGACGATGTACAAGCGGTCCGGATTGCCGGGGTCCCATGCCCTTTCGGGTTTGCTCATGCCACCGGCCCGTTGACGCGCGGCGGACTGGTGAGGTGCTCGCCGATACGGGCCACGAGGTCGCGCATCCGCTGGCCCATGAGCCCGGCGTCCACGTCGTCGTCGGCCAGCACCGCCAGATAGGCTCCCGCCCCGGCCGCCATCAGATAGAAGAAACCGCCGTCGACCTCGATAACGACCAGGCGCATCTGCCCGTCCCCGTGCGGGAATTCGGCGGCCACCGCCGTGGACAGGCTCTGCAGACCCGCACAGGCCGCGGCCAGGCGGTCCGCGGCATCTGTGTCCGTACCGTGCTGAGCCATGCGCAGGCCGTCCGAGGACAACACGATCACGTGGCGGGTCTGAGGAACGCTGGATGCCAGATCCTTGAGCATCCAGTCCATGTTGAACCGCTGCTGCGTCACTTGGCTACTCTTTCTCGTCTGACGATTCATCACTGATCGGCTCTCGGCCGGACTTTGGTTCGTCGCCCTTGAGGGCACTGGTGAAGGCGGCCAGCCAGATGCCCGGCTGGGTGGGCTCGGAGCCCGCGGGCTTGTTGTGGGCGCCGTCCGCCGGGGCCACCGCGGCGGCCCGTGCGGCCATGCCCAGCGAGCGCCTGCGGCGCTGTGGGAGTCCGCCCAGGGTGTGTGACTCCACGGGAGTGGCCTCGAGGGGCGGCGGCTCCGGCAGCGGTCGGCCGGGCTTCTTCCTGGGCTTCGGCGGCGGCAGCGTCGCGGCGCGGGCGATCTCGCCGCCCGGTGTGGCGCTCGCCGTGACGAGGTGGCTCGGGATGATCAGGACCGCACGTACGCCGCCGTAAGCCGATGGCCTCAGCGAGATACGGAACTGGTACGCCCTGGCGAGCCGGCTGACGACGGACAGGCCGAGCCGCGGGGTTTCGCCCAGGTCGTTGAGGTCGAGGCCGCGGTTGGCCAGTTCCAGTACCGACTCGGCGCGGCGGCGAGCCTCCTCGGTGAGGCCGACACCGGCGTCCTCGATCTCGATGGCCACACCCGACTGGATTTCCACCGCGGTCAGGTGCACCCGGGTCTCCGGAGGGGAGTACCGGGTCGCGTTGTCCAGCAGCTCGGCCGTCGCGTGGATGACCGCTTCGACGCCGGGGCCGGTCACCGCGACGTCCGCCACCGAATGCAGGTCCACCCGGCGGTAGTCCATGATCCGGGACATGGCGCCCCGCAGGACGTTGTAGAGGGGGACCGGGTTTTTCCACTGGCGCCCGGGACGGGAGCCGCCGAGCACGGCGATGCTGTCCGCGAGGCGGCCGATCAGGGCCGTTCCATGGTCGAGGTGCAGCAAGTCGCTGAAGAACTTGGGGTTGTTGCCGTGCCGGTCCTCCATATCCCGGAGGTCGGTGGCCTGTTGGTGCACGATCGCCTGGACGCGTCGAGCGATGTTGACGAACGCGCGGTGTGCGGAGTCGCGCAGGCCTTCCTCCGCCTGCACCGCCTTGATGACTGACCGCAGAACCGACTGGTGCTCGACCGCTAAGGCCGCGCCGGACGAGGGCGGTGCCACTTCTCGCAGCACTTCCTCTGCGGAGGCCCCCTGTTCGAGCATCTTCACCGCGGTGGGCAGCAGGACGCTGGCCAACCGCTCGCTCTCCGCCTGCTGTTGGGCCAGCTGCTGCCGGAACATGGCCTCCTGCTCGGCGCACCGCCGGCGCAGCCCGCTGATGACACGTCCGCGCCGCACCGCCTCCGAGGAAGTGATGGCCACTGCAATGGTGGCCATCGTGCCGCACCAGGCGGTCGGAATGCGTACTTGGGTCGGCACGAGGAAGACTGCGGTCGCCGTGCAGACCGCCAGCACGACAGGAGGGACCAGCCATATGAGAGTGGAGGCGGGCCGCCTGACTTGGGATGACGATCCAGTACCAACCATCGAGGTCCTCGGGGGCTCGGGAAACGTTCGGGGTGACGGGAACAGACACCGTCTTTAGGGAAGTTCTGCGGGGAAGCGCAGTGTGGAGTTCTCCGGTCGCGGCAGGCCAAGGCAGCCGCTGCAGGCGTCATGCCTCGCTGCGCGGGAAGGAGCGTAGCCTGTCGAGCCGCTCTTCCGAGGGGATGTTGTCATATTCACAGAATGGCCCGACGGGCCAATTCGAAATGCGTCACAATGACCCTGACCCTTGTTCCCGAAAAGGTTTTTGAAAGTCATGGATGAGTGTTCGGAGTGATCTGCAGTGGCCTACAGGTCATGCGGATCATGCTCACGAGTGGTCTGTCCGCAGAACCCCACCCCAAGCGGTTGCGTACGAGGCTAGGCTCGCCTCACAACACTCACCCGGGAGACACTCCATGACGGGGAACCAGCACGAACAGCGCCCGCACACTGTCCTGTTCGAGCGTGAGCAGGAAATCGCCGCAGCGGCTCTGGCCGTGGACGCCTTGTTCGGCCGGCAGGGCGACGGAGACGCTGCCATGGGCGGGTTGCTGTTGTACAGCGGTGAAGCAGGTGTCGGTAAAACGGCGTTGCTTGGAGAGCTGCGGAGGATCGTCACCGCGCGCGGCGGCTGTACAGTGCTCGCCGCGCGTGGCAGCGAGCAAGCGCAGGCCGTGCCGTTCCACGTCGTCCGGCAGTTGCTGCAACCGGCTCTCGTTCCTCTGGAGGAGACGCAGCACAAACAAATGCTCGGCGCGTGGTACGACATCGCAGGGCCCGCGCTGGGGATCGCGCCGCTCGTCGGCCAGGCTGACCCGCAGGGTGTGCGCGACGGGATCGACTGGCTGGTCACCCGGTTCGCCATGACGCGCGAGCCGCTGGTCCTGGTCGTCGATGACGCCCAGTGGTGCGATGCGGCCTCGCTTGGGTGGCTGGCATCGTTCGCCTTGCGGTTGAGGGAGCTGCCGATCCTCCTCGCGATCGCCTACCGTCCGGAGGAACTCCCGGACCACTCACCGGCGTTCAAGGATCTCGTCACGAGCCGGGGCAACCGTCCGGTGACGCTGCACCCCCTCACCCCGGGTGCTGTGGCTGGGCTGGTGCGCACCACGCTGGAGCCTGAAGCGGACGATCCGTTCTGCCGCGAGGTCTGGGCTGTCACCGGCGGAAATCCTTACGAGGTAGTCGAGTTGATCGCGAAGACACGTGACCGTCAGCTCAAGCCGCTTGAGGAGTCGGCCGCGTTGCTGCGCGAGCTTGGCGCCGCCGCGCGGGGCAGCGGTCTGGTCGCCCGGCTGGAGCGGCTGGGCAATCCTGCGACCCGGTTCGCTTGGGGTGCGTCGGTGCTCGGCACGGAGATTTCCCCCCGGCTTGCCGCCATGCTCGCAGGGATGAATCCGGCGGAAGGCGCCATGTGCGCGGACCGGCTGCGCGAGGCCCGTATCCTCAAGGGTGTTACTTCACTCGAGTTCGTCCACCCGCTGATCGCCACTGCCGTCTACCAGGCCATTCCGGCGGCCACGCGTACCGCGATGCACGGGATGGCAGCCTGGGCGGTCGCCAACGCGGGCCACGGGGCCGCCGCCGCGTCACGGCACCTGCTGGAAGTTCATCCGGAGGGTGACCCGGACCTCGTGCGGCTGATGCGCGCCGCTGCCCGGGAACACCTCGCAGTCGGCGCACCGGAGGCCGCTCAGCGCTGTCTTGAGCGTGCCCTCGCGGAACCGCCGCCCGAGGACGAGCGGGCGGAGGTCCTTTACGAGCTGGGCTGTTCAGCACTGCTCACCTCGCCGCCGACCACGATCAACCATCTGCGGGCGGCCCTGGACGACCCGGGGCTTCCCCAGGAGCTGCGCGTCGACGCGACGTACCGGCTCTCGCAGGCGTACACCCACAACGGCCAGCTCACCCAAGCCGCCGAGGTGGTGGCACGGGCCGCCGACCGCATGCCGGTCGGTCGGGGCAAGATGCGGCTCCAGGCGGCGCACTTCCTTTGGAAGGGGATTCAGCTCGAGGAGGAGGGAGCCCACGAGAGGTCCCGGAAGATCGCCGAGCTCGCCGACCACCTGGAGGGCCGCGACAGCTCCGAGTGCGCCCTGCTGGCCCTGCGTGCCTTCGACTGCATGATCCGCAGCGAGAACGCCCTGCACGTTGTTGAACTGGCTGACCGCATCCTCGTGGACGGCTGTCTCCCAAAAGGACTGGGCTGGACGAACACCGAGTGGGGCTTCGAGATCCCCAGCCTGATCGGCGTCTCCTGTGCCTATGCCGACCGGCTCGACCACGCCGAGCAACTCTTCACCGAGGCCGTGCGCGAATTCGAGGTCTCTGGCTGGCGCGGCGCTCATCTCGCCTTTGCCCATGAGTTCCTGGGCCTCGTCCACCGCCGGCGTGGAGACTTGGAGCTGGCCGAGCAGGCTCTGCAGGAGGGGCTGCGGCTGTGCGACCGGCTGGGCCCTGGACTGCCCATCCAGTGGGACGGCACCTGCATGCTCATTGACACCCTGCTGGCCCGGGGACACCTGGAAGAGGCCCAGAAGGTGGCTGAGAAGTACTCCTTCGGCCCGCCCTATCCCCCGGCGATGGTCATGCCTGACGCCGCTTGCATGGTGGGGCGGCTGCTGCTCGCGCTCGGCCGCACGAAGGAGGCGGTGGCCGAACTTGAGGCGGCGGGCCACCGATTGGCCGAGCGGGGCCGTTACAACACTCTCTGGGGACCGTGGGCCCTGGACCTGGCCGTTGCACTTGCTCCCGATGAACCGGACCGCGCCCGCTCCCTCGCCGGCCAAGCCCTCCAGCACGCCATGCGATTCGGCACCGACACCGCCATCGGCGAGGCCCTGCGCCGTTCGGCTCAGCTGGTCGAGGGGCCGGAGGCGCTGGGCAAGCTGGAGCGGGCGGTGGCGCATCTGAGCAAGTCGCCGTGCCGGTATGAGTACGCGGCGGCCCTGGTGGACCATGGCGTGGCGCTGCGCAAGGCGGGGCGGGCCGCGGAGGCCGCCGGGCGGTTGCGGGAGGGGCTGGAGCTGGCCGAGGAGTGCGGGGCGGACGGGCTGGTGGAGACGGCCCGGGCCGAGGTCGCCGTGGTGGGGTACGAGGAGGCCGGGCCCGGCGCC
Source organism: Streptomyces sp. NPDC052396 (assembly GCF_044593195.1). NCBI lineage: Bacteria > Bacillati > Actinomycetota > Actinomycetes > Kitasatosporales > Streptomycetaceae > Streptomyces > Streptomyces sp. NPDC052396. The sequence goes on from NZ_JBIUAW010000013.1 coordinate 52,101, forward strand.
TGAGCGGCCGGGCCGCGCGATTGCCCGTGCCGGGATGCGATCACCGTCGCCTGGGGTTCCGATGGAGGAGACCAGGAGGTGGTGGCGGCCATGGCGCATGCGGTCTGGAGCGGGGCGCTGTCCTTTGGGCTGGTCGCCATCCCGGTGCAGCTGTTCTCCGCCACCGAGACCCATACGATCCGCTTCAACCAGCTGCAGCGCGGGACCTCGGACCGGGTGCGCAACAAGCGGGTGAACGAGCGCACCGGCGAGGAGGTCCCGCTGGCCGAGATCGTCAAGGGCTATGACATGGGCGATGACTATGTCGTGGTGGAGCCGGGGGAGCTGGACGAGATCGCGCCGGGGCGGTCCAAGGCGCTGGAGATCAGCGGGTTTGTGGACCTGGAGCAGGTCGATCCCATCTTCTTTGACAAGACCTACTATCTGGCCCCGAAGAGCAAGGAATACGCCAAGGTCTACGCCCTGCTGCAGGAGGCCCTGACGCGTTCGAACAAAGTGGGGGTCGCCACCTTTGTGATGCGTAACCGGGAATACCTCGTGGCGGTGAAGGCCGAGGGCGACATCCTGACGCTGCACACCTTGCACTGGGCGGATGAGATTCGCGATCCGCGCAGCGAAATCGGCACCTTGCCGGAACGCGGGAAGGTCGCGGACCGGGAATTGCAGACGGCCGTACAACTGGTCGAGGCACTGAGCATCGACTGGGATCCGGCGACATACCAGGACACCTACAAGGACAAGGTGCTGGAACTCGTCCAGGCCAAGCGCGCCGGGGCCACCGTGGAGAAGAGCGAGCCGCCGCCGCGTTCGACGAATGTCATCGATCTGATGGGCGCCTTGCAGGCCAGCATCGACAAGGCGAAGGCAGGAGGGAAGGCCGGCAAGGGCCGGGCCTCCGCCGTGGCGGAGCGGGAGGTGCGGCCGCCCACCGAGCTCAAGGCGGCGGCGGAGAAGCGCCGTTCGCGGCAGGCCGCGAGGAAGACGGCGCAGAAGCGGTCGAAGGAAGCGGAGTTGGCGGGGCTGAGCAAGACGGAGCTGTACCAGCGGGCGAGCGAGGCCGGCATCCCGGGGCGCTCCGGGATGAGCCGTGAGGAACTGGTCCAGGCGCTGGCGGCGGCCGGCGGGCGCCGTAAGAAGCGGGCGTCCTGAGTGGTGCCCGGGGCGGCCGGCCGGCAGACGGTGGAGGTGGAGGGGCACCGGCTGTCGCTGTCCCATCTGGAGCGGGTGCTCTTTCCGGCCACCGGCCATACCAAGGCCCAACTGCTGCGCTACTACGCCGAGATCGCCCCGGTGATGGTGCCGCATCTCAGCGGCCGCCCGGCCTCGTTCGTCCGGGCTCCGGAAGGGCTGGCGGGGGAGAGCTGGGTGGCCAAGACGCCGCCGCCGGGCGCCCCGGACTGGGTGCCCCGGGTGACGGTGGAGCACAGCGAGGGGACCGCCGAGCAGGTCGTGATCGACTCCACCGCGGCGCTGGTCGCCATGGCCAATCTGGGCGCCTATGAGGTGCATGTCCCGCAGTGGAGGGCACGGACGGGGCGGGACCGGCACGACCGGCTGGTGCTGGACCTGGATCCGGGGCCCGGCACCGATCTGGTGGTCTGCTGCCGTATCGCCGAGCGGCTGCGGCAGCTGCTGGAGGGCGATGGGCTCACCGCCTTCGCGGTGGTCTCGGGCGCCAAGGGCCTGCATCTGTACGCGCCCGTCCGGCCCGTCCCCGGGCGGATGGCCAGCGGCTATGCCAAGGCCCTGGCCGGCCGGATGATGGGCGAGCACCCCGGACTGGTGGTGGTCTCCATGACCCGCCTGGAGCGCCGGGACAAGGTGCTCATCGACTGGTCGCAGAACGCCAGCGCCAAGACCACCGCCGCGCCCTACACCGTGCGGCTGCGGGAGCTTCCGCTGGTGGCGGCGCCGGTCACCTGGGACGAGGTGGCCGCCTGCCGGGATCCCGCGGACCTTGCCTTCACTCCCGAGCAGGTGCTCCAACGGGTGGCCGCACAGGGCGACTTGTTCGCCCCGCTGCTGGGGGATGCCGGCCGGGCCGCGCTGCCCTGAGCGGTCGTCGGAAGGCGACGTCGTCAGTAGGCGACGGTGAACCTGGCCCGGGAGAGCCGGGGGGTCTCGGCCTCGTCCAGCAGAGCCACCGCGAAGTCCTCCATGGAGATCGTCGAGCTGCCGTCGGGGCGGACCAGCAGCTCATCGGTGCCCCGCCGGTAGACCCCGGTGCGCTCGCCCGGCTCCAGCAGCGCGGGCGGGCTGAGGTAGGTCCAGTTCGCCCAGGAGTGGGCCTGGCAGACGGCGAGTTGATCGTTGCAGGCCAGGGCGATCGGGCGTACGGCGGCGGGGACATAGGCCGGGTCGTCGACCAGCAGGGTGCCGCCGCTGCCGGGGACGGTCAGGCTGCCCGCCCCGCCGACCAGCAGCAGCCGCACACCGGTGGTGGTGAGCCCGGCCAGCAGTCCCCGAGCGGCCTTGACCAGGTCGTCCTCCTGGCCGGGCGCGGGGCGGGTGGCGCTGATCACCAGGTCCTGGCCGAGGCTCAACTCGGCTACCTGGTCCGGGTTTTCGGCGTTGCCGGTCCGGATCCCGACGCCGGCCGGCAGGGTGCCGCGGCGGTCCGGGTTGCGTACCACGGCGGTGACCTCATGGCCACGGGACAGGGCCTCGGCCACCACTCGGCTGCCCACATTGCCGGTGGCTCCGAAGACGGTGATGCGCATGGTTGGGGCTCCCTCGATACGTCGGTCATGCGTAGGTCGGTACATCGATGATGGTTCCTTAGCGCTAAACAATCTAGCTCAGTGCTAAGCTAACTGACCGTGATGTATCTCACCGCTAAAACAGTTTGGCCGGGATGCCGATGACGGCCGATCATGTGGACTTTGTGCTGCGGCAATGGGCCGAGGAGCGCCCTGACCTCGATGTCTCGCCGATGGCGGTGCTCGGGCGGCTGAAGCGCCTGATGCGGGTGGTGGAGGCCGAACAGAACCGGACCTTCGCGGCGCATGGGCTGGACGCCGCCTCGTTCGACGTTCTGATGACTCTGCGGCGCAGCGGCCCGCCGTACCGGCTGACCCCGACCGAGCTGAAGAACTCGGCCATGGTCACCTCGGGGGCGATCAGCCAGCGCCTGGACCGGCTGGAGGGGCGTGGACTGGTGCGCCGCACCGCCAGTGAGCAGGACGGCAGGAGCGTACGGGTGGAGCTCACCGACGAGGGTGGGGCGCTGGTCGACCGGGCGCTGCCGGACCATCTGGCCACCGGGAACCGGCTGTTGGCCGGGCTGCCGGACGCCGAGCACGAGGCGCTCGCCGGCGTCCTGCGCCTGCTGCTGGGGTCACTGGGTGACGCCATGCCCTGAGCCCCGCCTGTCGTGGGCCCACTCCAGTAGCCGCTCGGCGCTCCAGGTGGTGAGGACGCGATCGGCCGGCACCCCGCACTCCTCGGCCCGGGCGCAGCCGTAGATCTGCCAGTCCAGCTGGCCGGGGGCGTGGGCGTCGCTGTCGATGGCGAACAGCGTCCCGGCCTCCAGGGCCTCGCGCAGCAGCCGCCGGGGCGGGTCCAGCCGCTCCGGCCGGCTGTTGATCTCCACCGCGGTGCCGAAGCGGGCGCAGGCGGTGAAGACCATGGTGGCGTCGAACCGGGACTCGGGGCGCGGCGAGTCGATGCCCACCAGCCGCCCGGTGCAGTGGCCCAGGACGTCCACCAGCGGGCTGGCCACCGCGGCCACCAGCCGGCGGGTCATCGCCGCGGCGTCCATCCGCAGCTGGGAGTGGACCGAGGCGACCACGATGTCCAGGCGGTCCAGCAGCTCCGGCTCCTGGTCGAGCGAGCCATCGGGCAGGATGTCGCACTCGATGCCCGTCAACAGCCGGAAGTCCGGGCCGAGTTGGTCGTTGACCTCGGCTACCTCGGCCAGCTGGGCGCGCAGCCGCTCGGCGGACAGGCCGCGGGCCACCTTGAGCCGGGGGGAGTGGTCGGTGAGCACCGCCCACTGATGGCCGAGGTCCCGGGCAGCGCGGGCCATCTCCACGATGGGGCTGCCGCCGTCCGACCAGTCGGAGTGCAGATGGCAGTCGCCGCGCAGCGCCGCCCGCAGGGCCAGCCCGCCCTCGGTCAGCGGTTCGCCGGCCTCCTCCTCCAGCCGGGCCAGATAGCCGGGGGTACGGCCGGCCAGGGTCTCGGTGACCACGGCGGCGGTTTTGGGGCCGATGCCCTTGAGGCCGGTCAGCGAGCCGGCGGCGGCATGGCGCCGCAGCTCGTCGGCGGGCAGGGCGGCGATGGTGCCGGCGGCGGTGCGGAAGGCCCGTACCCGGTAGGTGGGGGCCTTGGCGCGCTCCAGCAGGAAGGCGATGCGCTCCAGGGCGTCGACCGGTTCCATGGCCGTCACCGCCGCAGGGCCGCCGGGGGCAGGAACTCCCGGGCCAGGGTGCGGTGCCACCAGGCGCCGGTGGTGCGCAGCTCGTGCCAGGTGGTGAAGCGGTAGTGGTAGAGCCGGGCGCGCACATGGGTGGGCGGGGCGCCGGGGAAGGGGTTGTGCCGCAGCAGCCGCAGGGTGTCCCGGTCGCCGGTGAGCAGCCGCTCGATCAGCGGGCCGAACCAGTCATGGGCGAAGCCGGGGGAGATCCCGGCGAACCACATCAGCCAGTCCAGCCGCAGATGGTAGGGGGCGAACTGGCGGGGCAGCCGGCGGAGGTCGCCGGGCTTGCCGCGGAACTCGTACTCCCGCCACCGGGTCCGGTCGGTCAGATGCTCGTCCTCGGTGCCCTCGATGACCACCTCAAAGCGGGCGCGGTTGACGCTGCCAAAGGCGCCATAGGTGTTGACCAGGTGAAACGCGTTGAAGGACATATTCATCCGCTGCCGGGCGGAGAGCATATTGCGCACTGGCCACCAGCTGAGCACCACCACCAGCACGGTGGCCGCCAGCACCAGGACCTGGTACCACACCGGCGGTCCGGGCTGCGGCGCGTGGTGCGGCAGGCCGAAGAGATCCTCCCAGGCCGTGCCGTCCACCGCGGCGAGGGCGAGAACGATGGTCAGCCAGTTGAGCCAGGCGAAGTTGCCGGAGGCGACCAGCCAGAGCTGGGTGACGATGACCAGGCCCGCCGCCACACTGGCCAGCGGCTGCGGGGCGAACAGCGCAAAGGGCACCACCAGCTGGGCCAGGTGGTTGGCCGCGGTCTCCACCCGGTGCAGCGGCTTCGGCAGGCGGTGGAAGAACCAGCTCAGCGGACCCGGCATCGGCTGGGTCTCATGGTGGTAGTAGAGGCAGGTCAGATCGCGCCAGCAGCGGTCCCCGCGGATCTTGATCAGGCCGGCCCCGAACTCCACCCGGAACAGCAGCCAGCGCATCAGCCAGAGGATCAGCACCGGCGGCCCGGTACGGGCGTTGCCCAGGAAGACGGCCAGGAAGCCGGCCTCCAGCAGCAGTGACTCCCAGCCGAAGGCGTACCAGGTCTGGCCCACATTGACGATCGAGAGATAGAGCGCCCACAGCACCGCCCAGACCGCCATCGCCGCCCCCAGCGGCACGGCGTCCGCGCCGCCCGCCATCACGGCCGCGGACAGCAGCGCCCCGCCCCAGGCGCACAGGGCGAAGAAGCGGTCGGAATAGTGCAGCCGGAAGAGGCTGGGTGAGCGCCGGGTTGGGACATAGGCGAGGAACCGCGGTACCGGCAGCATGCCCCGCTCCCCGATCAGGGCCCGGAACTGCAGGGCCGCCGAGAGAAAGCCCACCAGGTAGAGCGCGGCCAGGGCACGCTGCAGCACCAGCCTGCTCAGCCAGTACCCGGAACCGGTGAACCACTCCATGCCGCTCCCTGGACCAGGCCCCCTGCCTATGGGTACCCCCAGGTGCGCCCGGGACCGTGTCCCTCCTGTCGAAGAAATAAAGAAATATCGAAGAAAAGGGCAAAAAGTGACAGAGTGGCCCCATGGTTGATCGGGGAGCGACGCCTGCCGCCGTACCGCCGCCGGACGACTGGCCCGCCCGCCCGGAGCTGAGCCTCGCCCTCAACCGGATGGGAAGCTTCGACTGGGATCTGGTCAGCGGCCGGCTGCACCTGGACGCCTCCGCGCTGGCCGTCCTCCAGGTGCCGCCGGAGGCCTTCGACGGACGCCTGGCGGACCTGGCCGGCCGGGTGCCCAGGGCCGAGGCCGCCCGGCTGGACGCCCTGGTCTCCCAGGCACTCAAGGACGGCAGCCAGAGCTATGGCGCCTACTACCGCATCCGCACCGACGACGGCTCGCTGCGCTGGACCTACACCCAGGGCCGGATCCACCGCGACCGGCAGGGCCGGCCCTGCCGCATCATCGGCATCGTCCGGGACGCCACCGAGGAACTGGGCCACACCGGACCCCGCGAACCCGACGAGGAACACCGCCACCAGACCACCGTGGTGGAGAAGACCACCGCCGCCCTCGCCCACGCCCGGACCGTCCAGGACGTCATCGACTTCTTCAAGGACCCCCAGGCCGTCCAGCACCTCGGCTCCGACCTGCTGGTCCTCGGCCTGGTCGACGGCGGCCGGATCCACCTGGTCGCCGAGGGCCCCTCCGAGCACTTCATTCCCGGCACCCGCTACACCCGGGTCGACGACAACTTCCCGATGAGCGAGGTCATCCGCACCCTGACCCCCCGCTTCATCGAGTCCCGCGAGGAGTTCGCCGCCTGCTACCCCTGGCTGTGGGAACGCATCAAGGACATCGGCATCTCCTCCGCCGCCTACCTTCCGCTGATCGCCCAGGGCCGCCCCATCGGCGCCCTCGGCCTGCTCTACAGCGACTCGCGCGGATTCACCCGGCAGGAACGCAACCTCTTCATCGTGCTGAGCAGCAGCCTGGCCCAGAGCATCGCCCGCGCCATGCTCTTCGACCAGGAACACGACCTGGCCGAGGGCCTCCAGCAGTCCATGCTGCCGCGCCGCATCCCCGACATCCCCGGCGCCCAGATCGCCGTCCGCTACCGGTCCGCCCGGATGGGCCGGGACATCGGCGGCGACTGGTACGACGTCATCCCGCTGCCCGGCGGCCGGGTCGGCGCCGTCATCGGCGACGTCCAGGGCCATGACACCCACGCCGCCGCCGTGATGGGCCAGCTCCGCATCGTGCTGCGGGCCTACGCCTCCGAAGGCCACTCACCGGCCACCGTGATGGCCCGGGCCTCCTCCTTTCTCCATGAACTGGACACCGACCGCTTCGCCACCTGCTCCTATGCCGAAGCCGACCTGACCACCGGAATGCTGCAACTGGTCCGCGCCGGGCACATAGACCCGATGCTGCGCCACAACGACGGCACCTGCCGCCGGCTCCCGGTGGCCGGCGGGCTGCCGCTGGGGCTCTCCGCCGAGTTCGGCCGCCTCGACTACCCGGTCACCGCCGTGGAACTCGACCCCGGTGAAACCCTGTTGCTGTTCACCGACGGCCTGGTCGAGCAGCCCGGTGCCGACCTGGACGAGGGCATGCAGCTGATCACCGCCCTGGTCCGGGACGGCTCGCACGAACTGCAGGAACTGGCCGACCAGTTGTGTGACGTGGGGGACGAACGGGTCGGCGGCGACGACATGGCACTGCTGCTTCTGCGCCGCCATGGCGCCACCTCCCAGGCGGGCGGACGGCTCCAGCAGCACATCGCCCCCGCCGACCCGGAGGCGCTGTCCGCCGCCCGCCATATGATCCGCAACGCCGTCCAGGCCTGGGGAGCGCGCGATCGGGCCGATGAAATCGAGCTGGTCTCCGATGAGTTGGCCACCAACGCCCTGCTGCACACCGATGGGCCGGCGGTGGTGACCATCCGTATGGTGGCCGGCCCGGACCGCCGGGTGCGTGTCGAGGTCGAGGACAGGTCCAGCGCCCTGCCCCGCCGGCGCGACCCCGGCGAGGCCGGAGTCTCCGGACGCGGACTGCTGTTGGTCGACCGGCTGGCGGATGTCTGGGGAGTCGAACCACGCGGCACCGGCAAATCGGTCTGGTGCGAGTTCGTGGTACCCGCCGCCGGCGGCGAGAAGTGGTAACACCATGCCGGACAACGGGAAGAGGCAAAGGTCACAGCCGTTGCCCCTGCTGCGGGCGGGGGCCGCTCGCCTAGCCTTCCCTCCATGACGGTCCTGCCTGACGAAGGCTTCTCACCGGCCGCCGAATTCCCCGACGCCACCCGCGAGCAGTGGCAGCGCCTGGTCGAAGGCGTGCTGCGCAAAACGGGCAAGGATGTGACGGGCACGGCGGCCGAGGACGCGCTGGCCACCGCGCTCCAGGACGGGCTGGCGACCCGCCCGCTCTACACCGCCGAGGACACCGCGCCCGCCGCCGGCTACCCGGGCCTGCCGCCGTTCACCCGCGGCTCCCGCGCCGAAGGCACCGCCCTCACCGGCTGGGACGTCCGCCAGCACCACGCCCACCCGGACCCGCGCCGCGCCAACGAGGCCGTGCTCGCCGACCTGGAGAACGGCGTCACCTCGCTCTGGCTGGCCGTCGGCGCCAACGGGCTCCCGGTGGACGGCCTGCCGGCCGCCCTGGACGGCGTCTACCTCGACCTGGCCGGCATCACCCTGGACGCCGGCGCCGAGTTCCCGGCCGCGGCCGACGCCCTGTTGCGCCTCTATGACGAGCGTCAGGTGCCCGCCGGCGCGGCCACCGGCACCCTGGGCGCCGACCCGCTGGGCACCCTCGCCCGTACCGGCACCGCCGCCGACACCGCCGCCGCGGCCCGGCTGGCGCTGCACTGCGCCCGGCAACGCCCCGGACTGCGCGCCCTGGTGGTGGACGCCCTGCCCTACCACGAGGCCGGCGCCTCCGCCGCCCAGGAACTGGGCTGCTCACTGGCCACCGGAGTGGCGTATCTGCGCGAGCTCACCGCGGCCGGCCTGAGTGTCGAAGAGGCCTGCGCCCAGCTGGAGTTCCGCTACGCCGCCACCGCCGACCAGTTCCTGACCATCGCCACCCTGCGTGCCGCCCGGCGCCTGTGGTCCCGGGTCGCCGAGGTCAGCGGAGCGGCCCCGGCCCACCGCGCCCAGCGCCAACACGCCGTCACCTCACGGGTGATGATGACCCGCCGGGACCCCTGGGTGAACATGCTGCGCACCACCGTGGCCTGCCTGGGCGCGGGCGTCGGCGGCGCGGACGCGGTCACCGTGCTGCCCTTCGACGAGGCGCTGGGCCTGCCCGACGCCTTCGCCCGCCGTATCGCCCGCAACACCTCGGCCATCCTTATGGAGGAGTCCCACCTGGCCAGGGTCATCGACCCGGCGGGCGGCTCCTGGTACGTGGAGCGGCTCACCGAGGAACTGGCCCAGGCCGCCTGGGCCTGGTTCCAGGAGATCGAGCGGGCCGGCGGCCAACAGGCCGCACTGGAGAGCGGATTGACCGGGGAACGGCTGGCAACCACCTGGCATGAGCGCTCCGCCCGCCTGGCCACCCGGCGCGAACCCATCACCGGCGTCAGCGAGTTCCCCCACCTCGGCGAACAGCTCCCCGAGCGGGAACCGGCCCCGGCCCGCCCGGCCGGCCTGCTGCCCACGGTGCGCCGTGACGAGGCGTACGAGGCGCTGCGCGCCCGCTCCGACGCCCACCTGGCCGCCACCGGCGCCCGGCCCAAGGTCTTTATCGCCGCCCTGGGACCGGCCGCGGCGCACACCGCGCGGGCCACCTTCGCCGCCAACCTCTTCCAGGCCGGCGGCATCGAACCGGTGCACCACCCCGCCACGGTCGACGCCGCCTCGGCGGCCGGGGCGTTCACCGCCGCCGGCGCCGCCATCGCCTGCCTGTGCTCCAGCGACACCCTCTACGCCGAGCAGGCCGAGGACGTGGCCGCGGCCCTGAAGTCGGCCGGAGCCCAGCGGGTGTTCCTGGCCGGACGCCCCGGCGAGCACCGGGAAGCCCAGCTGCGGGCCGGGGTCGACGAGTTCGTCTTCGCGGGCGGCGACGTGGTCGCCGTTCTGTCCTCCGTCCTCGACCTCCTGGGAGTGGCGTGATGCGGCCCGATTTTTCAGGTATTCCGGCCGACTTCTCCGACATCGAACTGGGCCCGGTCAACGCCCCGGCCGAAGCGGGCACTTGGCGCGCCGCCCTCAAGGAGAGCACCGGCAAGAGCGATGGGGACCTGCTCTGGGAGACCCCCGAGGGCATCGGCGTCAAGCCCCTCTACACCGCCGAGGACCTGGACGGGCTGGACTCCCTGGCCACCTACCCCGGCATCGCGCCCTATCTGCGCGGCCCGTACCCCACCATGTACGTCAACCAGCCGTGGACCATCCGGCAGTACGCCGGATTCTCCACCGCCGAGGAGTCCAACGCCTTCTACCGGCGCAATCTGGCGGCCGGCCAGAAGGGCCTGTCGGTCGCCTTCGACCTGCCCACCCACCGCGGCTATGACAGCGACCACCCCCGGGTCACCGGCGATGTGGGCATGGCCGGAGTGGCCATCGACTCCATCTACGACATGCGGCAGCTCTTCGACGGCATCCCGCTGGACCGGATGAGCGTGTCGATGACCATGAACGGCGCGGTGCTGCCCGTCCTCGCGCTCTATATCGTCGCCGCCGAGGAACAGGGCGTATCGCCCGAGAAGCTGGCCGGGACCATCCAGAACGACATCCTCAAGGAGTTCATGGTCCGCAACACCTATATCTATCCGCCGAAGCCCTCGATGCGGATCATCTCCGACATCTTCGCCTACACCTCGCAGAAGATGCCGCGCTACAACTCCATCTCCATCTCCGGCTATCACATCCAGGAGGCCGGGGCCACCGCCGACCTGGAACTGGCCTACACCCTGGCCGACGGGGTGGAGTACCTGCGCGCCGGACTGGGCGCCGGCCTGGATGTGGACGCCTTCGCGCCCCGGCTCTCCTTCTTCTGGGCGATTGGCATGAACTTCTTTATGGAGATCGCCAAGTTGCGGGCGGCCCGGCTGCTCTGGGCCAAGCTGGTCTCCCAGTTCGAGCCGGAGAACGCCAAGTCCCTGTCGCTGCGCACCCATTCCCAGACCTCGGGCTGGTCGCTGACCGCCCAGGATGTGTTCAACAATGTGGCGCGCACCTGTGTGGAGGCCATGGCCGCCACCCAGGGACACACCCAGTCGCTGCACACCAACGCCCTGGACGAGGCGCTGGCGCTGCCCACCGACTTCTCCGCCCGTATCGCCCGCAACACCCAGCTGCTGCTGCAACAGGAGTCCGGCACCTGCCGGGTGATCGACCCCTGGGGCGGCAGCGCCTATGTGGAGAAGCTCACCCATGACCTGGCCCGCCGCGCCTGGCAGCACATCCAGGAGGTCGAGGCGGCCGGCGGCATGGCCCAGGCCATCGACGCCGGCATCCCCAAGCTGAGGGTGGAGGAGGCCGCGGCCCGCACCCAGGCCCGGATCGACTCCGGCCGTCAGCCGGTGATCGGCGTCAACAAGTACCGGGTGGCCAGCGACGAGCAGATCGAGGTGCTCAAGGTCGACAACTCCGCCGTGCGCGCCCAGCAGATCGACAAGCTGCGGCGGCTGCGCGCCGAGCGCGACGAGGCCGCCTGCCAGGCCGCGCTGGCCGCCCTCACCCGGGCCGCCGAGTCCGGCCCCGGCCGCGGCCTGGAGGGCAATCTGCTGGCCCTGGCCGTCGACGCGGCCCGCGCCAAGGCCACCGTCGGCGAGATCTCGGACGCCCTGGAGAAGGTCTATGGGCGGCATGCCGGCCAGATCCGTACCATCTCCGGGGTGTACCGAGAGGAGGCGGGGGAGTCGTCCCAAGTGGAGCGGACCCGGCAGCTGGTGGCGGCCTTCGAGCGCGAGGACGGGCGCCGGCCGCGCATCCTGGTCGCCAAGATGGGCCAGGACGGCCATGACCGCGGCCAGAAGGTGATCGCCACCGGCTTCGCCGACCTGGGCTTCGATGTGGACGTCGGCCCGCTGTTCCAGACCCCCGCCGAGGTGGCCCGGCAGGCGGTGGAGGCGGATGTGCACATCGTGGGCGTCTCCTCGCTGGCGGCCGGACATCTGACGCTGGTCCCGGCACTGCGCGAGCAACTGGCCGAGGAGGGACGCGAGGACATCATGATCGTGGTGGGCGGGGTGATCCCGCCGCAGGATGTCCAGCCGCTGCTGGACGCCGGCGCCGCCGCGGTGTTCGGACCCGGCACGGTGATCCCGGACGCCGCCCAGGACCTGCTGCGGACCCTGGCCGGGGCCCTCGGCCACGAGCTGTGACATGGCGCGGCAGATCGATGTCGACGCCTATGTGAAGGGCGTGCTGGACGGCAGGCGGGCGGCCGTCGCCCGGGCCATCACCCTGGTCGAGTCCACCCGCGCCGACCACCGGGAACTCGCCCAGCGGATGCTGGTCGAGCTGCTGCCGCACAGCGGCGCCGCCCGGCGGGTGGGCATCACCGGGGTGCCCGGTGTGGGCAAGTCCACCTTTATCGACGCGCTGGGCACCCTGCTCACCGGGCTCGGCCACCGGGTGGCGGTGCTCGCGGTGGACCCCTCCTCCAGCCGCACCGGTGGCTCCATCCTGGGCGACAAGACCCGGATGGAGCGGCTGGCCGTGGACCCCGCCGCCTTTGTCCGCCCCTCGCCCACCGCCGGCACCCTCGGCGGGGTGGCCAAGGCCACCCGGGAGACCATGGTGGTGATGGAGGCGGCCGGCTATGACGTGGTGCTGGTGGAGACGGTCGGCGTGGGCCAGTCCGAGACGGCCGTCGCCGATATGGTCGACACCTTTCTGATGCTCACCCTGGCCCGCACCGGCGACCAGCTCCAGGGCATCAAGAAGGGTGTGCTGGAACTCGCCGATGTCATCGCCGTCAACAAGGCGGACGGGCCGCATGAACGCGACGCCAGGTCGGCCGCCCGTGAACTGGCCGGCGCGCTACGGCTGTTGCGCGCCCCGGACGCGGCCTGGAACCCTCCGGTGCTCACCTGCAGCGCCCGTGAGGGCACCGGCCTGGAAGCGCTCTGGGAACGACTGGAACAGCACCGCCGGGTGCTGGAAGCCACCGGCGCCCTCCAACAGCGCCGCCGGGAGCAGCAGGTGGAGTGGGCCTGGTCCATGGTGCGCGAGCAGCTGCTGACCGAACTGCGGACGCACCCCGGGGTGCGGGCGGCCGCGCCGGGGCTCGAACAGCGGCTGCGCGAGGGCACATTGACCGCGACGCTGGCGGCGGAGCGGCTGCTGGAAGCGTTCCGGTCGCCGGCCGGGCCGGATGGCTCCTGACCAACCGCTCGGCTGTCCAGGGGCGCCCCGTAAGGGGCGCACAACGGGGCACCCCCGACCCAGCGGAAGCGCTCAGCCCAGCCGCTCCAGCACCGGCCGCAGTCCGTCCGGGCGTTCCGTCACCGGCAGGTGATCCACCAGCAGGACCTCACACCCCAGCGCCGCCGCGCCGCCGTCTGCCCGGGCATCGTCCCCGACCATCAGCACCTGCTCCGGCGCCACCCCCAGGGCATCGCAGCCAATGCGGAACAGCCGTGGATCCGGCTTCTGCACCTGGTGTTCATACGACAGCACAAAGGCATCCACCCACCGGTCCAGGCCATGCCGCCGGAACACCGGCCGCAGGTCCCAGCCGATATTGCTCACCACGCCGACCGGCACTCCGCGCCGCCTCAGCTCCGCCAGCACCTGGGCCGCGTCCGGATACGGAAGCCAGGCATCCGGCTCCATGTGCCGGGCGTACAGCGCCTCGTATAGCTCCGGCTTGGGCAGCCGGGCCTCCCTGGCCAGCCCCAGATAGGCGGCCCGGTGCTCCTCGGTGCTGCGGTCCCGCTGGGCCCACGCCGCCGCCAGCGGCTCGGGCACCACCCGTGGCGCCGGACCGCCGGGCAGTGCGCCGCACTCGCGCAACTCCCTTTCCATCCGGCCGAATTCCGCCTCCTCCGGCCGGAGGCCGGCCCGGTCCAGCACGGTGCGCAGCCAGGAAGTGGTGGACTCGATACGGAAAAGGGTGCCGGAGAAGTCAAAGAGGACGCCATGGACAGTCATGCCGTCAGTCTTTCAGCCCCCGCTAGGGCGCACCTCGAACCCGGCCAGTCCCTCCGGCTCCTCCGCCCTGACCTCCACCCCTTCCACCTCGGCCCGCACCGGCCCCCGGCCCGCCCACCGCACCATCCGTTCCACCGCGTCCCCATCCCCCTCGAACACCGCTTCAACGGTGCCGTCGGTCCGGTTCCGCACCCACCCGGCCACCCCGTTCCGCGCGGCCTCGGTGCGGCAGGTGTCCCGGTAGTACACGCCCTGGACCAGGCCGGAGACAACGATGTGCTTGCGGATCACGGTGGGCCTCATCTCGGGGTCGGTGGATTGGCTTTGGGCGGAGTGTAAGCCTCCGCCTGGCCGGGGCCGATGGGCTCGCCGTGAGGTCAGCGCACCCGCCCCCGCGCCTTGAGCGGCACCGGCGGCAGCATGGGTGCCGGCAGCGGAGGCCCGTCGTAGCCCTGGACCTCCCCGAACCGGGACCCCGTCATCCAGTCCTCGCGGGCCTGCGCGATTTCCTCCATGGAACGGCCGACGAAGTTCCACCACATCAGGATCTTCTCCTCGAAGGGCTCGCCGCCCAGCAGCATCAGGGCGCTGTCCACCTCGGCGCGCAGCGGGAGTTCGGAGCGGCCGCAGCCCAGGTAGAGCAGGGCGCCGGGGGTCAGGCGGACGCCGTCGACCTCGGCTTCGCCGGACATGGCAAGGGCCGCGTACTCGAAGTCCGGCTCAAGGGGGAGGCGGGCGGCGGTGCCGGAGGGGAGGGTGAGGTCGGCGCCGACAAGGGGGGTGTAGGTGGTGGCGGGGGAGGCGGTGCCGGCCAGTTCGCCGAGGATGACGGTGGCGCGCAGGCCACCGCCGGTCACCTGGGGGAGTTGGGAGTGGTGTTCCCAGCTCGGCGCGGTGTTCCGGTGGGCCTCGGGCAGCGCCACCCATAGCTGGGCGCCATGCAGCAGCCGGGCGTGCTCGCGCGGGGACTCCTCGGAGTGGGCGATGGCCCGGCCCGCGGTCATCAGCCCCAGCTGTCCGGGGCGCAGGGTCTGCAGGCTGCCCAGGCTGTCGCGGTGCAGCACCTCGCCGTCGTGCAGCCAGCTGACCGTCTGCAGGCCCAGGTGCGGGTGCGGGGGCACCTGCATGCCGGGCTCGTCGGCGATGTCGTCCGGACCGTAGTGGTCGACAAAGCACCAGGCCCCCACCATGCGCCGGCCCAGGCTGGGCAACAGCCGCCGGACCACGGTGCTTTCGCCCAGCGGGACGTTCTTGGCGGGCAGCAGGTCGCGTACCGGGCCGGAGGAGGTGCCCCCGCACAGGGTGGTGGCGGGTTTGCGGTCGAGGTTGCTCATGGCCGCACCGGTCCGGGCGGGAGAGCGGTCAACTCGTCCATCCGCTGCGCGACATGGCGGGCGTGCCGGTCGAGGGTGGCCGCCGGGTCGTCGGCGAAGCGGTGCAGCGCGGTGGCGGCGGTGATGATGACATCGCACAGTTCCGCGGCCACATCGGCCCGTTGGTGGGTGACTCCCTTGCGCGGGTTCTGGCCGGTCATGCCGATGTATGCCTGCATCACCTCGCCGGCTTCCTCGGCCAGTTTCATCAGCCGCATCGCCGTCTCATGCTCGCCGGCGCCATTGGCGGCGTCCAGCCAGGCGGCGGACTTGCGGGCCACCGCCCACAGCTGGGCTTCTTCCATGGATGTCGTCTCCTTCACAGCAGACAGCCTGCCAGGCCCACCGGCTGGCCGCCCGGCCGGTGGGCGGGTGCGGTCAGCCGAGTTCCAGCGTGGTGACGCCGAAGGTGCGGTCCACCCCGGTGGCCGGAGCGGGGCCGCGGTACATCCGCACCGTGTGCGAGACGGCGGCCAGGCCGAGGGACTCGGCGAGGGCGCAGGCGGCCGCGTTGGGCTCGGGGATGTCCAGGGAGACCGTCGCCTCCGGGCCGAGCGGGGCGGTGAGGGAGGACAGCAGTGCGCCCGCGTCCTCGGCGGTGTCCGCGAACAGCGGCCCCACCCGGTGGCCCTCGGCGGCCGGGCGGATCACGCCATAGCCGGTCACCCGGCCCTCGCGCAGCCGGACCAGGGAACGGTGGCCCTCGGCGGTCAGCCAGCGTTCGACGAAGGCGGGGCGCTCGGCGGGGAAGCAGGCACGGTCGTACTCGGCGATGGCGGTGCGCAGTCCGGGGGCGTACGGCAGCACATCGGCGGCGGGGGCGGCGGCCGGCCGGCCGGTGTAGCGGACGGTGCGGTGGGCGGAGGTGAAACCGGAGCGCTTATAGGTGTTCTCCTGCTCGGGCACCGCGTCCAGGCCGACCGTACGCTCCCCGGCATGGGCGAAGGCGGCCCGCCAGGTGGCCAGGCCCAGGCCCCGGCGCCGGAACCCGGGATGCACCAGGTAGAAGCCGAGGAAGGCGAAGGCGGGGGAATAGGTGACCACGGATATCGCGGAGACCACCTGCCCGTCGTCCAGACGTCCCAGGAAGAAGCCCCGCGGGTCGGTGGGGTGGAAGCAGACCTCGTCTCCGTCGCCGGGGTTCCAGCCCTCCGACCGGGCCCAGGCGACGGCCTGCTGCCATTCGTCCAGCGAGGCACGGGAAACGGTGAGGTTCATGGGTGCGGAGTCCTTTTCCGTAAAGCGGTCGGTACAGCGGTTCAGATCAGGTCCATCGCGGCCACCTCGTCGGGACTGCCATAGCTCACCGGTCCCTTGAAGCGGCGGCGGGCGGTGGCGAACCACCAGACCGTGGCGATCAGCAGCACCACGGCCAGGGCGATGGGCGCGTAGTTGAAGGATTCGGCGGTGATGGGCGACGCCTGCGGCAGCATGAACAGCACATTGCTGAGGCCGATCCACACCACCGCCAGGGCCGCCACCGGCCGGCCCCAGCGCCCCAAGTGCCAGGGGCCCGGCCGGAATTCGCGCAGCCGCAGGCGGAGGAAGATCGGTACTCCATAGGCGAGGAAGAGCCCCACCACATTGATGCTGACCACGGCGGTGAAGGCGACCTTGGACCACCAGCCGGGCAGCACCAGCACCAGGGCACAGACCGCGGCCAGCCACACCGCCTTGACGGGGGTGCGGGTACGCGGGGAGACCGAGTGCCACAACCGGGAGCCGGGCATGGCGCCGTCCCGGGAGAAGGCGAAGATCTGCCGGGTGTTGCTGGTCATATTGGCCAGCCCGCAGAACAGCATGGCGCCGATCACCACCAGCAGCAGCAGTTTGGCGGTGGTCATGCCCAGCGCGTCGATGAGGATCTGCACCGGCGGTGCGTCGGCGGCCGCCTCCTGGGCGTAGTCGGCGATGGCATAGACCAGGGCCAGCATCAGGATCAGCCCGGTGAGGGCGGAGTAGCCGATGGAGCGCACGATGCCCCGGGGAGTGTTCACGGTGGCCTGCACGGTCTCCTCGGACATATGGAAGCTGCCGTCGAAGCCGGTGAACGTCCAGCTGGTGACCAGCAGACCGAGCAGCCCGGCGTACAGGGCGCTGCCGAAGCCGGTGTTGTTGACCGAGTGCAGGACATAGGAGGCCGACCGGTGGTGTGAGGGCACCGAGACCAGTGCGGTGACGATGACCACCAGGCCCACCAGCAGCCACCACACCGAGATCCGGTTCACCACCGCGACCAGCCGTACCGTATAGGTGTTGGCCAGCGCCTGGACCAGCAGGATGGCCGCGGTGATCAGCACGGTCTGCTGCTGGGTCGCCTGGTACGACGGCCACTGCATGGCGATGAACGCCTGGACGAAGGTGGCCGCCGCATAGTCGGTGGCGGCCGTACCGCCCACCTGCCCCACGAAGTTGAGCCACCCGGTGTACCAGGACCAGGCGCCCTGGTGCCGCTTGGCGAGCTTGCCGGCCGAGAAGTACAGGGCCCCGCTGGTCGGGTAGGCGGAGGCGATCTCGGCCATGGAGGCACCCACGAACAGCACCATCACCGAGACCCCGATCCAGCCGAAGACCAGCACCCGCGGCCCGCCGGCGTTCATCCCGAAACCGAAGGAGGAGAAGATCCCGGAGAGGATGTTGATGATGGTGAAGGAGATGGCGAAGTTGTCGAACGCCCGGAAACGCCGGGTGAGTTTGCGGGGATAGCCCATGGCGTGCAGGGTCGCGTCGTCGTCCAGGGCGACACTGGCGGCGGCCTGCCGGTGTGCTCGGTCCTGAGCGGGGGACGGGATCTCCGTCATCTGCGCCTTCCTTATGGTGGGTTGGGGTACCGGAATCAGTCCGCGCCGGGCACCGGCAGCCGGCAGCGCCGCCGGGCTCTGGTCAACTGCTCCTCCGGAGCGCCGAACGCGCTCCAGGGCATGCGCGAGGCATAGGGGCCCATGGCCGCCAGCACCGTCCGGGCCTGCTGCTGGCACTCGGCCATCAGCAGCGCATGGGCCAGATAGGCCAGATCGACGACGGGCGTGAAGCGGTAGTCGGCCACTTTGGGGAACCAGTGGCGGTAGATGTCCAGGGCCAGGCTCCGGCACCGGTGCTGCTCCCAGATCCGGTCCGCCAGCGGGTCCGCCCTGGGGTCGTAGTCCTCCACCCGGGCCACCAGCGGCAGCAGCCGCACCGGGGAGCCGGCCGGCGCCCGGTTGCTGAGGAACTCCACCACGTCCCAGCGGGCGCTGGCCGAGCCGCCGTGCCGGGCGAAGTAGAAGGCCAGGAACCGGTGATGGGCCTCGCGGTTGAACGGGTCCAGGGTGAGTGCCCGGGAGAACAGCACCCAGGGACCGCGGGGCGCGGTCAGCATGCCGCGTGGCGCCGGGTCATGGGGGCGGTCGATACGGGCCAGCGCCAGCCGGGCCACCCAGGGGGTGGGGTCCTGGGGCGCCATCAACGCCGCCTGGTCACAGGCGGCCTGGGCGATACGGACCAGGGAGTCGGCCCGGGCGTCCCCCGCGTCGGCCATCCGCAGCGCCCGCAGCATGGCCACCCGGGCCCACAACAGGGCGGCGTCCGCGCTGGGTTCCTCGGCCAGCCGGCGCTCGGCCAGGTCGGAATCGGCGGTTATGGACGCCAGCACCAGCGACCGGTGGGCACGCAGTCCGAAATCCT
This sequence comes from Streptomyces sp. NPDC052396, assembly GCF_044593195.1. Lineage (NCBI taxonomy): Bacteria > Bacillati > Actinomycetota > Actinomycetes > Kitasatosporales > Streptomycetaceae > Streptomyces > Streptomyces sp. NPDC052396. The sequence continues at coordinate 71,098 of NZ_JBIUAW010000013.1, forward strand.
CCCGGGCGTCCTCGAGCACCGCCAGCGCACTGTGATAGTGCCCGGCCTGGACATCCACACACGCCTGGGCCAACTCATGGTCATCTGCTGCCGGATGCCATACGTACCGGCCCTCGAACGTGCCCGCGATCATCCTCACCTGCCACCCATCGGCGCCGTCTTGGGACAAACCCCCGTCATCGCACGCCCCGCTTATGCTGGGCCCGGCCGAAAAGTGCTTACCGTTCGCATCGGCAGGCTCACCGTTCGCACCGGCAGCAGGTCACACCTTACTCATCAAGCTCTCGCCGGGAAGTCCATCCGGAGGATCGACTCCCGTATCCTGTCCGGCAGTTACCGGAATATGGTGTTCCGTAAGATTTTACCTCTGCTACCGGCACGAATTGGTCTCGGTGAGCGCCATTACCGGCGGAGGGCAGAGAAGGATGTCGTCCCTCGGGGCTGTGGACGGACGCGGGGGAGCGGCCCGCCCGGCCCGGCTCACCACCATCACAACCGGAGGGATCCCCAGTTCCGTGAACCCACATCACGCAGGCGCTCGGCGAACGGACCGGCGGCGAGGGGGCGAGCGTTGACGCCCTCCTGCCGCACGAGCACGCTTCCCGTGACCGAGCTGCCTGCCGATTACCGGGCCTTCCACCAGCTGTACCGCGGTGCCTATGTGCACTGGGCCGAGCTCTACCTGGGCAACCGTCATGACGCCGAGGAGGCCGTGGACCAGGCCTTCGAGGACCTCTACTTCGTGTGGAGCGATGTGCTGCGGGCGGAGAACCCCAACGCCTACGCCTGGGCGGTGGTCCGGCACCGCACCATCGACTGCGCCCGGGCCCGGGGACGGCGCCCCACCGTCATAGACACCGCGGTCTTCGAGACCGAGGCGCTGTGCCGGGCCGTCGACCCGATCGGCGAACTGGAGCTGAGTCTGGCCGTCTACAAGGCCATCAGCGCCTTACCGGCCCGCCAGCACGATGTCATCGTGCTGCACTACTGCCTGGGCTACAGCGTCCGGGAGACCGCCGACATCATGGGGATCACCCAGGGCGGGGTGCGTTCCACGGCCCGTCACGCCAGACACCGCCTGCACGACGCGCTTGGATTGCAGAAGGAAGAGGAGCACCGGTGACCGGATCACTCGACCATGTGCTGGCCAAGGCCCGCCTGGACCGGCGCCCCTATGCCAGTGACGAGATGGACCGGGCGGAGGCCCGGCTGGCCGCCCGCCTCACCGAGCGGATGTGGCTCGGGGCCCTGTGCTTCGACGACCAGATGGAACCGGCCCGGGCGGCCGCGGCCCGTGCCGCACAGCGCAACTACCTGCCGCACCGGGCCTTCTACCGGAGCCTGCGCAGCCTGTGCACGACCGTGGTGGCCCAGGACCTGCACAAGCTGGGCACCTTCCTGGCCCACCGGCTGCTGGAGCCGGAGGGCGCGCTGGTGCTGGGCTGTGTACTGCAGCTGGCCGACCGCGAGGACAGCGCCCGGTTCTGGTGGCAGTTCGCGGCCGGGGCCGATGCCGCCTGGGCCGCCTGCTGTCTGTATCTGCACCATATGGCGCTGGGAGAGCGCCAGGAGGCCGAACTGTGGCGCAGGCACGCCGGGTTGGAGTCGCTGATTCCGGAGACTCCCGAGGAGATCGACCGCAATGACCTCAATACCGCGCTGCAGATGCTGGACGGGCTGCGCGACGGTGAGGGCTTCTCGCCCGCGGCCTCCGCGGTGATCGCCTATGTGCCGGACGCGCTGGGCTTTGTGGACGAGGTCGATCTGCCGTTGCCACAGCCGGACTTCCCGGAACGGATCGAGGAACTCACCGCGGTGAACTAGGGGTTGGGCGCCCCGTTGGGGGCGCGGGGAACTGCGCGACCGGCCACGGGCGGCCCGCACCCGAAACGCACCCGGACCCGGCAATGCCCAGGGTCAACGGCCGAGGGCGCTCAGCCCCGGGATAAAGGTCACCAGCAGCGGTACCACCGGAACCAACGCCGCCGTTGCGGTCAGCCGCAGCCGCCGGGCAACGGTCAGCCGGGGTGCCGGGGCCAGCAGCCGGTCCACCCGGCCGGGCAGCTGGCCCAGCTGGGACCGGCCGGGGCCGAACGCCCCGCGCTCCTCGTTGAGTTCGACCAGGGCGAGGGCGGTGGTCAGCCGGCCGAAGCGCCGGGAGGCCGCGTCATCCGCCGCCAGCTCCACCAGCCGGTGCACCTGGTCCCGGAAGGCCGCGAACACCGGCACCTGCGGAAAGCCATGGGCCAGGGCACCGGAACAGTGCAGCAGCCAGTGGTGCCGGGCCCGGGCATGGCCCTGTTCATGGGCCAGCACCGCGTCCAACTGGGCGTCGTTCAGCCGCCGCAGGGCGCTGGTGGTGATCACCAGCTGGGGAGGCCGCCCACCGCGCAGCAGCCAGGCCTCGGGCCGGTCGCCCTCCAGCAGCACCAGCCGCTCCCCGCCCGGCTCCTCGCCCGGCAGCCGGGGCGAACGCTCCCGCAGCCCGGCCCGGCGCCGCCGGCGGTCGGCCCGTGCGGCACGGACCTCCCGGGTGAGCATCGCGGCGGTCCAGGCGGCACCACAGGCCAGGATGACGGCCAGCGGAGCGGCCCAACGGCCGTACCCGGCAAGGGAGTACGCCTCCATCACCCCGCTCGGCGCGGGCGCGAACACATTGCCGCGCACCTCCGCCCAGGCCGCGGCGGCACTCAGCGCCATGGCCAGCGCGCAGCACAGCAGCACGGCGGCCACCACGCACTGCCACACCCACAGGGCCAGTACGGGTTCGCGATCGGGCCAGTCGGCACGGGCCAGCACCCGGGGTGCCAGGGCCGCGACCAGCCCGCCGATAGCCAGCAGCGCGAGCGGGACCATCATGGGCATCAGCCTATGAGCGCGGCGGCCCCGCCAGAAACGTCTTGCCGCGGGAAAGTGACGTAGACCACGCGCCGTTGGCGGCCGGCCGTACCGGCTCACATGGTGAGCAGCATGCTCACCATGCCTATGCCCATGGACAGCCGGCAGGCCCGGGTCAGCTCCGGCCGCCGGACCGGGACGGGCGGGGCCGGTGCGCCGGGCGCGGCGGCCGCCGGGAGCAGGGCGGGCACCGTACGGATCACATACGCCGCGAAGTACACCAGCAGCAGCCCGGTGAGCGGCGGGGCCCCGGCCGGCCGGTGGCCGGTGTGCCCGCCATGGCCGCCCTCGGGAGTGGCGGCCATGGCGAGGGTCATATAGACCATGGCGAACGCGCCTATCGCATGGTGCAGATGGTGACCGCCGCCATGGCCGCCACCGCGCGGGCGCACCAGGGTCAGCGCCCGCAGGCCCGCGGCCGCGAACACCGCGGCGAACAACGATGCCGCCCAGGGCGGGGCGCCGGACATCCACACCGGCAGTGCCATCACCGCCATGCCCAGCGCCATCAGCGCATCACCCCGCGCGGCCCGGCGCTCCCCCGCGCCGCCGGCCCGCACCCCGCCCAGGCAGTAGACGCCCGTGGCGGTGCACATCACCACCAACAGCCAGCCGACCAGCGGCGGTTGATGCATGGCACACCTCCCCGGGGCACGACGTCCACCCCGGGAGGATGCCCAACCCGGCATGGGTGCACGGGAGCGCATGGGCGCATGGGGTAGCGCGGCCAGGCTCCATCCTGCGCCCGGGCGGAGGGTGTGCGCCGGGGAATGCCCTAGATTCCCGGGCGGTAACGCAAGGGGTGTCCCTCCGGCACCTCCACCACCGCGATCCGCACCCCATCGGGATCGGCGATCCACATCTCCACCAGCCCCCAGGGCTGCCGCAGCGGCGGCTGGAGAATCTCCACGCCCCGGCCCGCCAGCTCCCGGTGCGCCTCGGCGGCATCGGCCACCTGGAGCCACAACTCCAGCCCGGGCGCCGGGGGTTCGGCCGAGCGCCCCGAGACCTCCAGGAATCCGCCGCCCAGAAAATAGACGGTGCCGCGCTCGGGCCCCTCGCCGAACTCGCGATAGACGGCGAGACCCAGTGCCCCGCCGTAGAAGGCCCGGGTCCGCTCGGGATCGGTGGGCCGCAGAAGCATCCGGCTGCTCAGCACGTGCACCATGCCCGCAAACTGTACGCAAACCTCTCCGGTTACGCTCGATCGTGGCGCCGTACGGCGGCCGGAGCACCATGGAGAGGACGCGGGCAGCAGATGGAGACCAGGGCAGTGGAATCCCAGGAAGGGGCCGGTGCGACCCGGCTCGCGGAGCCGGTCTTCCGGTTCGCCACCGCCGCCGATGTACCGGATCTTGTCGCCTTGATCGAGTCGGCCTACCGGGGCGATGCCAGCCGGGCCGGCTGGACCACCGAGGCGGACCTGCTCGACGGGCAGCGCACCGACCCGGAGGGCGTGCTCGCCGTGGTCTCCGACGAGTCCGGCCGGCTGCTGGTGGTGGAGTCCGGCGGTGAGCTGGTGGCCTGCTGCCAGCTGGAACACCGGGGCGGCCATGCCTACTTCGGCATGTTCGCGGTCCGTCCGGCACTGCAGGGCGCCGGCCTGGGCAAGCTGGTGATCGCTGAGGCGGAGCGGCTGGTCCGGGCCGAGTGGAGTGCCACGGAGATGCATATGACCGTCATCCGGCAGCGCGCGGAACTGATCGCCTGGTACGAGCGGCGTGGCTACCGGCGCACCGGGCGGATGAGCCCCTTCCCCTATGGCGACGAGCGGTTCGGCATTCCCCGCCGGACCGACCTGGAATTCGAGCTGCTGGTCAAGGAACTCGGCTAGCGGCGAGCGCGGAGTGGCCGGAACCCAACTGACACAGCGTCGGAGGCATGCGCGACCCCTGGGGCGAGGAATAACGGCAGAGGTCTCGGGTGGGCCCCTACGACAGGAAATTCCCCGGCGCAACCGGGGGTCCGGCAGGATAATTTATTGCCTCACCCCTTGAGAGGAAGAACCTGGCATGGATACGGTGTCTTAACGCCAGGTTCTCCCGAGGAGGGGCAGTCATGACGGAAATCCTTTCGTCCGCAGCGATAGGCACCGGCGTTTTGCCCGTGGACCGGGTGGTCGATCACCCCGTCTGGGCAGCGCTCAAGGACGCCGTGGAGACGATCCGGCCGTGGCAGTCCCCGGACGGCTCCATCGACCTCGCCCGCGAGGGCGCGCCACCGGGGGAACGGGTACACGCCGAGTTCGACCGGGTCATCAGCGCGATCCAGGAGCTCTCCCCGCTGCTGCCGCACGACGCCGAGTACCACCGGGCGCTGGCCGCCGATCTGCGCCGCTGGGCCGACACCGGCTTCGGAGTGCCCGACTTCCTGGACTCGCTGCTGGCCTTCCAGCCCGCCGCGGAGCGCACCGACGGCCGGCAGCACCTCGTGGTGTTCCCGATGTACACCCAGAACGGCAACCCCGACCGCAACCTCGAGGCCGTGGTGCTGCGCGTGGTGTGGCCCGAGTGGCTGGCCGAGCTGGAGCGCACCCGCTACGACAACCCGCTGTTCGTCGGCATCACCTTCGAGGACTTCACCTCCGGCTATGACACCAACTCCGCGGTGCTCTTCCCGGAGACCGTCGCCGTCCGCCAGGCCCCCGACCGCTTCACCTGGGGCGCCATCTTCTGCGACCGGGAGGCGGCCCGCTTCCGCCGGGTCACCGAGTCCGCGGTGGCGACCCTGGGCCTGGAGCTGCCCGCCGACATCGCGGACATGCTCCATGACCAGCAGCGCTGCCAGCAGGCCTTCGTCCTGTGGGACATGGTCCACGACCGCACCCACAGCCATGGCGACCTGCCCTTCGACCCCTTCATGATCAAGCAGCGCCAGCCGTTCTGGATGTACGGCCTGGAGGAACTGCGCTGCGACCTGACCGCCTTCAAGGAGGCCGGGAAGCTGGCCGCGGACGGCTGCCCGCAGGGCCGTGATGTGCAGTACGCGGTGCTCTTCGACCGGATGTTCCGCTTCCCGGTCACCGGTGAGCGGGTGCGCAACTACGACGGCCTGGGTGGCCAGCTCCTCTTCGCCTACCTCCACCAGCACGACGTCGTACGCTGGACGGACAACACCCTGCATATCGACTTCGACCGTGCTCCCCAGGTCACCAACCAGCTGTGCGGCGAGATCGAGAAGCTCTACCGGGACGGCATCGACCGGCCCAAGCTGGTGCACTGGCTGGCCGCCTACGAGCTGGTCTCCCGCTACCTCGCCCCGCACCCCGGCTCGGTGTGGGCCAAGGGCCCCGAGGCCCTGGATCTCACCCAGCCGCCCCGCAAGCTGGTGGACGACGTGCTTCCGGACGAATTCCCGCTCAGCATGTTCTACGAGGCCCTTGCCAAGAAGCTGCGCGGCGTGATCGCCTCGACCAAGGGGATCACCGCCGAGCAGGCCGGGCAGGTGGCCGCGTGAGCGAGCGGAAGAAGGAGGCGACGGCCATGAGCACACCCGGAAACGGCAACGGCCGGCTGGACGGGGCCGTGGTGGCGGTGGCGGGAGCCGCCGGACCGGCGGGCCGGGCGGCCCTGCTGCGGCTGGCCGAGGCGGGGGCCAAGGTCATCGCCGCGGACGCCGACGCGGCCCGCCTCGCCGAGGCGGTGGACGCGGCCCGCTACGCCCATGGCGGGGCCACCGTGGTCGGCGACACCGTCGACCTCCTCGACCTGGCGGCGGCCCGGGCCTGGGCCGACCGCACCGAGAAGGAGTTCGGCCGGATCGACGGCCTGGTCCACCTGGTCGGCGGCTGGCGTGGCTCGGCCACCTTCGCGGAGACGGACCTGGCCGACTGGGAGCTGCTGGAGAAGCTGCTCATCCGCACCGTGCAGCACACCTCGCTGGCCTTCGAGAGCCCGCTGGCCCGTAGTGGCAACGGCCGGTACCTGCTGGTCAGCGCGGCCGGCGCCAGCAAGCCCACGGCCGGCAACGCCGCCTACTCCGCGTCCAAGGCCGCCGCCGAGGCATGGACCCTGGCCCTGGCCGACTCCTTCCGCAAGGCGGGCGGGGAACAGGAGCCGCCGGCTGCCGCCGCCATCCTGATCGTCAAGGCGCTGGTGCATGACGCCATGCGCGCCGAACGACCCAACGCCAAGTTCGCGGGCTTCACCGACGTCAAGGACCTCGCCGAGGCCATCGTCGGAACCTGGCAGAAGCCCGCCAGTGAAGTGAACGGATCCCGTCTGTGGCTGACCGCGCAGTGACCGAAACCGACGCCATACGCCGGCATGACCCCGATGCGCGCGGCTTCGCCAGTGACAACTACGCGGGCGTCCACCCCGAGATCCTCACGGCGCTGGCCCTGGCCAACGAGGGCCATCAGATCGCCTATGGCGAGGATGTGTACACCGCCCATCTGCAGGAGGTGATACGCGGCCACTTCGGCCCCTCGGCCGAGGCATTCCCGGTGTTCAACGGCACCGGCGCCAATGTGGTCGCCCTGCAGGCCGCCACCGAGCGCTGGGGAGCGGTCATCTGCGCCGGCACCGCCCATATCCATGTGGACGAGTGCGGGGCGCCGGAGCGGGTCGGTGGCCTCAAGCTGCTCACCGTTCCCGGCGAACACGGCAAGCTCACCCCGGAGTTGATCGACCGCGAGGCCTTCGGCTGGGACGACGAGCACCGGGCCCAGCCGCAGATCGTCTCCCTGGCGCAGACCACCGAACTGGGCACCTGCTACACGCCCGAGGAGATCCGGGAGATCTGCGACCACGCCCATGAGCGTGGCATGAAGGTCCATATGGACGGCTCCCGGCTGGCCAACGCCGCGGCCACCCTGGGCCGTCCGCTGCGGGAGTTCACCACCGACGCGGGAGTGGACCTGCTCTCCCTCGGCGGCACCAAGAACGGGCTGATGTTCGGCGAGTTGGTGGTGGTGCTCAACCCCGGTGCGGTCCGCGCCATGAAGCACCTGCGCAAGCTGTCCATGCAGCTCGCCTCCAAGATGCGTTTTCTCTCGGTGCAGTTCGAGGCGCTGCTGGCCGGGGACCTGTGGCTGCGCAGCGCCGGTCATGCCAATGCCATGGCCGCCCGGCTCGCGGCCGGCGTAAGCACGGTGGACGGCGTGGAGGTGCTGCACCCGGTGCAGTCCAACGCCGTCTTCGCCCGGCTGCCGCACGATGTCTCGGAGCGCCTGCAGAAGCGCTACCGGTTCTACTTCTGGGACGAGGCCGCCGGGGATGTCCGCTGGATGTGCGCCTTCGACACCAAGGAGGAGGACGTGGACGCCTTTGTGACGGCGCTGCGGGAGGAGATGTCCCGCAGCTGAGACGTCAGGCCGTCCGGGATCCCTGGTTCAGTGGGCTTCCCGGGCGGCTGCCTGGGCCGGAGTGGGGGCCGTGCCGCCCAGGTGGGCCGGTACCCACCAGGTGTCCTCCGGGCCCTTGGGGCGGACGGGATAGGCCCGCTGAGCCGCCTCCAGCAGGTCCTGCACCCGGGCGCGCACCCGCTCGGTGACGGATTCCGCGTTCTCCTCGCGCTCGACCGCCATTGGCTCGCCCACCCTTATCGCCACCGGCAGGTGGCTGCGCCGCATATCCCGCTTGTGCCCCTTGGTCCACAGCCGCTGGGTGCCCCACAGCGCCATCGGCAGCAGCGGCACCCCGGCCTCCTGGGCCAGCCGGGCCGCCCCGGACTTGAAGTTCTTCAGGGTGAAGGAGGTGGAGATGGTCGCCTCCGGGAAGACCCCGATGATTTCCCCGGAGCGCAGTGCGTCCAGGGCGTGCTGATAGGCCCCGGCGCCCGCGGAGCGGTCCACCGGAATGTGCTTCATGGCCCGCATCAGCGGCCCGGAGACCTTGTGCCGGAAGACCGACTCCTTGGCCATGAACCGCACCAGCCGCTTGGCCGGCCGGGCGGCCAGGCCGCAGAAGACGAAGTCCAGGTACCCGATGTGGTTGCTCACCAGCACCGCCCCGCCGCGCTGCGGCACATGCTCGGTGCCCTGGATGTCGAAGCGCAGATCGAGCGCCCTGAACATGGTGCGGGCGACACCGATCACCGGGGGGTAGACGAGTTCTGCCATGTCGGGCAAGTCCTTAGGGGCCTGGGGAGGGGTCTCCCGGCTGAAGTTACGCGGCCGTAACTTGGCGGTTCCGGCAGATCGTGCCTGAATGTCCGGCCTGTGGGCCAGTCGAGGGGTGCTCCTGGCCGGGAGATCCTCATCACGTCGGCCTGACTGTCCCGCCCGGGGCCCGGAATTTCCGGGACGCCGCCGGACGCTGGATGCTGGGGAAGGGCCAGGAACGAGGAGAGGACGAGCGTGCTCGGGCAGACGGACCGCGACCAGGACGGGCGGCTGAGCGCCGCCGACATCGGTGCGGAGCTGGGGGAGCGGGCCACGCTGGTGCACTTCTCCACCGCCTTCTGCCAGCCCTGCCGGGCCACCCGGCGGGTGCTCTCGGAGGTGGCGGCGCTGGTCGAGGGCGTCATCCATGTGGAGATCGACGCCGAGGCGCGCCTGGACCTGGTGCGCGCCCTGGGCGTCAGCGCCACCCCGACCGTGCTGGTGCTGGACGCGGGCGGGCGGGTGGTGCGCCGGGCCGCCGGACTGCCCGGCAAGGCGCAGGTCATCGCGGCTCTGGGCGCGGTGCTGTAGGCCGTGGCGATGCGGACCGTGGTGATCCACCTCCCATCTGCCGGGCGGCACTTGACGCTGTCCGCCCGTGATCGTCACTGTGACGCCATGTGGCGCGACGGTACCGCTCGGGCCGACTCACCAGAAGGACGGCTTCCATGACGGCCTCGCCCGAACTGGGCACCAGCCCCTCCGATTTGCTGCGGTCGGTCTTCCGCCGGCACGCCGCGGGAGTCGCCGTCATCACCGCGCGGGGCGCCCGGCCGGCCGGTTTCACCGCCACCTCGCTGACCTCGGTGGCCGCTGAACCCCCACTGGTTTCCTTTGGGGTGGGCACCGGCTCCTCCAGCTGGCCGGTGCTCGCCGAGGCCGGCCATGTAGGGGTGCACATACTCGGTGAACACCAGCGGGAGCTGGCGGCCACCTTTGCGCGCAGCGGTGCCGACCGGTTCGCCCCGCCCACCCGCTGGCACACCGGGCCCGAGGAGGTCCCGCTGCTGGAGGGGGTGCTGGCGTGGATGGTGTGCCGGGTGGTGGCCCGGGTGCCGGCCGGGGACCACCGGCTGGTGCTCGCCGAGGTGGTGGCCGGCGATCCCACCGGCGACGGCCGTCCGCTGCTGTACCACCAGGGGCGCTTCAACGGTCTGCGGGACTGATACGTCCCTGCGCCACGCGTTGGACAGATCACAGCTCACCGGCCTTGCAATCGACGGACCGGCTGTATGTACTGACGAGTAACATTCCGCTCGGGGCGTAGCCCTCCCGCAGGGGAAAACACCCACCGGAATCCCGCCCCCAAGGCGCCTATGCTGCCTGCCAAGGCAGCTACGAAGAGACGATGCAGTAGGAGAGCCGGCGTGAGCTTGAGGATCGTTGTCTGTGTGAAGTACGTGCCCGACGCCACCGGCGACCGGCACTTCGCCGAAGACCTGACCGTCGACCGTGACGACGTGGACGGCCTGCTCTCGGAGCTCGACGAGTACGCGGTCGAGCAGGCGCTGCAGATCGCCGAGGAGGCGGACGACGCCGAGATCACGGTGCTGACCGTCGGCCCCGAGGACGCCAAGGACGCGCTGCGCAAGGCCCTGTCCATGGGCGCCGACAAGGCCGTCCACGTGGAGGACGACGACCTGCACGGCACCGATGCGCTGGGCACCTCCCTGGTGCTGGCCAAGGCTGTTGAGCACATCGGCTACGACCTGGTCATCTCCGGCATGGCGTCCACCGACGGCGGCATGGGTGTGGTTCCGGCGATGCTCGCCGAGCGCCTGGGCGTCCCGCAGGTCACTCTGCTCTCCGAGGTCGCGGTGGCGGACGGCAAGGTCACCGGCCGACGCGACGGCGACGCGGCCAGCGAGCAGCTGGAAGCCGCGCTTCCGGCCGTGGTCTCGGTCACCGACCAGTCCGGCGAGGCCCGTTACCCCTCCTTCAAGGGCATCATGGCCGCCAAGAAGAAGCCGGTGCAGAGCCTGGACCTGTCCGACCTCGGCATCGAGGCGGACGAGGTCGGCCTGGAGGGCTCCTGGACCAAGGTCGACGAGGCCGCGGAGCGCCCGGCCCGTACGGCCGGCACCATCGTCAAGGACGAGGGCGAGGGCGGCAAGCAGCTCGCCGAGTTCCTCGCGGGCCAGAAGTTCATCTAAGGCCCCGTTCCCAACCGCCCTCACCATTCCCCAGGAGAGCAACGCCATGGCTGAAGTCCTCGTCTATGTCGACCACGTGGACGGTGCCGTCCGCAAGCCCACCCTCGAACTGCTCACCCTCGCCCGCCGTATCGGCGAGCCGGTCGCCGTGCACCTCGGCGCGGGCGCCGAGGAGGCCGCCAAGACGCTCGGTGAGTACGGCGCCGTGAAGGTGCTGGCCGCCGACGCCGCCGAGTTCGCCGACTACCTGGTGGCGCCCAAGGTGGACGCGCTTCAGGCCGCCTACGAGGCCGTCTCCCCGGCCGCCGTGCTGGTCCCCTCCTCCGCGGAGGGCAAGGAGATCGCCGCCCGCCTGGCCGTCCGCATCGGCTCCGGCATCATCACCGACGCCGTCGACCTGGAGGCCGGTGCCGAGGGCCCGGTGGCCACCCAGTCGGTCTTCGCGGCCTCGTACTCCACCAAGTCCCGGGTCACCAAGGGCACTCCGGTGATCACCGTCAAGCCCAACTCCGCCGCCCCCGAGGCCGCCCCGGCCGCCGGCGCGGTGGAGCAGCTGGCCGTCACCTTCGGCGAGAAGTCCACCGGCACCAAGGTCGTCTCCCGCACCCCGCGCGAGTCCACCGGCCGCCCCGAGCTGACCGAGGCCGCCATCGTGGTCTCCGGTGGCCGTGGCATCGGCGGTGCCGAGAACTTCCCGCTGATCGAGGCCCTGGCCGACTCGCTCGGCGCGGCCGTGGGCGCCTCCCGCGCCGCGGTGGACGCCGGCTGGTACCCGCACACCAACCAGGTCGGCCAGACCGGTAAGTCGGTCTCCCCGCAGCTCTACATCGCGGCGGGCATCTCCGGTGCCATCCAGCACCGGGCCGGCATGCAGACCTCCAAGACCATCGTGGCCATCAACAAGGACGCCGAGGCCCCGATCTTCGAGCTGGTCGACTACGGCGTGGTCGGCGACCTGTTCACGGTCGTCCCGCAGCTGACCGACGAGGTCAAGACCCGCAAGGGCTGACCCTGTTGCGCGATGCGGCCCCCGTCCTCGCTTCAGTTCTAGTGGTCGTTGCAACACCCCAGTTCAAGGGGTGCGATGGACTTCGAGATTCGTAAGGACAGGAAGCAGCGGGGGCCGAGGCCGTTGATCCGTGAGCGGGCCGCATACTTCCAGCTCATGGAGCAGGGCTACAGCACCCGGGAAGCGGCCCGGATCGTCGGCATCGATCGGCGCACGGGCAAGAAGTGGCGTAACGGCCACCACGCGCCGGGGAAGGGCCTCAAGGCGGTTCCCCCGATCTGCCAGGACCACGGACAGGCGTCCGCACATCAGGCAGGTCCGGGGGAACCGCCCTCCGGGCCGTCGCGGTACTTGCAGGAGCGCGACCGCATCCATATCGCTGACCGGCTGCGGGAGAAGGCGTCCGTCCGGCAGATCGCAGCCGAGCTCGGCCGTAGCCCCTCCACGGTCAGCCGCGAGATACGCCGCAATCGGCGCCCCATGCCCAAGGGCGGCTTTGCCTACCAGCCGTTCCACGCTCACCGCCGGGCAGAAAGACGGCGCGCCCGGCCGAAGCCGGGGAAGATCAGTCAGAACCCCGAGCTGCGGGACTTCATCCAGGACCACCTCACGATGCGATGGAGCCCCGAGCAGATCTGCCACGCTCTGCGGGCACGCTTCCCCGACCGGCCGGAGATGCACGTGACCCACGAGACCATCTACCAGGCCCTCTATGTCCAGGGCCGTGGTGAACTACGCCGGGAACTGACCCGCGCTCTTCGTACTGGCCGGGCCCGCAGGCGCCCGCACCGCCACGCCCACAAGCGCATCTCCCGCGCGATCAAGGACATGGTCCTGATCAGCGAACGGCCGGCGGAAGCCGACGACCGGGCCATCCCCGGCCACTGGGAAGGCGACCTCATCATTGGCAAGGACGGACGGTCAGCCATCGGCACGCTGGTCGAGCGGTCCACCCGCTACGTGATGCTCATGCACCTGCCGGCTGGTCACAGCGCCCTTGCCACCCGCAACGCGCTCGCCACCACCGTCCAGACCCTCCCGCCACATCTGTGGCGTTCCCTGACCTGGGACCAGGGCTCAGAGATGGCTGCCCACCGGGCCTTCACCATCGCCACTGACGTCCCGGTCTACTTCTGCGACCCGGCCAGTCCCTGGCAGCGCGGCTCGAACGAGAACACCAACGGCCTGCTCCGGCAGTATTTTCCCAAGGGCACCGACCTGAACAGCCACACCCCCGAGCACCTGGAGGCCGTGGCCGCCGAACTCAACAGCCGCCCACGCAAAACGCTCGGCTGGGAAACCCCAGCCGAGCGCCTCGCTAAGCTACTGGACCTAGCCAGCTGACCAGCAGTGTTGCAACGACCCCTCGAATTCGCCTCGCGGCGGGGGCCGCATCGCGTTGTCCGGGGCCGTCCGGGGTGTTGACCGCCTGCCATGCGCCTGGCTAGCTTCCTTCAACGAATTGTTGATTCAAGTGACACTTGAGCGGCGGTGGCCATGGGCAGGATGGCGCGGACCCTGGACAGCACGGTGGCCGAGCGGATAGGTGCCTCCCTCGCCGCGGTGGACGCCGAACTCGCCCGCCGCTACCCGGGAGATCCGGGCACCCGGCAGCCGGTGCACACCGTCTACGTCCCCGCCGATGTCTTCGCCGCGGACACCGTTCGTTCCTGGGGCGAGCGGGCACTCGCGGCCCTTGACGAACACGCTCCCGACGCAGGCGAGTTCGCCGAGGTGTTCGCTCTCCCGGAGTCCATCGCCGGGCCGGTGTACCAGCGGGTGCGGGCCAAACTGGCCCAGGAGCCGGTGGAAGACCTGCGCATCGACTTCGAGGACGGCTACGGCCGGCGTGCCGACCGCGAGGAGGACGAGGCGGCGGCCCGCGCGGCGGAACTGCTGGCCGGCGCCCAACGGGACGGTACCGCCCCGCCGTTCACCGGCATCCGTGCCAAGTGCATGGAGGCGGCGGTACGTGACCGGGGCATCCGCACCCTGGACATCTTCCTCACCGGCCTGATGGCGGCGGGCGGCCTGCCCGCGGGGCTGGTGCTCACCCTGCCCAAGGTCACCTTCGCCGAGCAGGTCACGGCCATGGCCCAGCTGATCGAGGCGTTCGAGAAGGCACACGCCCTTCAGCCGGGCCGGATCCGCTTCGAGGTCCAGATAGAGACCACCCAGGCGATCCTGGGCCCGGACGGCCGCGCGACGGTGGCCCGTTTCGTGGAGGCCGGCCAGGGTCGTGTCTCGGCCCTGCACTACGGCACCTTCGACTACAGCGCGGCCTGCGGAATCGGCCCCGCCCACCAGACACCGGACCATCCGGCGGCGGACCACGCCAAGGCGGTCATGCAGGTCGCGGTGGCGGGCACGGGCATACGGCTGTCCGACGGCTCGACGAACGTCCTGCCGGTAGGCACCCGGGAACAGGTGCGGGCGGCATGGCGATCGCACGGCGCGCTGGTGCGGCGGGCCCTGGCGCGCGCCTACTACCAGGGCTGGGACATGCATCCCGGGCATCTGCCGAGCCGCTATGCGGCGGTCTACGCGTTCTACCGGGAGGGGCTGGACGCGGCGGCTCGGCGGCTGGCCGCGTACGCGGCCGGAAGTGGTGCGGCCGGCCCGGTACTTGACGAGCCCGCCACGGCTCGGGCGCTGAGCGGGTATGTGCTGCGCGGGGTGGACTGCGGCGCGGTCGACACGGCGGAGGCCGCCCGGCTGACCGGCTTGGCACGGGCCGAACTGGAGGTGCTGGCGGGGCGGGTGTGAGGGGCCCGCTGTTACGTTGCGGGTGCGGGCCGTTGGTGGCTGGTCGCGCAGTTCCCCGCGCCCCTTGCGGGGCCCTAGCCGGACAGGTCGCTATGGGTGGCGGCGACTGCGGTGACGAAGGCCGACCAGGCGGCGGGGGGTATGAGGAGGGCGGGGCCGGTGGGGGCCTTGCTGTCGCGGACGGGTATCGGGCCGGGGAGGTGGTCGGCGATTTCGACGCAATTGTCATCCTGGAGCGTGCTGTAGGTGCTCTTGCGCCAGCTCGCCGACGTCAGGTCGGGCCGGGTTATGCACACGGGTACTTCTCCTCAATTGCCTTACGAATGAACGCTCTTGATTCTTCTTCCGTCAGAGCCTCGCGTTGCACGTGATCGTATAGAGCGTTGTGCCATTCGACGTCTCGTGAGTTCGTGTTGAAGACGCCTCGGCCGAACATGGCCGTATAGAGCGTCGGAGGCTTTCCGGTCTTGGGGGACAAGATCGTCATCTGTCCGTGCGAGACCGGAACGTGATTGTCGAACGGGACCACTCGGAGGTGCACATGTGGCCGTTCGGAGGCGAGCGATAGGTGTTCGAGCTGTTCTCGCATGATCTCGGCAGTGCCCACCACCGTGCACAGTGCGGATTCGCCGATGACGGTGGAGAATTCCGGGGGGTTGAGCCCAAATAGGATGGATTTCATTCGCATGCGGTACTGGACCTTCTCCTCCAGGTTTCCTCCATAGATCTCTATGCCACGGGCCAGCACCGCTCGGGCGTAGTGTTCGGTCTGGAGGAAGGCTGGAATACCGTTGGTGAGGTGGCGGATCGCCCCCGCACTCGCTTCGAGTCTCTTCATCCGTCGGGCCCACCGCGCGTCCGGGCTGTCGTTGATGCTGTCCCATGCCTCGAAGAGGGAACCCTTCGCGTCGAGCGCCCTGTCCAGCCCTTCGGCGATGTCCTGTGTGGGGACTCTTTCGCCAGCCTCAAACTTCGCGATCGCGCTGTAGCTCATAGCGACTGCTTTGCCGAGCTGGGCCCGGGACCAGCCCTTGCGTAGTCGCTGCTCGCGAAGTCGCGCCCCATACCGCGCGACAATGTGCTGGGAAGGATCAAGTCGCTCTGGATCAGCCATAGTTGCAGTCCCCGCCGGGCGGTCCAAGTCGTCACATCTCCGGTCTGTAGTGAGCTTAGGGCTCCCGGCAAGCGACGGGAACCAGTTGCTCCACTGACCGAAAGCCGCTCCCGCCTCCTCGCCGGGCGCGGCCCAGCTCAGCTGGGGTGTTGGACAATGCCCGCTGTCCCACACGGTTGAGGAGACCCCGTTGACGTACCCCCTCCGCCTGACCGGCGGCAAGGTCGTCCTACGCGACTTCACCCTCGCGGACGTGGACGACATGCTGCGCGTCTTCGGTGACGACCGCGTCACCCGGTGGCTGTCCTTCGACAGCCGCGACCGCGACCAGACGCGGGCCCGAATAGAAAACGCGGTCAAGAACGCGCAGCGCACCCCGCGAACCGAGTTCTACCTGGCGGTGGCCACCCCCGACGACGATCGTGCGATCGGCTTCGTCCGCCTGGTGCACTCCGGAAACCGGGGCGAGGACATCGGCTGTGCCATCGCGGCGGACGCATGGGGGCGCGGCTACGGTGCCGACGCCCACCGGCTGATCCTGGACTTCGCCTTCCGGGACCTCGGCGTGGAGCGGGTCTGCGGGTGGATCCCGCTGGACAACACCACCCGGATGACTGCGCTCGAAGAGAACGGAGCACTCGGCAAACTCGGCTTCGCCCCGGACGAAGTACGACGCGATCACGTATTCATCAACGGTGCGTGGCGCGACTGCATGCTGAACTCCGTGAGCGCGGAGGAATGGGCCAGGCGCCGGCCGTAGCCGCCGGTCGTACGCTCGCGGAATGCGCGGACAACGGTGTGGCGCCTGCCGGAGACCGATGTGGGCGCCGCACCGTTCGCCGTGAGATCGGATTTCTGGCGCGGGACGATTCTTGCCCGTGCCCCCAAGCGCTACCAGGCAGGGAACCGGCCAGTCGGCATACGACCGGATCCGTATTCCATGAGGTTCACCGCGCATATGCGACGGTCGCGAATCAGCCCTCGGTGGGCGGGAGTTCGCCCGAACCCCGGACGATCAGCCGGGTCGGGAGTTCCACCCGGCGAGGCTCCTCCGTGCCGCCCCGCAGGCGGCGGAACAGCAACTCGGCCGCGGTACGCCCCAGTCGGGCCGCGTCCTGGGCGATCACCGTGATGGCGGGGGACAGCAGGTCGGCCAGTTCGAGGTCGTCGAAGCCGACCAGGGCGACCGGACGGGGCAGCCGGGCGAGCACGCGCACTGCTGTCGCGGTGACGCGGTTGTTGCCGGTGAACAGGGCGGTGACCGGCCGCGGTCCCATCAGCATGTGCTCCGTCGCGGCCCGTACCCGCTCGGGGGAGGTGGAGCCGAGGGAGACCCAGGCTTCGTCCACCGGCAGCCCGGCCGCCGCCATCGCGGCCCGGTAGCCGCGCAATCGCTCGACGGCGGTGTGGATATGGGGCTGGTCGCCGATGAAGCCGATCCGGCGATGGCCATGGGCGATCAGATGGGCCACGCCCCGGCGGGCGCCGCCGAAGCCGTCCGAGAGCACCGCGTCGGCGGCTATCAGCCCGGCCGGGCGGTCCACGAAGACCGTGGCCACGCCGGCCGCCATCTCCGGTTCCAGATAGCGGTGGTCCGAGCCGGCCGGGATGACCACCAGCCCGTCCACCCGGCGGGCGCAGAAGGCCAGCGCCAGCTCCCGCTCCCGCTCCGGGTCCTCCGCGCTGGAACCGTTGATCAGCAGCGCCCCATGGTCCCGGGCCACCTCCTCCACGGCACGTGCCAGCGGGGCGTAGAAGGGGTCGGCCAGGTCCTCCAGGATCAGGCCGATGGAGGCGGTGCGCCCCTTGCGCAGCACCCGGGCGCTGTCATTGCGGCGGAAGCCCAGCGCGGCGATGGCCTCCCGGACCCGGCGCTCGGTGTCCGGGGTGACCCCGGACTCGCCGTTGACCACACGGGAGACGGTCTTCAGGCCCACCCCGGCACGGGCGGCGACGTCCTTCATGGTGGGGCGGGCGCCGTAACGGGCCTGCGGACGGCGGGAGTTCTGCGGCACGGCGATATGTCCTTTGCGGTCCTCGGCGCGGTGTACAGGGTCCGGTGCGGAGGTGGGGCGAGCTCGAGCATAGGGCCTGGACAACGTTGTCATCGCTGGGGAGACTGACGGAGAGCACCCCTTGAACAGGAGAGACCGCCGCCTATGCACACCGACGTGGACGCCCTGGTCGCCGCACTGGACATCGGCGGTACCAAAATCGCCGGAGCACTGGTGGACGCACGCGGTCGCCTGCTCGCCCGCGCCCGGCGGGCCACACCCGCGCGGGGCGAGGCGGCCATGGTGCTGGACGCGGTGGCCGAAGTGCTGGCGGAGCTGACCGGTTCGGCTCGGTGGCCCGGGGTCAGGGCCGTGGGAATCGGCAGCGCGGGCCCGGTGGATGCCGCGGCCGGCACCGTCTCTCCGGTCAACATCCCCGCCTGGCGCGGCTTTCCGCTGGTCGCCGAGGTGGCCGCGCGGGCCGGCGGACGGCCGGTGACCCTGGTCGGGGACGGTGTGGCGATGGCCGCCGCCGAGCACTGGCAGGGCGCGGCCCGCGGCCGGGCCAACGCCCTGGGCATGGTGGTCTCCACCGGCGTCGGCGGGGGACTGGTGCTCGACGGCCGGCTGCACACCGGCCCCTCCGGTAACGCGGGGCACATCGGACACATCACGGTGGACCTGGACGGAGACCCCTGCCCCTGTGGCGGCCGGGGCTGTGTGGAGCGCATCGCCAGCGGCCCCAACATCGCGGCGCGGGCCCTGGAGTCGGGCTGGCGCCCGGGGCCGGACAGCGAGGTGAGCGCGGCGGCGGTGGCGGCGGCCGCCCGGGCCGGGGACCGGGCCGCGCTGGCCTCCTTCGCCCGGGCCGCACAGGCTCTGGCGGCGGGCATCGCCGCCACGGCGACCCTGGTGGAGATCGAGGCCGCGGTGATCGGCGGCGGGGTGGCGAACGCGGGCGAGGTGCTCTTCGGCCCGCTGCGCCAACGCCTCGCGGACTACGCCACGTTGTCCTTCGCCCGGGGCGTGGAGATCGTCCCGGCCAGGCTGGGCTCCGACGCCGGGCTGGTGGGCGCGGCGGCAGCGGCGGCGCAGGAATCGGGGTTGTGGGGGTAGCGGGTCACCGCGTGCGCCCGCTGGCCCCGCAGCCGGTAGGACAGCGCCAGGTCCCGCACCTCCACCGAGCGGACCGGACCGCCGGCCGACTCCTCGGGCAGGTGGGTGTCGAGCAGCGCGAGGACCGCCTCGGACAGCCGGGCCTTCTGCCCGTCCGGACGCCCCCGCAGCAGGCCGATGTCCACATGGACGAAGGCCGCCTCGTCACGGCCGCCTATGAAGGTCTCGGCCGCGGGCCGGAAGAACATCTTGCAGACGCCCGGTGAGTCGACCGCCTCGACCACGAGGGGGTGCAGCTCCTCCGCGAAGGCACGGCGGTCGAAGACCGCGGCCAGCTCTGCGGAGTAGTCGACGGTGATGTGTGGCATGGGCGCTCCGGCTTACCGATGGGCAATGCAACCATTTTCGCCGATGGGCCGGAGAGGCGGACGGGCGGGTTGCCCGGCCGGTGCCCGCACCGCGATCCGCCGGCCGCCTCGCAGGTCGTGGCAGGTGGGGCGCCATGCCGTTCGCACGCACTTCCGTGGCAAGGTGTTCCGGGCAACTTTTGGGCGCCTTGCGGACAAGGGGGGAACCGTGATCGTCTGGCTCAACGGTCCGTTCAGTGGCGGAAAGACCAGCACGGCAAGGGAGTTGACCGGTCTCATCCCAGACAGCCATATCTACGATCCCGAGATCACTGGTGGGGCGCTGCGCCACCTGTTGCCACCGGAGCGGATGGCAAGGGTGTCCGACTACCAGGACCTGCCCATCTGGCGCCGGCTGGTCGCGGACACCGCGGCGGCGATGCTGGCGGAGCTGGGCGGGGTGCAGATCATCCCCATGACCCTGCTGCGGCAGGAGTACCGGGACGAGATCTTCGGGGCGCTCGCGGCTCGCCGGATACGGGTGAGGCATGTGCTGCTGACCTCTGATGAAACGATACTGCGAGCGCGTATCGAACAGCGGGTGGAGGCTGTTGGCGACCCGATGCTCAGCGAGTCCTGCCGCCAGTGGTCGCGCGACCATATCGCCCCCTACCAAGGGGCGTTGGACTGGCTGCGGGAGGACGCCTTCGCCGTGGACACCAGCCGGCTCACCCCCCGGCAGGCCGCCGAGCGGGTGGCGCAGGCGGTGCGTGACGGGACCGCCGCGGCCTGCCCGATCGTCCAGACCCCCGAGCCCAGGGCCGAGACGCTCGCCGCGGGCGTCCTGCTCTTCGACGAGGAGGACCGGGTGCTGCTGGTCGACCCCACCTATAAACCTGGCTGGGAGTTCCCGGGCGGGGTGGTGGAACCGGGCGAGGCCCCGGCCAGGGCCGGGATGCGCGAGGTGGCCGAGGAGGTCGGCATTGAACTGGCCGAGGTGCCACGGCTGTTGGTGGTGGACTGGGAACCGCCCAAGCCGCCGGGTTTCGGCGGACTGCGCCTGCTCTTCGACGGCGGACGGCTGACCCGGGCCGAGGCCCGCCGGCTGCTGCTGCCCGGTGCGGAACTGCGTGGCTGGCGCTTTGTCACCGAGGAGGAGGCGGCCACGCTGCTGCCGCCGGTCCGGCTGAACCGGCTGCGCTGGGCCCTGCGGGCCCGGGAACGGGGACGTCCGCTCAATCTGGAAGCGGGCGTCCCCGTGGGCTGACCGGGGTGCGGCTCAGCCCCGCTTGCCGGCGTAGTCGAGCAGGAACAGCGCCTCGGCGAGGGAGAGCCGCTCCAGCTCCTCGGGGGACAC
Organism: Streptomyces sp. NPDC052396; assembly: GCF_044593195.1. Taxonomy (NCBI): domain Bacteria; kingdom Bacillati; phylum Actinomycetota; class Actinomycetes; order Kitasatosporales; family Streptomycetaceae; genus Streptomyces; species Streptomyces sp. NPDC052396. The sequence goes on from NZ_JBIUAW010000013.1 coordinate 91,955, forward strand.
GCTCTCGTTGACCGCGTGGATCTGGGCCTCCGGCTCGCTCAGCCCGATCAGCAGGATCTCCGCCTCGGGGTAGAGACCGGCCAGGGTGTTGCACAGCGGGATGGAGCCGCCGACACCGGCGATCTGCATCTCCTGGCCGTCATAGGCGGTGCTCAGCGCGGCCGCCATGGAGGCATAGGCGGGGCTGCTGGTGTCGGCGCGGAACGGCTGGCCCTGGCCGACCTGCTTGGTGGCCACCCGGGCACCCCAGGGCGCCGCCGACTCCAGGTGCGCGCGCAGCAGCCGGGTGGCCTCCGCGGCGTCGACGCCCGGGGGCACCCGCAGGTTCACCAGGGCCCGGGCACTGGCCTGCACCGACGGGGTGGCGCCGACCACCGGCGGGCAGTCGATGCCCAGCACCGTGACGGCCGGGCGGGCCCAGATCCGGTCGGCCACCGTGCCGGAACCGATGAGCTCCACGCCGTCCAGCACCTTGGCGTCCGCCCGGAAGTCGTCCTCCGGGTACTGCAGGCCCTCCCAGCTGCCCTCGCCCTCAAGGCCCTTGACGGTGGTGGAGCCGTCCTCGGCGCGCAGCGAGTCCAGGATGCGGATCAGTGCGCCCAGCGCGTCCGGCGCGGCACCGCCGAACATGCCGGAGTGCAGATTGCCCTCCAGGGTGTCCACCTGGACCTGGACCAGGGTCATCCCGCGCAGGGTGGCGGTGACGGTGGGCAGGCCGAGGCGGAAGTTGCCCGCGTCGCCGATCACCACGGCGTCGGCGGTCAGCAGCTCGGGGTGGGCCTCCGCATAGCGCTCCAGGCCGCCGGTGCCCTGCTCCTCGGAGCCCTCGACGATCACCTTGACGCTGACCGGCACCCCGCCGTGCGCCTTGAGCGCCCGCAGCGCGGTCAGGTGCATGATCAGGCCGCCCTTGCAGTCGGCGGTCCCGCGCCCGAACCAGCGGCCGTCGCGCTCGGTCAGCTCGAAGGGCGGGGTGAGCCAGGCGTCCTCGTCCAGCGGCGGCTGGACGTCATAGTGCGCGTAGAGCAGCACCGTCGGGGCGCTGGCCGGGCCGGGCAGCAGGCCGTAGACCGACTGTGTGCCATCGGGGGTGTCCAGCACGGCCACGTCCTGGAAGCCTTCGGCGCGCAGGGCCTCGGCACACCAGTTGGCGGCGGCCTCGCACTCGCTGCGGGGGAACTGGGCCTCGTCCGCCACCGACTTGAAGGTGACCAGCTCCGCCAGCTCCGTCCTGGCCCGGGGCAGCAGCGAGGCAACGGTCGCCGCCAGCTCGGCGGAGGCTGGCTGCGGGGTGGGGGACGATTCCATAAAACGCTCCTTGGGGCGCGACTGAGCGATCCGTACGTACGGCCGATTACCCCTCCGATCCTGCCATGTCCCCCGGAACCCGCTCTCGCGGCTTCCCGCGGCGGGCCGCCCGGGGCGTGGGCCGTAGGATGCGGGCGGTAGCCGTAGCCGGTGATCGAGCGGGAGTAGAAGCACAGGTGAGCAGCGACAACGCGGCCCAGGACGCGGGCCGGGAGGCTCCTTTGGACAGCGAGCCGGTGTGGGATGTCATCGTGGTGGGCGCGGGCCCGGCCGGAGCCTCGGCGGCCCATGCCGCGGCGGCCGCCGGACGCCGGGTCCTGCTGGTGGAGAAGTCGGAACTGCCGCGCTACAAGACCTGTGGCGGCGGGATCATCGGCCCTTCCCGCGACGCCCTGCCGCCGGGCTTCCAACTGCCCCTGCGTGACCGGGTGCATGCCGTCACCTTCTCTCTCAATGGAAAGCTCTCCCGCACCCGCCGCTCCAAGCGGATGCTCTTCGGGCTGATCAACCGGCCGGAGTTCGACGCCGCCCTGGTGGAGGCGGCCAGGAGCGCCGGTGCCGAGGTGCGCACCGGGGTGGCGGTCTCCCGGGTCGAGCAGCATGGCCCCGCCGTGCCCGACCGCCGCACCGTGGCCGTGGTGCTCGGTGACGGCAGCACCCTGCACGCCCGCGCGGTGGTGGGCGCCGATGGAAGCGCCGGCCGGATAGGCGCCCATGTCGGGGTGAAGCTGGAACAGGTGGACCTCGGCCTGGAGGCGGAGATCCCGGTGCCGGCCACCGTCGCCGAGGACTGGGCGGGGCGGGTGCATATCGACTGGGGCCCGCTGCCGGGCAGTTATGGATGGGTCTTCCCCAAGGGTGACACCCTGACGGTCGGAGTGATATCGGCACGCGGCGACGGCGCCGGAACCAAGCGGTACTTGGAGGACTTCATCGCCCGCCTGGGGCTGGCCGGCTTCGAACCGGCCATCTCCTCCGGGCATTTGACCCGCTGCCGTGCCGCCGACTCCCCGCTGTCCCGGGGCCGGGTGATTGTCTGTGGCGACGCCGCCGGACTGCTGGAGCCCTGGACCCGGGAGGGCATCTCCTACGCCCTGCGCTCGGGCCGCCTGGCGGGGGAGTGGGCGGTGCGCATCGCCGAGGCCCAGGATGCTGTGGACGCCCGGCGTCAGGCCCTGAACTACGCCTTCGCCATCAAGGCCGGACTGGGGGTGGAGATGGGCGTGGGACGCCGGGTGCTGGCCCTCTTCGAGCGCCGCCCCGGGCTCTTCCACGCCGCGGTGACCGGCTTGGGCCCGGCCTGGCGCGCCTTCGCCGAGATCACTCAGGGCAAGACCTCGCTGGCCGAGATAGTCCGTACCTGCCCGATGGTCCGGCGCGCGCTCTCGGCGATGGACCGAGACTGACCGCCGACGCCGACGCCGCAGCTGACGGCCGGCGCCGACGCTGACCGCCGTGCCATCCGGTCCGCCCCCGAGCGGGCCGGACGGCACGGCGCGGCCGGACGGCGCGGCCGTTCCCGCATCCCGCCGTGGCCCCTGTGGTCAGGCCACATCCGATATCCGGAAGACCGGGTGCCGGGCGGCGATCCTCAGCAGCTCCTCATTGCCGGCTTCGGCGGTCACCCCTTCGAAGAACCGGCCCACCTGGCGCCCCCAGCGCTCCAGATAGGCCCGCAGCACCGCGGGCTTCTCCTCGTCGGGCAGCTCGACGGCGGTGAACCGGCGCACCGAGGACCCCACTTGGAGACGGCCCTCGCCGGCCGCGCGCAGATTGCGCACCCACTGTCCCTCGCCGCGGGCGGAGACCAGATAGTGGCCATCCCGGAACTCCAGCGGGTTGACCGGCAGTTGCCGCCATTCCCCGCTGACCCGGCCCCGCACCGACAGTTCGGCCGCACCCGCGAGGCTCACCCCATGCCGGGCCAGCCGGCTGACGGCAGCGCCCAACAGGCGGTCGGCGAAGCCCGGCTTGATGTAGTGCGACATAAGAATCCCCCAGGATCGGAGAGAGCGGTGCTCTCGGCTGAGATCAGTGTGCACGGTCCGCTGCTCTCACGCAAGAGCACTGCTCTCGTTGTTGTGCATCGCTCCGTTCGCTGGCAGACTTGACCCCATGAGCGCCATCAGAGGAGCCAGGGAACGGGCCAGGGACGAGATCGTCGCGGCCATCAAGGAGGAGGCGCGCCGCCAGCTCGCGCGGGACGGCGCGGCCAAGCTGTCGCTGCGGGCCGTCGCCCGTGAGCTGGGCATGGTCTCCTCCGCGCTCTACCGCTACTTCCCCAGCCGCGATGAGCTGTTGACGGCCCTGATCGTGGACGCCTATGACGCGGTGGGCGCCCGGGCGGAGGCGGCGCTGGCCGCAGCCGGTCCGGCCGATCCGGCGGCCCGCTGGGCGGCGGTGTGCGGGGCCGTGCGGGAGTGGGCGCTGGATCACCCCCATGAGTACGCGCTGATCTACGGCTCCCCGGTGCCCGGTTACCAGGCCCCGGAGGCCACCATCGAGCCCGCCGGCCGGGTGGCGCTGGCCCTGGTGGCCATCGCCCGGGACGCGCACGCCGCCGGGCAGCTCAAGGAACTGCCGGTGCAGCCCGCGCCGGTACTCTGCACGGATCTGGAGCGGCTCACCGCTGAACACGCATTGGGCCTGCCCGCGCCGGTCGCGGCCGCGCTGGTCGCCTCCTGGGCCCAGCTCTTCGGCCTGATCGGCTTTGAGCTCTTCGGCCAGTTCAACAATGTGGTGGAGGCCCGGGAGGCGTTCTTCGCCCACTCGGTGCGCGGGCTGGCGCACCAGATAGGGATAGCGGATCCGGAGGCCGCGCCGGCCGGCTCCTGAGCCGGCCCGGCCGGTGGCGGCCGGCCCGGGACCGGAACCCGGCCCGGATTCAGAACAGCGGCTGCGGCCCGGCCGGTTCGGGGGCACGCACCGATGCGGTGGTCCGAGCGTCCGGCGCCGCGGCGGTGAGCGTCCAGCCTGCCAGCAGGCGTGTGTCGACCAGCAGCAGCCGTCCGTCCGCCGCGTGCAGATAGAGATCCGGTCCGCAGACGGCCGCCACCTGTCCGGCCACCGTCTGCCCCGCGTCCAGCGCCACCAGGGCGCCTTCCGAGGGGAGCCGGTCGAGATGGAAGGCGTCGTCATGGTGCACGGGGGTGAAGGGCAGCACGGTCAGCGACTCCGGCAGCCGGGGCAGTTGACGGGCCTGCTGGTGCAGTGCGGCCAACTGCCCGGTGCGCAGCGACCGGTCCGGCAGCGGATGCCGGGCGGCCCGCTTGGCGGCGTAGGGGAAGCGGTCCGGGACGGCGAGTGCCGCGCCCAGTACGGCCTCGGCCCGCCGGGCGGCCATCAGGGGGCCGTGGCCGAGCAAGGCGTAGGAGAGCGCGGCCTGTTCGAGGAGCCGGGCGCCCTCCCGCTCGGCGGCGGTGATGCCCACCTTGATCAAGTAGGGCCCGAACCAGGCGAGATAGACGTCATAGGGGCGCGGATCGTCCGCCATGGTGTCGGCGGCCACCGAGCGCGAGCGGTCCAGCCGGGCGCAGTCGGCGCACTGGGCCGAGACGGCCGTCACCGCCGGCTCGGCGTCCACCGGGCATGGGGTGTGCCGGCCACCCCGGCGCACCCCTGTGCAGTGCCGCCGGCTGCCGGTGGTGAAGCCCAGGGGCCGGCCCACCGGCAGGGGCGAGAGGCGCTCCATGCCATCGGGGCCGAGCCACACCAGCGCCGGACCCTCCAGCAGCCAGCGCACCCCCGCGCACCGCCAGTCGTGCCCGGTCATCCGGCCCGCCGCCAGTCCTGCCGCGTCATCCGGCGCACCACCCGTCCTGCCGTGTCCTATCGGTTCTCTGCGTCATACCGACTCCCTGCCCCGGGACTCACCGGGTACCCGCCCCGCGAGTCAACCAGGCGATCGCCGCCGCCAGCGCGGCGAGTCCCGCGACCGTGGTCAGGGCCACCGGCAGTGAGGAGCGGTCGGCCAGCAGGCCGATGGCGGGCGGCCCGAGCAGCATCCCGCCGTAGCCCAGGGTGGAGGCGGCCGCGACACCATCCGGTCCCGCCAGCTCGCCGGCCCGTCCCACCGCCACCGGGAAGATATTGGCCAGGCCCAGCCCGGTGATGACAAAGCCGGCCAGGGCGGCCCACAGGGTCGGGGCCAGCGAGCCGAGCAGCATGCCCAGGGCGGCGGTGGTGCCGCCGGCCACCAGGGTCCTGGTCTGGCCCAGTCGTTGCAGCAGCGCGGAGCCGCTGAGCCGGCCGGCGGTCATGGCCAGAGCGAAGACCGAGTAGCCGGCGGCCGCGACACCGGCGCCGGTGTCCAGGTCCTGCTGGAGGTGGAGGGCGCCCCAGTCGGCGAGCGCTCCCTCGCCATAGGCCGTGCACAGGGCGATCAGACCGAACACGGCGACCAGGCCGTACCGGCCACGCGCGGCGGACGCCGGGGCGGGCGTCGCGGCCGGCGCGGCCGTGGCCGGCGGTCCGGCGAGCGGTGCCGGATGGGCGAGCAGGGCGCGTCCCGCCAGCAGACTGACCAGCAGGCCGACGCAGGTCAGCAGCAAGAGGTGCCGGGTGGCGGAGAGCTGCCCGGCGACCAGGGCGCCCAGGCCCGCGCCCAGCATGCCGCCGACGCTGAACGCGGCGTGGAAGCTTGGCATCACCGGCCGGCGCAGCGCGGCGATCAGGTCGACGGCGGCGCTGTTCATGGCGACATTGATGCCGCCGTAGGCGGCGCCGAAGACCAGCAGCACCAGGCCCAGGACGGGCGCCGAACCGGCCAGCGGCGGCAGCGCGATACCCAGTGACATGGCCAGTCCGGCCACCACCGTCACCCGGTGGTTGCCAAAGCGCCGGCACAGCCGTCCGGTGAGCATCATGGTGGCCACGGCACCCGCGGAGACGCCCAGCAGGGCCAGGCCCAGGGCGCCGGTGGAGGCGCCGGTCCGCTGTTTGACAGCGGGGATGCGGACCACCCAGCCGGCGAACAGAAAGCCGTCCAGGGCGAAGAAAACGGTCAGGGCGATGCGGAGGCGGCGGAGGGCGGAATCGGCCGGAGCCGTCCGCTGTCCCCCCGGAATGGCCGTCCGTGTTTTGTTTAGCGTCGGCACAAAGTCAGAATAGAGGCGTGACCCAGACTCGGACAACACGTTTGGAGCGGGGCCGTGGCGCCCTCGGCCCCGCCCTGGAGCTCGTACACACCGGTCGCGCCCCCACGCGCGCCGTGCTCACCGCCGAACTCGGGGTGACCCGGGCGACCGCCGGAGCCGTGGCCGCCGAGCTCGAGGCGCTCGGGCTGATCCAGGTCGACGCCCGCCCGGGCGCGGCCGCAGGCTCCCAGGGCCGCCCCTCGCACCGGCTGGGCATCGCGCCGGACGGCCCCGTGGTGCTGGCCGCCCAGCTCCACGCGGACGGCTTCCGGGCCGCCCTGGTGGGCCTGGGCGGCCGGATGATCGCCACCGCGCCCGCCTGCCTGGCGGTGCCGCCGGACCCCGCGCAGATCATCGACGCCGTGGTGGAGGCCGGGGCGGGCCTGCTGCGGGAGACCGGCCGCCGTTGCCTGGGCGCCGGACTGGCGATGCCCTCGGCGGTGGCCGAGCCGGAGGGCAACGCCCTCAACCCGATCCACCTCTCCTGGCCGGCCGGTGTGCCGGTGCGCCGGCTGTTCACCGAGGCCCTGGCCAAGGCGGACGTACGAGGTCCCGGCGGCCGGCTGCTGGACGGCCATGCGGGCAATGACATCAACCTCGCCGCGCTGGCCGAGCACCGCCATGGCGCCGGGCGCGGCGCACGGCACCTGCTGTGCGTGGCCACCGGTCACCGGGGCGTGGGCGGGGCGCTGGTCCTCGACGGCCGCCTGCACACCGGGAGTTCGGGCCTGGCCCTGGAGGTCGGCCACCTCACCGTCAACCCGGCGGGGCTGCCCTGCTTCTGCGGCAGCCGGGGCTGTCTGGATGTGGAGGTCGACCCGCTGGCCTTCCTGACCGCCGCCGGCCGCAAACCCGGGCCCGATGTCTCCCTGCTGCGCCAGTCCGCCGACCTGCTGCGCACCGAGTACACGGACCCCGCGGTACGGGCCGGGGCCGAACTCATCGTGGACCGGCTGGGGCTGGGCCTGGCCGGACTGGTCAACATCCTCAACCCGGACCGCATTGTGCTCGGCGGACTGCACCGTGAGCTGCTCAATGCCGACCCCGAGCGGCTGCGGGCGGTGGTCGCCGACCGCAGCCTGTGGGGGCGCAGCGGCAGTGTGCCGATCCTGCCGAGCACGCTGGACCACAGCAGCCTGATCGGAGCGGCCGAGGCGGCCTGGCAGCCGGTGCTGGACGACCCGCTGGCGGCGCTCGGCTGAACGCCCTGGCCGATAGCGGTGGTTGGCCGCCTCAGCCGGCCACGGCGGAGGGCTTGCGCAGGGCTGTCGGCCGCAGTTCGCTCCCCGGTGCGCCCAACGCGCCCTGGTCCAGCGCCTGGAGCGCGGGGGCGCGCCGGCGGCCGGTGCGGGTCCGTACCGCCGGTGCAGGCCGGGCGGCCGCGGCGGCGGGGGTATTGGTGCTGAGGGTGAACCAGACCACCTTGCCGCCCTCGCGGTGCCGTTGCACGCCCCAGCCGGCGCTCACCGCGGCGACCAGGGCCAGGCCACGGCCATGGGTGCTGGCCCGGCCCGGGGTGGCCAGGTGGGGCAGCCGGGGACCGTGATCCCGCACCGAGACGGTGAGCTGGCCGTGGACCAGGGCCAGTTCCACCGTGCAGCGCTTGTCCGGGCCCGCGTGCTGGTGGACATTGGTGAGCAGCTCGGTGACACCGAGCGCCGCGGTGTCGATAAGGGAATCGAGGTGCCAGTAACGCAGTTGCGCCGATACGATTCTGCGCACCTGGCCGATCCGCTGCGGGAGAGCCTGGAGTTCAACGGTGCAGTGCTTGTTCACTCGGCTGATCACGGCTGCGACTCCCTGAAGAAGTAGGGCTAGCCTGATGCAGATACGCGCCCAGGAGACGCGTCTGTCCATTCCGGTCGTGACGCTTCCGGCCCGTCCGGCGGAAACCGTTCCAGAACGCAACCGCCGATAAACCCTCGGTGAGGCTGTTGAGTCAAGGTTCCGGCCTGGCCGTCGCCTTCGCAACTTCTGCGCTACCGGCCCGGGGCCGCCTCGCCGCGTGCCGAGCGCACCGCCTCCAGGAACCCGTCGACCGCTGAGGCCGCCGGCTCGTCGCCGGAGTGGGCGCCCGGCCCCAGAGTGAGCAGGTAACGCGTGCCGTTGACCACGGCCCGGGCCCGGTCGCCCAAGGCAAACCACGGTTTGCTGGCGTGAACCGTATCCACCGGGGCGCTGTCGATCTCCCGGCCGTAACTGGTCAGCAGCTCCAGCCGGCCGTCATGGATCTTCACCTGGCCGGCCCGGGTGAGGGAGCGCAGGAAGGGCTTGTCGATCCGCACCCCGGTCGCAGTGAACTCCGGTTCCGCCACGGCGTACCGCCTTTCCGGACGAAAGGTCTTCTCTCGTGCGCAGTGTGCCCTTGAGACGGCCGCCGCACCAGGGCCCGTTTATGATCGTACGATCGAAATGTCCCGGTGATCCGGAGGGACCCGGACGGACATCGTGAGGTGCGCCGTGAACCAGGCAGTGAACCCGGGGGCGACCATCGATGTGGACCGCAGCGATCCCGGTTACCGCACCTGGCTCAAGGAGTCCGTGCGCAGGATCAGGGCCGAGGCCGGCCGGTCCGCCGACACCCATCTGCTGCGCTTCCCGCTGCCCGGGGAGTGGGACATCGACCTCTACCTCAAGGACGAGTCCACCCACCCCACCGGCAGCCTCAAACACCGCCTGGCGCGCTCGCTGTTCCTCTACGGGCTGTGCAACGGCTGGATCCGTCCCGGAGTCCCGGTGATCGAGGCGTCCAGCGGTTCCACCGCCGTCTCCGAGGCGTACTTCGCCCGTCTGATCGGGGTGCCGTTCATCGCGGTCATGCCGCGCAGCACCAGCGCGGAGAAGTGCCGCCTCATCCAACTGCACGGCGCACAGTGCCACTTCGTGGACGACCCGCGCGGAATGTACCAGGAGGCGGCGGTCCTGGCGGAGCGCACCGGGGGCCACTATCTGGACCAGTTCACCTACGCCGAGCGGGCCACCGACTGGCGGGGCAACAACAACATCGCCGAGTCCGTCTTCGGCCAGCTGAGCCGGGAACGCCACCCGGAACCGGCCTGGATCGTGGCCACCGCGGGCACCGGCGGCACCTCCGCGACCATCGCCCGGTATGTGCGGTATATGCAGTACGACACCCTGCTGTGCGTCGCCGACCCGGAGAACTCCTGCTTCTTCGACGGCTGGTGCCACCATGACCCGGACGCCCGCTGCGAACGCGCCTCGCGGATCGAGGGCATCGGACGGCCGCGGATGGAGCCCAGCTTCCTGCCCGAGGTGATCGACCGGATGATGAAGGTCCCGGACGCCGCGACGGTGGCCGCGGTACGCGCCCTGGAACAGGTCCTGGGACGCAAGGCCGGCGGTTCCACCGGCACCGGGCTGTGGAGCGCGCTGAAGATCATCGCGGAGATGCTCCAGGCCGGCCGTGCCGGCAGCGTGGTCACCCTGATCTGCGACCCGGGCGAACGCTATCTGGACCGCTACTACTCCGACGCCTGGCTGGCCGCGCAGAAACTGGACATCGAGCCCTACGCCCGGACCATCACCGACTTCCTGGCGACCGGCCGGTGGTCCGGCTGAGCCCGGCCAGCCGGACGTCCAGGGACGCGGCCGCCGCCCGGAAGGCCCGCCAGAACGCGGGCCGGGCCAGCCGCAGCAGCCACCGCACCGGCAGCGGAGCATCCAGCGCCACGGTCCAGTGCAGCACCGTACCGGCCCCGGTGGGGGAGAGCCGCCAGTCCTCCAGCATGCCCCGCACCGCGGGGACATTGGTCTCGTCGATCCGGTAGGTGTACCGCCGGGCCGGCTCCGCCGCCATGATGGTTTCCCGGAACCGGGCCCCGCCCGCCAGGCCGATCACCCGCCCCCGGCGCCCGGCGGTCTCCGCCGGCCGGGCCAGCGTCACCGCGCGGAACCAGTGCGGCCAGGCCGTCACCTCCTCGGCCAGTGCCTGGTAGACCGCTTCCGGACCGGCTGCCAGCAGGGCGGTGAAGGTCATCCGCAACCGGGCGGTTCTGGCGAAATCCATTCCCACAGGGTGAAGTTGACGCGCCATCGAGGTAACCCCCAGGGGGTCGGCTGGTCGACCGGGCCCGCACACCTTAGCCCCTGCGCACCCGGATGTCTTCAGGGGCCGGCGGCCTCCTCGGTGCCGTCCGCCACCACCAGGCGCGGCAGCCGCTCGGCCATCTCGGCCCGGGCGGCGGGCGACAGCCCCGAGTCCGTCACCAGCGCGTCCACCTCCGCCAGCGAGGCGAAGGAACTCAGGCCCACCGCGCCCCACTTGGTGTGATCGGCCAGCACCACGACCCGCCGGGCCGCCCGGACGAAGTGCCGGTTGGTCTCCGCCTCGGCCAGGTTGGGTGTCGACAGCCCCGCCTGCGCGGATATCCCGTGCACCCCGATGAACAGCACATCGAAGTGCAGCGAACGGATGGCGGCATCCGCCACCGGACCCACCAGGACATCCGAAGGGGTGCGCACCCCGCCGGTGAGCACCACCGTCGCCGCGCCGGGCCGGGCGGCCGACGCCGAACCGCCCACCGGACGGCGGGCGTTGTGGAACACCTCGGCCACCCGCACCGAGTTGGTCACCACCGTGAGATCCGGCACCTCCACCAGCCGCTGCGCCAGGGCGTAGACCGTGGTGCCGCCCGCCAGGGCTATCGCACTGCCCGGCGCGGCCATGGCCACCGCCGCCCGCGCGATCTCCTCCTTGGCCCGCAGCTCCAGCGCCGACTTGGCCTCGAACCCCGGCTCGTGCGCGGTGGCCTCGGGGACCGGCACCGCACCGCCGTGCACCTTCTCCACCACGCCCTGCCGGGCCAGCGCGTCCAGATCGCGGCGCACCGTCATATCCGACACATTGAGCCGGCGCGTGAGCTCATTGACCCGCACCCCGCCGCGCCGCCTGACCTCGTCCAGAATCAAGGCCCGCCGCTGCTCCGCGAGCAGGTTCTGGCTGTCACCCACCACTGCCACCCCCTCCTTCACCCACCACCCGGCCATCCTCGCACGAGGTACCGACAGGACCGTCCGGCTCAGGCGGGCCGGGGCAGGTCGGCCGCGTACAGCAGGGTCAGGTCCTCGGTGCTGGGGTCGGGCATCTGCGCCACCCGGCCGGCGTGCCGCTCCACCATGGCCTCGAAGGTCTGCCGCGCGGTACGGCCGTTGCCGAAGGCCGGGCCCTTGGGCAGGTCCCGGAAGTAGCCCAGCAGCGCCCGGGAGGTGTCCGCCGCGATCCGGTACTCATGCTCCTCCGCCTGCTGTTCCACGATGCGCAGGAGCTCCTCGGGGGTGTAGTCGCCAAAGGTGATGGTGCGCGAGAACCGCGAGGCCACGCCCGGATTGACGGTCAGGAAGCGCTCCATCTCCGCGGTGTAGCCGGCCGCGATCACCACCACCGCGTCCCGGTGGTCCTCCATCAGCTTCACCAGGGTGTCGATGGCCTCCCGGCCGAAGTCCCGCCCGGAGTCCTCCGGGGCCAGGGCGTATGCCTCGTCGATGAACAGCACCCCGCCGCGGGCCCGGTCGAACGCCTCCTGGGTGCGGATGGCGGTGGAACCGATGTGCTCGCCCACCAGGTCCACCCGGGAGACCTCCACCAGGTGCCCGCGCTCCAATACCCCCAGGGAGGCCAGGATCTCGCCGTAGAGCCGGGCCACGGTGGTCTTCCCGGTGCCGGGGGAGCCGGTGAACACCAGGTGCCGGCGGACCGACGCGGCCTTCAGCCCGGCCAGTTGACGCCGGCGCCCCACCTCGATCATGTCGGTGAGCGCCCGCACCTCCCGCTTGACGCTCTCCAGCCCCACCAGCGCGTCCAGTTCGCCCAGCACCGAGGTCGAGGGACGGGTGGACGGCGCCGGGGCCTGGACCTGGGCCGGGACGGCCGGCTCCGGAGCGCGCGGCGTGGGCACGCTGACCACGGGCACCCTGGGCGGGCGGACGGCCGTCTCCACCACCAGCGCCCCGGTGGTGCGCACGGCTCCCTCGTCACTGGTGCACCGCTCGGTGAGCGGACCGCCCCCGGCGCCCTCCGCGAACTCATAACCGCCGCGCGCACAGCGCTCGGTGTGGCACTCGGTCAGCATCGCCCGGCAGCCGTCGATGACATGGAAGCCATAGCCGCCGCTTCCGCTCACCCGGCAGCCATGGAAGGTGCCGCGGCCCTCCGCCGAGACATAGAACCCCGCCTCCAGCGGCGAACTGACCGTGCAGCGCTCGAGCACGGGGTCGGCGCCCTTGGTGACGATGACGCCGGTCGCGGTCCCGTCGATCACACAGCCCGCCAGGGTGCCGCCGCTGCCGTGGTCACGGAACCAGGCCCCGGTGGTCGCCTCCCGGATCCGGCAGTCGTCCAGGCGCGCGAAGGCACCACCGCTGACCGAGACGGCCGTGCCGCGCACCCGGGAGAGATCGCTGTCGGTGACCTCCGCCGCCGAGCCCCGGTCCAGTACGAACAGCGCGTCCGGAACATCGTGCACCCGGCAGGAGGCCAGCGCGGCACTGGCGCCGTCGCTCACCCAGACCGCCGGATAGTCGCCCGTGCTGTCCTGGATCTCGCAGTGGCCGGCCTCCGCCCTGGTCCCCGGGTCCCATACCGACAGCCCATTGCGCCCGAAGCGGCGCACCGTGCAGCGGGTCATGGTGAGCACCGAACGGGCCCGCAGATCAACCGCGTTCTCCGGGATGTCATGGATGTCGCAGTCGGACAGGGCCAGCACGGCCTCGTTGTCCAGGGTCACGCCGTCGGCGGTGACCCGGTGCACCCGGCAGTCGGTCAGCCGCCCCGCCGCGCGGGCCGTCAACTGCACACCGGCGCCCTTGATTTCGTACACCTCGCAGCCGAACGCCTCCAGGGTGCTGCCCTCGTCGGTCACCGACAGACCGGCGCCCCGGGTGTGGTGCACCCGGCAGCGCTCCAGCCGTGGCTGGGCGCCGCCGCGCACCACCACCCCGGACTGGCCGGCCGCCACCACCTCGCACTCCTCGAAGACCCCGCCCGCACCCTCCAGCACACTGATGCCCACGCCCGTCAGATTGTCAATGGTGCAGTGGCGTACGGTCGGACGCGCGCCCCCGCGCACCTCGATGCCCGCCGAGGAGCGCGTCACCACCCGCAGACCCGCCAGCTCCGGGGCGCCGTCCGCCACCAGCACCGCCGGCACCGCCGCGTCATGGCCCTCGATATGCAGGTCGAGCAGTGCGGCGGCGGCCCGTACCGTGACCGCCACCCCCTCGGTGGGTGCGATCCGTACCGAGCCCAGCGAGCCATCGGCACCGCGCAGGGTCACCGCACGGGACACCACCAGATTCTCCCGGTAGGTGCCCGGGGCGATGGTGAGCACATCCCCGTCGGCCGACGCCTCCAGAGCCGCCGCGAGCGAGTCGTACTCTCCCGTACGCCGCCGCCACCGCGACGTGCCGGTGTGCGTCACCTGGACCGAGCCCTGTGCCATGGTGCTGCTGTGCCCCCACCTCGTGCGTGCGTCCACCGGGACCGGTGTCCCGCCGCTCCACCGTAGCGTGCGCGGGACAAGGGAGTTGACCGGTCAGCTTCCCGCGTCCGCCCGGCCCCAGGTGTGCCGGGCCCGTTCCCAGTCCTGTTCCCAGCGGGCGTACCGGCGGCGCATCAGCCGGCGCACCGCCAGTACCCGGGCCCCCTGTATGACGCCCGCGGTGGCGGCGGCCGCGCCGATCCCCGCCAGCACCGAGTGGACCTGTGCGGTGGCACCGTCCAGCGGGCGGGCGGCCGCCCCGCCCCGGTCGTCGGTCCACAGGGCGAAGCGCCGCCCGGGCTCGGCGGTGCCGTGCACCGGTACCACCCCGGTGTGCGGCGTGCCGTCCGGGCCGGGCCAGCGGGCTATCGCCCGGTGATGGCCCTCGTGTTCGGCGCCGGGCTCGCGGTCGGTGTCCATGGCACGGCTGGGCAGCGCCTTGAGCAGCACGGCCTCCACCTGGTGCCGGTGCAGGCGCTGTTCACGCACCGCGTGCCACAGCGCGGCATGGGCGTGCGAGCCCGAGGTCCAGCCGGCCACCGACCCGGCCACCAGCATCAGCAGCACCGCCACCAGCCCCAGCCAGGCCTCCACGGCATCGCTGCGGCGGCGCAGCGGATTGCGCCGCCAGCGCCAGGCGGGCCGCCGCACCAGCCGGCCGAACCATCCCCAAGGCATCATGCGCACGGTGCTCACCCCCTTTGCCTCGGTCTTTCCGCGCGGGCGTCCCGGCATACCGGGACGGACGGCGGAGAGAGTGAAATCACTCCCGGTGACCGGAGGTTGGGGCGTCGCATTGACGTCGTGTTCCCTTGCTCAGCCGAGGATCTCGACCCGGTCGCCGACCCGCAGCACTCCGGTGTGCTCGGGGATCAGATGCTGCCCGAAGATCAGCCCGTTCTCCCGGCGGCGGTGCCGGGCCAGGGTGCGCAGCGGTTCCTTGCCGCGCGCGGCGGTCGTCTGGTCGGTGGTGGTGATCACACAGCGCCCGCAGGGTTTGGCGACCCGGAAGGTCACCTCGCCGACCCGCAGCCGCCGCCAGTCGTCCTCGGCCCAGGCGGTGGTGCCGTCCACCACCAGATTGGGGCGGAAACGGTTCATCGGCAGCGGGCCCTCGCCGGGGTGATCGCCCTGTGCGATCAGGGAGTTGAGGGCGTCCAGCGAGGCCGTGGTGGTGACCAGCAGCGGATAGGCGTCGGCGAAGCTCACCGTGTCGCCCTCGCGGGCGTACTTGGGGTCGACCGCGCGGCGGCTCTCCGGCCGGTCCATATGCATCAGCCGGACCGGTATGCCGAGGAAATCGCTCAGCCAGGCGTGGGCGGAGGCGGCGGCGGGCACCGACTCCACCTTGTCCTGGAACAGTTCCACGACACATGTGCCGTGCTCCCGCTCCGAGGGCACGGCGACCTCCAAGGGCTCGGTGCCCGGCGCCGTCAGCAGCAGCCCGCCGCCCGGGGCGGGCCGTGCCGAGACCAGGGTGAGCCGGGGCTGCTGCCGCTGGGTGACGGCCCGGCCGTCGGCGTCGGCCAGCAGCCACCTGCGGTCCCCGGCGAGCCCCCACGGCTCCACGGCCGCCTCGCCGGGTGCGCAGCCTGCCATCGACTTCACCGGATAGAAGTGGATGGCCTTCAGTACAGGTACGGACATGAGGCCATCTTGCCAGCGATCTTGGGCAGTTGACCGGGCCGAGCCCCCCGGATTCGGGAGAGATCGGGAGATTCGTCAGTATCCGCCCTGGTTCGGGTACTGGCTGCCGTACGGGCCTTCCTGCTGCGCCGGGCGCGGGGCGACCGGGCGCATCGCGTCATAGCCGGCCGGGGCGGCGGGCCGCTGCTGGTACTGCTGCGGGCCCGGGTAGCCGCGCGGCGCCGAGGCCTGCTGCGGGATGTACGGGACGGCGGCCTGCTGCAGCCCGGCGGGCTGCGGGGCGGCCTGCTGCCCGTACTGCTGGGGCTGTTGGGTGTAGCCGGTCTGCTGGGGCTGCGGTGCCTGGTAGCCGGCGGGTGCCGGAGCCGCGGAGGGCCCGGACGGCAGCGCGGGCAGCGCCGGCAGCGAACTGCCGCCCATGGATCCGCCCATGTCATAGGGGGCGGAGACCCGGATCGGCGCGATCTGAGGGGTGCCCCGCTCGGCGACGAGGCTGTCGTAAATGGGGGTGTCCTTGAAGGACGACGCGGTGTAGTAACCGCTGCCGTAGGCACTGCGCGGGGAGGTCATAGCCCATAAGGTAAGCCCCCGGTGTGCCGGTTGGGGAGTCAGGTACGGGGGTTGATTCCGGCACCTCGGGTGCCGCCGATGAAAAATCCGGGCGAACGCGGAGAATTCTCCGGTCCGGGGGCGTTGAGCAGGTGTAACGACCGACCCGACCGGGGCTCCCGGAGCCCGATTCAGGGGTGGAACATGGGGATGCGCAAGGGCGCCAACATCCGGATATCCGCGCGGACGGTGCGGGTTGAGCTGGGCTGGAACCCGGGCCCGGGGGTGCCGGACGTCGACGCGTCGGCGCTGCTGCTGGCTCATGGGCGGGTGCGCTCCGACGACGACTTCGTCTTCTACAACCAGGGGGCGCACCCCTCCGGCGCGGTACGGCACCTCGGCAAGGCGCCCATTGGCGCGATCCTGACGGAGTCCCTCATGGTGGACCTGGCCGCCGTCGAGCCGGAGATCGAGTCCGTGGTCCTGGCTGCCTCGGCGGACGGAGGCGCTTTCGGCCAGGTTCCCGGGCTGTACATCCGGGTGCTGGACGCGGCGGACGGGGCCGAACTGGCCCGCTTCGACAGCCAGGACGCCACCGTGGAGACGGCCTTTGTGCTGGGCGAGCTCTACCGCCGGCAGGGGGAGTGGAAGTTCCGGGCCGTCGGCCAGGGGTACCACAGAGGGCTGGCGGGGCTGGCGACGGACTTCGGCATCACGGTGGACGAGGTGCCGGCGGCCGTGCCGGGGGCACCGGATCGTGCCCCGGTGGCACCGCCCCAACTGCCGCCTTCCCCGCCGCAGTTCCCCCCGGCCCCACAGGGCGCGCCCGCGCCGGAAGCGCAACCGTTCGCGCCGCCCGCGCCCCTGGCGGCACCGGCGCCCGGGTCCGCCCCGCGCCCTGAGCCACTGAGTCCCGTGTCACTGAACCCCGTATCGCTGAACCCCGTATCACCGAGCCCTGTGTCACTGAGCAAGGTGACGCTCACCAAGGACCGCCCCACCGTCTCGCTCGCCAAACAGGGCGGTACCTCCGGCACCATGCGGGTCAACCTCAACTGGCAGATGCGGGAGGCGTCCCAGGGCGGCTGGGCCCGGCGGCTGAGCAAGGTGATGGCACCCCAGCAGCAGCTGGACCTGGACCTGGGGGCGCTGTACGAGATGACGGACGGCACCAAGGGGGTCGTCCAGGCGCTGGGCAACGCCTTTGGCGCCGTGCACCGCCCGCCCTATATCCACCTCGACGGGGACGACCGCACCGGGGCGGTGGACACCGGCGAGAACCTCACCATCAACCTCGACCATCGCAGCGCCTTCCGGCGGATCCTGGTGTTCGTCACCATCTACGAGGGCGCCACAAGCTTCGCCGGGCTGCACGCCACCGTCACCCTGCAGCCGCAGCACGGCGCACCCGTGGAGTTCTCGCTGGACGAGTGCACCGTGCCGTCGAACGTCTGCGCACTGGCCCTGATCACCAATGAGGGCGGTGATCTGATGGTCCAGCGCGAGGCCCGCTATCTGGTGCCGGCCCGCGGGGTCAGCCCGCAGCGCACCCTGGACCACGCCTATGGCTGGGGGATGAACTGGCGGCCCGGCCGCAAATGAGCTGCCCGGGCCGCCCTCAGGGCGCGGCCTCGGGGCGGGTGTAGGTCCGCCCCTTCCAGGCCGCGCCCCGGCCCCGGTGGTGCTGGACCGCCGAGTCCACCGTCATCAGCAGGTACAGCAGCGCGGTGACCGGCAGCAGCGGGGCCAGCCACCAGGGCTGCCGGTAGTGGCGCAGCATCGGTGCGTAGGTCCCGGCCATCACCGCCCAGGCCATGGCCCCCGCCGCCAGGGCCACCCGGTCACCGGTGAGCGCCCCCGTCACCACGGCCGCGGGCGGCGCCAGGTACACCAGCGCCAGGCCGGCCACCGTGGCCGCCAACAGCGGTGGGCTGTAGCGGAGCTGGGCATAGGCGCTGCGCGAGACCATCCGCCATAGCTCACCGAGCCCGGGGTAGGGCCGTACGCTGTCCACCTGTTCGGCGAGCCCCAGCCAGATCCGGCCGCCGGAGCGCTTGACGGCGCGGGCCAGCGAGACATCGTCGATCACCGCGTGCCGGATGCTCTCCGGGATGCCGGCCCGCTCGGCGGCCTCCCGGCGCAGCAGTACACAGCCGCCGGCCGCGGCGGCGGTCCGGGCGCCCGGCCGGTTGACCCGGCGGAATGGATAGAGCTGGGCGAAGAAGTAGACAAAGGCCGGGATGACCAGCCGTTCCCAGGGCGTGGCCACCCGCAGCCGGGCCATCTGCGAGACCAGGTCCAGTCCGCCCGTACGGGCCGCGGCCACCAACTCCCGCAGGCTGCCGGGCCGGTGGGCGATGTCCGCGTCGGTCAGCAGCAGATACTCGGTGTCGGTGCGGGCGCGGGCCAGCGCCATGCCGTGCCGGACCGCCCAGAGCTTGCCCGTCCAGCCCGGGCCCGGCTCTCCGGGCGTGTCCACGGTCAGCGGCAGCCCGCCGTGCCGCTCGGCGAGGGCCCGGGCCAGCTCGCCGGTGCCGTCGGTGCTCCCGTCGTCGATCAGGAAGACCTCCGCCCGGCCCGGATAGTCCTGGGCCAGCAGGGAGGGCAGGCTGCCGGGCAGCACCCGGGCCTCGTCCCGGGCCGGGACGACCACCGCCACCGACGGCCAGCCGTCCGGCGCGGCGCGCGGTGGCAGGCGCACATCGGTGCGCCAGAACAGGCCCTGCCCGAGCAACAGCCAGGCCCACGCGGTCAGGGAACCCAGCGAGATCCATGTCAGCGCGTTCACCCGCCGAAGTCTGCCGCAGTGGCGGCTCTCACGCCGGTCCTTCCGGGCCGCCCGGGCCGGGTCAAGGGGTCATCCATTAAAGTGACCGGGTGAAGATCGCGCTTATGGACTCCGGCATCGGCCTTCTGGCGGCGGCCGCCGCTGTGCACCGCCTGCGGCCGGACGCCGATCTCGTCATCTCCTCCGACCCCGGCAGCATGCCCTGGGGCCCCAGGACTTCCGAGGACGTCACCGAGCTTGCCCTGGGCTGCGCCCGAGCCGCCGCCGCCCAGCGGCCGGATGCGCTGATCATCGCCTGCAACACCGCCTCGGTGCGCGCGCTGGCCGCGATCCGGGCCGAGCTGGAGCCCGGGCTGCCGGTGATCGGCACCGTGCCGGCCGTCAAGCCCGCGGCGGCCGGCGGCGGGCCGATCGCCATCTGGGCCACCCCGCTCACCACCGGCAGCCCCTATCAGCGGGCCCTGATCCGTGACTTCGCCGCCGGGGTGGAGGTCACCGAGGTCCCCTGCCCGGGACTGGCCGACGCCGTGGAGCGGGCGGACGACCGGGCGATCGACGCCGCGGTGGCCGCGGCCGCCGCCCGTACGCCCCGGGACATCCGGGCCGTCGTGCTGGGCTGCACCCACTATGAGCTGGTCGCCGAGCGCATCCGGGCCGCCGTCCAGCCGCCGTCCGCCCCGCCGCTGGTGCTGCATGGCTCCGCCGGGGCGGTCGCCGCGCAGGCGCTGCGCCGGATCGGCGCGGCACCGCGGCCGGACGCCGAACCCCGTGGCCGGCTGACCGTGCTGCTGGGCGGCCAGGAGGCCGCGGAGCCGATGCCGGCCGCGCTGGGCTACTCCGAGGGCCGCTTGCTGGCCGCGCTGGCGCCCGCCCGCGCCTGACCGCTTCCGCCGGGCGCCGCACCGGGCGTCCGGCCGCCGGCCCGGCGTTTCCGCCCCCCTGCCGCGGCCGGCGAAGGTGGGTAGGCTTGCGGGGTATGAGCGAGAAGCCCGGAGCACCCAGGGGTGATGAGGGCGCGCGGAGCCCCGGCGATGATTCCGGCGGGCCGGATCCGGAGCCCGCGGTGTGGACCGGCCGTGCCACCAACCGAGCGCAGTGGCTGCTCGCCGCGGCGGGTGCCGCCTGTATGGCGCTGGGCATCGAGCTGGCCGTGGACAGCCCCTGGACCTCGGGGCTGGCGCCCCTGGTGATGTCGGTGGTGGGCTGTGTGGCGGCGGGGCTGCTGATGCTCTTCGGCACCCTGGCCTTCGTCCATGTGGCGGTACGGGTCGACAAGGACACCCTGGAGATCCGCTGTGGCCATATCGGGCTGCCGCGCACCCGGATCCCGCTGGCCCAGGTGATCGGCGCGGACTTCGCTCCCCGCCTCACTCCCCGGCACTGGGGCGGCTGGGGCTACCGCTGGCGGCCGGAGCAGGGCACCGCGGTGATCGTGCGACGCGGTGAGGGATTTGTGGTGCGGCTCGGTGACGGCCGTACCTACACGGTCACCGTGGACGACGCCGAGGCGGCGGTGCGGGTGATCCGTGACCGGCTTCGGCTGGTGGGCGGGCGCGCCGCGTCCGCCTGAGGTCCGCTCGCGCGATCCACTTCTCCCGGATGCGCCCGGCCGTTGTTGCCGGGCGCATTCCGCTGTGCCGGTCGTTCCCGGGCCTCGGAGGCCAGTTCCCTGCACGCGAGTTCCCCGGCTCGAAGAAAAGAGCGGGCAAAATTCCGCGACGCCTCGGCGATCTGGCTTGAAGCGCTCGACATCCCGCTCTATCCGAAATCCCTTAGCTTTGCTAAAGTGTCTGCTGCGTATTCTTCCGAGCGCAGTCGGGAGTCGGTGAGGATGCACCGCAAAAGCATATGATCGACCGCTCGCTCAACGTCATCGAGTGCGGCTGTTCCCTTTTTGGGAAGAGCGATCCGGCGAGCCGGGCGATGACCCGCCCCGCCCCCTGATCTTGGGGTGATCGCGGGAAACATACGAGGTCAAACCGGCCAACGTTCCCATCGCTTTGCGCACTTTTCACCCCCTCCGGGCCTTTAGCGCCTGCTCGACACTGGGCGTTCTCTGCCTGTTCGAGATGAATTCAGGGATGCGCATGAAAGCTTTTCGGGTGACTCGTGAGTTCCCTCTCGCATTGCGACTGCTATTGATCAACCAGTTTGGGATCGATATCGGGTTCTATATCCTGGTCCCGCTTCTCGCCGCATATCTGGGACGAGATCTCGGAATGTCCGCAGCGCTGGTCGGACTGGTGCTGGGCATCCGGAACCTGGGCCAGCAGGGCCTGTTTCTGCTGGGCGGCTCGGCGGCCGACCGGCTGGGACCCCGAACGGTGATCATCGCCGGGTGCGCCCTGCGCACCCTGGGCTTCTCGCTCTTCGCCTTCGGCAGCACCCTGCCGGTGGTCTGTGGGGCGTCGTTGCTCAACGGGCTGGCGGCGGGGCTGTTCTATCCATCCACCCGCGCCTATGTCGCCCTGTCCCCGGGAGTACGCAAGGCGGAGGCGTTCGCACTGCTCAATGTGTACGCCACCATTGGCTCGCTGATCGGGCTGGTGCTGGGCAGCGTCCTGTATATGACCGACTTCCGCATCTGGGCGGTGGCCGGCGCCGGGGTCTTCGCACTGCTGACCGTCGCCCAGGCGCTGGTGCTTCCGGACAGCCCGCCGGTCGGCGGCAGCCGGGGCAGTGTGCTGGGCGACTGGCTGGAGGTCTTCGGCAACCGCAGGTTCCTGCTGTTCTCCTTCGCCACCACCGGCATGTTCACCGTGGAGAACCAGCTGTGCCTGCTGCTCCCGGACGGCGCCCGGCAGGCGTCCGGCTGGGACGGGGCGGCCGGGGTGCTGCTGGGCATGGGCGCGGTGGCCAACCTCTTCCAGCTGCCGATCACCCGGGCGCTGGAACGGCATGGCGGCGGTCCCCGCTGGGTGGGGCCCGGACTGGTGGTGATGGGACTGTCCTTCCTGCCACCGCTGCTGATCTGCGCGATGGACCCGCCCAACGGGGCGCGGGAGATCGCCCCCCGGATGGTGATCATGGTCCTTGGGTCGCTGCTGCTGTTCTTCGGGACGATGGTGGCGCACCCCGCGGTGCTGGAGATGATCCCCCGGTTCGGCCGGGAGGCACTGGCCGGGACGTACTTCGGCCTCTTCTATGTCTTCGCCGGGCTGACCGCGGCCGGTGGCAACGCGGTGGTCGGCTGGTCCATGGACATGGCCAAACGGGCGGGCCTGCCCTGGCTGCCCTGGGTGTGCTGCACCTGCTTCGGGCTGTCCTCGGCGATGGCCGTGGCGGTGATGTACCGGATGCGGGCCCTGCCGGACCGGGCCGGCCCCCCGGTGGTGGAGGGCACGGTGATCTCGCCCGGGCTGCCGGCCACCGCCGGCGCGGAATCCGGGCCGGAGGCGATGGGCGGCTGGGATACCGCACGGCTGCCCGGGCCGGCCCGGGCAGCGGACGACGCGGACCGGCCCCCGCGGTAGCGCTCCGCCGGTAACGGGGTCAGCTGGCTGCGGGTTGTCCGTGGCTGGTCGCGCCCACGCGGCGGAGCCGCATGACGCAACAGCCTCGCGCCCCTGGGGGCCCGGCCCGTCTTGCGCCGCACCTCGGTGCGGCGCAAGGTCGAGGGGTCGGAGCAGCGCGCTGCGAGGAAGGACGGCCATGGCCATCGCGACGGTGAACCCCACGACCGGCGAGACCCTCAAGACCTTCGAGGAGTTCGGCTCCCAGGAGATCGAGCGGCGGGTGGAAGCGGCCGCCGAGGCGTCCCTGCGGCACCGCACCACCTCCTTCGCCGAGCGGGCCCGGCTGCTGGGCGGCGCGGCGGACCTGCTGGAGGAGGACCAGGACGACATCGCCCGCACCATGACCCTGGAGATGGGCAAGCCACTGGCCGCCGCCCGGGCCGAGGCGGCCAAGTGCGCCAAGGCCATGCGCTGGTACGCCCAACACGCCGAGGGCCTGCTGGCCGACGAGCACCCGGCCGAGGCCGACATCAAGGACTCCGGTGCGGTCCGCGCCCGGGTCCACTACCGTCCGCTGGGCGTGATCCTGGCCGTGATGCCCTGGAACTTCCCGCTCTGGCAGGTCATCAGGTTCGCCGCGCCCGCTCTGATGGCCGGCAACGTCGGACTGCTGAAACACGCCTCCAATGTGCCGCAGACCGCGCTCTACCTGGAAGACCTCTTCCGGCGGGCGGGATACCCCCCGGGCTGCTTCCAGTCCCTGCTGGTGAGCTCCCGCGCCGTGGAATCCCTGCTGCGTGACCACCGGGTGGCCGCCGCCACCCTCACCGGAAGCGAACCGGCCGGCCGCTCGGTCGCTGCCATCGCCGGTGACGAGGTGAAGAAGACGGTCCTGGAGCTGGGCGGCAGCGACCCCTTCCTGGTGCTGCCCTCGGCCGATGTGGACCGCGCGGTACGCGTGGCGGTCACCGCCCGGGTGCAGAACAACGGGCAGTCCTGCATCGCGGCCAAGCGGTTCATTGTGCACACCGACATCCATGATGTGTTCACCGAGCGCTTCACCGCTCTGATGGACGCCCTCACCGTGGGCGACCCGATGCAGGAGTCCACCGATATCGGCCCGCTCGCCACCGAGCAGGGACGGGACGACCTGGCGGCGCTGGTGGACGACGCCCTGGGCCGGGGCGCCACCGCACTGTGCGGCGGGCGGTGCCCCACCGAGCCCGAGTCACTGACCAGGGGCTGGTTCTACCAGCCCACGGTGCTCACCGGAGTGACCCCCGGGATGCGCATCCACCATGAGGAGGCATTCGGCCCGGTGGCCACCGTCTACCGGGCGCGCAACCTCGATGACGCGCTGCGGATCGCCAATGACTCCCCGTTCGGCCTGAGTTCCAATGTCTGGACCCGGGACGAGGCCGAACAGGAGCGCTGTGTCCGCGACTTGGAGGCAGGCGGCGTCTACTTCAACGGCATGACCGCCTCCCATCCCGCCTTCCCCTTCGGTGGCGTCAAGCGCTCCGGCTACGGCCGTGAACTGTCCGGCCATGGCATCCGGGAGTTCTGCAACACCACCACCGTCTGGCACGGGGCCTGACGGCACGATCTGAGGACGGGTCAACAACCCCAGCGCAGCCCGGCGGTGCGTACCGGGGCGTCCCAGAGCCGCAGCAGTTCGTCATCGACCTGGCACAGCGTCACCGAGGCACCGGCCATGTCCAGGGAGGTGACATAGTTGCCCACCAGCGTCCTGGCCACCGCCACCCCGCGCTCGCGCAGCACCCGGTGCACCTCGGCGGTGAAGCCATAGAGTTCCAGCAGGGGAGTGCCGCCCGCCCCGTTGACCAGCACCAGCACCGGGGCGCTGGGCCTGAGGTCCTCCAGCACGGCGTCCACCGCGAAGTCGGCAATCTCCCCGGCGGTCATCATCGCCCGCCGCTCGCGTCCCGGCTCGCCATGAATTCCCACCCCCAACTCCAGCTCGCCCGGCGGGAGTTCAAAGGTGGGTCCGCCCTTGGCCGGGGTGCTGCAGGCGGTCAGGGCGACCCCGAAGCTCCGCGAGGCTTCATTGACCCGGCGGGCGATGGACTCCACCCGCTCCAGCGGGGCGCCCTGCTCGGCCGCCGCTCCCGCGATCTTCTCCACGAACAGGGTGCCGCCGGTGCCCCGGCGCCCGGCGGTGTAGGTGCTGTCGGTCACCGCGACATCGTCGTTGACCAGCACGCAGGCCACCTGGATGCCCTCGTCCTCGGCCAGTTCGGCGGCCATATTGAAGTTGAGTACATCGCCCGTGTAGTTCTTCACGATGAACAGCACGCCCCGCCCGCTGTCCACGGCGGCCGCGGCCCGCACCATCTGATCGGGTACGGGCGAGGTGAACACCTCCCCGGGACAGGCCGCGTCCAGCATCCCCGGACCGACGAACCCACCGTGCAGCGGCTCATGCCCCGACCCGCCGCCCGAGACCAGCGCCACCTTCCCCGCCACCGGGGCGTCCCGGCGCAGGATCACCCGGTGCTCCACATCCACGGCCAGCTCGGGATGTGCGGCGGCCATTCCGCGCAGGGCGTCGGAGACCACGGTCTCGGGGACGTTGATCAACATTTTCATCCATGGCTCCTCGGCTGATCGACGAATAACGGGCCTGCCTTGCCGACCTTACTTCGGTGACCGAGGGTGAGTATCGCGGTAACCGCGTCACATGGAGCGATTCAACAAGTTCCGGTCCCGAGTTCTAGTGGGTACCTCCCTTCCCCGTCCGGTGGCCCTCATTGAGGATCGTGTGACATCCGGAAGCATTTATTCCGTTTCTTTGGCTCCGCACTCCGATGAGGATTTATGTTGGCCCCTTGCGACTCCCGCGCGGTTCTCCTCAGACGGGGAGCCCATAGCGGTCACGCCCTCGGTGCACCTCAACAAGGGGGCGGCTTGCGGGATTTCGGCCTGTGGTGCGGGCTCGCGGAGGTCATGCCGAATGGCGGATGGGGAGCGCTGACCCCATGAGAGAGCCGGAGACCGCCGAAGCGCCTTTGTCGGACCATGAGACAGGCCTCATCAGGAGCTCACTGGCAGTGGTTGAGCCCCTGGCAGGGGAGATAACGGTCTATTTCTATGCAATCCTCTTCGCCCGCTACCCCGATGTGCGACGCCTGTTCCCGCAGGGGATGGACATCCAGCGCGACCGCCTGCTGCGTGCGCTGTTGCGTGTGGTGGAGCTGGTCGACGACCCCGAGAGCCTCGTCCGCTTCTGCGGACAA
Source organism: Streptomyces sp. NPDC052396 (assembly GCF_044593195.1). Lineage (NCBI taxonomy): Bacteria > Bacillati > Actinomycetota > Actinomycetes > Kitasatosporales > Streptomycetaceae > Streptomyces > Streptomyces sp. NPDC052396. The sequence goes on from NZ_JBIUAW010000013.1 coordinate 117,590, forward strand.
CTCGGCCGTGAGCACCGCAAGTTCGGCACCCTCCCGGCGCACTTCCCGGCGGTGGGCGAGTGCCTCCTCGACACTCTGGCCCGCCATGCCGGCCCGGCCTGGACCCCGGAGACCGCCGCGGCCTGGACAAAGGCGTACGGCATAGTCGCCCAGGTCATGATCAATGCGGCCGAGCAGGACGCGGCGGTACGGCCCGCCGTGTGGCCCGCCACGGTGGTGCACCGGGTCCCGCGCGGCCATGGCATCGCCGAAATCACGGTGCGCCCCCATGGCAGCTACCCGTACGCCGCGGGCCAGTATGTGAGCATCGAGACCCCTTGGTGGCCGAGGCGGTGGCGTTACTACTCCGTCGCGAACGCGCCTCGTGAGGACGGCACACTCACCTTTCATGTGCGTGCGGTGGCCGGCGGTTCGGTCAGCGGTGCGCTGGTGCACCGTGCATCGGTGGGCGATGTGGTCCGGCTGGGGCCCCCGATGGGCGACATGGTCCTGGACGCGGCCGAGCACAGCCAACTGCTCTTTGTGGCCGGCGGCACCGGTCTCGCTCCGATCCGGGCACTGATCGAAGAGGTCGCCCGCCGAGGGGGGCACCATCAGGTGGAACTGTTCCTCGGCGCCCGGACCGCGGCCGAGTTGTACGGGGTCGACGAAATGCTCCGGATGGCCCAGCGGCACCACTGGCTGACCATCAGGGGCGCGGTCTCCCATGAGCGCATTCCCGGGATCCGGGGAGCCTTGCCGGAGGTGCTGGTCGAGTACGGGCCGTGGTACGAGCACGACGCCTTTCTCAGTGGCCCGGCTCAGATGATCGCCTCGGCCAGGGAGACGCTCACCTTCCATGGCACCTCTCCCCGCCACATCCATCACGACCCCTTCGAGACTCCGGTCCTTTCCGTTCCCTGAACCCTCTCGTGACCTTGCCTCCGCCGTCTTTCGGATCAGCGGGTGAACACCGGCTGCAGCAGCACCTGGGCACCGCCGGCCGCGCGGCCCGGTTCTACGACCGGCAGGTGCGCTCCCATCTCACCCCCGAAATGCAGGAGTTCATCGGCCGTCAGGCCATGGTCTTCCTGGCCACGGTGATCGACGACCGCACGCTCGCCTACCCCGAATTCCGCTGGTGGCGCCACAGCCCGGCCCAGGGACTCGGACTATTTCACCGAGTCCCGTAACCGAGTCCCGTAACCGAGTCCCGTAACCGAGTCCCGTAATGGGGGCGTCCGTGGCACTCCGCTACCGGACGCCGTGCACGGCCTCGGAATCGGTGGGCGGGAGAGCGGACTTGGCCTTCGCCGTTAGGGAAGCGGCGGGCGGGTTCACATAGACCGGTGCGGGATCGGGTTCGGGGGCGCAGGTCTTGGCGATAAAGCCCTTGCCGGAGGGGAGGCTGCCGTCCCGCAGATAGGCGGTGAAGGTGTCGTCCAGGCAGGCATTGCCATGGAAGAGGATCTCGTGGAAGCTGCCGCCGTTCTGGACGACCAGCTTGGATCCGGGCAGTGCCTTGTGCATGGCGACGCCGCCCTGGTACGGGGTGGCGGCGTCCTCGGTGGCCTGGAAGAGCAGGACGGGCGGCAGCCCCTTGCCGGTGATCTTCAGCCGGCCGGCCTGGTGGCCCTGGTAGGGCCAGAACATGCAGGCGGCGTTGTACCACATGTTGTTGTAGGTGTAGAAGGGCGCGACGGCGTCCACCGTGGCCTGGTCCTTCTTCCAGAACTCCCAGTCGCGCGGCCAGTTGTTCTCGGTGCACTGGACCGCGTTGTACGCCGGGAAGGTGCCGTCATCGGCGCCCGGGGCCGCATAGCTGTTGTAGGCGATGGTCAGCGGGCGGGTGTCGTGCTTGGTGAGATAGGCCGACAGCACGGTGGCCATCCGGGGCCAGCGCAGGAAGTTGTAGCCGCCGCCGTAGAAGGTGTCCTCGAACTCGGCGGGGCCGATCTTGCCGGGGGCAGGGGCGGCGTTCACGGCGTTGGCCCGCAGCCCGTCCTCGACCTGGTAGTACTTCCGCTTCACGGTGGCGGCGTCGGTGCCCAGGTGGTAGACCGAGTCGGCCTTGGCGGTCCAGGCGGCGAAGGCGTCGAACCGGCGCTGGTGTTCCTTGTCCTGCAGGATGTTGTGGTCGTACCAGCTGATGGTGGGGCCCACGATGCTGTCCAGCACCATCCGGCGCACATGCGAGGGGAAGAGCTGGCCATAGGTCGAGCCCAGCGAGGTGCCCCAGGAACCGCCATAGAAGTTGATCTTCTGGGCGCCGAGTGCCCGCCGGATGCTGTCCATGTCGCGCGCGTTGTCGACGGTGGTCATATGCGGAAGGAACCAGCTCCAGTTGGCGGCACAGTCGGCGGCGTACTTGGCCGACTTCTCCAGCCATGCCGTTGAAGTGCCCTTGCTGACCTGGTAGTCCGGCCGTTCGCCGTCGAAGTAGTGCGCATCACAGGTGACATGCGGTTCGCTGGCGTTGGTGCCCCGGGGGTCGAAGCCGATCCAGTCGTAGGCCGAGGCGACGTCCTGGGGGAGCTTGCCGGAGATATAGGCGGGCATCCACAGACCGGAGTCGCCGGGGCCGCCGGGGTTCAGCAGGATGGGGCCCTGCCGCTTGCTCTTGGGCGCGGTGGCCGGGAGCCGGTTCACCTTGATCTTGATCTTGGTGCCATTGGGGTGCGCGTAGTCCAGCGGTACATCGAGCATCGCGCACTGCAGGGCGGGAGTGGTGGTGTCGTGACAGGAGCTCCAAGTGAGCTTTCCCTGGCCGGTGTTCTCGGATGCGGATGCGGATGCGGATGCGGCGGTGAAGGCGGAGGCGGAAGCGGGGGTGATGCCCGCGAGGACTCCGCCGAGGGCGACGGCGGTCGATATCAGGGTTCTGGCTCTTGCTCTCGCTCTTCTCATGCGAGGAATCATGTGACATGTACAATGTCACACACCCGGTTGGTGGGCGGGTGTTATCCAACTGTGACCATTGTCCGGTGCGTACTGGCCGGCCTGAAGGCGGTAGAGCTCGGCATAGAGTCCGTCCGCCGCCAGCAGCTCGGACGGGGTGCCGGATTCCACCAGCCGTCCTCCGTCGAGGACATGGACCAGATCCGCATGGCGGACCGAGGCGAGGCGATGGGTGATCAGGAGGACGGTGCAGCCGTCCCCGGCCAGGGAACGGATCTTGTCGAAGAGCATCAGTTCGGCGCGGGCGTCCAGGGCCGCGGTGGGTTCGTCGACGATCAGGATCCGTCCCCGGCGGTAGGCGGCGCGGCTGAAGCCCAGACGCTGCCACTGGCCCCCGGACAGCTGGTGGCCGCCGCGGAACCCCCGGGCCAGCAGGGTGTCCAGACCGTGCGGCAGCCCGGCGACCAGGTCCTCCGCCCCGGCATGGCGCAGGGCCTCGGTCAGGCGGGCCGCACCGTCCGGCGCGTCCGGGCGCCCGATCAGGACATTGGCCCGAGCGGTGAAGGCCCACCGGGTGAAGTCCTGGGCCACCATGGCCACTCGGTCCGCCAGCCGCCGGCGGTCGGCGAGGGCCGCGTCCGTGCCGTCCCAGAGGATGCGGCCCCGCTGCGGGGTGTAGAGGCCGGCCAGGAGCTTGGCGAGGGTGGTCTTCCCGGAGCCATTGCTGCCGACGAGCGCGACGATCCCACCGGTGGGAATGGAGAGCGTCACATCGTCCAGGGCCGGCCCGGCCGCGCCCGGATAGGTGAAGGTGATGTGCTCAAAGCGGATGCGCCGCGGCCGCTCGGGCAGCGGCAGGCCCCCCGTGGGCGGGGTGCGCCGCTCGGCCTCCGCGCAGAGCCGCTCCAAGTCCCCTACGAACAGGGCCTGTTCATGCAGGGCATTGACCTCCAGGGCCAGCGTGGTGAGATCCGCCGAGGCGGTACGGATCGCGATCACGGCGGTGCCGGCGACGGACAGCGCCATCGCCCCGCCCAGCAGCAGCGCGCCCAGCGTGAGGTAGGTGGCGGCCGTGGCGGCGCCGATCCAGATCGCGGCGATCAGTCCGGTCCGGGCCTCCAGCCGGGCCAGCCGGGCCTGTTCCGCCTCGGCGGACTCGGACAGGGCACGGAAGTGCCGCAGCAGGAACGGGCCGATGTCATGCACCCGGATCTCGGGCGCGGCGCCGGTGTCGGTCAGCATATGCCCGATCAGCGCGCCGGCCCGGGTGTGCTGGGTCCAGGCGTGGAAGGACAGATAGCGGCGACGGGCCGTGGTCAGCGCGCTCCAGGAACCCGGCACCGTCAGCAGGGCCAGCAGCGGCAGCAGCACGGGGTGCAGCACGGTGAGGACCCCGGCGGCGGTGAGGAACGAGATCGCCGCGTTGATGACGCGGTTGCCGATGCCCATCATGCGGCGGGCCGAAGAGGCCCCGTACCGGGCCGAATCGAGCAGCTTATGGAACTGGTCGTCCTCGATCGCGGCCAGTTCCACCTGCGAAGCCCGTTCGAGGTACACCTCGGTCGCCACCCGCTCCACCCGCGGCTCCAGCCGCCCCGTCGCATAGGTGGAGACGGCCCGCAGCAGCGCCCCGGCCGACATGGTGACGCTCACCGCGATCAGGGCGGGCAGCGCGCCGCGCAGCCGGTCCCCGATGGCGCCGGCCGTCAGCAGCCCGGCCAGAACACGGTTGACCGCCAGGAGACTTGCCGCCTGGGCGAGCCCACGCCCGGTGTTGGCGGCGACCAGGAGCCGGGCCGCGCGGGGGTCGGCACGCCAGGCCAGGCGGAAGCCGGAGGCCAGCAGCCGGGGCAGCCGGCGGAGCACCGCGCGCAGGGTGAGTTCGAGGTATGCCTCCTCATGCTGGGACCAGCCCATGTCGTAGCGCAACGGGCCGCCGAACAGCAGCTGTTCGGACTCCGAGGGCGACGCCCCGTCCGGGCCGTCCGTCCCCCCGGTACGGGCGCGGTGCCCACGGCGCATGCCGCTCACCCCGCGAGGGACGCGGCCGTGAACACCAGCGCCGGGTACGCCCCGATAAAGGCAAAGACAAAGGTACTGAGGCCCATGGTGACCGCGATACCGATGTGCAGGGCCGCTCCGGCCGCGAGGAACCCCCAGCGCGGGACGCCCGGCAGGAAGAAGGCGAGCCAGAAGGTCACCTCCAGCACCATGACGCCCCAGGCGAGGAGGCGCCCCAGCAGCGGCCGGGCCCGCAGGGCCGCGGCCAGCCGGGGCGAACCATAGGAGTGGGTGGAGAGGATCAGCGCCAGACAGGAGCCGTCGCGCCACATCGGCGAGACCAGCTTGGCCACCCCCGCGATCAGATAGCTCAGCACCAACTGGCAGGTGAGGAAGGCCAGGAAGAGCCGGCCTACGGTGCCGCCGACGACCAGTGTCGCGGCGGCGGTGAGCAGAGCGAGGGCGGCCATCTGGTCCGCCCCGTCGGTGCCGTAGTCACCGCGGTGCAGGCCCAGCAGCAGGGTGGACAGCAGCACACAGGCCAGCACGGCCGAGCCGCCGGTGGACCGCGCGGCCACCACGGGGGCGGCCAGGCCCGCCGTGAACTGGACGGCCAGCACCGCCCGGTACCGTTCCCAGACAAAGAGCCGGCGCACCGCGGCCGGGCAGCGGTGCGGGTACGCCCCGATCACGGACCACGCCAGCGTGCCGTCCTCGGTGAACTCGCGGGCCTGGCGCAGATCGCGCGCCGCCGACACGGCCAGCCCGGTACCGCAGACGGCCAGGATCGTCCGGGCCGTCTCGGTCTCGTTCAGCATGGGGTCCCCTCCCGGGCGCCGGCCTTCGGTACGCCGGCCTCCCCAACTCCCGTCTCCAGCCGGTGCACGGCGGAGACAAAGACCACCTGGGGGTCCTCGTCCCGCAGACTGGCGTTCGCGAGGACGAACTCGAAGCCGATGGCGGCGGCGTCATGCGGCGCCGCGGCGGCCCGGTTGAGCAGCAGCAGATAGGGCGTGCTGATCATCAGCCGGGCGTCCCGGGTCGGTGCGTCCGGCTCCTCCTCCCAGCCCTTCGCGGCCTGCCGCATCAGATGCGCGGCGGCATCGAACAGCGCCTTGCCCGCCCGGCCCCGCGCCCCGCCCTCCGGCAGGACCAGCCGCAACGGTCCGGCCGAGCCATTGGCGAGGACATCGCGGTACATCAGCACCTTGTCCTTGGTCGCCGGATTGGGCGCGAAGAACGTCCAGGCCGGCAGCAGCGGAGCGAACCAGGTGGGGACCCGCTTGCGGACCGCGTCGCCGATCCGGGGCAGCGCGGCCACCACGGTCACCAGCAACCACACCGCCAGCGCGACGGCCACGAGTACGGATCCCATGGGGCGGCCCGCTAGAGGGAGTAGTGGCGTTGGCGCGTGGCGAGCAGCCGGGCCACCGAGGCGGCGAACCCGTCCGCCCCTCCCGTGATCTCCTCGATCTCCGCATCCGACAGTTCCGTGGTGCTCTCGCCCTGGAGGCAGCCGCCGCGGTGTTTGCACTGGACGGCCCGGTGCGCCTCACATGCCAGATTGTCGGTGATCATGTCCAAGGTCGTGAGCGTCTGGCACGGCTCGGGCCGCCCCATGTGGATATGCCGGTCCACCGGGCTGACGTTCTCCAGCAACCGGCGTTCCAGCGCGGTGAGTTCGGGAGCCCGGCGGACCAGCAGATAAGCGGCCGTGACCGAGGGGACGCTCCGCTCGGTGTGCTCGACGATGCTGAAGTCCGAGCCCTGGAGCGGGCCGCCGGTGTAGGGGAAGGCCAGCGTCCTGAACGGAAACCCCTGCGGGAGCGCCAGGTCGCGCACCAGTGGATGTGCCGCGCAGAGCAGGTCGAAGAGCCGCGACGCGGCCACCAGCCGGACGCCGGGAGCGGGCCGCTGGGGAATGGGCGTGTCCCGTACGGCCTGCCAGTCGCCGCGCAGCGCGGCCTCGCGGAGCCGTTGCCACGAGGGTGCGGCGGCGTCTCCCACATAGAGCACCACGGAGCCCGCGGGCGGCAGTAACCCGCCGCCGGGCACGCCCGCCGCATCGGGCGGGACGGTCACCATCTCCACGCTCTTCACCGAGGGCGCGGCTGTCGGGGCAGGTGTCATCGATGTCTCCTGGCCGGTCGCTGGGCTGGGCCACCAGTCTTATGCGCAGCCCTGACCGCCAACACCCCCTCAATATTGGGGGGTTGGTGGAGGCTCTCCCGCCGCATTACCTGGTGACGGACAAAAGCGCCATCGAACGACGGAGAGCGAGGGCGATCGGCATGGCCGGAAGCAATCCCACCCAGCCCGAAGCGCACCAGCCGCAAGCGGCCTCCCGCAGCGCCTATTTGCGGCTGCTGGCGCTGCAGCGCACCAGCGGGTCGGCCGAGCCCCTGGCCGACGGGGCCGGGCAGCGGCAGGAGCGGCTGGAGATCGTGGACGGGCTGCGGCCCGCCGAGCGGATGTGGCCCGACTACCCCGACTTCTGGGTCGAAGGCCCCCGCGGCAGCTGGCATGAGCGGTTCCTGGACAAGGGACCGCGCCGGACCGGATTGGTCACCCGCCGGGCGGACGAGGGCCCGGCTCCGCGGCGGCCGCGCGTCACCGAGGCGTACCTGCGGCTGAAGTCGGCCCTGGGAGCCGGAACCGGGCCGGCATGAGCATCGGCACGGCCGAGGACCGGCCGCGGGCGGACCGCCCGGCCGCGCGCGGGCCGATGCCGCCGTATCTGCAACTCGTGGTCAAGGTCTCGAAGTTCTGCAACCTTCGCTGCCGCTATTGCTATGAGTTCCCCTCGCTCGGCGACCGGGCCGCGATGACGGTGCCACAGGCCCGGAGCATGATCAAGCATGTGGGGGAGTGGCTGGCGGATCAGCCGGGCCGGACGGCGGACTTTGTGTGGCACGGCGGGGAACCCCTGCTGATGCCCCATGAGTTCTACCGGGAGGTCAAGCTGGCCCAGCGGGAATTCCTGGAGCCCGCCGGGATCCCCTATGGCAACTCCGTCCAGACCAATCTCTACCGGCTCACCGACGAGGACCTGGCCCTGATACGGGAGGTCTTCGACGATGTGGGCGTCTCGGTGGACCTGGCCGGCGGCCAGCGGGTGAATGTCGCCGGCCGCCAGGCCCAGCCACGGGTCCTGGCCCATATGCAGCGCCTGATGGACGAGGGCCTGAACTTCGGCTGTATCACCGTGCTCTCCCGCTCAACCGCACCCCATGTGGCGGAGATCCACCGCTTTTTCGAGGACATGGACCTGGGCTTCCGGCTGCTGCCCATCTACCGGACGGGCTATCCGGGGCAGCAGGCGGAACACGAGCTCGCGGCGGAGGAGATCGTCGCCGCGCTGAAGACACTCACCGACCGCTGGCTGGTCTCGGACAGCTTTATCAATGTCGAGCCGATCGAGGGCTATGCGGCCAATGTCGTACACGCCCTGTACGGAGAGGGCGAACGGCGCCGCTATGACAAGGAACATGGGGAGACCATCCTGGTCATCGACACCGACGGGTCCGTGTACTCCAATGGCGATGCCTATGACCCGGCCCTGCGGCACGGCGATATCTTCACGGAATCCCTGGCCGGCATGCGCCGGTCCGCGGGCTTCGGCGAGGCCCTGCGCCAGTCCCGGGAGCGGGTCCGGCAGACCTGTGCCAACTGCCGCTACTTCGGCTCCTGTTCCGGATTCTTCGCGGCGGAATCCACGCCCGAACAACGCTGGCGCGACCCCGTGTCCGGACTGCCCCGCTGCGGGGTGGTGCTGCCCGTGCAGCGGTATATCGAGGAACGGCTCACGGAGCTGGGGCTGGTCGACTCGGTGACCCGCCGGCTGGACCGTGCCCTGCTGGAGCGGCGGGCGCTCGACTGACCCGCTCCGGACGGGGCGTGTGGGGCGGGGCTTCCCGAGGGAGCCCCGCCCTCCCGGGGCGCCCTACTGCCGGAGCCCGGCGATGAGCTCTTCGCGGCCCGCGGTACCGGTCTTGCGGTAGAGGGACCGCAGATGGCCGGCGACGGTGTGCGGGGACATGCCCAGCAGACGGGCGATGTGCTTGGTCGGCAGCCCGCCCAACAGGTGCTCGACGATGGCCCGTTCGCGCGGGGTGAGCCCGTACCAGGCGCAGATGGCCGGCAGCAGCAGTGAGGCCGGGGCGGACTGGAAGGTGATGGTGATGTCGCCATCCGCGCCGTCGAGGAACTGCGCGTGCGCCGCCACCCACCCCTCACCGGTCGGAATCCGGCTGAGCGCCGTGCTGTTGGTGCGCCGGGTGTGGTAGGTCATGCCCCATAACAGATTGGTGAGCTCCTCGTCCTTGGCCCGCGCGGACTCGGGGACGAACTCGCGCAGCCAGGTGCGGGCCGTGGAGGTCATGCCCTTGATGCTGTCGTCGGGGCCGATGACCACCACCCCCGGGGACAGCCCACGACGGCCCGGACGCAGCGGCTTGCCGGCCACATACCGCCGCAGGGCGATCGCCATGGGTTCCGCCAGTCTTTCGGCGCACTGGGCCTCCGCCTCCGAGAACCCTTCGCTGCCGTGCTCCCGGAGCAGGATCAGCCCGCCCCATGGCACTCCCCGGTGCGTCAGCGCGATACGCATCTCGCTGCCGAAGCCCTCCGCGGGCATCAGGTCATGCGACCGCACGCTCCGGGGGTACCGGGACGAACCGGCGCTGAGCACGCCCACCGGGCCGGGGCCGTACATCAGGTCGGCGAAGAGGTGGGGTTCGGTGCCGAGGGACTCATCGGCCTCCAGGCGATGGGCCGAGGCCACGCTGTAACCGTGTTCCTTGTGGTGGAAGCAGCCCACCCCGGTGAGCGGGTCCAGCCCGGCCAGCATATAACCGTTGTGCGGGACAAAACGGTTCAGCCGGCCGGAGAGCTCGGTGCCCAGCTCGGGTATCGACGGGGCCGCCGCGGCGGCGGCCAGCAGAGCGTGCTGGAATCTCGTCGCCTCATCGGCGCTTACCCAGCGGTCGGCCATGTCATGTTCCCCCGTTCTCCCAAGAATCCGCCAACCAGGCGTATACGGGGCGTCGTTGCCCGGCCGACGACCGGTGCAACCGGAGGAAACACCAAGGGGAAACGCGGATGGAGAGCCTAGGCGGAGCCTTCCGCGGCCTCGGCCTGGGCCTCACCTGCCGTGGCCGGCGCCGCCGTGGCCGCGAACCGCTCCGGGCGGACCAGCAGGGAGACGCCGGAAGCGAGGGCCGCCGCCACGGCGGCGCCCAGGAAAACCCGCTCCGCCGAGCCGCCGTCCCCGCCGGCCAGCTGCCCGGCGAGGGCCGAACCAACCCCGTAGCCCGCCCACATAAAGGTGCTCATCCAGGCGAAGGCCTCGGTGCGGTGCTCCTCGGGGGCCGCCTTGCCCAGGACCACCTGGTGCAGGGTGTCCCGGGGTCCGCCGACCAGGCCGACCAGCAGCAGGAGCACACCGGCCAGTGCCAGCGCGGACACCTGGCCGACCGCCACCAGCAGCACCGCGGAAGCGGCGTGGTACAAGGCCAGTTGGCGCTGGGGACGCCCCTTGCGTTCCCGCGCACCGTAGATCAGGGCACTGATCACCGCGCCGGCGGACAGCACACTGAGCAGCACCCCGGACGCACCGCTGGAGCCCCGGTCGGAGGCCAGGGCCGCGATGGCCACCACCATTCCGCCATAGGCCAGGGTGTCGCAGACGATGATGCCCAGCAGGACCCGCACCTGGCCATGGGCCAGCGGGCCCAGCGGCCGGCGGCCGGCCGGGGCGGGCTTCCGGGCGGGCAGCGGTACCGACAGCAGCAGCAGAACGCCGGCCAGGGTGCCGCAACCCGCCATCGCCACCGCCGCGTTGGGCGAGGTGAAGGCCAGCAGCCCGGTCACCACCAGCGGCCCGGTGACAAACATGGCCTCATTGACCACGGCATCCAGCGCGAACGCGGTCTCCAGCCGCTCCTTGGGTACCAGCCCGGGCCAGCTGGAGCGCACCACGGGCCCGGCCGGGGGAGTGGTGAGCCCCAGCGCGGCCGCACAGCCGATGAGCACCCCCAGTGGTGCCGACCGGGCCAGGGCCAGCAAAAGAGCGGCATAGGCGAACAGATGGGCCGTCAGATAGCCGATCAGCACCCGGCGCGGCTGGAGCCGGTCGACCAGCCGGCCCGCCACCGGCACCGCAACCGCCAGGGTGGTGGCATAACCGGAGAGCACGCCGCCGCCGGCGCTGTAGGAGTCCCGGGAGGAGTTCACCGCGAGCAGTAGCCCCAGACTGAGCACCGGCGCCGCGATCCGGGTGAGGGCCGCCGAGATGACCAGCCGTACCACCTCACGCTGGGCGAACAGGGCCAGATAAGCGCGCATCCGCACTCTCCCCACGGGTCGTTGCCGTGCCCACCGCGCCAAGTAGCCCACTGCGAAGGTGTGTTCATGGAACGGCAGTCTGGTTATTGCTGCCTCGCGTGCTCGGCCGTCATACTCGCACAGGCGTCACCGCTTTTTGCAGCGTGCGGCCAACCTGACGGAAGGGGCAGGCGTGGCGAAGGGCAGCGGTTGGCTGCTGGGCGACCCTGCCCGCCGCCGGCACCCGGTACAGCTGCTGTGCCTGCCGCACGCGGGTGGCTCGGCGTCCCACTACCGCCGATGGCTCAGCGCCTTCACCGCCCATGTCGATGTACTGCCGGTGCAGTTGCCCGGCCGGGAGAACCGCATCCAGGAACCACCGGTGACCGACCTGCCGCACCTGGTCGGCCAGCTCGCCGAGGCGGTACGGCGGGCCGGGCTGGAGCGGATCGCCCTGTTCGGGCACAGCATGGGCGCCATCCTGGCCGTGAAGCTCTGCCAGGCGCTGGAACGTTCCGGCACCGAGATACACCATGTGTTCGTCTCCGGCCACGCGGGCCCGGAACTGACCGTCGGGGCCGGTTCGCCGCTGGCCGTGGGATACCGCGACAGCGATGAGGCCCTGATCAACTCCGTGGTGCTGCTGGACGATTCGGCCCGCGCGGCGCTGGACAACCGTGAGCTGCGCGCCATGTTCCTCAACGTCCTGCGGTCCGACCTGCGCCTGATGGCACACGCACCGCTGGGCACCGAACGCCTGCGGGCCCCGGTCACCGTGCTGGGCGGCCGGGACGACCCCTTGCTGGCCGGCCGGGACCTCAGCCAGTGGTCCCGGCTGACCTGCGGCGAGGTGACGGTCCACCGGTTTCCCGGCGGCCACTTCTATCTGACCACCCAGGCCGAGGCCGTGCTGCCGGTGCTCCGCGGACGGCTGGGCCTGAGCCTTGAGCCGATCCCCGACGAGGTGAGCGTGGAATGACCGAAGACGCCCGGCGGGCGCGGCTGTCCGCCGCGCAGCTGCGTCTGTTCACCGAGGAACACCTCTACCGGACCGAGGCCGCCTACGCGGTCGCCAGCGGACTGCGGCTGGCCGGACCGGTCGACGCCACCGCGCTGCGCACCGCGCTGACCGCGGTCACCGACCGCCACGAACCACTGCGCACCTCCTTCGAACTGGTCCGGGGCACACCGTGCCGGCTCATCCGGGAACAGGCGGAACCCGAACTGGTCCACCTGGACCTGTCCGGCCACCCCGCCGCCAAGCGGACCCGGATCGCCCGCGACCACCTCGCCCAGGCCCAGGCCACCCCCTTCGACCTGACCCAAGCCCCGCTGTTCCGGGCGCTGTTGCTCACCCTCGGCCCGGATGAACACTGGCTCCTGCTGACGCTGCATCATCTGGTGACCGACGGCTGGGGAATGTCGGTCCTCTGGCGCGACCTGGGCCTGGCCTATGCGGCCGCCCTGGCCGGCCAGGCCCCGCCGTTCACCCCACTGGAACACTCCTACAGCGATCATGTCCACCGCCATGGCGAGGAGTTGACCGGAGCCCGGCTGGAACGCCTGCTGACCCACTGGCGCCACCGGCTGGCCCCGCCACTGCCCCGCTCCGCGCTCCCGCCGGACCGGCCCCGTCCCGCCGAACGCACCTTCGCCGGCGCCTGCCACTCCTTCACCCTGCCCCCGCACCTGGTGCACGCCGTACGCGAACTGTCCGCCCGCAACCGGACCACCCCGTTCGCGGTGCTGCTGGCCGCCTTCGCCTGCCTGCTCCAGCGCTACAGCGGAGAGGACGAGGTGATCGTGGGCGTACCCCTGGCCGGCCGGACCCGCCCGGAGACCCTGGACCTCGTCGGCCACCTGGTGAACCCGCTGCCCCTGAGGCTGCGGCCCGACCCGGGAATGACGGTGGACCAGCTCACCACCCAGGCCCACCACCGGACCCTGGAGGCCGTCGACCACCAGGACCTGCCCTTCGACCGGCTGGTCCACGCCGTGGAACCGCACCGTGACCGCAGTGTGCACCCGCTGTTCCAGACCCTGTTCAGCGTCCAGGACATCCCGGAGGCCGGGGTCGACTTCCCCGGGGTGCCCAGCAGCGCCCTGCCGCTGCCGCCCGGCCGCACCACCGTGCTCGACCTCAGCGTGCTCTTCCACGATCTGGGCACCGGCATCGAGGGCTTTATCGAGTACCGCCGCGATCTGTTCGAGGCGGCCACCATCGAGCGCCTCGCCGGAAACCTGTGCACCCTGCTGGCCGGGGCCGCCCGCCCGGCAGCCACCGTGGACGGCCTGACCATCGAATCCGACCAACCACCGCCACCCGCAGCGCAGTTGGACGGCAATCCTGCCGTCGTCCCGGTGCACACCCTGGTCGAACGCCACGCGGACCGCACCCCCGAGGCAATCGCCCTATGCCCCGCCGACGGAGAGCGGCTGACCTACGCGGAGCTGGACCGGCGGGCCAACCGGCTGGCCCGGGTGCTGGCCGCGTCGGGCGTCGGCCCGGAACGGCTGGTGGGCATCCGGCTGCCCCGGGGCACCGACCTGGCGGTGGCCGCGCTGGCGGTACTCAAGGCTGGCGGCGCCTATCTGCCGCTGGACCCCGACCACCCACCGCACCGGCTCCGGCGCATCGTGGCCGACGCCCGCCCCTGCCTCGTCCTGGACAGCCTGCCGCCCAGCCAGGACCAGCCGGACGAACGGCTCGCCCGGCCCGTCCACCCGGCCCAACTGGCCTATGTCTGCTACACCTCGGGCTCCACCGGCCGCCCCAAGGGCGTCATGGTCACCCATGCCGCCCTGGCCAACTTCGTCACCGGACAGCCCATGTCACCCCGCCCCGACGATGTGGTGGGCGCGCATTTCTCCCCCGCCTTCGACGCCTCGGCCCATGAACTGTGGAGCACCCTGTGCGCCGGAGCCCAACTGCTGACGGCCCCCGGCGGCCGGCTGGAACCCCAGGACTACCGGGAACTCACCCGCCAGGCCACCGCACTGCTGCTCACCCCGGGCCTGTTCGCGGTGCTGGCCGAACACGACCAGCAGGCCCTGGCCCGGCTGCGCCACCTCAACCTCGGCGCCGACCAGCTGGACCCGGACCCGGTGGCCCGGCTGCGCCGCGGCCCCGGGCTCACCACGCTCAACTGCTATGGCCCCACCGAGTGCACGGTGGCCGCCACCACCGGCGACGCGCTGCGCCGCACCCCCTTCGGCCGGGTGCCCATCGGACACCCGCTGGCCGGAGTGACCGTCCATGTCCTGGACCGCCGGCTGCGGCCGGTGCCCCCCGGAGTGCCCGGCGAGCTCTACCTCGGCGGCGCGGGGCTGGCCCGGGGCTACGCCGGCGCGCCCGCGCTCACCGCCGAACGCTTTGTGGCCAGCCCCCGGGAGCCGGGCGCCCGGCTCTACCGCACCGGGGACATGGTGCGCCAACTCCCCGACGGCGCCCTGGAGATGCTGGGCCGGGACGACGACCAAGTGAAGATCCGCGGCTTCCGGGTGGAGCCGGCGGAGGTCGAGGAGGCGCTGCGCGCCCACCCCCTGGTGCGCTCCGCCGTGGTGGTGGCCCGCGGCGAGGCCGACCGCCGGGAGCTCATCGGCTATCTCATTCCCGTCCGCCGCACCCCGGACCCGGCCGCCACCGTCCTGGACGAGCTGAGAAAACGACTGCCCGGCTATCTGGTGCCCTCGGCACTGGTGGTGCTGGACGCGTTCCCGCTGACCGCCAATGGCAAGACCGACCGGGCCCGGCTGCCCGACCCGCCCGCCGCCGCACGCCCCGCGCCCGAACAGGCCCTGACCCCCACCGAGCGGCTGCTGGCCGAGGTGTGGGCAGAGGTCCTGGAGACCCCGGACATCGGGCCGGAGGACGACTTCTTCGAAATCGGCGGGGACTCGCTCAGCGCCCTGCGCGTGGTGGCCGAACTCGCCGAGCATGGACTCTCGCTGGCCCTGGGCGACCTCTACCGGCTGGCCACGGTCCGGGAGTGCGCGCGAGAGCTGGATGCCCGGCCCCCGGAAGGAGCGTGACATGCTCAAGGTCGCCCTGGTCAATATGCCGTTCGGGGACTGGAACCGGCCGTCCTTCGCCCTCAGCCAGCTGAAGTCCCTGCTCGACCGGGAGTTCCCCGGCGAGATCCGCACCGAGGTGCACTACCCCAACCTGGACTTCGTACGGTACTTCGGCCCCGACCTCTACGACTCCCTCGCCGGCGGCCTGGACCACCTGCTGTCCGGCCTGGGGGAGTGGCTGTTCCGGCAGGTGGCCTTCCCCGAACTGCCCGACAACACCGAGGACTACTTCCAGCGCTACTACCGCGGGCGCCGCTGGCGGGAGTTCCGCGACCGGATCGTCGAACTGCGCACGACCCTGCCGGAGCACTGCGCTCAACTGGCCGGCCGCTATGACCTGGCCGGCGCCGATGTGGTCGGCTTCACCTCGATGTTCGCCCAGAACCTGCCCAGCATGGCCATGGCCCGGCTGGTCAAGGAACGTTCGCCCGGCACCCTCACCGTCATGGGCGGCGCCAACTGCGAGGCACCCATGGGCACGGTGATCGCCGCCGAAGTCCCCGCGGTGGACTATGTCTTCTCCGGCCCGGCGCTGCACACCTTCCCGGACTTCCTGCGCTGCCTGCTGGACGGCGAACCGGACCGGGCCCACACCCTGCCGGGCGTCATCACCCGCCGCAACCACACCCAGGCCCGCTACGGCCTGGCGGTGGGCCGGGACCGTGACATCGACGACTTCTTCCCGCCGGACTTCCACTCGTTCGTCACCGCGTTCTCCGCCGAACGCGCCCTGCTGGACGGCCCCGCCGCCGCCACCGAGCCCGTGCTCCCCTTCGAGACCTCCCGGGGCTGCTGGTGGGGCCAGCGCTCCCACTGCACCTTCTGCGGCCTCAACGGCCTGGGCATGGGCTACCGATCGATGAGCCCCAAGACGGCCCTGCGCCAGTTCGAGGCGCTCTTCGCGCACGCCCCCTGGTGCACCTCCTTCGCCTGCACCGACAACATCATGCCCAAGTCGTTCCCCAAGGAGGTATTCGCCGAACTCCGGCCCCCCGCTGGGGCATCCCTCTTCTACGAAATCAAACTACCCATCGCCGAACAAGATTTGAGGACCATGGCGGCCGCCGGGGTCAGCCGGGTGCAGCCGGGTGTCGAGGCACTGTCCACCACCACCCTGTCCCTGATGCGCAAGGGCACCACGGCCTTCCTCAACCTCCAGTTCCTGCGCAACTGCCTGCGCCATGCCCTCACCCCCGAGTGGAACCTCCTGATGGGCTTCCCCGGCGAACCCGCCGAGGTCTACGAGAAATACGCCGACGACCTGCCCCTGCTGGCCCATCTGCCGCCACCCACCGGCGCGCACCTGGTCCGCTTCGACCGGTTCAGCCCGTACCACACCCAGCCCGAGGAGTACGGCCTGGATCTGCGACCGCTGCCGTTCTACGGAATGCTCTACCCCTTCGACGAACCGGCACTGGAGCGGGTGGCCTACTTCTTCGCCGACCACAACCGCTCACCCGCCGCCCTCAACGCCGTCCGCTGGCTCGGTCCGTTGAACCAGACCATCGCCGACTGGCGCCAACGCTGGCGCGAGGAACGCCCGGTGCTGACGCTGCGCGGAGACCGGGTGTATGACACCCGCTGGGGCGAGGACCGCCCCTTCACGGTGGACGCCGTAGGCGAGCGGCTGCTGCGCAGACTCCTCTCGCCTGCCAGACCGGACCGCCTGGCCCGCGAACTCGGCCTCACAGCAGGCGACGTGGACGGGCGGCTGGCCGAGTTCGACGGACGGCGGGTGCTGTTCCGGGAGGGCGGGCAGGTGCTGAGTCTGGTGAGCGTCTGAGGTCAGAGCCGCGGCGGCCCCGCCGCGATGCGATCGCGCACCTCGGGCAGTGAGATGTCCCACGGCGGCGGGGTGTCCACCCACCAGGTGGCGCCGGCCGCCGCGTAGTCCGCCGGGTTGCCGTCCCGGTCGCTGATCACCAGGTCGAAGCCCGGCCGGTCCGCCAGACCCACCCGGTGCGCGATATCCGCCACCTCCGACTTGGAGAACGGTACCGGGGTGCCCTTCAACGGCACATAGCCGTCCCAGCGCAGCGCCCGCTCCAGTGGACCGCGCAACGGCCACTGCCCGCCCACCCACACCGGAATCCGCGGCCGCTGCACCGGAGCCGGCAGGAACCGGGCCTGGTGGACGCGGTGGTGCGCACCGGAGAAGCTGAAGGTTTCACCGGACCACAGTCCGGCCAGTACGGCCAGCGACTCGTCCAGCACCGCCGCCCGGGTGCGGGCATCGGTGGCCGGCTCGCCGAGGTCGTCGAACTCCTGGGGGAAGGCGCCCGATCCGGCGCCGAGGGTCAGCCTGCCGCCGCTGAGCCGGTCCAGGCTCACTGTCTCCCGGGCCACCTTCTGGGGGCGGCGCCGGGGGAGCGGGGTGACCAGCGGGCCGATCCGGATGTGCTGGGTGTGCAGGGCCACGGCCGTCAGCGCGATCCAGGGGTCGGCGGCCTCCTCGGCCCACGGCCAGACCACATGGTCCCAGAGGAAGAAGCCGTCCCAGCCCGACTCCTCGGCGGAGGCGGCCAGTTGGGCGAGCAGGCGGATGTCGGCGAACTCCCCGAACGTCGGTACATTCACCCCACAGCGCAGGCTCATTCGCCCCAGTCCTCCTCGATCTCGGGGGCCAGCGCCAGAACCACCGGGTCCAGCCCGACCACCTCCAGTTCCGACCGGCACTCGGTACAGGCCACGATTTCGTGACGCCGCAGCGGGCCGGTCGCCCGCACCTCGCTCTCGCACTCCGGGCAGCTCAATGCCATGGTCTGCTCTCCTTTTCGTCAACTCCGTTGGTCCGCACGCCGGTTCTCGGGGGAGACGAGCCGGACGGCCGCCTGGACGATCCGTTCCTCGGTGATTCCGGCCAGCGCCAACAACTCGCTCTCATCGCCTACTTGGTCCATATGGGCGGTGGCCGCACCCATCCGGGCCACCGGGCATGGTGCGGCGGCGCACACCGCCTCGCACACCGCGCCGCCCAGCCCGCCGGCCACCAGATGGTCCTCCACGGTGACGATGCCGGCCGTCTCCCGGGCGGCGCGCAGCACGGCCGCCTCGTCCAGCGGACTTATGGTGTGCATATTCAGCACGCGGGCCGAAATCCCCTGGCGGGACAGCGAGGTGCGGGCGGCCAGCGCCAGGCCGACCGGCAGCGGGCCGGTGGCGATCAGTGTCACCTCGTTCCCGGCCGCCAGCTCCACGGCGCGGCCCACCGTGAAGGGATAGGGCTCGCGGTACACCAGCGGGGTGGGCGACCGGCCCAGCCGGATGAACACCGGTCCCGGCAGCTGGACGGAGGCGCGCACGGCGTATGCGGTTTCCACGGTGTCCGCCGGGACCAGCACCGTCAGGTTCGGCATGGTCCGCAGCACGGCCAGATCCGCCGGCGCATGGTGGGTCGGGCCGTAGTGGCCGGCCGACAGGCCGCCATGGCTGCCCACGATCCGTACCGACAGGCCGGCCGCGGCCACATCGTTTCTGAGCTGCTCGGCGGCGCGTGCGGTGGCGAAGGCGCTCATGGTGTTGGCGAACGGAATCAGGCCCGTGGAGGCGAGTCCGGCGGACAGGCTCAGTAGATGGGCCTCGGCGATGCCGACATTGATGTACCGCAGGGGCAGTTCGGCCCCGAAGGTGTCCGCCAGCCCGCCGGTGTCCGAGTCGACACAGACGATCCGTTCATCGGCGCGGGCCAGTTCCAGCAGGACCCGGCGGTAGGTCTCCCGGGTGCTTCCCGCATGCAGTTCCGCCCAGTTCACGGTGCGCGTCCTGGTCCGCCGCGCAGCGAGGCCAGCGCCCGCTCGTACAACCGGGGGGTGAGCTTCACATAGTGGCTCTTGCCGCGGTCCTCGAAGAAGGACACCCCACGGCCCTTGACGGTCCGGGCGATGACCACGCTGGGCCGGTCCGGCGCCAGGGGCAGCGAGGCGAAGACCTGGCACAGGGCCGGCAGGTCGTGCCCGTCGACCTCCGCACACTCCCAGCCGAAGGCGCGCCACCGCCCGGCCAGCGGCTCCAGCGGCACACACTCCTCGGTCCGGCCGGAGATCTGCCAGCCGTTGCGGTCCACCACGGCGATCAGGTTGTCCAGGCCGAACCGGGGCGAGGACATCACCGCCTCCCAGTTGGAGCCCTCCTGCAACTCCCCGTCGCCCAGCACCGCGAAGGCCCGGCTGGGCCGCCCGGTGCGGCGCGCGCCCAGTGCCACCCCCGCCGCCAGGGACAGCCCATGCCCCAGGGAACCGGTGGCGAAGTCCACCCCGGGCAGCCGGGCCAGCGGATGCCCGGCCAGCCGGCCACCGGACTGTCCGTAGCTCAGGCACTCCTCCGGTGGGAAGAAGCCATGCTGGGACAGGACCGCGTACAGCGCCGCGCTGGCATGCCCCTTGCTGAGCACCAGCCGGTCCCGGTCGGGCCAGTGCGGCTCGGCGGGACGGACGCGCAGCACCCGGGCGTAGAGCACGGTGAGGATGTCCACCACGGACAGGCTGCCGCCGACATGGGTGCCGTGCTCGGTGGCGCCGATCCGCAGAATCGTCTCCCTGGCCCGGTGGGCGCGGGCTGCCAGGTCGCCGTCGCCGTCGCTCATGCCACCTCCTGCCGGGCCAGCGAGGCCAGCAGGTCCAGCTGGCCCCACACCTTGTGGAACGCCTCGGCACAGCGCAACAGCACCTGCCCGCCCGCCGGGTTGAGGTGCCAGCCCTGCAGGGTCAGGGAGTCCTCCAGCACCGCCTCGGTGACCGGATACCGGCCCGTGCGGTAGCCCTCGCGGCCGGCCAGGGCCGGCTGGGCGGGCAGCGGCAGGCACTGGTAGCGGCGCACCGGTACGCCCTCGGCCCGCAGCGCGCGCTCCAGCACCGCCCGCATGGCCCCCGGGGCGACCTCGGGGTGGCCCATGGCACCGACGTCGAAGCGGAACCGCAGCATATGCCAGGCGTGCCGGCGGTCCTCGCCTGTCTGTGGCGACAACAGCCCGGGCAATTCGCTGAGTTGGGACAGCAGCGCCCGTATGTTGCGGTCCCGCCCAGCCGCCCGTTCCGGCAGCGCGGCCAGCTGCCCCAGGGTGAAGGCGGCCTGGAGGGCGCCGAGCTTGGCGTTGCCCGCGACCACCTCCGAGACATAGCCGCGCGGCCCCCGGTCCGGAATGCGCTCACCGAACTGCCGGTGCAGCACCACCCGGTCGTGGAGGGCCGCGTCATCCGTGGTGACCAGCCCGCCCTCACCGGCGGTGGGCAGGTTCTTGGAGACATTGAGGCTGAACGCGGCGATATCGCCCAGGGCGCCGGCCTGCCGCCCCCGGTAGCCGGCGGCATGCGCCTGGGCGGCGTCCTCCACCAGCAACAGCTCATGCCGGGCGGCCAGTTCCCGCAGCTCGTCCATCTCGCAAGGCAGTCCGTGCAGATGGACGGCCATCAGGGCCCGGGTGCGCGGAGTGATCGCGGCCGCGGCCGCGGCCGGGTCCAGGGTGAAGGTCCGCGGGCCGATGTCGGCGAAGACCGGTTCGACCCGCTGCCGCAAGGGTGCGAAGGCACTGGCGACGAATGACAGCGCCGGCACCACGATCTGCGCCCCGGGCTCCAAGTCAGCGGCAGCCAGCGCGAGTTCCAGCGCGGCGGTGCCGCTGGCGACGGCGGCGCAGTGCCGGGTTCCGGTGAACTCGGCCCAGCCGGACTCCAGCCGGCGCACCACCGCGCCGCCGGAGCCCACCGAGGTGAAACCTCCCCGGTCCAGCACCGCCAGCACCGCCGACCGTTCGGCCTCGGTGACCACCGGCCAGGCCAGCCGGGCGCGGTCGCCGTCATCGAGGACCACCGCACGGCTGCCGCCGAACATGGCCAGTCTGCCGCTCACTTCGCCAGCCTTTCGAGTACATAGTCGACATAGCCGGCGACCAGCTTCAGGCCGAGGACCTCGGCGGCGCCATGGAACTCGGGCGTGTGGTTGGCCTCGATGACATACAGCCCGCCGTCGGCATCCTCCACCACATCGATGCCGTACACCCCGGGCCCCAGCGCGGCGGCCGCGTCCCGCAGCACACCGGCCAGCCGGTCGTCGACCGGACAGGGTGAAGTCACCGCGTCCCGGGCGGTGTTGGTGCGCCAGTGCCCGGCGGACCGGTACACCGCGCCCAGGATCTCCTGTCCGGCGACCAGCCCCCTGATGTCCCGGCCGGGCTTGTCCACATACTCCTGGACATAGGTGATCCGCTGCTGGGCGCCGGGCAGCGCCGCCCGGTGCTCCAGCACCGCCTCGGCGGTGTCCGCATCGGTCAGCCGGGCCGCCAGCCGCCCCCAGGAACCGACCAGTGGCTTGACCACCACCGGCAGGCCGAAGCGCGGCAGTTCGCTCAGCACCGCCTGCGGGGTCAGCCCCACCAGGATGCGCGGGGTGGGCACGCCGGCCGCCCGCAGCGCCAGGGTGGTCAGCAGTTTGTCCCCGCAGAGGGCGATCGTCCCCGCGCTGTTGACCACCGGCACCCCGGAGTGCTCCAGCAGCCGCGCGGCATAGTGGGCCCGATGGTGGGACACCTCCCTGGCCAGCGCTCCCCGGTAGGGTGCGGCGGGCCCGTCCGGGCGGAAGACCGTGCTGCGGGTGTCCAGTACCGCACAGCGGATATGCCGGCGCTCCAGCTCCGCCAGCAGCAGCTTCTCCTCGGTGCGCAGCCGCGACAGCAGGACGGCCAGCGGCCGGTCCGAGCTCAGCACGCGTACACCGCCGACCGGGCCGCGTCCCGCCCCAGGGCCTGGGCGAGCAGGTGCAGGGCGTGGGACAGGACATCGATGGACTTCAGGAAGTCGGCCAGGACCAGATGCTCCTCATCGGTGTGATCCAGCCGGGAGTCCCCCGGACCGTAGGCGGCGATGGGCACCGACCACACCGGCCCGACCACATTCATATCGGAGGTGCCCAGCTTGACCTTGGCCCGGGGCGGCCGCACCTGGCGGCGGATGGATTCCGACAGCGCGGCCACCACCGGGTCGGTACGCGGCGAGCGCACGGCCGGCACGTCCTCGGTCACGGTGAGGGTGTCGTCCCCGGCCCGCTCGGCGAGCCAGGCCCGCAGCGCGGCACCGTCGAAGCCCACCGGTGTGCGGCAGGCGAGTTCCACCCGGGCCCGGGTGGCATCGCCCGCCAGGGAGGTGACGGTGGCGATGGGCCGCTCAAAGGCACGGCCGCCCGAGGCCCGGGAAGCCAGGTGGGCCAGCACATCATGGGCGAACTCCACCGCGACCTCAACGGCCTTGGGCTCGGGCCGGCTGGAGTGGGCGGCGGGCCGGGACACCTCCAGCAGGCACCGCAGCACCCCCTTGTAGCCCAGCACCACGCTGTCCAGGCCGCTGGGTTCGCCGATCACCACCGCGTCCGGCCGCTCCCCGCGCAGCAGATGACGGGCGCCGGGCGAGGTGCCCTCCTCACCGACCGCACCCACCACCCTGATCCGGGCGTGCGGGCACGGGGTGCGGGCGGCGGCCCACAGCAGGGCGGCCAGCGGCCCCTTGGCGTCCACCGCGCCCCGGCCGTACAGCACACCGTCGGCCAGGCGCACCGGCAATTGGCCCGGCACCGTGTCCAGATGCCCGAGCAACAGGATGAGCGGGGCATCCGGGGGGCCGGTCTCGGCCACCAGATTGCCGGCCGCGTCCAGCCGTGCGGTCAGGCCCAGTTGGCCGGCCACCGAAACCAGGAACTCGGCCAACTCCCTTTCCGAACCGCTCGGTGAGGGGATCCGGACCATGCGATGGAGCGTTGACGCCGGGCAGGGTCCTCCGCTCACTCTTGGCCTCGCTTTCCGTCTGTGACGAACCGACAGCCGGGGGCCACCATGCCATGGCCAAGGCTCAATGCGCCACCCAAGTACCGTTGCCCGCAAGGCCCTTCACAACGGGGTGCGCGGCGGTGCATCCTTTGGCGAACGTCTGCCCGTTCGCCGGTGTCGGCCCCTTGCCCGGGGGTGCGGTGCCATCAGCCGCTGGGGGAGTCGCAGGGGATGAAGACCGTCACCTTGGTCGAACTCACCGCATTCAGCCGGATAATACCGCTCGCCACCGCCTACCTGAAGAGTTACGCCACCAAGGACCCGGAGATATCCGCCGGTTTCCAGCTGGACATCTATGACGCGCCGGTGACCGAGGACCGGCATGCCGTACTCGCCGAACTGACCAACAGGCAAAGCGATGTCTACGCCCTGAGCTGCTACGTCTGGAACATGGAACTGGTCCGCTGGGTGGTCGACCGGCTGCACGGCAGGTTCCCGGACGCCCGGTTCATCCTGGGCGGCCCGCAGGTCATGCACCAGGCACGCGGCTATGTGCGGCCGGACCAGGAGAACATCCTGGTCTGCGACGGGGAGGGCGAGCGCACCTTCCACCACTACCTCAGAGAACTTCTCACCGATGAACCGGACTTCACCAAGGTGCCCGGCGTCAGCTTCTGGCGTGACGGCGAACTGATCAGCACCCCGAAGCCGGAGCGCATCAAGGACCTCACCGAGATTCCCTCCCCCTTCACCGCCGGCTATTTCGAGAAGGGGAAGTACACCTTCGCCATCCTGGAGTCCAACCGGGGCTGCCCCTACAACTGCGGATTCTGCTTCTGGGGCGCGGCCACCAACTCCAAGGTGAACCGGTTCGAAACCCAGCGCGTACTGGACGACATCACCTGGATGAGCGAGAACGAGTTCACCACGATCTTCCTGGCCGATGCCAACTGGGGAATGGCGCCCCGGGATGTGGAGTTCACCCGGCACATGGTGGACTGCGGCAAACGCACCGGCTATCCCATGATGGTCTCCATGAACGCGGCCAAGAACAAACCCGACCGCGTCGCCGAGATCACCAGAATCCTGGTGAACGGCGGACTGCTCACCAGCCAGCCCATCTCCCTGCAGTCCATGGACACCGAGGTGCTGCGGCTGATCGACCGGAGCAATATCCGCGCGGAAACCTATACGGCACTCCAGCGCACTCTGCGCGAAGAAAAGATCAGCTCCTATATCGAGATGATCTGGCCGCTGCCCGGCGAGTCCACCACCACCTTCAAGGACGGGATGACCGAGCTGTGCCGGTCCAGGGCCGACACCATCCTGGTCTATCCGCAGCTGCTGCTGCACAACACCCCGATCTGTGAGAACCGCGAGGCGCTGGGCATCCAGGTGCGCCGGGTGCCGGACGAGGTGGCGGAGGCGGAGGTGGTGGTCGGTACCAACTGGGTCACCGAGGAGGAGTACCACCAGGGTGTATGGCTGTACTACGCGGTGCAGGCCCTCTACAACCTCAGGGGTCTGTACTTCCTCGCCAACCACCTTGACCGCACAGGTCAGTTGGCATTTGGCGACCTGTTCACCGCCGCCGTGGAGTTCTTCAAGTCCCGTACCCAGGACTCGGAGATCTGCTCCTTCCTAGCCGAATCGGTGGCCGGACTGGGCAACTACTACCTGCTCAACGCAGGCCGGCTGGCCCATGAGATCCTGCACTTCCGGCGGGCCGAATTCGACCGGCTGCTGGCCGAGTTCGTCCGCAGCCAGGACTTCTGGCGCGACGACCGCGCCCGCGCCACTTTTGAACTCGACCTGCTGGCCCGGCCGTACATCTACCGCGAGGACCCGGTACTGCCCGACTACCCCTTTGAGCAGATCACCGTGGCACCCCAGGGCCGGGCAAGCTTCCGGGTGACCGCCCCCGAGGCCGCCACCGCCCTGCTGGCCGAACTCGACCTCTCCGGGCAGCCGGTGGACGGGCCGGTCGTGCTGCGCCACCCGCCCCACCGCAAGCTCGCATATCTGCGCCACCGCCCCCTGGAGGACAACCTCTCCTACTGCCAGGGGATGACCCTGCACTTGCGCCAGATGCTCCCCGAGTGGACGCCGCTGAGGCCCGCGGCGGTCGGCTGACCATGGCCCCGGGACCGGCGTCCCCCGGCCCGGCGGCCCTTGTCCCGGTGGCCCCGGGCTCAGCGGACGGTGCCGCCGGTCACCTGAAGCACGGTGCCGGTGATAAACCCCGCCCCCTCACCGGCCAGGAACGCGATGGCATGGGCGACATCCTCCGGGGTCCCCACCCGGCGCACCGGGGTCTGCTCGGCCACCAGCCGCTGGAAATCCTGGAAGTCCACGCCCAGCCGGGCCGCCGTGGCCGCCGTCATCTCGCTGACGATGTACCCCGGGGCGACGGCGTTCACGGTGATCCCGTCCGGGCCCAGCTCAATGGCCAGGGTCCGGGTCAGGCCCCGTACCCCCGCCTTGGCCGAGGAGTAGTTGGCCTGGTCCCGGCTGCCGTCGGCCGAGGTGCTGGAGACATTGACGATCCGGCCCCAGCCCAGGTCCGTCATATACGGGCGGACGGCCTGGCACAGCAGAAAGGCGCCCCGCAGATTGACGTCCAGCACAACATCCCAGTCATCCCGGGTGAGTTCACCGAGCGGCCGGTCACGGACGACCCCCGCATTGTTGACCAGGACCGCCGGGGCGCCCAGCCGCTCGGCCACCTCCGCCACCGCCCGCCGCACCTCCTCCTCCCGGCTGACATCGGCCCGTACCGTCAGCGCGGTGCCGCCGGCCCGGGCGATCCGCTCCACCACGGACTCCGCCGGGGCCATATCCAGCACCGCCACCGAGGCACCCAGGGCGGCCAGCCGGGCCGCGGTGGCCGCCCCGATGCCACGGGCCGCGCCGGTGACGATGGCCACCCGCCCGTCCAGCCGGCGGCCCGTATCGCGCGGTACGGTCACGGTCACCTCACCCCAGTCCGCCGGTGGCACGCAGATTCTGGCCGTTCACCCAGCGCGCGTCCGGCCCGGCCAGAAAGGCGATCACATCGGCGATGTCCTCGGGACGGCCGATGCGGCGCAGCGGCGTCATCGCCGCCGCCCTGTCGAGCGCCTCCGCCGACTGGGCGGCGCGCAGCATATCGGTGTCCACCGGCCCCGGGGAGACGGTGTTGACCGTGATCCCCCGGACCCCGAGTTCACGGGCCGCCACCAGGGTGAACTGCTCCACCGCCGCCTTGGCCGCCGCATAGACGGCGATCCCGGGGGCGTGCAGCACGGTGTTGACCGAGGAGACATTGATGATCCTGCCGTCCCGGCGCAGTCGCCGCGCCGCCTCCTGGATGAGGAAGAACGCGGCCTTGGCATTGACTGCCATGACCCGGTCGAAATCCTCCTCCGAGGTGTCGGCGATGGCCGCGACCAGGCTCTCGCCCGCGTTGTTCACCAGGATGTCCACACCGCCGAGCCGCTGCTCCGCCTCGTCGAAAACCCGTCTGACGCCCGCGAGTTGGGTGAGATCAGCGGCAATGGCATGGGCCTGACCGCCCTCGGCGGCCACCTCCTCGGCCAGCAGCCGGGCGGCATCCTCGCTGCGTACATAGCCGAAGGCCACGGCGGCACCGTCGGCCGTCAGCCGCCGCACCACCGAGCGCCCGATGCCCCGGGAACCGCCGGTGACCAGCGCGGTACGGCCCTGAAGAACGAGCGTACGTTTCTCCGGCATTGTGCGACCGTAGCAGAGCGCCCGGAGCGGGGGAACGGTGTCACAAACGGTAAATACCCTGTCTGGAGGGAGAGTTGTGGAGACCGCCGAAGAGGTGCACTTCGACCCCTACGACCCACGGGTGACGGAGGACCCCTATCCCTTCTATGCCCTACTCCGGGCGCACGCCCCGGTATACCGCAATGAGGAACGGGACTTCTGGGCCCTCTCCCGGCATGCCGATGTGGTCCGGGCCTGGGTGGACGAGGCACGGTACTCCAGCGCCAACGGCAACAGCATCGAACCGGTGAGCTGGGGCCCCAATGCCCATAAGTACGCCTCCCTGCTGGCCATGGACCCGCCCATGCACACCAGGGTCCGCCGGGCCGTCACCGGCTTCTTCGGCAGCCGCGGCATCGCCCGGCTGCAACCCGCCGTGCACACCCTGGTGCACTCCCTGCTCCAGGAGCTGCGCGGCCGCGACTCCGCCGGCTCCCTCAACTCCTTCGACTTCATACGGGACTTCGCCGACCGTCTTCCGATGCGGGTGCTGTGCCTGCTGATGGGAGTCGAGGAGCGGGACCACGCCCGTCTGCAGGCCCTCGCGGACGCCCAGGTACGCCGGGACCCCGGCGCCCATGACGCCCCGGTACGGGCCATCGAGGCCACCCTGGAACTGATCGCCTACTTCGACGAGTTGGTGCGGCGCCGCCGCCACCGGCCCTGCGAGGACCTGGTCTCCCATCTGCTGGCGCCGGCGCCCGGGGAGCAGCGGGTCACCGGTGAGGAGATCGTCGCCTTCCTCAACACCCTGGCCGCGGCCGGCAATGACACGGTGATCCAGCTGCTGGGCAACGCCTGGTACTGGGCCTCGCGCCACCCCGCCCAGCGGCGGCGGGCCCTGGACGGGGACATCGAGGGCTGGGTGGAGGAAACCCTGCGGTTCGACCCGCCCAACCGCTTCGCCGCCCGCACGCTGGTCGAGGACACCGTGCTGCATGGGGTGGCCGTGCCGGCGGGCGCCCGCATCCTGCTGCTCCCCGGCTCCGCCAACCGGGACCCGGCGGCCTTCCCCGACCCGCACCGCTATGACCTGTCCCGCAAGTCACCGGACAAGGTCTCCTTCGGCGCCGGCCGGCACCGCTGCCTGGGCGCCCGGCTGGCCCGCCTGGAGGCAAGGGTGGCATTGGGCGCGATGGCCGGACTGGTCGCGGACTACGAGGTGGACGAGTCCGCCGCGGAGCGGGTGACGGCGGCGGAGGCGCGAGGGTTCCTGTCGTTGCCCACGGTGGTGCGGTGGCGCTGAGGGGTGGCCTCCATGCGTCAACGGTGAATAACGTCGGTCGTATCTTCCGCTGGTCCGAGTAGTTAGGGATGCGAAGACGGGAGAGGCTCCCGCTCCGCGCCGATCCGGCGCTCCCGCCCTCACCGCTCAGCGCGTCACCGCTGCTGAACGCCCGCTTCCGGTCGGGTGGCGGAGGCGGCCGCGGCAGCCGTGGCCAGCGGGTCGCGGGCCGGGCGGCCGAGCAGGCCGGTGAGGTCGGGGGCGGTGCCGTCCAGGAAACCGTGCCGGATGCCCGTGGCGATCGAGGCGAGCATGGGCGGTTGGAACGGCAGGAGTCCCGGCGTCCGGTGGAGGAGCCTGTGCCGGTACTCGCCCAGGCCGATGGTGCGGTGCGGGACCCCGAGCCGGCCGGCCACCTGACCCGCCGTGATCGGGGTGCCGACGAGGTCGTAAACCCGGCCGCGATGCCCTGCCGGATTCGCCGCCACGATCGCCGCGGCATCGGCGAGATCCTCCCGCGCGACCGCCGCCAGGGCGCCCTCCCCGAACGCGGACTCCACACCGTCTCCGTCTCCGGACCACATCAGCAGGCCGCCGAAGAGTTCGGCGTACAGGCCGTTGCGCAGGATGGTCCAGGGCAACCCGCCGGCCCGCACCAGGCGTTCGGTGGCACGGTGCGCGAGCGCGAAACCGAGATGGTCGCCGGCAGTGGTCAGGCTCGTATAGACGAGGTGACGGACGCCATTACGGACGGCGGCGTCCAGGATCGCTGCATGCCGTCCGACCACCCGGTCGTCCTCGGCATAACCGGCGGAGATCAGCACCAGGGTCGACACCCCGGCGAGATCGAGGCTCAGCCGGTCGTCGAAGTCGAGCCGCCGCATTCCCTCCCCCGGCGTGCGGCTGCCGCCCATCGCGTCGACGCCCCGGGCGCGCAGCGTCGCAAGGGTGGCCGAGCCGAGGTTTCCATTCGCTCCGGTTACCAAGATCATGTCAGTCGCAGTCTTCCGTCGTGGTTCTCATCGGTAACTACGCTTGATCCTTGATCTCACGCCCACCGGCCACAAGAAGGCAGTTTGATGTCACTCACGCACACCGGAGTAACCACCCCCGCCGAACTCGATCCCTGCGGACGCGCGGACCACCCCGACTGCGGTATACGCGATGTCCTGGACCGCATCGGCGACAAATGGTCGGTCCTCGTGATAGTCGAACTCGCCAACGGGCCACGCCGGTTCCGCGAACTGCAACGCGCCATCGACGGCATCTCCCAGCGCATGCTCACCCTCACCGTGCGCAGACTCGAACGCGACGGCCTGGTACTGCGCACCGTGTACCCGACCGTCCCGGCCCAGGTCGACTACCGCCTGACCGAGACCGGGGCCGGCCTGACCCACCTGGTCAAGGCGCTCGCCGACTGGTCGCTGGCCCACCGTGACGTCATCACCGAAGCGCGAGACGCCTACGACCAGGCCCATCCCGACCATGCCATCCGCTGACGCGAGCGCACCAGCAGAGCTCGCCCAGGGGCCTCGCGGACCGTTTGCGCGCTCGCTGAGCAGCGGTGCTGTGGCTCGCTGTGCACTGTGACACCGGGACCCCGCCGTCACTGTGCAGTACGACACCGGTTGCGGTGAAAGCGGTGCGCTACGTTTTGGCCCAGCGCACCCGGGGGGGCATCTCAAGAGGGTGATGTTTCTGTGTGTGCGATCGAAATTTGGTCGAGAAATCTTCGTCTTCAATGGAGCGTTCTGGAATGAAGTTCGCACGTACGGCAATGACCGCCGCGGCGGCCCTCTGCCTGTCGCTGGGCGTCGCAAGTAGCGCCTATGCGCAGGACGATGATGTCTACTGGGCGATGAGGGGCAGCAACGATTGTCTCGGCCATGATGCCTTGGAGAGGGTGGTTGCCATACAGGCCCCCTGCCACTATGACCACTCACTCAGCCGGCCAGGACAAGCCGGCTGGTACGTCACATGGCATGAGGACAACAGCAACCTGGACTCGCCTGACGGCGCCTGGGCGATGAAGACAATCGGCGACGACGGTAAGTGCCTGACCGCCTTTAAGCAGGGCCAGGTCTACCTTGAGCCCTGCTCCGGCCCTGTCAATTGGTACGAGCAGTGGTATGAGGACTGGAAGGACGGTAACTTCCACCTCAGGAACCGCGCGACCGGCCAGTGCATAACCCGCCCCGATACCCGGACGCAGGACATCACAACAGCGGGATGCGACTGGAATAACCTCGACGAGGCCATGTTTTAATGCGCCGGCCCCGAGCCGGAGGCATCACACCTGGGTGCCTGCCGCCGGGGGCCGTCCCGGACTCCAACATAAAGACCGAGAGCGGCTTTGTGTCGCTGACCCAAGGGGTTTCCTTGCTTCGTTTCAAGCGCATCACTGTGGCCGCCGCGGGCCTGGGCCTGGCCGCTGCCGGCATTCTGACCGGCGCCGGAACGGCCACCGCCGGCGAGAGAGGCCAGCAGGTGAGCGTGTCGACCCGCTGGTCCGACCAGATAAGGATCTGCGGTCGCAACCAGGCCGACGAAGAGGCCTGCACCGGCTGGATCGCCACCCCCAACGACAATACTCCGGTGCCCGGTTGGTGGTGGAAGGGGGAGCTGACCATCCAGGGCCTCCAGGTGGACAACCAGGAATACCGCGTCGGCTACTGCGACGTACCGCCCTCGCAGCCCTCGGACTGGACGCAGTGCAACCTCTACGGCACGCTCTGACGGCTTCGCCCACCGTTGGCGGGACAGCCCGGACCTGCCGGTGCCTGGCAACTGCGGACATCGCTGTCCGGCAGCGGCCAAAGGCGTTGGCATAGCGGCTGGACAGTCCCGCTCGGCTTCAGAAGCTGGTTATGGGCAGCGTGCAGGAGTGTGGCTCTGCCTGCCACCGCGTCGGGCCCGGTGCGCGGCCGCCCCAACGGCCGCGCACCTTGACGTTCCGCAGGATGGGGATGAACTGCGGGCTGTCCCCGGCCTGTTCGGGCATGAGCACAAACGACAGCGGCTGGCAGCGCTGTTCGGCCGCGCGCGGCGCCGCCTGCGGACCCGGCGCCGCTCACCCCGGCCGGAGTCCGGCCCGTCGTCGCCTTGCGAGGCCGTGGTCGCGCCGCCCGGCCTGCAAGCCGGACGCCGCAACCGCGCCGCCCGTTCCAGCCAGGACTGCAACACTGTCGGGCACAAGGGCGGCGTCATTACCAACGATGTGATCCGCCAGTGTCCCGATGCCCAGTGCAACGCGGGCCAGGCGTTCGTCGGCAACGACATCGCCTCTATCTGCTATGTCACAAGTTTGGGTGGCACAGGGCTCTCGGTCGGCAAAAGCGGCGGAGGAGGGTGCACCGGCCCCCTCGCCGGCCTTCAGCTGAGCTGCTCGGCCAGTCCGACGATGATGCCCTCGGGACCACGGACGTAGCAGAGCCGGTAGCTATCCTCGTACTGTGCCAGCTCGCCGACGAGTTCGGCGCCGTGAGGGCGCAGGCGGGCGACGGTGTCCTCGATGTCGTCGACGGCGAACATGACGCGGTGCGTTCCCAGGATGTTGTGCGGCCGGTTGCGCGGCCCGGCGCTCATCGCCGCGGGGCTGTGATACTTCGACAGTTCGAGTCGGCTGTGGCCATCCGGGGTCCGGAGCATCGCGATGTCGCAGCGGACGCCGTTGAGTCCGGTGCACTGGTCGGCGAAGAGGCCCTCGACCTCGGCCCTGCCCTCCAGCTCCATGCCGAGTTCTACGAAGAACGCGATGGCGGCATCCATGTCCTCGACGACGATGCCGACGTTGTCCATCCGCTGAATCGCCATACTGGTTTCCTTAAGAATGTTGGGCGGTCCGGGAGGACCGGGTGCGGAGAATGGCCGCCCGGTCCGGGACACTCCGACTGCTGATTGAGAGCGCGGACAGGCGGTGGTCTTCCCCGCCACCCGTCGGCTGGTCACACTACCCAGCGGGTTCAACGAGGGGAGTCGGCATGGCAAATCGACGACGAAGGCGGCGTTCCGCGGCACAGCGCAGGCGTGAGGCCATAACCAAGGCCGGCTTAGCCGGCGGGGGGCTGTTGCTGATCGTGCTCGTGGTGTTCTGGTCCGTTCTGTGGCCGTACGTCGTAGGCGTGGGCGGTGTGGGCGGCGTAGGCGTACTGGGGTGGCGGCTGTGGCGGACCGACCGGCTGCTGCGGAGCCGGGACCGGAACTGGCGTCGGCAGGAGGCCGTGGCAGCGGGGCACCGGACGCTGGCCGAGGTGGACAGGATGTCCGGTACCGAGTTCGAGGAGCTGGTGGCGGAGCTCTGCCGACGGGACGGCTGCTCGGAGGTCCGCAGGGTGGGCGGAACCGGGGACCAGGGGGCGGATGTTGTCGGGCGGCTTCCGGATGGCCGGACGATGGTCGTCCAGTGCAAGCGCTACGCACCGCGAAGCGCGATCGCCAGCCGTGAGATGCGTGATTTGCTGGGCTCCCAGGTCCATTTCGGGGCCGATGTCGCCGTGTTTGTCACCACCACGCGCTTGAGCGGCCCTTCCCAGGACGTTGTCCGTAAGAACGGAATCATCGCAATACACCGGGATCTGCTGGGGCTTTGGAACAGTGGCACGTCGCTGGAGAGCGTGGCCGGCGTGAACGGCGCGGGCCAGGGTGACCGGAGCCATCGGAAGCGCTGGAAGGAGACGTACGGCGCGTAGGCCCGCGTGCTTCGCCGGTGAGATGCGAGATCGACTGGCCTTTCGCCGGGTCGTTCGGCGACCTGGTGCGATGGCTCGTCGGATGGCGGGGCCTCACACAGTGAGGCCCCCGGTAACCGGCAGCACCTGCCCCGTGATGAAGCCGGACTCCTCGCTCGCCAGGAAGGCGATCGCCTCGGCCACATCCTCGGGCCGGCCCACCCGTCGTAGTGGTGTCCGGGCGGCGGCCACCCGTTGCAGGGAGGCGAGTTGGGCGCCATGGCGGGCGGCGCTGGTCCGGGACATGCCGGTGACGATATATCCGGGGGCGACCGCGTTCACGGTGATGCCTTCCGGCCCGAGTTCCACCGCCAGTGCCCGGGTCAGGCCCTGGACGCCGGCCTTGGCGGCGGCGTAGTTGGCCTGGTGGGTGGTGCCCTGGGCGGCCAGGCTGGAGACATTGACGATACGGCCCCAGCGCTGTTGCCGCAGATATGGCAGTACGGCCTGGGACATCAGGAAGGGGGCGTGCAGGTTGAGCTCCAGCACCAGGTCCCAGTCCATGGCGGTCATCTCGGCGAAGGGGCGGTCGCTGGTGAGGCCGGCGTTGTTGATCAGCACGGTGGGCGGCCCGAGTTGGGCGGTCACCTGGTCGACCGCCGCCCGGATCTGGGCGGGGTCGGTGACATCGGCCGGTACGGCCACTGCGGGGCAGCCGCTTTCGGTGATCTCTTGAGCGGTGCGTTCGCCCGCTTCCCGGTCCTTGTCGACGACCGCGACGGCCAGGCCGTCCCAGGACAGCCGGACGGCCGTCGCGGCACCTATGCCATTGCCCGCCCCGGTGATAATGGCGACCCGCTGGATCATGATGACGCCTCTTTCGACTCTCGCCACAGCATGGACGGGCTGCCCAGGCGCACCGCCTCCACCGCCGCCAGTTCGCGGTGCCGGTGCACCGGTGCGTGCCGGGTGAGAGCAAAGGCGCCGTGGACGTGCACCGCCCAGGCGGTTGCCTCCAGGGCCTGCTCGGCCGCGTAGGCGAGGGCCCGGGCCGCGGCCGGTCCGGCGGGTTCGTTCCGGTCGTCCAGCCAGGCCGCGCGGTGGACCAGCAGACATAGCGCCTCCTGGTGGGCGTACTGGGCGGCCAATGGGAAGGCGATGGCCTGGCGTTGGGCGAGTGCGGTGCCGAACTGGTGGCGCTGGGCGGCCCGTTGGACGGCGAGGCGGTGCGCGCCGGTGGCCAGGCCCAGGAGGTACGCGGCCTGGCGGATGCGCTCGCGGGTCTTCACCCGGCCGGCCGGGACGGTCGCCCGGTCCCGTTCCGCGGCCCGGTGTCGGTAGTCGTCGCGTGCGGCATACCGCCCCAGTTCCTCGGCCACGATGACGCCCATGCCCAGGCCCAGCCCCAGTCCGTCCTGTGCCACGGGGCATTCCAGGGCGTAGAGGTCGAGGTCCTTGAGGCGGGAGCCGACGTCATCGGGATCGGCCCCGGCCAGGGCGGCGCGCAGGGCCATGGCCAGATCGCGCTGGTGCCGGTCGAGTTGGAGATCCATGGTCAGTCCACCAGGTCCGGCAGGTGTTCGGCCAGGGTCTGGAGCATCATCTCCGAGGTGCCGCCGGACAGCCGGAGCCCGGGCGCCTCCCGCCAGGCCCGGTCGATCTCGGCGGGGGCCTCGGGGCCGTACCGGGTGAGGGCCCATAGGGCGAGCTCGGCGGCGAGTTCACCGCCGTACCACTTCGCCGTGCTGGTGTGCACCGCGTCCAGTGTCGCCGAGGCCCGCCAGGACAGCAGCCGGGCCGCCTCCACCCTGGCCGCATACCGGGCGGACTCCACGGCCGAGCAGGGGTCCTCGGGAGCGGAGCGCCCCAGGGCGTACCAGCGCTCGGCGCGCAGCGCGAAGTCGAAACCCATCCGTTCCAGCGGCAGCGCCTCCGCCAGCACCGACCAGCCGTTGCCCAGGCCGCCGACCACATCGGCCCCGGTCACCGCGACCCGGTCGAGGGTCACCACATGGAACGGTTCATCGGGCACGCTGTCCAGTTCGGTGATGTGCACCCCGGGGGCGTGCATATCGACCAGGAAGAGGGTGAGGCCGCCATAGCGGTCATGCTCCGTGGTACGTGCCGCGCACAAACCCACATCGGTGAGCGGGGACTTGAGGCCGAACACCTTGGTTCCGCTGATCTCGAACCCTCCGGCCACAGCGGTCGCGGAGGTGGTCAGCCCGGCCAGGTCGGAGCCGGCGTCCGCCTCGGTGTACAGGACTCCGGCGAATGACTCGCCCCGGGCGATGCCGGGAAGCAGCCGCGTCTTCTGTTCCTCGGTGCCGATACGGAGCAGCAGCCGGCCGACGGTCAGCACACTGTTGATGAACAGGGTGTCGGGCACCCCCGCGCGGACAAGTTCCTCACTGACGATGGAGGTGTACGAGGAGGGCGCGTCCCGGCCGCCGTACGCCGTCGGCCAGTCCGCGCCGAGAAGCCCTGCCGTGCCCAACTTCCGGTACAGCAGGGGTTCATCGGACCGGTCGGGGCAATCGGAGAGCACCGTCCGGACCCGATCCCGGAATTCCAGCTCTGCTTCCGTATGGGCGAAGTCCACACAACCCCCCGGTGCCGGCTCGGCGCTGCGGCAGCGTACCAACGCTCCTGGAGCATGTCACTCATCAGTCACAGGGTGGAGCACATGTACGAGTGGGCGGTAGAGTCCCTCCTCGAACTGCTGAGCCGGGGCAGCATGGCGGGGGGCAGGGGGTCGGTAGTGCGCGCGCCCGAGTTCGTCCATGACAGTGATCGCCGCACACGGTTTTTCGAGCGAATCAGCGCCGCGGGCAGGGAAGTTGACGATCACGGCAAGGTCGAGGGGCCCGAGTCGCCCACCCGGTTTCCCCGGGCCACGGCCGTCGGCGAACCGCCTCCGCCCAGCCGTATACGCCTCGCCGAACCTTTGGACAGTGCGCCAGGAGCTCACCGACTGGCGGCTGTCCTGGCGGCGTTGAGCATATACGTCGGACAACGACAGCTGAAAGTCGGGGTGTTGGGGCGGGGCTCGGCCGAGGGTGCGGTGGAGTGCGAGATCGCCTCGGGGGAGGGACTGGGTGCGCTGGCGGCGCGGATCGCCGCGACGCCGACGCGCCCTACCCGCCGGACCCCGCCCATCACGGTGCGCCTCCGCCGGCCCTCGGACGTCCTCCTGGAACCGCACCCCTGGCAGGGCGCCGAGCTGCTGCTCGATCTGGAGGAGGTGCCCGGCCGGCTGGTCGCGGAGTTCGACCCCGACCGCCATGAGACCGGCACCGTGCGCGGTCTGTTGCGGCAGGCGGCCGTGCTGCTGCGCCAGGGCGTCTCGGACCCCGGGCGCCCGCTGTGGTCCTGGCCGTACGCCGAACCCGGGCCGGCGGGGGAGCGGGGCGGGGATGCGCCAACCGGGAGCACCACCCTCACCGCTCTCTTCGACGAGGTGGTACGCCGCCACCCGGACCGGCGGGCGGTCGCCGCCACGTCCGGGGAACTGACCTACCGCCAGTTGGCGAGGGAGACCAGCCACTTGGCCGGTCGGCTGATCGCGGCGGGCGTTGGGCCGGAGGACCGGGTCGGGATCATGCTCTCCCGGGGCGACCCCGGCTGGGTGACGGCAGCCCTGGGTGTCCTGCGCACCGGAGCCGCCTGGGTTCCCCTCGATCCGGACACTCCCGCCCTGCGCGCCGCCCGGCTGTTCCGGCAGGCATCGGTGGCGGCGGTGGTCACCGACGGGCGGTTCGCCGAGGACGGGCCCTGGCATCTGCTCCGCCTCGGCGGGGACGACGGCGCGGGTCACGGCGGGGACGACGGCCGGGCCACCGGGCACCCCGTACCGGACGCCGCCCACCCGCGCGGGGCCGCCTATGCCATCTTCACTTCCGGCAGTACCGGGGAGCCGCGCCCCGTCGTGGTCGAGCACGCCCAGGTGGTGCACTTCGTCCATTCCCTCCAGGACCTCTTCCAACTCACGCCAGAGGACCGGGTGTTGCAGTATGCCTCGCCCGGATTCGACGTCTGGGTGCAGGAGGTCTTCACCGCCCTGCTGACCGGGGCATCCCTGTGGTGCGCGGGCGACGCGGAACGCTGGTCGGTCCAGGCGCTGTCCGAGACCCTGCGGCGGGAACGGATCACGGTCGCCGAACTGCCGCCGGTGCTGATGGACACCATGGAACCGGGGGAGTTCCCCGAGCTGAGGATCGCCTCGGTCGGCGGCGAGCCCTTTCCCGGCTCCCTGGTCACCCGCTGGTCCCCGGGCCGCCGGGTGATCAATGGCTATGGGCCCACCGAGGCCACCATTGGCGTCATCTACCGGGACTGCGCCGGGCGGATGCGGGTCCCCCCGCCGATCGGGCGGCCCGTCGGCCACCACCGGGCGCATGTGCTGGACGAGCGGCTGCGCCCGGTGCCGCCCGGCGCGGTGGGGGAGCTCTACCTCGGCGGGCCGGGCGTCGCCCGGGGCTACCACGGGGACCCGGCACGCACCGCCGCCCGCTTTGTCGCCGACCCCTTCCGCCCCGGCCAACGGCTCTACCGCACCGGCGACCTGGTCCGCTATGACCAGGCCGGCGACCTGGTGTTCATCGGGCGCGCCGACCGGCAGGTCAAGGTGCGTGGGCAGCGGGTGGAACTGGGCGAGATCGAGGCCGCGTTGCTGGAACACCCCGAGGTACGCAGCGCCGTGGCGGACGTCGTCGAGGCCGGGGGCGGCGAGCGGCGGACGGTTGTCTATGCCGTGGCCCGGCCGGGCAGTTCCCCGGATACCGGGGCGCTGAGCGATCACCTCGCCGAGCGCCTGCCCGGCTATATGCTCCCCGGGCGCCTGCTGCTGGTGGACGCCATCCCGGTCACCGCCAATGGCAAGGCCGACCTGGCGGCGCTGGCCCGTCGGGCCGGTCCCGCATCCATGGACCCGGGCCCGGCCTCCGCCGATCCAACCGTCCGGCGGCTCCAACGGCGTTGTGTCGCCAAGGTCATGCCCGAGCTGAACCCGGCCGCCGACATCAACCTGTTACGCGCCGGGGGCACCAGCCTTCAGCTGATCCGGCTGATCGCCCTGGTTCGCCGGGAGTTCGGCGTGGAGGTGCCGGTGCTGGACTTTCTGTCCCGGCCGACCCTGGCCCACCTGGCCGCCCTGGTGGACCAAGCCGCCTCGGCGGACCGGTCGGCCCGGCACCCCGAGCCGCTGCCCCGCGCCCCACACGACCGGGACCTGCCGCTCGCCCCGGGACAGCAGGCCCTGTGGCTGATGGACTCCCTGCTGCCCGAGCGCTCGGCCTACCACGTACTGGAGGCGCACCGGCTGCGCGGACCGCTGGACGCCGGCGCCCTGCGCCGGGCCCTGGACCAACTGGTCTGCCGCCATGAGTCATTGCGCACCGCGATCCGGGTACGCGACGGGGTGCCGCACCAGGTGATCCGCCCCCACACCACGGTCGACTGGGACGAGGCCGACCTGACGCGGCACCCGGGAGAGGAAGCACTGCGCGAGGTGCTGGCCGCACGGTACGCCGCGCCGTTCGACCTGGCCGCCGGGCGGCTGCTGCGGGCCACCCTGGTGCGGCTCGGTGCCGAGGAGCATGTGCTGTGTCTGGTGATGCACCATCTGATCTCCGACGGCCGGTCGACGGAGGTGCTTTTCGAGGAACTGGGACAGTTGTATGCCCGGTCCGACGCGAGGCTTCCCGAACTTCCTGTCCGGTACGTGGACTTCGCCTGGTGGCAGAGCAGGCTGAGCCATGAGGAGCAGCTGGCCGAGTGGCGGGAACGGCTGGCCGGGGCGCCCGCCGAGGCCGAACTGCCCTACGACCGGCCGAGACCGGCGGTGCTCAGCCACCGGGGGGCCGTGGAGCGGTTCACCCTCGGCAAGGATGTCGCCGACGCCGCCCGCCAGGCCGGCCGGGAGGCCGGGACCACGTTGTTCACCACCCTGCTGGCCGCCCTGACCGCCCTGCTGGCCCGGTATGCGCGCAGCAAGGACATCGTGGTCGGCACCCCGCTGGCCAACCGCACCCGCGAAGAACTCGACCGGCTGGTCGGCTATGTGACAAGCATGACCGCCCTACGGGTGGACTGCGCCGGGGACCCCGCCTTCCGGGAACTGCTGGCGGCGACGAGTGCCGCGGTGAATGGCGCCTTCGCCGGTCAGGGCGCCCCCTTCGAGCGGCTGGTGGACCGGCTGGCCCCGGACCGGGACCTCAGCCGCAATCCGGTCTTCCAGGTCACCTTCCAGCTGTACCGGGCTCC
The DNA here is from genome assembly GCF_044593195.1 of Streptomyces sp. NPDC052396. Taxonomy (NCBI): domain Bacteria; kingdom Bacillati; phylum Actinomycetota; class Actinomycetes; order Kitasatosporales; family Streptomycetaceae; genus Streptomyces; species Streptomyces sp. NPDC052396. Next base: position 156,543 of record NZ_JBIUAW010000013.1, read on the forward strand.
GGAGGACTGGCTGCGGCTGCCGGGCATCGCGTCGGAACCGGTGGAATTCGACAGCGGTACCTGCCAGTTCGACCTCTCCTTTGTGGTGAAAGAGCGGGCCGACGGGCGGCTGGACGGCTCGATCGTCTACAGCACGGATCTGTTCGAGGCCGCCACCGTGCGGCGTCTTGTGGAGAGTTACCGGACCTTGCTCGCCGATGCCGTGTCCCGGCCCGGCCGGCGCCTGTCCCGGCTGGCTCTGCCCGAGGGAAGTGTCCCCACCGGGCTCCAGGGACCGTCGCTGGATTCGGCGGACAACCTGGTCTCGCTGATCTCCCGTCAGGTCGGGAGTGCCCCCGATGCGGTCGCGCTCTCGGCGGAGGGCGGCGGTCGGCTGACCTATGCCCAACTGGACGCTGCCGCCAATCGGTTGGCGCACCGGCTGATCGCCTCAGGCGCGGGGCCGGAGCGCGTGGTGGGCGTCTGTCTGGAGCGCGGCCCCGACCTGGTGACCGCCCAGCTGGCCGTCCTGAAGACGGGTGCCGCCTGCCTGCCGCTGGATCCCGCGCACCCGGCCGCCCGTAACCGGCTGCTGCTGTCCGACAGCGGCGCCCACATGGTGGTCACCAGCCGTGCCGGCACGGGGGAGTCCGCCTGTGCCGTGGCAGTCGACGAGCCCTTGGAGACCTGGCCGGCCCAGGCGCCCCGGGCCGTGATCCACCCCGATCAGCTCGCCTGGGTGATGTACACCTCCGGGTCCACCGGGCGGCCCAAGGGGGTCGCGGTCACACACCGGGCCGTTGTCCGGCTGGTGCGTGGCCTGGCCCATCTGGGCCTCGGGCCCGGGGACACCTTTCTGGCCCTGGCGCCGGCGGTGTTCGACGCCAGCACCTTTGAGGTATGGACCGCCCTGGCGCATGGCGCCCGGGTCGCGCTGTATCCGCCAGGGCCGGTCGGGCCCCGGGAACTCGGCACGGTGCTGGAGCGCGAGCGGGTCACCGTCCTCTGGCTGACCTCCCAACTGACCAACCTGGTCACCGACACCGCCCCGGAGGCACTGGCCCCGCTGCGGCTGCTGGTCACCGGCGGCGAGGCGCTCTCCGCGCCGCACCTGCGCCGGCTGCGCGCGGCACTGCCGGGGCTGGCCGTGGTCAACGGCTATGGACCCACCGAGGCCACCACCTTCGCCACCACCGAGATGGTCGGCACCCTGGACGGGGCGCGATCGGTGCCCATCGGGCGCCCCATCGGCGGCACTCTGGCCCGGGTGCTGGACCGGTGGCTGCGGCCCGTACCGCCGGGTGCGGTGGGGGAGTTGTACCTGGGTGGTTGTGGCGTGGCCCGGGGCTATATGGGCAACCCCGAGAGCACGGCGGAACGCTTTGTGGCCGACCCCTTCGGCGAACCCGGCACCCGCCTCTACCGCACCGGCGACCTGGTCCGGCTCCGGCCGGACGGGCGGCTGGAGTTCGAGGGCCGGGCCGACGACCAGCTGAAGCTGCGCGGCTTCCGCATCGAACCGGGCGAGGTCGCCGCGGTGCTCGGCGCCCATCCCGGCGTCCGCGATGCCTTTGTGACGTCCTCCGGGGAGGGCCTGGCGGCACGGCTGTTGGCCTATGCCGTCACCGACGGCACCGGGGAGGCGGAGCTGCGCCGGTACCTGGCGGAGCGCCTGCCGTCCCATCTGGTGCCGGGTGCCGTCGTACCGCTGGACGCCCTGCCGCTGACCGCCAATGGCAAGGTGGACCGGGCCGCCCTGCCCCGGCCCCGGGACGAGACGTCCGAGCGGACCGTGCCTGCCACCCGCTGGGAGCGGGCCGTGGCGGAGGTCTGGCGCGAGGTCCTGGAGGCCGAGAACGTCGCCGCCCGGGACAACTTCTTCCATATCGGCGGTAATTCACTGACCGCCGCCCGGGTCGCCGCCCGCCTCACCGACCGGCTGGGCCTGCCGGTAGCTCTGCCGCTGTTGTTCACTTACCCGGTGCTGGCGGATCTGGCCGGTGAACTGGCCGCCCTGGATCCGGTGGTTCCGGCGGTTCAGCCGGGTTCGGGGCCCGGGCCGGTGTCAGTTCCGTCCGGATCTGGGGCCGCGTCGCTGCCCGTGGATGGTTCGCCTGGTTTGGGAGTGGGGCCGGTGGGACCGGAGGTTCGGCAGGGCGCGGGCTCCGGGTCGGGGTCGGTCTCGTCCGAGCCCGGGTCCGCGGCGCTACCGAGAGGAGCCCCGCCCGGCCCAGGGTCGGTGCCACGGCCGGTGGCGGCCTCGCCCGGCTCGGGGGCCGGACCGTTGTCGGGGGCAGCCGCGCCCGTCCCAGGGGCCGCACCGCTGTCCGCGGCCCAGCGCCGCCTGTGGTTCCTGGCCGAGCTGCTGCCCGGCCATGCCACCTACAACGTGGCCCTGGCCCTGCGGCTGCGCGGGGCGCTGGACCCGGAGCGGCTGCGGCGGGCGCTCACCGCGATCGTGGCCCGCCATGAGGTGCTGCGGTCCCGGGTGGTGCGGGGCGAGGACGGCATGCCCCGTCAACTCGCCGAGCCGGCCGGACTGTTCGGCATGGTGCAGGAGGAGGCCGGCTCGGCCGGAGCGGCGCTGCGCCGGGCCGAGGAGGAGGCCGCGCGGCCCTTCGACCTGGCCCGCGCACCGCTGATCCGGGCCCGGCTGATCCGGGTGCGGCCCGAGGACCACCTGCTGGCCCTGACCGTGCACCACGCGGCCTTCGACGGCTGGTCGACCGGGATCCTGCTGCGCGAACTCCAGGAGCTCTACCGCGACGGCCCCTCGGCGCTTGCGCCGCTGCCCGCCCAGTACCGGGACTTCGCACAGGAGGAAGAACAGCGGCGGCCCGACCCGGGCGACCTGGCCTACTGGCGCGGGCGGCTGGCCGGACTGCGGTCGCTCACCCTGCCCGGCGCCCGGCCCCGTCCGGCCCGGCCCTCCGGGGCCGGCGGACTGCACCGCTTCCGGCTGCTCGGCCCCCAGGACACCGGCCGGCTGACCGCCCTGTGCACCGAGCGGGACGCCACCGTGTTCATGGCGCTGCTCGCCGGGTTCAACGCCACCCTCGCCCGGCACAGCGAGCACGGCGACATCGCGGTGGGCACCCCGGTGTCCGGCCGCGACGAGCCCCGGCTGGAACCGCTGATCGGGTTCTTCGTCAACACCCTGGTGCTGCGCACCGACTGTTCCGGCGACCCCGCCTTCACCGAGCTCCTCGCCCGGACCAGGGACACCGCCCTGAGCGCCTACCGGCACCAGGACCTGCCCTTCGACGAACTGGTCAGCGCGCTCAACCCGCGCCGGGCACCCGGCCGGTCCCCGCTGATCCAGGTGATGTTCTCCCTCCAGGATGCGCGGGGTAACGGCCCGCGACTGCCCGGTCTGACCACCGAGGTGCTGGAAGTCTTCAATGGCACCGCCAAGTTCGACCTGGACCTGGTGCTCACCCGGCGTGCGGACGGGATCCACGCCACGGCCGAGTACGACCTCGATGTCTTCGGCCCACCGGTGGCTGAACGCCTCTGCGCCGAGTACGCGGAGCTGCTGAGGGCGGCTCTGCGCGCACCGCACACCCCCCTGTCCCGGCTGAGCCGGACACCCACGAAGGGAATCGCTCCATGACCTTTGGAACCGATACCGAGAAGGCCGTGGCCGACGCATGGGCCGTGGTGCTGAAGAAGGACGGCTTCGGCCCGGACGAGGACTTCTTCGCCATCGGCGGCAACTCCATGCTGGCCACCGTGGTCACCTACCGGCTGCGCGAGCGGTTCGGCGCCGAGCTGCCGCTGATGCTGATATTCGAGCACCCGACCGTCACCGAACTGGCCGTGGCCATCGACCAGTTCGCCGCCGGTGACGAATGATCAGCCCCGCCGACTACCCGTTGTGGAACAGCCCGGCCATGAACGCCTACCTCAAAGCCGCCTCCCCGGAGACCATGCTGGCCGAGGGGCGGGGCGTCCGGGTGCGCGACAACGGCGGCCGCTGGTTCCTGGACGCCCGCTCGGGACTGTGGAACGTCACCCTCGGCTATGACCACCCGGGCGTCAAGGACGCGGTGAAACGGCAGTTGGACACCCTGCCCTATGCCAACCTGATCGGCTACGGCCGGCCGAGCGCACTGTCCATGACCGCGGCCGAAGCCCTGCTGCCGCATCTGCCCGGCCATCTGAACAAGATCCGCTACTGCGGGAACGGTTCGCAGGCCGTGGAGACGGCCGTGCTGCTCTCCCGCTTTCTGCACCGGGCGGAGGGAGCCGCCGAGCGGGAGGCGGTCTTCGGGATGTGGCGCGGCTTCCACGGTCTGGGGGCGGGAGCGGGCGCGCTCACCGGCATCCCCCAGGTCCACCACCAGGCCGGGCCCCTGCTGCCGGGCGTGGCACACGCCCCCGGCCCCTTTGAGTCGCACGGCGACGCCGGTACCGACGACCTGCGGCTGGCGATGACCGACTATGGGCCGGAACGGATCAGCGCCGTGGTGGTGGAGCCGGTGGTCGGCGAGGGCGTGCATGTGCTCACCGGGGAATACCTGGGTGCCCTGGCCGAGTTCTGCCGCTCCTCCGGCATCCACCTGATCATCGACGAGGTCACCACCGGCATGGGCCGCACCGGGGCCTTCACCCGCTCCGGGCAACTGGGCGTACGGCCCGACATCCTCACCCTCGGCAAGGGGCTCACCTCGGGCTACGCACCCCTGTCGGCCGTGGTCCTGTCCGATGAGATCTATGAGCGGCTGTACCAACTGCCTTACGAGCGGCAGCTGTTCGTGGGGTCCACCCATGACGGGCATCCGCTGGGGCTGGCCGCCTCGCTGGCCGTGGTGGAGGCCCTTACCACGGAGGGAGTGCTGGAGAACGTCCGCAGGCGCGGCGCCGGCCTGGAGCGCCGGCTCAACGATGTGGTGAAACGGCACCGTTCGGTGACCGCGGTACGCGGCACCGGGCTGATGTATGCCATCGAGGTGGACCAGCCCGACCTGCTCCGGCTGGCCATGGAGGCGCGCGGGGTGCTGGTGTCCACGCTCGCCCGATGGCCCGCCATCGTGATCATTCCGCCGCTGGTGATCTCCGCGGACGAGGTGGAGGAGATCGCGGTTGTCCTGGACCAGGCGCTCGGCGAGCTCCCCGGACTCGCCCCATGAGCTCCATGAGCTCCATGAGCTCCATGAGCCCCGTGAGCCCCATGAGCCCTATGAACTCCAGGAGCCCGGCCGGGATCAGGTGCGGCCCTCCCGCTCCTGGACCTGCTCCAGCACCGGCTGCGGCTCCATCCACGTGGCGTGCAACACCCGGAAGCCGGCCGCCTCATAGGCCGAGCAGACCTGCTGGTCATCGTCGACCACGGCGGTGACCGTCCGCTCCCGGGCCAGGGCGCGCAGCAGTTCCGGTTTGACCGTGCGGGCCGGTCTGCGGTCGCCTTCAGGGCGCATCAGCAGCCGGCCCGCGGGCAGTCCGTGCCGGGTGAGCCAGTCCACCGTGTCCGCACGGCAGCGCTCCGGACGGCCGGTGAGATAGGCGAGTTCGCAGTGGCGGGCACAGGCCAGGGCCAGCCCGACGCCCTCGGCCAGCGGCGGATCGGCGGGGGCGGCGGCGAAGAAGGCGTCCCAGTCCCGGGGGCGGCCGCGCACCAGATGGAGCCGGTGCCGCAGATCGGCCAGCGTTCCGTCCAGGTCGAAGAGGGCCAGCGGCGGTGGGCCGGCGGGCCGCGGCTCCCGCAGGTCCATGGTCTCCCCGGCCGGGCGCACCAGGAAGCCGCCATGGCCATCGAGCCGTACCTCGTACACCGCGTCAAAGCCGTCGGCCGGTGCCGGGCGGCGCAGCCGCTTGAGGGTGGCCTGCAGGCCGGTCTCCGGCACCCGCTCCGGGCCCCGGCGCGCGGCATTGCGCAGCAGCGAGCCCAGGACGTCCGGCGGGAACCAGTAGGCCAGGACCGGGACCCCGTGCGAGCGGGCGGCCTCGATCAGCGGCTCCCACTCCTCGGGCGAGGGGTTGGTGTTGTCGACCACCACCGGGACGTCCTCCGCCAGCGCCTCGTCGACCAGCCGCATCTGCCGGCGCTGCCGGTGCTTGGCGCGGCGGAACAGGTCCTTGCTGACCAGGGCGTGGGTGCCGGCGAAGGTACGGGCGTAGAAGGTGGACTTGCCCGAGGCCTGCAGCCCGACCAGGACCACGAGTTCTGTCTGTGGCATGGGTCCATTGTGCTTCCGGCGGACCCGGGGTCAGGGCGTGTGCTCCTCCTGGCGGGCGGCTCCGGCCCCGGCGAGCGCCGGAACCAGGGGCCGGGTGGATCGCGCCGGACGCCGCAGGGTGCCGATGGCGATGCCGGCCAGGACCAGCAGGGCGGCGCCGAAGGTCAGGGCGCTCATCCGCTCGCCCTGCCACACCCAGGCCGCCGCCAGGCCGAAGACCGGGACCAGCAGCGAGAACGGGGCCACCGTCGGGGCGTCATAGGTGCGCAGCAGATAGCCCCAGGCGGCGAAGCCGAACAGGGTGGCGCCCCAGGCCACATACAGCGCCGCCCCCAGGCCGGACAGCGACAGATGCCGCAGGGCCGATACATCATGGTGCCAGCCCTCGAAGGGAATCGAGATCAGGGCCAGCGGCACGGGCGGGACCACGCTCACCCAGACCATGAAGCGGAAGGTGTCGGGGGGAGCGGCCTTGCGCATGGCGATATTGGACAGACCCCAGCAGGCGCCCGCGCCGATCACCAGCAGCAGCCCGGCGACGGTCGCCGTGTCCGACTCCACACCGGCCAGCACGATGCCCGCCGACGCGATGACCATGCCCACCAGCTGGGCCCGGCGCGGCCGTTCCCGCAGCAGCAGCACCGCGAACAGCATGGTGAAAACGGCCTGCCCCTGGAGCACCAGGGAGGCCAGCCCGGGCGGCATTCCCACATGCATACCGATGAACAGCATGCCGAACTTCATGATGCCCAGGGCGATTCCGACGGCCAGTACCCAGCGCCAGGCCACCCTGGGCGGTCCGACAAAGAAGACCGCGGGCAGCGCCGCCAGCAGAAAGCGCAGTGCGGAAAAGAGCAGCGGCGGAAAGTCACTGAGGCCGACGTCGATGACGACGAAATTCACACCCCATACCGCGGCGACCAATACGGCGAGGGCGATGTGAACGGGCTTCATGTAAAAGTCTCCTGAGCGCGTGCCACTGCCAAGGGGCCATCACAGCAGCAGAGGTGGCCGGAGGCCAGCGCCGATTTGTGAAGGTGGGGCTTTAGCATCGCTTCATGATCGATCTCAGCCGACTGCGTTCTCTGCGTGCCGTGGCCACCCATGGCTCCATCACGGGTGCGGCCGCCTCCCTGGGCTACACCCCCTCGGCCGTCTCCCAGCAGATAGCCAAGCTGGAGCGCGAGGTGGGGGCACAACTGCTGGACCGGCAGGCCGGGCGGGTGGAACTCACCTCCGCCGCCTGGCTGTTGGCCGAGGCGGCCGAGGAGGTGCTGGCGGTGCTGGAGCGGACCCGCTCCCGGCTGGAGGAACAGCGCGAGCAGCCGACCGGCCGGCTGGTGCTGGCCGCCTTCCCGACCGCCTGCCGGGGCTTTGTCGCCACCGCGCTGGCCGGACTCGCCGACCGCCACCCGGCCCTGGACTGCCGCCTGCTGGAGACCGACCCCAACCGGGCGATGAGCCAGGTGGTACGGGGCGAGGCCGACATGGCGATCGTGCACGACTGGCACAACACCCCGCTGACCGTGCCCGGTTCGCTGCTCAAGGCGGATCTCGGCGAGGACATCGCCGATGTGCTGCTGCCCCAGGGTCATCCACTGGCCGGCCGGAACCGGCTGTCCCCGGCCGACCTGCGAGGACAGCGGTGGATCAGCCAGGGGCCGGGAGCCATGTGTCATGAGTGGCTGATGCGGTCGTTCGCGGAGTTCACCGGGCAGGACGGCGAACCGGACATCGCCTACCAAGTCGAGGAATACGAGTCCCAAGTCGCCCTGCTGGCCGCCGGGCTGGGGGTGGCCATGCTGCCGCGCCTGGGCCGGGGCGCGCTCCCGCCCTCCGTCCGGGTGCTGCCGATGCGGCCCGCCCCCACCCGCCGGGTCTCGGCCGTCTGGCGCTCCCAGGCCGACCGGAGGCCCGCCGTCCGCGCCGCGCTCGGCGCCCTGCGGCAGTGCTGGCCCGGTCAGTGAGACAGGCCATTGACAGCGGCAATAACCATGGCCAAGAGTAAGTGTTGATCACCGGGTACGTTTAACGATCGGGGGAATTCAGGCGGGGGATATCCCGGCTTCGGCCGGAGGGAATCGGGTGCCCGGTTCCTCATTCGATGCGAGTGCCTCCAGCCCGCCGACCCCCTTCTTGATTTCACCCTCCACCTGGTCTGCCCACCGTTTTCCAGTCCATGAGGTGTTTCTTCAGCCATGGTTTTAACCGCGCAGAATTCTGCCGTGTCCGCGCAACGACCGGACCACGCCGCCGCCCTGCGGGAGATCAGGACGGTGCTCTCCACCGAGAACTACCTGGGCGCCGTCCGCTGCGCCATGCGGTTGTACGACGCCCTGCCGGACAAGGACCAGCTGGACCGCAATGTGGTCCTGGTCGCCTACGGCGGCGGCAAGGACAGCTCGTACACCCTGGCGTTCGTCCGCACCATGCAACTGGTCCTGTCCCAGATCCACGGCGCCACCTTCCGTATGCGGGTGGCCACCAACCGGCACGCCGGCATGCCGCGGGCCGTGATGGACAACATCGACCGTGCCTATGGGGCGCTGCGCCTGTACGACGACCCCGACTGTGAACTGCTGCTCATCGACGGTCAGTTGGTGCGCTCGTTCGCGGCGGGGGAGCCGCACGCCCGCGAGGTGGTGGAGCGCAACCGGGTCGACATCCTGATGACCGGTCACCGCACCGCCGCGGACGCCCGTCCCACCTTCTGCAACGCCTGCAACCTCAGCATGGTCAACTCCTTTGGCCTGGCCGCCGGTTACCAGGGCGGCGTGGACCTGATCATCACCGGTGACTCCCAGCGGGAACAGCGGGACTACTATCTGTGGGTCACCCGGCTGGCCCGCAGGTTCGGCCTGCAGCCGCCGCGCGATATGCGTGCCGGGTTCCAGGGCTTCCTCGCCGCGCTCAACAACATCTCCCAGGCGTACTTCGCCGATATCCACGGCGCCGACGCCGCCGAGGTCATCGCCGAGCACGCCATCACCACCGAGGTCCGTACCGGGCTGCAGTTCTTCTCCATCTACGACGACACGGCCTATGCCTCGGGCGACCACTGGGAGCTGCTGACGGAGCACCTGGGCTTTGTCTTCGACGACATCGCCTTCAGCTTCACCGAGTCCGACTGCGGCAACCCGGCGCTGATGGCCCACCTGCGGGCGCTGAAGACCGAGCGCCGGCACGGTCTGAGCTATGCCGAAGGACTGGACGAGTACGCCGAGTTCGCCATCTCCCTGATGCACCAGAAGGAGTTCCCGCCCCAGCTGGTGGAGATGATGCGCGAGCGGTACACCGGCCGGGCCGAGGAGATGCGGGCGGCCATGGACGCCTATGCGCTGGAGGCATATGGCGTCACCGAGGAACAGCTGGTCGCCATGGTCCACGCGCCGTTCACCGAGAAGGGCGCCGCCCTGGACGCCTATCTGGCCGCCGAGCAGCCGGACCTGGTGGGCAGCGTCCCGCTGATCCGCAGTCTGCTGGAAGGCCCGGCGGCCGAGGAAGACCCGGGCGCCGCCGAGCTGATGGCCCGTCTGGAGAAGCTGAGCGGGCTGACCCTGGCCCAGCTGCGGGTGCTGTACGGCAGTTCGCTGCGGCTGCCGACCGTCACCCCGGAGGGCGGCCAGCTGATCGACGCCATCCTGGAGGGCGACCCGCACAAGAAGGTCATCCGGACCCGGCACACCCCCGGCGGCCCGCTGGTGCCCGAGCTGCTCTCCGGCCGGTGAGGGAATGACTTCCCCAGGCCACTTCGTACAAGTGGGCGCCACCCGCGACGGGTTGGACCCCTACCTTGACAGCGCCCGCCGCCGGGAGATGCCGGCGGTGCTGGTGGAGACCCCCGCCTATCTGCGCTGGCGCCGGGCGCTGGGGCGGCGGCCTTTCGACATCGAGCTGGGGGTCGATCAGCCCCAGGATCCGGAAGCGGTGCGCGCCGCGCTGGACGCGGCCGGGGTGACTCCGGCCCTGGTGCTGACCGGCTTCGAGCGCTATGTCCAGGCCGGGTTCGCCCTCGCCCGGATGCTGCGGGTGGCGCCCTGGCCCGCCGTGGGCGAGGATTTCCGGCCCCTGGACAAGCGGCAACAGCGGGACGCCCTGCTAAGGGCCTCGGCCCCGGTGGGCCAGCCACGGTTCGCCGTCCTCGGGACCGGCGGGGAACCGGAGGGTGCGGAGCTCGGCTATCCGCAGGTGGTCAAGCCGGTGGACGGCGGTGGCGGGCTGGGCGTGCTGCTGGTGGACGGGGCGGAACAGCGGCATCGGGCGCTGGAGCGCATCCGGTCCACCGCCAACTACGGCGGGGGCGCCTTCGCGGGCGTGGTGGCCGAGGAGTTCGTCAAGGGCCCCGAGGTCTCCCTCCAGGGCATTGCGCACGCCGGACGCCCGGTGCTGCTGAGCGTCTGCGAGAAGCTGACCACCCTGGAGGAGGTGCCCGGCGAGCCGGGTCTGGCGGGCTTCCGCGAGGTGGGCCATGTCGCCCGCCACGGCGGCACCGCCGAGCCCGGGCTGGAGACACTCGCCGCGGCCTGCCTGAACGCGGTCGGCTACCGCGAGGGCCCTTTCCATATCGACGTCATCCAGGGCCCGCAAGGCCCGGTCTTCGTGGAGATGGGATTCCGTCTTTCCGGCGGCGGACTGGTGGACCTGGTGGCCCGGGCCACCGGCGCCGACTGGGCCGAACTGGCCTTCCGCGCCCACCTGGACAACGAGGCGCCGGCGCCCCCGCCGGCGGGCGCCCCCGCAGGGCAGGTCGTGGCCGTCTCGGAGGAGGAGCTCACCGCCGGTGCGGCCCTCGGCCCGGCCGGCGCCATGGTCGAGGTGGTAAGGACCGTTCCCCCGCCGCCCCTTGACCTCATTGCCCCCGAGGACCGGGCGGCGCTGGCCTCCGACCGGCTGCGGCACACCGGTGCCGCCGGCCGGGTCATCGTCACCGGCGGCCGCGCCGAGCACGTCCGCGCGGCTCTTCAGTCCGTCGTCGCCCACCGATTGCGAGGTTGACCCTTCCATGTGCCGACTCATCGTGGCCACGGGTGAGTTCCGTGCCCGCGACATCCTGGCGGCGGCCGAGGCGATGAGCTGCGGCCGCACGGCCGACCACGACGGTCCCACCGATGTGCACCCCAACGGCTGGGGAGCGGTGTGGCGGGAGCCGGACGCCCCGTACGGGCTGGGCACGCACCGTGACATCCGTCCGCTCACCGACAGCTTCCGCCAGTCACCGGTGCCGGAGCTCAGCACCGGCTTCCTGGCCGTACACGCCCGGCACGCCACCCTGGCCAAGAACCATGGAATGGCCTTCACCCACCCGCTGGAGCGCGGCGGGGAGGTCCCCTGGTGGTTTATGCACAATGGCTTCCTGCCGACCGTGCACCAGCTGCTGGGCATGGACGCCTCGGAGTTCGACTCCCGCGAGTACTTCGACTACATCGTCCCGGACGGCACCCGCGTCCTGGACGAGAAGGAGACGCTGGAGCGGCTCAACCGCATTCCGCGCGGCGGCAGTTCGGGCAACGCCATCGCGGTGAACCCCACCGACGCCTATGTCATCCACTGGACCTCCCCGGACACCCTCTCGCCGCGCTACTTCGGCATGTTCCGGCTGCGGACCGACCGGTGCACGGTCATCGCCTCGGAGGTCATCCCCGACCTGGCGCCGGCCGAGCACTGGGAGCCGCTGAAACCGGACAACGTCATCCGCCTGCCCCTCGACCCCCACCACCCGTCCTCCGTCACCCAAGGAGCACCGATCCATGCCGAGCGCTGACAACTGGGACCGTGTCGTCATCGATGTCGCGCGGCAACGCCCCGACGCGGGGCTGCTGCGCCGGCTGGCCGACGGAGAGACGGCCGTGGTGGTGCTGCGCAACCTGCTGCCCGCCCGGGAGTTCGCCGACAACCTGGACCGCATCGGCAAGCTCTTCGCCAATGCCTCCACCACCAGCTACGCCAATGGCGCCCTGACCACCATCGGCCCCTACCTGGCCAAGTACCTGGACGACCTGGACGGTTACTTCACGGCGGCCGCGGAGGCCAAGGCCATGCTGGAGGGCGTCTCCTACGACCTGGCCGGACAGGTGCGCGCCGCCCTGGGCGAGACCTTCGGCCTGGCCGCGGTGGAGCCGGCCCGGGAGCCGGACGGACGTGAGTACGCCGCCTCGGTGGTCCGCATCCACGCCGACGGCGTACGCAACCCGCTGCACAACGACAACATCATGCGGGACGCCAAGGACACCGGTATCGTCCTCAGCGGCCTGGCCCACCAGCTGAGTTGTGTGGTCTGCCTGCAGGAGTGCGACGGCGGCGGCGAGCTGCGCATCCACCCCAAGCCCTGGGAACCGTCGGACGAGGTGCACAAGATCCCCGACGGGCTGGGCTATGACGAGGCCGTGGTGGCGGGCTACCCCGGCCATGAGTTCAAGCCCCAGGCCGGAGACGTCTACCTGATCAACCCGACCCGTTACCACTCCATCGAGCGGGTCTCCGGCTCCAACCGGATCACCATGGGCTTTTTCATGGGCTTCGCTGATCAGCGCCTGGACTCGGCGGTGGTGTGGGGATGACGGAACAGGCTTCCCCCGTACCGGCTTCCCCCGTCCAGGAGCCGGTCACCGAGCGCCTGCTGGCCCTGCTGCGGGACGGCGGGGCCCGGCACCGGCTGATCGAGCACCGGCCGGAGGGGCGCACCGAGGTGGTCAGCGCCCTGCGCGGCAATCAACTGGCCCACGCGGCCAAGTGCATTGTGGTGCGGGTCAAGGTGACCAAGAAGTCCTCGCACTATGTGCTGGCCGTGGTGCCGGGCGACCGGCGGCTGGACCTCGGCCGCCTGAAGGACCTCTACCAGGCGAAGCACGCCTCTTTCGTCGAGGCCGAGACGGCGGAGCGGCTGACCGGCAGCGTCAGCGGGTCCATTGTGCCGTTCTCCTTCGAGCCGGCCCTGGAACTGGTCGTGGATCCCGGCCTGTTGGAGCCTTCGGAGATCTACTTCAACGCCGGTGAGCTCCATCTGTCGCTGGAACTGGACACCGGGGACTACCGGCGGCTGGCGCGGCCCAGGCTGGCGGAGATCGCCGAGCCGGCCGGCTGAATGGGCCGGCCGGGCCCGGGAGCCGCCCCCGTGCTCCCGGGCCCGGCCGCATGACCGTCAGCGGTAGGCCGATTGACTGTCAGATCACCGCGCCCGGCCGCGCCGTCCGCGCCACCGACACCCCCCGCAATATCGAGCCGAACAGATCCTGCAACTCGGGGCAGGGGTCCACCCCGTACTCATCGGCCAGCAGCCGGCGGGTGTGGTGATAGACCTTCAGGGCCTCGGCCTGCCGCCCGGCGCGGTAGAGCGCCTTCATACGCAGCCAGCTGAGGCGTTCACGGGTGGGGAACTTCATGCTGAGGGTGGCCAGGTCGGCGGCTATCACCGAATAGTCGCGTTCCTGGGCCAGTTCGGCCTCCCAGCGGCTCTCCAGGGCCAGCAGCCGGAGCTCCTCGAGCCGGGCCGCGCTGCGCGCCCCCAGTTCGTCGTCGCACAGCTCGGGGTAGGGCGCGCCGTGCCACAGGGTCAGCGCGGATTCCAGGGTGCGGCTGGCCGCCTTGTACTGGCCTTCCAGCAGCAGCCGGCGGCCGTCCCTCAGCAGGTGCTCGAACCGGCAGGCGTCGATGAGTGCGGGGTCGATGGCGAGGACATATCCGGAGGGTTCGCGGCGCAGTACCCGGTTGCGGCAGCGGGGCGGGCTGTTGGGTTCCAGGACGCGCCGGAGGTTGGAGACATAGCTGTGCAGGGTGGCCATCGCGGCGCCGGGAGGATTGCGCGGCCATACGGCCTCCAGCAGCCGCTCGGGCGGCACGGTTTCACCGGGGGCCAGCAACAGGGCGGCCAGGACGGTCCGTTGCCGGGCCGGACCGAGGTCCACCGGGCGTTGTTGCGCCAGGACCGTCAACGGTCCGAGAACACTGACATGGAGCCCGGTGGTTAAGGACATCGCACTTCCCTCCGGTCACGACTGTGACGGTTGCCGATGCGCGGCAGGATGTATCACCCATTATGGGGCGACCCGCCCGCTTCCGTACAGGACGATCAAAGCGTAGGTTCGTTGCATATCCAAGACCCCGTGTGCCCTTGGCGATGATCTTTGGCCGGCTGCCGACCGGCAGGTCCGGACCTACAAGGGGGTGGGCGACGGGGAGGAGATGCGGGCTCGTTACCCAGTCACAGTTGCCGGTGTGCGGTCTGCGCTAAACGTGACCGAAGGCATATGTCTCTTGGGTGTGTTGGGCCGGTATCGGAGCCACATCCCTCGCGGCCCTGCTCTCCGGCACCGGGTGCCCCAGGGGCATCAGGACCACAAGTCGGTTTACGCCCATGTCAGTTCGGAAGGGCGTGGATGTCACCCAGGGGTACCGCGGGATTACTCAACGATCGGTTTTTGTGACATCCGGCCGCCTCGGCCGGCGGAAATCCACAAGTGGCATCCAAGACGCCTCCAAGCCGGCTCCAAGACCGCTGGAAGCGGAGGGCGGTGTACCGGCCGGCCCCGGACCGCGGTCCGGGACCGGCGCGGACTCCCGGGCCGGTCTCAGCTGACGCCGGGCACGCCCCGGACCGGCAACTGGCCGCCGGCGGGCAGGCCCTTGACCGGCAGACCGCCCACCGGCTGGTCCAGCGCCGCCGACTTGGCCGTTTCGCCCAGGATTTCGCGGGCCGAACCCACGGTGTCGCCGATCGCCCGCCGGGCCGCCGAGCCGGTCTTGCGCACCGCCGTGCCGCCGGTGCGTCCCGCCGCGGGCACGGCCCGCCGCAGTGCGTTGCCCCCCGTCTCTCCCGCGATATTGGTGGACCGCTGGGCGGCCCCGTCCACCGTCTCGCCCAGGTTGCCCGGGTCGACCGCGGCCAGCGTCGCCAGTTCCGACAGCTTCGGCAGTACCGCCGCCTGGGCCGCGTTCGCCCCCAGGCCAACGGCGGCCGCGGCCATGGTGACCGCGGTAAGGACTCGTCGCATCAAGGCTCCTCAGCCAGTCGCAGAGATGGCTCCTCCGCGAGGAGAACGAGTGGCACCGGGCCCGGACACGTCCTCGGGCACGGTATGCGACCGTCGCGTCACACTGCGTACAGTCGATCACCCTTGGTGGGGGCCGCACTTGGGGGGTCCACGCCGCGCACATGTAGTTTTGCAGTTGGTCATCACCCCCGCGGGCAGCCGCTCAGGCGCCGCCATGCCGATACGAAGGACCCCCGCCCATGCCCTATGTGCGCCACTGGTTGCGCAATTCCGTTCTGCTGTTCGCGGTTGCGCTGGTGCTCGGGTTGCTCGCCGCGCACACCAGTCTGATCCAGCCGCACGATCTGAGCCTGGACCGTACGATCCAGACCAATCTGCGCACCGGCTGGCTGAATGAGGTGATGAAGGGCGTCAGCTATCTGGCCTCGCCGACGGCCGGTGTGATCGTCCTGGTGGTGTGGACCGGCTGGCTGCTGTTCCTGCGCCGCCGCCCGACCCAGGCGGTGGCCACCTTCCTGGTGGTGGCCATCGGCTGGAACAGCACCCAGGTCGCCAAGGCCATCGTCGCCCGGCACCGGCCGCCCACCAAGTTCTCGCTGGACCCGCAGATCGGCTCCAACAGCTTCCCCAGCGGCCACACCGCCTTCACCGTGGCCGCCGCGGTCGCCGCGTACTTCCTGTTCCGCGAGTCCCGCCACCGCCGCACCGTGGCCGTCTGCGGTGTGCTGGCCGTGCTGCTGGTGGCCTTCTCCCGGCTCTACATCGGCGCCCACTACCCCACGGACACCCTGGGCGCGGTGCTGGTGGCCGGGTCGGCGATCCTGTTCGTCACCGGCGTCTGGCACGCCTGGGTGCTGCCCAACCTGGACCGGCTGCCGCTGCTGGACCGCTTCGGCCTGGCCGAGGAGCGGGCCGAGGCCCAGGCCGCCCAGGGCGGCCATGGCACCGCAGTGCCCGGGCCGGGGCGCGGCGGACGCCACCGCCGGCGCGTGGGCCGCTGAGCGGACATGCCGGAAAGAGCCGGGTGCGGCGGAACGGACGCTGTTGGTTAAATCCGGGCCCTGACGCTTCGCCCCGTCGTTATGCGACGGGGCGAAGTGCTGCCAGGGGGCTGGTGCGGGTGCGGGCTCG